>CAZNQD010000022.1:0-2069 GCA_964575345.1 uncultured Bacteroidales bacterium
GAGGCCAGGCCGCTCAGTTGCGAGGATTTGCCTCCGCTCATTTGGGGCACCAGCACTGTTTTGACGGTGTATTCCTTGGGCGTAAACAAGGCCACAAACAACCCCAACACCGCGCCTATGCCGGTGGCTATCAATATTGTTTTGCGGCCGTTCCAGAGGGTTTTGGCTATAGCGATCAGGTCTATTTCGTCCTCTCCTTGCTGAGGCTGCGGGCTAAGGGGACGGGCTTCTTGGGTGGTGTTCATCAGGGGGCGGCTTTAGCGAGTTGTTGTACTAAGAGGATCAGCGAGAGGGTGGAGGTCAGGGTGGCCAGGCTGCGGGCGACGGTGCTCTCCAGATCGACTTTTTCTTTGGGTTCGCTTTCTTTGCGGATCTTTTCGGGGTCCAGTTGCAGGCTTATGGTAGAGCCGGGCTGGACGGTGGGGAAGTCGCGGAGGAACAAAAAGCAGTCGGTGCCGACCATCTGATTGTTGGCGTGGGTTACGGTGACGCTGCGGCGGTTGGCGTTTTTGTCGAAGCCGCCGGCAAATTTGCGTACATACCATTTGGCCGATTTGGGGCCCTGGTACACCACGTTTTTGATTTGGTAATTGTCCGGGTCGGGGGCGTACTGGGCCATGCGGGTGCCGTTTTCCAGGATGGCTACCACGTTTTCGGTGCGGCGGATGTTGATCACATCCCCGTCAAAGAGGATGGGGTTGTGGTTGATCCGGCTGCCGCTGTTCATGGCCTTGTTCAGGTTGATACTGATTAAGCCGCGGTTGTTGTAGGTACGGATCAGTTGGGCGCCGTAGGGGTTGGCGTCGTCCAGCAGGCCGCCGGCCTGTTTGATGACATCGCGCAGCGTGGTTTTCTTGTCCTCCAGCACATAGGGGCCGGGGTATTTTACCTGACCGCTGAGTTCGACCACCCGGCCGGTGGTAAATTCGGGGGTCATGCGCACCACCACCAGGTCGTAGGGCTGCAGGCTGAAATTATACGGTTTTACTACCTGATAACTGCTGTCCACTTCGAGGGTGATCAGATCCAGTTTGACTTTTTCGCTGGGCGATAAGATCAGGCGGAAGACTTCCACCCGGTTGAAAGCGGCGCCTACGTTGAAGCCCCCGGCATTGATCAGCAGGTCCTGCAGGCTCATGCTGGGGTCGAAGCTAAAGCTGTTGGGGTTTTTCACCGCTCCGGCTACTCTGAGCTCGCCCACGTTGGTATAGGTGGTATTGTCGTAGATGCGCAATTGGTCGCCGGCCTGCAATTGCATTTCGCCAGCCTCTTCCAATTCTATGCGGATGTATTCGGTTTCCACCGGGTTGAGCAGGTTGCGGCGGAAGATATAGGCTATGGGATAGACGCTGGGCTGCAGGCCGCCGGCTGTTTCGATGGCCTCTTTGACGCTGAGGCGGTCGCTGTGGGCAAAGCTGCGGGTAAAGGGATTGCGTACGGCTCCCAGCACGCTGATCTGGTCCACGTCGGTATAGCTGCTCTTGTCGTAGATGTTCAGCTGGTCGCCGGGCTGCAGTGTCACTTCGTCAGCGCTGTCCAGCTCCAGGCGGATGTATTCCACTTCGACGGGGTTGAGCAGGTTGCGGCGGAAGATGTAGGCGATGGGGTAATAGCTGGTGCGCAGGCCGCCGGCCATTTCGAGGGCTTGCTTCACCGTCAGGCGGTCACCCAGGGCCATGCTGCGCTCAAAGGGCTGGCGCACGTGGCCTTGTACCGAAATCACACCCACGTCTCGGTAGGTGGCCAGGTCGAGCACCCGGATGCGGTCCCGGCCCTGTAGCTCAAAGTCGGGGCCTCCATTATAGCCGGGAAAAGCCAGGGTCAGCACCTCGCGGGTATCGTCGGGCCGCAGGCGTTCCAGCAGCAGGAAGTCGGTCTTGGCCCGGTAGCCCGGCACCGCGGTTTGCAGCAGCTTAGCCAGGGTAGGATTGGCCTCGATGTCGTAACGCCCGGGGTAATACACGCTGCCCTCGATGTCCACGTAGAGCTCCATGGGCTTGTTGATGCTCTTCACCCTCACCAGGTCGCCGTCCATCAGGGCTACTTTGCTTTTGCCCTGGAGCACTTCG
>CAZNQD010000022.1:2169-13130 GCA_964575345.1 uncultured Bacteroidales bacterium
CGGTTTGCGAAGCCCCAAAAATGCTGATATGGATTTCGTCGCCCGGGCCCAGCACGTAGCTGTCGGGAGCCTGCGCTCCGTCGGTGGTGCGAAACACCTCCAGGCTTTGATCGGTAAACAGCGAATGGCCATAGATGCGGCGGATACGGCCGGAGGCTGCTTCCCTGTCCTGCTCCTCGGCCGCTTCGGCCTGGATGACACGCTGGGCGGCTTCGGCGGCGGCTTCGGCGGGGGTGGTTTCGGGCAGTTCGCTTTCGGTAGTCACCAGCTCTGCCGGCCCCGTACCGGCAGGGGCTGCCTGCTCTTTGCCGGCATCCACGTTGATTTGAATGGGCTGCCCCGCAGCGGCGCCAATAGTGGCTTCCGCTGCGGATGTGGAGGCAGCCGCTCTTTTCTCGGCCTGTAGTTCATCGAGCACCGCCCTCACCTGAGACTCGTATTTGGGATACTCGGCCGGCGGTATGGTTTCGGGATTGATGCCTTTTTCGAGCAAACGGGCCCGGACTTCGGACTCGTTCAAACCCCGCTTTTGCAGTTCGTCCTGGGCCAGCAGCATCAGGCCGGGGGGCTGGGCCTGCACGGTGGTACTGAAATAGGGCAGCGGGGCCGGCAGGAGCAGGAGCAGCAGCAGGGCTGCTTTGGCCGTAGCTGTCGCGGCGCGGCGGGGAATAAATCGTGAAATAACGCTCATTGTTGCAGTATTTGTTTGGGGGGTTAATTGGCTAAACAGGTGGTCAGAAAGCGCAGGGCTTTTTCTCGCTCGCCCTGCAAAAGGCGCCTGGTTTTGGGCCAGTCTATGTCGTTCAGCTTGTCCAGTTTGTCCAGGGCCGACTCGTCGGCGGCCTGTACCAGCCTGTCTTCGAGCTGAAAGAGCTTCAACAGGGAGCTGAAACGCGAAAGCCCTCTGCCCTGGTTGGCCAGGGTGATAAAGGGCTTATTAAACAGAATCGAAAAAACCGTGCCGTGAAAGGAATCGGTAACCACAAAGCGGGCGGCGGCAAAAGCGCGCAGCCACTCCTCGACGGGCGGAAACACATAGGCCTGAATACGCCTGCCCGCGGGGGTGGCGTTTTTGTCCGGCATCACCGTAAAAGGCTGCCAATGGTGTTTTTTGGCCAGATAACCGATCACCCGGTCTTTGTCGTCGGTGCGGTCGAGAATGTAGGTATAGAGCTCTCCGGGGCTTGTTTGCCGTTCCGCCCCGGCTGCCAACGCGCTGTAATCCTCTGCTGTCAGAAGCAGGCTGGGGTCAGGCAGCCGGGTCGCCTCCAGGCCGAAATACTGCCGGCACAGCGCCACTCCCGAGTCTTCTCTTACCGAAACGGCGTCAAAGAGCCTGAGCAGGCGGCCAAAGGCGGAGGTTTGCGCCTCGCTGAATTCCCAGTCGCTTACGCCAAAGGAGGCCGCGTAGGCAATTTTCCTTACCCCGGCATTGTCGGCCAGAAAGTCGAGAAAAAAGCTCGGCAACTGGGGCGAATACCTCGGCCTCCACACCTGGTCGCTGCCCACGATGTAAGCCTCGAAGGCATAGTCGCTGAGCATTTTTTGGTTCAGCTTTTGCGAAATCAACCCGGTGGTCTGGATGTGGTTTTTTACGAAGCTTCGCGTATGCCTGAACAAAATGGCGGCTTCCCTTTGGGTGGCCGTGGAATAGACTCTGAATCTTCTGCCCGTGATCCTGGACAGTACCCGGATAAGCGCATGGTTGAGCCGCTTGAACAGGTTCTTTTTTTTGTAGGTCAGGTTGATGGTGTACACCTCGTGCCCCAGCCCGCGCAACACTTTTTGCAGGGCGTAATTCTGCAGCAGGCCTCCGTAGTTGTTTTGTAAGGGCTGGGTTAGTATGCCTATTTTCATAAACCGACTCCTTTTTGTATCGATCTCAGGCAGCGATTTATTTTGGTCAGCACCTTGAGTTTATGCAGCGGCTTGCGCAGGGCCCGGTCAAAAAGGGCGCTGTCGCCGGTAGCGGCCCATACTGTCAGGCTGAGTTGGCGGAGCAAGCTTCGTTGCTTTTGCACCTGCTCAGCCACAAGGCCGGTTTTCTCGTTGTCGTGGCGCTTTGGCGGAAGCTGCCATCCCTGCTTTCCGGCCTGCTTCATCCGGTAGCCCAGGGCCCGCTGCCGGTGATAAAAACTCCCTTGTTGAGAATGCAAAAAGCGATCGAAGGCCAAGGGCTCCACAATCAAATCCCTGCTTTCCATGCCCTGATGTATGAATTCTTCGGCGGCTCTGCTGCGCGTGACGATGACGTTGGTTCCTCTGCCGTCGTTTTTATAAGGGCTCAGCCAGGCATCGCCCAGCGAAATATCGGCCAGTTCGGCGGTGACATCGTCGCAAAAGTCGCAGGCATTGTTTTTGAACAGGCCGCTGCCCCACATATCGCCTACTGTTTTCATCCTGATGCTATGCCATTGCCCTTTTTGGTCTTTGCAGCCGTAAGCGTAGTCGGAGGCGGTGCTTTGACTATCTTTTATCCTGAATTGCGGAGCGCTGAACTGCCGGCTGTTGACGCCCGACCTGCCGGCCAGGTATTCGGCAAAAAACCGGCTCTTTAGGCCGCCGCAAATAATGCCGATGGTAAATCTGATCTTTTCCCTGAGTTCCGGATGATACTGCTGCAGCAGGCGGACGGCTTTGATGAAACAGGCTACGCCAACCACGGCATAGCGCCGGTTGCCGCTTCTCAATTGCTCCATCAGCCCGCCCAGCGTTACCGGGTAATACCTGGTTTTGGAAGCGCCGGTCAGCTCATCGGACGACTGCAAAACAGCATATTCGTAAAAAGCCTCTTTTCCCTCTCTCCCTTCTTTTCCCTCTTTGACCGCTATCACCGCGTCCACGGTTTTGCTCTTCAAAAGCCGGTCCATCAGGTAAGTGGCCAGCCCGCCCGACGAAGAAGCGGGGCGGTACTGAACGGAATACCCGGCGTAGGTGTCAAAATAAGGCCCCACCCTCGGATGCCGGCGGGGAGCCTCTGTCAGAAACAGCTCCGCCAGTTCGTTTTCGGTGCGTACGGCCTCTTCGGGACAGGGATTAAAAGGGCAGACTTTCAGGCTCTCTTCGCCTGCTGCCCCGGGCTGTTGCGGCTGCGGTACCAGGAAACCTTCGGGGTTCCAGGCCATCCGCGCCTCCCCGGCCGGGGTTGAATACAGGCAGGCTCCGCAACCTACGCAAAGAGCCTGACTGACCACGGCGTCGAAGATGTTTTTGTTTGCGGTCTGCGTCATTTCCATCGTAGGTCTACAGGATGCCTTTTAACAGGCTACACTTTTTCGAGCCAGCTGTTTTGCGCCTTGTACTCGGGCACCAGTTTGCGGACAATTCTGACCGCGGTTGGAATTTCCACCTGCTTCGAAGCCCTGAAAAGGGGCTCCAGGGCGTTGTTGAAGGTCTCGAATTCGTAGGTGCGGGCCTGGGCTACACGAATCTTGGGGTGTTCGGTGGGCAGGGTATTTTCCTTGTCGCTCAGCACCTCTTCGTAGAGCTTCTCGCCCGGGCGCAGGCCGGTGTACTGAATCTTGATATCGGTGTCGGGCTGATAGCCGGCCAGTTCTATCATGCGGCGGGCCAGCTCACTGATCTTGACGGGGGTGCCCATGTCGAAAACAAAGATTTCGCTGTCCTGTCCCATGGTGGCGGCCTCCAGCACCAGGCGGCAGGCCTCGGGGATGGTCATAAAATAGCGGGTGATTTCGGGATGGGTCACCGTAACCGGCCCGCCCTTTTCGATCTGTTCGCGAAAGCGGGGCACCACCGAACCGTTCGATCCCAGCACATTGCCAAAACGGGTGGTGATGTAGCGGGTGCGGCCGGCCATATTCCCTTTGGAAATATGCATGCCCAGGCTCTGGATATAGATTTCGGCCAGGCGCTTGCTGGCTCCCATTATGTTGGTGGGATTCACGGCCTTGTCGGTAGAGATCATAATCATTTTTTCGACGCAGCATTTCAAAGAGGCCTCGGCCACGTTGATGCTTCCTTTGACATTGACCAGTACGGCTTCGCAGGGATTTTCTTCCATCAGGGGCACGTGCTTGTAGGCAGCGGCGTGAAAGACCACCTGGGGTGCGTACTGTTCGAACACTTTATTAACCCTCTCTGCCACTCTGACGTCGCCTATGACGGGAATCAGTTTAAGGTAGGGAAATTTTTCCTCGAGCTCCATGCGAATGTGGTACATGGGGGTTTCGGCAATATCGAACAGCACCAGCCGCTGTATGCCCATGGTGGCTACCTGCCGGCAGAGTTCGCTGCCTATGGAGCCGGCAGCTCCGGTCACCAGCACGGTTTTGCCTTTGAGCTCGTTTATCACCTCGTCGAGGTTGATGTTGATTTCTTCGCGTTCCAGCAGGTCTTCGATCTCAATGGGCCGCACTTCGGTTTTCATGCCGCTCGTGTCGCCCGAGAATTCACCCACGGGGGGGACAATCAGCACCTGTATGTGCCGCTTTTCGCAAAAGCGGATAATGCGTTCTTTTTCGTCCTGTACGCTTTTGTAATTGGGGAACAAAATGCCCTGGATGTTGCGGTTGCGAAACACTTCGTCAAATTCCCCTTCGTTGCGCAGAAAATACACCGGCAGGCCGGCCAGGCGAAAGCGTTTTACCTTGTCGCTGTGTACGCAGAAACCCCGTACTAAGTATTTTTTGTCCGACTTGAGCCTGGCTTCGAGCGATGCGCTCACGTCGCCCAGCCCGTAGATAAGAATATTTTTGCGAATCCGCACCGAGGCGCGTTGCAGGGCCAGGTCGTAGGTGGCTATCATCACTATGCGCAAGGCCACCAGGCCGACAAAACTGATCAGGAAGTCGAAGCCGGCAGCCACCCAGATTTTTTCCTGAAACAAAAAGTCCCAGAAAAAGAACAGGACCCCCAGCATCATTACTATTTTAACACCTGCGCCCAGGCCCAGATAGCCCACTTCGCGCAGGCTGGAATGGCGGATGATGTTGCGGTAGGTACTGAAGCTCAAAAAGGCCACCAGGCTGAATACCAACGAGAGCAGGCAGATGTACAGTATATCGCCCGCCGTCAGGTTAACGCTCATGTAGTGACGCACCAGCAGGCAACTGATCAGGGTACTCAGCACCGACACAATCAAATCGGCAGCCAGCACCACCCAATAACTGAGGTAACGCGACGATAGTATTCGCTTGAGTATTTTTTCGAAGAGATTCTTCATATACGATGAATGTGTTTAACCAAGGAAGTTTTTGGTTGATTTGAACTATACACGCTTGTTAAACTATGAATTACTTTTTTTGTCAACAAGTTCCAGAAAATGCTTGGGCAAATAAGTGCCGGCAGCCACCGAGAACAGGCCCTGCAGGCGTACCACCACCCTTTTGTGTCCTTTGATGCGTATCAGTTCGCCTTCGAGGCCGGCCAGATCGCCTTTGACCACGCGTACCCGGTCGCCGGGCTTCAGTTTGTCGTTGAGCACCTGTATGGAGTGTTGGGCAAAATCGACAAAAAACATAAAATCCCGCATCTGTTGGTCGGGAACTACCAGTGGACGTTTGGTTTCGAGGTTGCGGACGTAACTGAGGGGCAGAAAATGTTCGTTGAGCAAGGCGAAAAGCAGCTCTTTGCGACAGCGCAGAAACAGCAGCCGTGGCACCAAAGGCCGCATCACTTTACGTTTTTTTTCGCCCAAAACCCGAATCTGCTCTTTCATGGGGAGAAAATTCTCCACACCCAGCCCGTCCAGCTTGTTTTTGATCTTCAGCTCCTGATGCGGCCTGGTTTTGGCGGCGAACCACTGCAATTTGTTTTCTCCTGACATGTACTGAATCTTGTACGTATTTCGGAAATGGGCCGCTGTGTATAAAGCCTGAATCCGGACGTTTATTGCCCCTAATCCGGCTTTAATCTAAAGAAAGCTTAACAAAACCCAAAGCTTCGCCGACTATTTCCAATACAGAAATCAGCAAGTCGGTTTTTTAACTCAGGGTTGAAGCAGCCACTTACACAGCAAGCATACCTCTTACCAAACGCCGGCAAAGGTAATATATTTTACTGTATAGACACAAAAATAACAGGAAAATCAATCAATTTTTATTAACACAAACAGGCGATCCTGTTAACAATTTCAGGAAGCAGCTGTATGTACATAAAAAAGCAGGCCTGAAACTACTGTTCAAACCTGCTTTCCGCCTGTAGTTTGCAAGCTCCGGAGAGCCTGAAATCGATGAACTTTGGGTTATGAAAACCCTTACTTGAGCGCCCTTAAAAAAGGCCGAACACCAAACAATTTTCTGAGCCTTTTTGAGCCCCTTTCGTCTTATTCTTCTGAGCCGAAGGCCGGACTCGAACCGGCGACCTACGCATTACGAATGCGTTGCTCTACCAACTGAGCTATTTCGGCAAAACCGCTGCAAAAGTACAAGCTTTTGCCGACAGGACAAGTATCTTTTTGAAAAAATTTACTCATAGGCTTTTGGGAGGCCGGACAAATAGTTATACAAAGGCAGCCGGTTTTATTTTTGTCTGATTTTTTGCAAAACAAAACCTGCCAGCTGTTTACGCTCCCTTTTGCCGATGCCGATAAAATAAATAACCAGCAAAGACCACAGGACGCAGAGCAGGCTAAAGACGACAAAAAGGCCAAAGCCGCCAAAATTAATTTTCCGATACAAAAAGAGCAAAGGCAAAACTGCTACCACAGTTACCAGACTAATGTACCATAAGACTTCGCGGGTATAAGCCCATAGGGAAAGGCCGGCTTCTTTTTTTGCATACAACATTCGCGGAATATGCGCTGCCAGAGCCATTGCTATGGCTACATACATGGTGCTTTCGGGGGGATAACCCAGCTTGAGCAACAGATACGACAGGGGCAAATTCAATATGAGCAGGCCGCCGGTTATAAACTGATACGCCTTGATCCTGCCGGTGGACATAACCGCCGTATCCAGGGGGTAAGAGAGCGATTCTACAACGGCGGCAATCAGCACCAGCCTGGTAAAGAGCACCGACATGGCGGGTGCCTCGCCCAGCCAGAGCTGCAGGATGTATTCGGTCTGAATGAGTATGGGGATACCTAACACAAAAACCAGGTAATAACAATAGCGCGAGGAGCTGAACACCAGATCGAACATGTCTTTGAAGTTGCCGGCCGAATAGCGTTTGGTTATTTGAGGCCTCACAGCGGTGTAAAAATTGTGCACAAAGAGCGATACGGCTCTCTCCACCTGAAAAGCGATGCCTCTGGCCGCATTGACAATAGGGCCGAAAAACAGGTTAAGTACGATGTTGATGCCCTGGCCACGTATTACTCCGGCCAGCGAACCAAATATAATCCAGCCCGAGTAGGAGCTGAATTCTTTGAACATGCTTTTGTCGAAGAAAAAAGAGTAAGCACACGAGGGGTATTTACGTAGGCAATACACAACATATAACACAAAGATCACCAGCGAGATGCTCAAGTACAAAACGGCAAAGAGTATCAGCTTGTCGGCATTAACTACCAGTAAGAAATATATAACCAGGAGTTTTAGTATGACCTCGATTATGCCCGCAAAGGCATAGATTTTCATATTTTCGAAGGCTATAATCATCGACTGGAAGGGCACCAGAAACATATTGAGCATAAAGGAGATAATGGAGCACTGGTAGACCCAGTTGGCGGCTCTGATCCGCTCGGCGGGTATCACCATTTGGGTATTGACAAACCATAAGCCCAGGGTTTCGGCCAGCAGAAGGACGACGAGGCCGACAAAAAAGAACAGGGTGACTGAAAGCTTGAAATACTGATTCAACGTGTGTAGATCGCCACGGCCTATTTCGAAAGCATAAAACCGGCTGGTGCCCGAAGAAATGGAAGTAGTAACAAAGGCCAGCATGGTGACAATGCCGCCCACCACATTGTTGATACCAAAGTCGCTGACCCCCAGCACTTGCAGGGTAATCCTTGAAGTATAGAGGCTGACAAGCATTATGAGCAACATCCTCACATACAGGTAGAGGGTGTTTTTGGCTATTTGCTTGTTTTCGGCAACCATGCTTTGCGCTCTTTTAAATATCGGCCATCAGCTTATTGTAGAAATCCTTGAGTTCGCGGTTGAAGTCTTCGAGCAGGTTTTCGCTGACGGGCTCTTCTTCCTGATCGATGAGCAAGAGTTCGGCCAGGTTTTCGAACTCTTCGTTGAGCAGCATCACCCTGAAGGGCAGGCAGAGATTGAGTTGCTTAAACAAGCCTTCGTCGCGGGCTTCCTGCAGCAAGTCTTTCATCTGTAGCTCCACGTTTTGGATCTCGGCCTGGCTGTTGATGTTTTCGAGGTTTTCGGCCCAACGGTGTACCGTAATTTTTTCCAGGGCTTTGAAGTCTTCGTCCAGGATGGAAAACTCGGCAATCTCGGGACTGGGCTGGATATAGATCACTCCGGTACACTGCGAGGTGTATTGGGCTTTGATTTGTTCCAGGGCTTTGCGTAAATGTTTATCGAATAAGCTGCTTAATGCTTCCATTAGTGTCTCTGTTTTTCGGTAAAGTTTGATATTTGTCTGTATCGTGTTGATTTTGTCTGTATCGTATTGATTTTGTCTTTACAATCAGGAGACAAAAGTAAACATTATTCCCGAACGACAAGCAAAATTTTGCCGCACGGAGCTGTTTGAGCTGTTCGCGCTGCCGGGGCTGTTGCGCCGGACGGGCAGCTTAGACTGTTCTTTGGGCAAAAAGCTCCTGCAGCAGCCGGTAATCGAGTTCCGTGTCGAGATCGACCGAATCGGCCCCGCTCATTACATACTTGCGCACCCTGCCGAATTGAGCGATGGGCAGGCTTTGCAGCGCGGCCGGCCTGATGAGGTAGATGGCGCCGTTGTATTCCCACACCGGGGGCGCGTCCTGCCGGCGAAGGTAGTTGCCGGGCTTGGACTTTTTCAGGTAGCCTCCCTCCTCTTCGAACAGGTTGAAGTAGGGATTGGCCTTGCTTTCCCTCACCGATACCACCATATCCAGATCGTCCTGCCAGAGCTGCAGGGCTTCCCCGATGTGCCGGGCGCCGCGCAGGGGGCTGGTAGGCTGCAGCAGGCAGATGCGGGCGTAGGAGCGGCCCGCTTGTCGTTGATAAAAATCCCAGGCATGCAGCAGCACTTCGCGGCTGCCGGCCGTGTCAGAGGCCAGCTCTGCCGGACGCACAAAGGGCAGGGACAGGCCGTAGTCTTCGACTACTTTCCTGATTTCGGCGTCGTCGGTGCTGACACAAATATGGCAATCGTCGCTCAGCCCGCGGGCAGCGTCTATGCTGTGGCAGATCAGCGGCTTGCCTCCCAGGGGCAGGATGTTCTTGCGGGGCAGCCCTTTGGAGCCGCCCCGGGCGGGTATGATAAACAGGGTATCGTCGATCTTCATGGCCGGTGGGGGTTTAGTCGCGGTTGAGGTGTTTCACGATTTCACGGGCATTGGTATAATCCTGAGGCTGGCCAATGTCAATCCAATAGCCCACCAGCGGGTTGTGAATAAGGTTTTGCTTTTCGGCCAGCAGGCGGTCTATCAGATCGGTCATATTGAAGGGGCTGCCCTGGGGGATGTATTGTAAAACCTTTTGATGCATGATATAGATGCCGGCGTTGGCGTAATGGGTGTAAAGAGGTTTTTCGGCCAGGCCGGTGATGCGTTTGCCCCTTGTATTGAAAATGCCGTAGGGCACTTTGGTGGTATAGGGCACGCTGGCCACTCCAAGGCAGGCTTTTTGCTGCAGGGTGGTCAGGTAGAGGTCTTCGAAATCGGCATCGGTAAACAAATCGCTGTTCATCAGCAGGAAGTATTCGCTCTTGAATTTTTCGGCCAGCGACAGGGCGCCGGCGGTGCCCAGAGGCTGATTTTCGCGGATGTAACGAATCTGTATGCCTTTGCCGGAGCCGTCGCCCAGGTAATCGACCAGCTGCTGGCCCAGATAGCCCAGCGAAATATGAATGGTTTCGATGCCAAAGCTGATCAGGCGGTCGATGTTGTGCTCTATGATGGGTTTGTCGCCCAGGGGCAGCAGGGGTTTGGGGGTGTGGTCGGTGAGCGGACGCAGACGCTCGCCCCGGCCTCCGGCCATGATGACGGCCTCGAGAGGCAGCAGGCTGCGATGTTTTTTGAGGTCGTAGATTTTTTCGATGCAGCCTTGCTTGTTGAGCATAGGCAGCAGGCGTATGCCTTTTTCGCGGGCCTGCTTAAACTCGGTCAGGCTAAAGCCCTTGTTGATGTGTTGAAAACGGGTAAACATAAATTTATCCACCGTATCGTCGAGGCTCAGGCCGCCAATCAGGCCCCGGCGGATGTCGCCGTCGGTGAGGGTGCCCAGCAGGCGTCCCCGGGGGTCGACCACAAAGAGCGTCAGGTTACCGGGCACTTCGCCCAGCCTTTTCATGGCTTCGATAAGGCCGGCCTTGTGTTGTATCAGGTTGAAGCTGAAATCTTTCATTGCTTGTTGTTTGTGTCGGTTGATGCTTCGCGGCTGCAGCCTCGGTCGGAGTCGGGTGTTGCTTCGCCGAAGCGCAGGGTGAAGGGATCAAAGTCCGGGCCGAGGTCGTAGAATGCTTTCTTGAGCGCGGGGGCCGGGCTGTGTTTCAGTATGTCGAAAATCTTTTCGCAGGCATGCCCGTCGCCGTAAGGATGTTGCAGGGGCCTGCGGCGATCGTAGGCCAGGGCCTGTTGCAGGGCGCGGCTTATGTCGGCCCGGCGGGGTTCGCAGTCGAAGACGGAGGGGGCGCGGAGGCGTCCGCGCTGGCGGTCACCGATGTTGACCGTGGGCACCTGCAGGGCCGGCACTTCGACGATGCCGCTCGAGGAGTTGCCCACCACGGCGTCCATCTGCCGGACTGCAGACAAATAGCGGAGCTGGCCCAGCGAATCGAAGGCGATGGACGTTTGGGGACGACGGGCTACGTAGTCGTCCGTCAGGGCAATGATGCTGCGGCCGTCTTTGTCGGAATTGGGTTTGGTAAAAATCAGCAGGCAGTCGTCC
>CAZNQD010000022.1:13230-29317 GCA_964575345.1 uncultured Bacteroidales bacterium
GCTGCGGCCGTCTTTGTCGGAATTGGGTTTGGTAAAAATCAGCAGGCAGTCGTCCAGCTCGTCGAGGGCGGCCAGCAATTCACCGAATTGCCCGGCAGCGCTTTGTTGCTCCAGGGTGACGGGATGGAAGGTGATGAGCAGGTTGCGGCGGCGCAGCCTGCAGCCCAAAGCCTGCTCCAGCTCTTCGCGGCTCAGCAGGGGCAGGCGGCGGATGTTGTCCAGGCCGGGGGCGCCGACGTTGAAGACGCTCGCGGGCTGCTCGCCCAGCTGAATGACCCGGCGCCGATAGACTTCGGTTGCGGTAAAATGCAGCTGGCTCATCTTGGTGATGCTGTGGCGGATGGCGTCGTCGTAAGCTCCCATGGTGAGCTCTCCTCCGGAGATGTGTCCTGTAGGCACGCCGGCTATCAGTGCAGCCTGCACGGCAGCAAAAGTTTCGGTGCGGTCGCCCAGCACAATCATAATGTCGGGCTGCAGTTCATTCAGTGCTTCGGCAAAAGAAATCAGGGCCAGGGCATTGGATTTGCTGATGCCCACCGCCGTATCGGACGAGAGCAGCATCTCGATTTTTTTGGCAATGGGAAAGCCGTCGTCGCGGATTTGGGTCCAGGTGTTGCCAAACTCGGGCGAAAGGTGCATGCCGGTCACCAGCAACTGCAGTTCCATTTCGGGATCCTCGTGAACGGCCCTGATCAGCGGGCTGAGCAGGCCGTATTCGGCCCGGGTTCCTGTGACTATGCAAATTTTCCTCATGGCTTTTTATTTAGAGTTCTATCAGTTCGTCTTGTTCGAAATCGCGAACAGCCCGCTGCCCCAGCACCTCGTCCCAGCGCATGGGACTGATGCCGTTGCCCGGACGTTTCACTCCCAGGTTTTGTTCCGTCAACACTTCTCCCCGACAGATAGCCCTTGCCGCCACTATACTTTTGCGGGCAATGTCTTTGTTTTTGATCTCGCCGGCGCCTGGTTCTTTTATGCCTGAACCCGACAGGGCTTTTTCGATATTGCGTATGGCGACCACCATAGCTTTCAACTCCTGAGGCTCCAGCGATGCCTGATGGTCGGGGCCGGGCAAACCGCGGTCGAGCGTAAAGTGTTTTTCGATCACCCTTGCCCCCAGAGCCACCGCCGCTATGGGAACCTCAATACCCCTGGTGTGGTCGGAATAACCCACGGCCAGACCCAGCTTTTCGCGCAGCTGAATCATAGCCCTCAGGTTGACCTCTTTCATGGGCGTGGGGTATTGGGTGTTGCAATGCAACAGAGTGATATCGGCTTTTGTCAGACCGTTTTCGTACAACACGGCCAAGGCTGCTTCGATTTCGGAGATTTCCGACATCCCGGTGCTCATAATGACCGGCTGGTGTTTGGAGGCTATGGCTTTTAAGTAGGGCTTATTGGTGATTTCGCCCGAAGGAATTTTATACAAAGGGACAGCCAGACTGTGCAGCAATTCTATACTTTCCAGATCGAAGGGAGCCGAAAGAAACTGAATGCCGCAGAGCCGGCAATGAGCCATCAATTGCATGTGCTGATCGCGATCCAGCTGCAGTTTTTTGAGCATCCGGTACTGAGAATCGTCGGGCCCGGAGTTGGTTTTTTGGTAATCGGCTTTAGGAGCTGTTTTACTCACCATTGCTTCTGCCTTGAAGCTTTGAAATTTCACCATATCGGCACCGGCAGTGGCCGCTGCTTCTATCAGGCCTTTGGCCAGCTCCATATCGCCGTTGTGATTGACGCCTGCTTCGGCTATGATCAGTGTTTTCATCGCTATTCTATTTTTCGAAGGGGTTGTCCCAGGTAAACTCCCGGCAGGCTAATGTTTTTTAATACCTGAGAGCCGGCAGCCAGTACACAATGATCTGTAATATCCAGGTTGTTGCCTACCACCGTATTGCTGCCTACAAAACAATGCTCCCCTATGCTAACCTGTCCGTTGATACAGGCAGCAGTGGAAATATGGCAAAAGGCTCCGATCCGGGCTTCGTGTTCGACCAGGGCTTTGCTGTTGATAATACAGCAGAGGCCTATACGGGCTCCGCTGTTAACTAATGCCTGATGCATAACGATGCTGCCCTCGGCTAGTTGCGCACGTGAACTGACGTAGGCATGAGGGCTGACGACAACGGGCAGGTTTCCGCCGGCCTGCTTTACTCTTTCGTAAATTCTCTGACGGCCGGCCGCCGACCTGATCTGTCCAAGGCTGATCAGAAAATTTGGACAGTCTTTTGCCAAACGGGCTATATCGTCGTCGTTGCCCACTACCGGATAGCCCAGCACACGACTGCCAAGTTTTTCGGGCAGATCAACAATGCCGGCAATGCGGTATTGACCGCCCTGCTCAACGACATCGATGCACGAAAGACAATGCCCCCCGCCCCCAATCAGTAGGATGTCTTGTTTGTTAATATTGTTACGATTCATATGGTACGCTGCTTGGGATATTTACCAGACGGCCGGCAATCCATTCGGCATTGCTCAGGTCGCCGCATTGGGCATTTTTAAACATAGGCAGGCGGTGCATAAGTTCCCAGGCCGGGCGGGTGCTGACGCCTCGTTGGTTGGTGTATTCCAAAAAAGCATCGCGCTGCCGGGGCCCATCCAGCAAAACAGCGTTGAGCCAGAAGTTGGAACGGCAGTCTCGGGGCTCTTCCACATAACGGATGCCCGCTTTGCCTTCGAAAAACTGCTTATACTCCCCGGCCAGTTTGCGTTTAGCTGCCAGAAAAGTTTCGAGCTGTTCCAGCTGGGCCAGCCCCAAAGCCGCATTGATGTTGGGCATGCGGTAGTTGTAACCGATTTCGTCGTGCACAAAGGCCCAGGGATGTGTCACTTTGGCCTGGGTGCTGATGTGTTTGGCTCTTTTGGCCAGGGCTTCGTCCCGAAAAAGCAACATGCCTCCCCCGCCGGTGGTGAGTATTTTGTTGCCGTTGAAACTAAGTACGCCCATTTTGCCGAAGGTGCCGGTGTGCTGCCCCTTGTAATAACTGCCCAGGCTTTCGGCCGCGTCTTCGATCAGTTCAATGTGATACTGTTTGCAAAGATCGGCTGTTTCGTCTATACGGCAGGGATGGCCAAAAGTGTGCATGGGCACAACCGCGGCTATGCGCCGTCCGGTCTTTACATTGTACGCCCCCGGCTTCGGGTCCTTGCCCTGCCCTTGTTCAATCCGGACGTTTTGTTCGAGCCAGGCTCGCAGAGCTGCCGGCGAAAGCCCCATCGTATCGCGGTCTACATCGACAAACACAGGATGGGCAGCGCCATAGGCAATGGCATTGACGGTGGCCACAAAAGTCAGTGGCTGAGTGATCACCTCTTCGTCGCGTTCCAGCCCGGCCAGATGCAGAGCCAGATGCAGCGCATTGGTTCCGTTGACGCAAACCACCGCTTTGGCCGCTCCGGTAAAGCGGGCCATTTCTTCTTCGAAACGGTCGACAAACCTGCCCACACTCGACACATAGGTGGAGTCGATGCATTCCCCGAGGTATTTTTTTTCGTTCCCTCCAAACACAGGTGCATGCAGAGGTATCGTCCCCCGGGGCTGCCCGAATGCCTGCCTGATAAACTGCAGCGTTTCGGCAAAAAGCTTGTTTTCTGAATTATTCTGCACTTATTTGTATGTTTTTTCCGGTCTTACGGTTTTATAATTAGCTGATTATCTATTTTTAATCAATTATTTTCTGCTGATTCCTATTACATTTTTGAATCGAGGTATTTGCCTTTTTCGATGTAGGCAAAATCGGGAATCATTTCAAAAAACAGCGCGACCATTTCTTCTTTGCTCCAGCTCCCCGATGCTTTCATTCCCTCGACGACGCGGACAAAGCGGGCTGTTTTTTGCGGATCACAGTCCGGAGGGTTCCTGACGATCCCCAGGCTCCGAAATCGCTCCATATCGGGTAGTTCGTTGCCGGTATAAAATTCTTCGTATTCCTTTTCGCCGGTGGTATCGCTGGCGGTAAACAAACAAGGCCAGCGGCCCTCGTCGGGCAGGCTGTGCATCAGTTCGCGGGCTTCTTGTTCGGAACGGCACAAAAAGGGCTCGTAACCTCTGGCCTGCAAATAGCGTACGGCAATATCGGAAAATTTTTGCAGGTGCAAGTCTTGGCTGAGTTTGGGAAAAAAGATGTCGCGATTCCCGCCCAGCAGGGTGGACAGCAGACATAATTCGCCCGATTCACGGGCTGTGACAAAATAGCGTTTCACATCGTTGGGAGCCACAATGGGCTGGCGTTTCTGCAAACGTTGTTCGAAGCTCTGCAGCAACGATCCGTCCGAAAAAGCCACGTTGGCAAAACGGGCCGTCGAAATGCAGATATCGCGGCTGTGTTGCATCAGAAACATTTCCATAATGCGCTTGGTGGCGCCCATCATATTGGCCGGATTGGCCGCTTTGTCGGTGGATACGCAAAAGTATTTTTTCGCTCCCTTTTCTCCGGCCTGCTTCAGGGTTTTGACGGTGTTGAAAATGTTTACGTCGATCATCCGCATCAGGGTGTAGGGATCTTTTTCGCTGCGTACATGCTTGAGGGCCGACAGGTTGAGCACATAATCGTAGAGGCCGTCTGCCTGCCAAAAGGCATCGTACACCGAAGATCCGCAGTCGAGAGCAAAAGTCCTGAAATCGCCCCCGATGTAACCGAAGGAACTGCGGATGTCGCGCACCAGTTCGGCCAGGTTGTTTTCGCTCAGGTCAACCACATGCAGTTTGCGGGGATTGCGCCTGAATATTTCTTTGCTGACGGCCTGCCCTATGGAACCTGCTCCTCCTATCACCAAAAAACGCGAGGCGGCTACCATGCCCGACAATTCCTGCTCGTGTGCGGCCAAATCTTCGCTAAAAAGAGCCTTTGTTCTGCCTATCAGTTGTAATATATCCATGGGGAACCCGGGTCGCAAGTAAAAATTTGTGTAAAAGTAATAATTATTCTCTTAAGGACAATTGCTGTCGGATGCGGCCGGGCCGTAAAACTTTTCAAGCTCTTTTTGGCGTTGCCGCAACAAATATTTCCAATTGTAGAGCATTTCTTTTTCCGAAGGGCTGGGCATAAACAAGATCGTTTCGGGAATGGCCTGAGCTTTTTCTATCCATTGCAGGGCTTCGGCTATCCGGTCGTAACGTTCGTGATAGAGCACCAGGTTGACGGCTGCCCGGTAACGGCTGTTTTTGCCTCCGCTCTCGTACGCTTTTTCCCAATAGCGGGCCGCTCCTTCCCAGTCCTTGTTGCGCATGCGGTCGACGGCCAGTTTGATCTGGTAATTGCCGGCGATGTAATAATAGCGTTCGGCTTCGCGCCAATCGGGCACCAGGCTTAGGAACACTTTTTGGGCCTGGATTTCGGACAGCTCGGGCAGGTTTTCCTCAAAATCGGGCAAAGACCAGAAAGGTTCGTCTTTGCGATAAATAACGGAACCCATGCTCAGGGTATCGAACAGCAAAAACTCCGAAAGTCTGTTTAAGTAGGGAGTCTCGAGCAATTCCCACACACCGGCTGTCAGCACATTATGGCCAACAAAATTTCCGTCGGTGTTCATAAAGCTTTTGATCTCGTGTTGCTTCAGGATGAGCACATAATCGCAGCCGAGCGAATCCTGCAGGCGGTAAAGAGTGTTGGGGTCGAGGCGGGATGATTGGGTGCGCGGGCGTTCAACGCCTTTGAGATAGCCACTCGCCAGCAACTTCTGCTCCAGGCTTTGCAGCAGGTAGGTGGCTGCGGAATCGCAGTTTAATACTGTATCGCGTTGGTATTCGAAATTCAGGAAGACTTTGTGTACCGGTTCGATGGCTCTGGACGGACTCTCGTCGACGAGTAAGAGTTTTTTCCCGGGCGGCAATTCCTGCACCCTGGCGGGCATCAGCTGCTCAAAATAAAAAGGTGCCATAGTCTGACACGACAGCACTCCCGGTATCAGCAAGGCAAACACAAGCAACAGCGATGCTGCGCGCCATCCACGCCCCTTCGACACCAAACGGGTCGTCCGGTGCTGAGTTGCCACCAGCCTCTGTCTGCGGTTCAATATACAGCATTTCAGTTCTTTCATCCGGCCTGTTTAATCTACTTGCAGTTCTCAGACATAAACTTGATTCTTTGTCACCCTTGATTCTTCATCACCCGGGGTCACTCTGCAATCCTCAGGCAAAGATATATTTTTTTATACACATATCAGGCTGCTTTTTTTAAGTATTTGTTTTGGATATTCAGTAAGTCTTTGTAAATTTGCGCCCTATTTTGCCGGCAGTGTTTTTACTGCCGGAATTTATCAACATAATGTCTAATTTACAAACAATTACCTCTAAAAAAAATGGAAGAAGAATTGAAAGACGCCGGCAAAGAACTTGCCACCGAACCCCAGGCCGCTGAAGAAGCCGCCACCGAAACCCCCGCTGCTCCCGCTGCTGAAAGCCCTGCCAAACAAGCAGCCGCTCACAAAAGAGACAACAAGCCCGCCCAAATGGATCCCGATTTTGACTGGGATGCTTACGAAAAAGGCGACCTGATTGGCGATGGCAATGTCAGGGAAAAACTGGTCGATGCCTACGACAAAACCCTGAACACCGTCAAGGAAAAAGAAGTGATCATTGGAAAAGTGATCGGAATGAACAAACGCGAAGTGGTAGTCAACATCGGATTCAAATCCGACGGTATTGTTTCCCTGAACGAGTTTCGCTACAACCCCGACCTTAAAATCGGCGACGAAGTGGAAGTGTATATCGAATCGCAGGAAGACAAAAAAGGCCAGTTGATTCTTTCGCACAAAAAGGCGCGCTCGGCCCGCAGCTGGGACAATGTAAACGCAGCGCTCGAAAACAACGAAATTGTAAAGGGCTTTGTAAAATGCCGCACCAAGGGTGGTATGATTGTCGATGTCTTTGGCATCGAAGCCTTTCTGCCCGGTTCGCAAATTGACGTTAAGCCCATTCGCGACTACGACGTATTCGTAGGCAAAACCATGGAATTCAGGGTTATCAAAATCAACCAGGAATTCAAGAACGTGGTTGTTTCTCACAAGGCCCTTATCGAAGCCGAACTGGAACAACAGAAAAAAGAAATTATCTCCAAACTCGAAAAAGGTCAGGTACTCGAAGGAACCGTCAAGAACATCACTTCGTACGGTGTATTTATCGACCTGGGCGGCGTAGACGGCCTGATCCACATCACCGACCTGAGCTGGGGCCGCGTGAGCGATCCCCGCGAAGTGGTGGAACCCGATCAGAAAGTCAACGTGGTTATCATGGACTTTGACGAAGACAAGAGACGCATTGCCTTGGGAATGAAGCAACTCACTCCCCATCCCTGGGATTCGCTCGATCCCGATCTCAAGATTGGCGACAAAGTAAAAGGCAAAGTAGTGGTTATGGCCGATTACGGAAGCTTCGTAGAAATTGCTCCGGGAGTAGAAGGCCTCATCCACGTATCGGAAATGAGCTGGTCGCAGCATTTGCGCAGCGCTCAGGACTTTATGTCCGTTGGTGACGAAGTAGAAGCCGTCATCCTGACACTGAGCCGCGAAGAACGCAAAATGTCACTGGGCATCAAGCAACTCAAACCCGATCCCTGGTTGGATATCGAAAACAAATACGCTGTTGGCAGCCAGCACACAGCACGTGTTCGCAACTTTACCAACTTTGGCGTATTCGTCGAAATCGAAGAAGGTGTAGACGGACTCATCCACATCAGCGACCTGAGCTGGACCAAAAAGATCAAACACCCCACTGAATTCACTCAGATTGGTGCCAACATCGAAGTAGTAGTGCTCGAAATCGACAAAGAAAACCGTCGTCTGAGCCTGGGCCACAAGCAACTCGAAGAAAATCCCTGGGAAGTGTTCGAAAGCGTATTCACTCTGGACAGCGTGCACGAAGGTACCATCATCGAAATGATGGAAAAAGGTGCTGTTGTTTCTCTGCCGTACGGCGTGGAAGGTTTTGCCACTCCCAAACACCTTATTAAAGAAGACGGCACTCAGGCCCAGGTGGACGAAAAGCTGGCCTTCAAGGTGATTGAGTTCAACAAAAACGCCAAGCGCATCATTCTTTCGCACAGCCGCATCCACGAAGACGAAGCCAAGGCCGAAGCCCGTGCCGCCAGCAAAAAAGCCGGTGCCGAAAAGAAAGCCGAAGCTCAGCAAATGGAAGCCGTTTCGCAGAAGGTAGAAAAGACCACCCTGGGCGACATCAATGCCCTGGCCGCCCTGAAAGAAGAAATGGATGCCAAAGCCCTGGCCGCCCTGGCCGCCAAAGCCAAGAAAGCCGAAAAGGCCGCCGAAAGCAAGAAAGCCGAAAAAGCAGCCGAAGCCGAAACAGCTGAAACAGCCGAAGCCGCTCCCAAAGCAGCCAAAACCGAAAAGCCTGCCGCCAAAAAAGCCAAAGCCGCCAAAGACGAAGTAGCCGAAGAAGCTCCCAAAGCCGAAAAGCCAGCCAAAAAGCCCGCCGCCAAAAAAGCCTCCTCCAAAAAGGAAAGCACCGACCAGGCCGACGAAGCTGCCGCCGAAGAGCCCAAAGCAGAATAAGTTCACCAAAGAGGCCCCAAACCGCGAACCGCTCTTAAGCCCTTCCGGTCTGAGGCCTTCCATAAACGCAACGAGGCTGTCATCAAATGACAGCCTCGTTTTATTACCTGTATTATCGGGGATCTGAAAGCGGCTTATTTAATACTAAATTTCTCCTTGGTTGTGCCGTATTGATTGTTTAAGATTATCAGATAAATCCCTTCCGGAAGTGCCGATACAGAAATAGATTCATTAGCTTCTACCTGCCGAAAAAGCATTTTGTTTCCGTTCAGATTATAAATTGAAAGAGCATTCTCTGTTGTGGCATCCGAATAAATATAAATTTCTTTCGTTACAGGATTGAGACTAATTACGGTGTTGTTACTTTCCAAGGTTTTGACTTCGTTAAAAACGACCTGCTGAACTTGCTTAATCTTGTAATAAGTGGTTGCTTCCATACTTTGGACGAGTTGGTAACCCGGATTATTAATTGTATCTGTCCATATGTTGCCGTCCCAAAACAAAAACCTGAAGTTGCAATAATTTTTCTGATCTTTGTCAACACCATAAAAATAATCCGATTTCATCGAAGCCTTAAATGATTGGCTTGTTTTATCGTACACATAGTCCACAATAAGGATTGGATTATTCTCTGCATTGTATGTATATTTTTTGCTTGAGAATTTCTCCCAAACACCATTGTCCAATTCATACTTTATAGTAGAATCCCGTAATCCGTTTCTGTAATAACTGATTTCCTTTTCTTCAAGGCCTTCGGCAGAAGAGGTTATCAGTGTATCGCCACTATAACTGTAGTATTCTTCTGCTTGCAACACCCAGGAGTTTGTTTCCTGGTCACGACAATACCTTGTTTGTTGTGTTTTTCTGCCCTCCTTGTCGTAGGCTGTCAAAACTGAATCGTCTTTTACATAGATATCGCTGTTTTGTGCTTTGGAATAAGACCACGATTTTATTTCGTTACCGTAAGTGGCTTCTGTTTCATAGTAGGTTATACCCCTTTCTGATTGTTCCTGTACCACCGTTCCATTCATTATGATCTTCATTGATATGCTTGTATGCATAGAGTCTGCAATTAGTTTATTAATGAATGATTCGCTGCGGAGAGACTTGTCGATATACGCTGTATTTTGTCCAAAAGCAAGCATGGTGCTTAGCATCAATGCGATTGCAACTACTGTTTTTTTCATACTGTTTTTATCTTACTTTTTAAGAAATCCAAATCTTGAGCCAATAAAAACGCCGAATCCTACATTCCAGCATAATCCGCCCAATGCACTCTCGTTGGCTTTGAATCCTGTCATGTAGCCCAATTCTGTATGAACATCCATAATGCTGGCGAATATTACTTTGCAGCCAACACGAAAACCGAGATTGTCAAAAGTTTTCGCCGAGGAGACGGGCACAAGATTCCATGCCACCCCATCGGTGTCTTCCAGGCTTTTCAATTTCGAAGAGGGAGATATCAGCAAATGGGCGTACCAATCTAAATAAACATCTTTGGTTGCCGCACTGTACGCACCGTCGAGCAAGACCTCGAGATGTTGGGTAATTCTCTGCCTGTAACCCACATAAAAGGTGTTCAACCGATAGTTGGTTCTTGGCGACGAATAGAAGCCCTCGGGAAATACAACACCTCTCTGAAATCCCGAAACAGGTGCCGTAAAAGCGTCGGAGACTCTTTCGTATTGCCAGATGTTGCTGGGGGGATCGTCAAACTCCACCTCCAGCGAAAGACCTCTGTTTTGTGTCATAAAACCAAGGTCCAGCCCGTGGTAGGTATTTTCGCTGACGTTAGGAATATTTATATAAGTCACATAAGTGTAGTTGCCCATTTTTGAGCCGCTCAGGTTTAATTGTACGGTGCGTGTCTTACGTGTCTTTGCAAAAAACCAGGTTGTTCCCAATTCCAAAGAAGAAAATTTTGTCATACCTGCCCCCGGCTCAATGTCGCGGGTATCTCCATAGGCATTGCCGTCCACATAGGCTTTGCGGAAGCTGATAACAGGCACAAAATCGGCAATATGGGTTTGAAGGCTAAGACCGTAGCCCAAAGCGACACCTCTGCACATTTCCACATCTGTCACATCTATCACCAAAGATGTTCTTTTGTAATTTTCGGGATTGTCTTCTACAATTTTATAGGACTGGCTTCTTTGCGAATACACTAAATGGCTGATTAGAAGCCAGGCGAAGAGTAGGATTGTTTTTTTCATTCTTGTATGGTTTTACTATAAGGTATTCCTTTTTTACTTAAAGTCTATTTCTTCTACAGCCAGGAACTTATTGTCACCGGTCCGGCTTATTATAACATAGGTGCCATTGGGTGTATCGATGCCGGGAATTCTTTTGTCCAGGTAATACTCGTTTTTATCTTCTTTCGATTTTCGGCCATACGATGTAAAATCGCTTATAGTACAGGCGTTTGCGTCTATTTTGCCTATGCGGAAATAGTTACCGTCTTTGGTTTTTTCTATCAATACCGGAAAGACTTGGCTGTTGGTGTTTTGCCTGATAAACATATCAATGGGTCTTTGGTTTTTTTTGTCGGCCGAAGCCGTATAATCTTCCAGCACACCGTGGGTATATTGTTTTATCAGATTGCCGGCACGATCAAATTGCAGATAATACATACAGGCAGGTAATCCGAGTTTCTGAAAGACTGCCAGCACGTGGCCGTTCGCAAGCTCAAGCAGCCCCCGGTAGGTATTATTTTTTTTGTGTAAATACTCCAATGTGTGGTCAAAAAAGGCGGTTTTCTTTTCGCTGCCGGGTTTTACCACAATCGTTTCCAGAGCCGAAGCCAATGTCTTCCGGGAATATACGAGTTTGTCGTCTTCGATCTTTACCAGCAGTATTCCCTGGTCTTTTTTCTTTCCCACTCGTGCCAATACATAGATAAGTCCGTTTTCCAATATCTCGGCTCCCAGAATTAACATATCGGGCATACCATCGAAACAAATTTGTTTATCGACGCTGCCATGTTTATTGATAATAGTGATGGTTCTGGTATTGGATCCTTTATTGTAGAATTCTTCTGAACCTTTGGATGGGGTGGGAACATCTTTGGAAATCAGCATCAGTCTATTGTTTGCCACTTCTGTACATATTTCCGTTTGTTGAACATAAGTAAAAGGTATGAGGGTGACTTTTTCTACAGCCAGTTTATTGGCGTCGGCTTTTACAACGCAGTAGTCTATGTAAGTATCCACACTGCCCACTCCCAATCTTCCCTTGGTAACCAGTTTGGGGAAAACGCCGCCCAGGGCTATTAAATTGCCGGCAGAAAGAAAACCCATGTTTTTGTCCAGACCTAAAGTCCGCGTATTTTGGGATTGACCTTCAATACCTACGTGCATTTCAGAAATGGGAATTATTTTTCTTTCATCAGGCGTCAAAATGCCCTTGATTGTTTTTTCGGCAACAAATTCTTCGCCAATATACCTGCCATCGATGTAATTTTTTTGGATATACCCTTTTTCGAGTTCCATTTGTCCCCAAAACGAGGAAGGCACCACCCTTACAAAGCGGACAATTCCGTCTTTCTGACCAACGCTGACCGGAGTAGGATTGGAATTGTTTTCTGACGGGCTTGCAGTTGTTGGTTGCGAGTTTATGGTGTTCAAGTTTTGATCGAATGTAAACTGGTACAATTCCACCTCTTTTTTGGACAGCACTACGTTTAACTGACTATCCCGGGTTAATTCTACTTGAGCTAATTTTGCTTTTTTGAACTCTTTGGGTATTTCCACAACAGCTTTTTTTACAGTAGTTTGGGCAAAGATACCTGAGGTTAAAATCAGGCCCATACTTAGAAGTAATAGTCTTGTTTTCATGTTTGTTTGATTGTTAATTCAAAAATACAAGGCAAAAGTATCTACATAAAAAACACAAAAAAATCCATATAAATATGGATTTTTAAGGCGAAGTCAACGAAATCTTCTGTAAAATCAGTGAATGAGCTTATGCTGTATGGCGTATTTTAGCAGGCCCACTATGGACTTGCTTCCTGTTTTTCTCATAATATTGATACGGTGGGTATCTACTGTCTGTTTGGATATGAATAATTTCCCGGCAATGTCTTTGCTGGTCATTTCCTGAAGGATTAAAAAAAGAACTTCGTGTTCTCTGGCGCTCAACTTAGGATAACTGTTTTGTTGGTTTTGTTCCGACGACATCTTTTTTACGAGGGGTAGAATTTCACAGGCGAAATAGCTGCCTTTTTCAATGAGTGCTTTAATCCCTTTCCGGAATTCTTCTTTGCCGCAGATTTTTAGCATATATCCGTCTGCTTCGTATTCGAGGGCTTTTTTTACATAATAGGCCTCATCGTGCATGGATAGAAAAATAACTTTTATGCCTTCGAATTGCTCTTTTACTTTACGACAAAGCTCCAGACCATCCATGCCGTTCATTTCGATGTCGGCAATAAGAATATCAATTTCTCCCTGCAGCAGGGTAATTTTTGACCATGCTTCCTCTCCGTTGCCTGCCTTTCCCGAGATTACCGTATCAGGGCTATCAGAAAGCATGCTTTCTATGCCGCTTACCACAAGAGGGTGATCGTCCACTATGAAAATTCTTGTTTTTTGTTCTGTCATTGCCTGGGAATGATTATGTTGAATGTAGTTCCTTTGTTGAGATCCGACAAAAGTTCCACCTTGCCCTTGAGTTGCTTAACCCTGTCGAAAATATTATTCAGCCCCATGCCTTTGGTTTCTTTAAGTATGGCTGTATCAAAACCCCGGCCGTCGTCATCAATTTTGAGAATTATTTCCTGCGGTGTGTATTCCAATAAAATGTTTATGTTTTCAGCTTCGGCATACTTCAAAGCGTTATTACTGATTTCCTGCACTATACGGTACAGTACAAAATTACTGATTTCGTCCTGATCCAAAGCCGGCCCTGCATTTTTCACTTTAAGATGGAATTGTGTTTGTTTTTGCATAAAATTGCATTGATCGCAAAAATTTTCGAGAGCCGGGATCAATCCTTTATTTAAATCTTTCGGTGCCATGTTGCGCGAAATCGTACGTATTTCGAGGGAGGCCTCTTTTACGAGCCCGGATATTTCTTTCACCTGATCGCTGTCTACGCTTTTTAAGGACGAAATATACATTTGAATCACGGCCAGTTTTTGATTGACGCTGTCGTGCAATTCGCGCGCAATGCGAGAACGCTCGTTTTTTTCCATTCCAATAAGCATCGACATCACATTTTTGTCTTGTTCGACGATTCTCAGTGCTGCAGCTTTTTTCTTTATCTGGACATATAACAAAAACAGGGCTATCATCAACAACATTATCGCAACTATCAGGGCTATAATAATCCGCTGAATGGATAGCTGTCGTTGTTGCCCGGCTATCTGCCGCATTTTTTTATCCGACTCGTATTCTATGTTGAGCCGCTCAATAGTTCGGTTGATATCTATATTATTAATTTTTTGCTGAATGTGGATTATTGAATCTTTCCATTGCAGTGCTAACTTATAATTGTTCTCGTTGGCGGCATTGGCAGCAAGTGTATTGAAAACAAGGGCTTTTTTGTCGGGGCTGTTTTCGCGGGAAAAAATGTCGATTGCTTTTTGATAATAATAGTCGGCCTGACGGGAATGTCCTGTTTGGTAATAAATATTGGCAAGCAGTACCAGATTTACGGCCATATTTACTTGGAAACCACAAATAGAATCTGTTTGATAAGATTTATGAAAATAAAAAATTGCACTGTCGGTTTGGTTTTTTTCTAAAAAACAGACGGCCATGTTGTTGTAGAACGAACTCAAGGACAGCTTATACTCTTCCTTACCGTAACGACGTATCATTTCTCTGTCGATAATAAGGGCACTGTCCAAAAGTCCTCTCCTGCCGTATAAGTTGGCTTTTAGATGGGCCATGCTCAACAACAAAGGCAGGTAGGTGGAATCCCGGCCAGCTTGGTTGATGTAGGCCGTTGTTTTGTCAAAATCGCCTTTATTATAAGAGGCTTTGGCCATATTTCCGTAGACGGTGCAGAGGCGTACTGAATGCTTGAGCGTTTCGTACTGTTTTTCTGCCTGATGAAAATAATGGAAGGCGGAGTCGTATTCGGCCAGCATCATAAAGTTGATTCCTTTGCACAAGAAGCATAAAGCATTCAGGGAATCGACGGTAGATTGACTCTTGAGGCTGATAATTGCTTCATCAATAAATTGATTTGATTTTGCATAATCTCCGGCTCTGTAACTTAGCCTGCTTTCAGTCATTTTTTTTAAATACTGCATCAAATCAGAGGAATAATCCCTTGTAAGACTGTCCAGGCAATAATAATAATTGAGCAAAGAATCGTATTCGGCATAGCTGTATATTTGAAACTTAGGATAATAAGAATCAAAAACACGCCGATTTTCTGCCTCATATCTGGAACAGCCTGAAATAAGTATTAATACAAAAACAAAAAAAAAGACTCCCTGTCTTTTCTCTTTTGTGTTTTTATCCCTCGCCATAGATTTGTATTTAAAAATTTAATAACCCGATAACAGCGGTACTGATTTATCTTTTTGAGCCCCGCGCCAGCAAATACTTATCGACCAGATCGTCTTTATTATCGGTAATTACCAGCATCTTGTCCCTCTCTTTCAGCACAGTCTTACCCGTAGGTACAAAATACAAGTCGTCGCGCTTAATCAAAACAACTAAGGTATTTTCGGGTAAATTCAGGTGATACATTTTATTGCCGTCTTCGAGCATTGCCTGGCTGACTTCGATTTCTGTCATAAAGGACTTGATGTCGTCCGAGAAATCGACATCAAAATCGATCAATTTACTATTGTGCGGCGGTTTATCGGCCAACTTGAGCCAACGGGCCACCAAAGGCAGCGAAGTACCCTGCACCAGCAAGGAGACCAAGGTGCAGAAAAACACAATGTTAAAGATCAGCCGGGCATGAGGCACATTTTCGACCAGAGGGAATATGGCAAAAATAATCGGCACGGCTCCCCGCAGCCCCACCCACGAAACATAGGCCTTGTCTCTGACCGGCATTTTTCGGAAGGGCAGCAAACTGATAAACACAGACAAGGGCCGCGATACAAAAATCATCATAAAGCTTATGATAAGACCCGGTATAATAATGGGAATCAGTTCGTGTGGATTCACCAACAAACCCAGAGTTAAGAACATGATAAGCTGAAAGAGCCAGGCCAGGCCGTCAAAAAACTTGAGCGAGGTTCGCTTGTGTACAAATTTGGAATTACCTATAACCAGCCCTCCGATGTAAACCGCCAAAAAGCCGTTGCCCTCTATAAAATAACTTGTCGAAAAGATAAAGATGCAAAAGGTCAGCACCAGAATAGGATAGAGCGAATCGTTGTCGATCTTGATGTGATTGATTATAAAGACAGCCAGTTTACCAAGAACATATCCCGCGGCAGCACCTATGCCCAGTTGCAGCAATAAGGTACCTGTTACCTGCCAGTAATCGGGGGCAGCTCCCATGCGTATAATTTCGATAAGCGAAATTACCAGCACATAAGCCATGGGGTCGTTGCTGCCGCTCTCGAGCTCCAGCAAGGGACGAAGGTTGTTCTTTAATGACAAGCCTT
>CAZNQD010000023.1:0-5629 GCA_964575345.1 uncultured Bacteroidales bacterium
AAGAATCAAAACTTGTTTTTACCGACAATATCATTATTTGCCCCGATGGCAAGGTGGGTGGCAATTTGTTCTCTATTTCTGCCGGTTATTGGGATGTCACCATCAAGAATAATTTAATACACGGATGGGAAATCCCTTCTCTGGCCGGAGAACTTGGAGATACCCTTATTGAAAACAACTATTCTTTGGCCGATTTGGAAATTCCTTCTGCTTCTGCCTTGTTTGCTGATCCGGCGAATGGTAATTTCTCTTTATATAAAGGAGTGACTCCTGTCGAAACCAAATCGACTACGGGTGGCGTACTTGGAGCTCAGAAATGGCTGAAAGACGTTGGACAGCTTTATGAACTCACTCATGGCCTGGCTGCCGGTGTTGACTCTCTGGCCGGAACCATCAGCGGTCCTGCCGGAAAAATTCCCGAAGGCGAAAACGTAACCTTGGTAGCTACCAAAAATTATGGTTTCAAATTTATTAAATGGGTAGATGAAAACAATGCAACCCTGAGCGAAGAAGCCAGCTATACCTTTGAAATGACCGGCGATAAATTTGTGTATGCCGTTTTTGAAGCCATTCCATTATTTAAACTGAACATTACCTGCGTTGGTGGAGGTTCCTATGTGGTTTCGGAAACAGGTAAAAACGGAGCCTATGAATATTACGAAGAAGGCACCGAATTGGTTATTACCTCAAAAACCAATATGATAACCGAATTTATTATGGGATATACGGTTGATATGTCTGAATCATTTTATGCTTCGGAGTTCCCCATTGTAATGAGTAAAGATTACGATATTACCTTGGAATTTGCTCAAAAAGATTTTATTTGCGGCTGGGACTTTGATACACAACGCAACGATGCAGCTCAACAGCGCCCTGCTGACTTTTTGAGCCCTAATTATCAGGATACAGCTTATGTACCCACCTTGGATTTGTATTATACCTTGTATCCCGGTGCTCCCTGGACTAAAAACTGGTGGAACCGTACAGATACCTATACTGCTGCCGTAACCTGGTTGCGTCTGACCGATGCAGGAGATGGTACCGAATACAAAACTCCTGATGGTGCCATGGACTCAACCAAATATTATACTGACGAAGGTTTTTATTGGCAAACGGCTGTTTGTACCAGGGGATATAAAAGCGACATTAATTATTGCTTCTCGATCAAACGGACATACATGGGGCATTACGAATATTTTGTTCAATATTCGTACGATAACTCTTCGTGGGAGAACGCCGATACCGTTAGTGTTACCGGTGGCTGGCAGGACTTCCAGACTGTGCTTCCCAACACTGCGGGCAAGGAGTTAATATATATTCGTTTGATGCCTGATGTTACCAGTGGCTACGATGCCAATCGCATATTTGATGTTTATGGTGTGTATGTGGCTAATATCTTCCTTCTGGCCGATTACGACCCCGATGCTGTGGTAGCTCCGGTGAGAGAAGAGGAGGAAGAAATGATCTACGACCTGATGGGGCGTCGTCTTAAGAGTGCCGATCGTCCGGGCATCTATATTATTAACGGAAAGAAGTACTTAGTTAAATAATTAATATCAGACTATCGATAATAAAAGGGGGATGGTAGATAGCTCCATCCCCCTTATTATCAAAAAGTCCACCACTTTCAAAGAGTGGAAAACTAATTTTGTTTGTTGAACCGAAAACAGAAGCCACTAATGTTGAATAGAAAAATAGACAGGGTGATTAAAACTGCTTTTACTTACTTTCCGGTTGTGATAATATTGGCTTTATCGCATGTCGGCAATATATATGCCGCCGGAGATGTTTTTCCGAAAGTTCCGGTGGACGGACAGAAAGAGGTTCCTGTGAATGCTCAGATAATCCTTCAAAGTTCCGTTGGAATGATTCAGGGCCCGGACAGTTGTTTCCTGAACGGCGAATACATCGCTCCGGCCAGTATGGCTGGCGGAATGGCTATTTTTAAACCCGGACAGCTTCAATTTGCCAGTACTTATACAATGGTTGTCCGCGACGGGGCTTTTTTGTCCAAAATTGACAACAAGCCTTTGACGGGCGGCAGTTATTCCTTCACCACCTGCAGCCCCAAAGCAAAAGTATTCGATGCCATTGTGGCCAAAGACGGATCCGGAGATTATACCAGTATCCGTCAGGCCGTAAAAGAAGCTCCGACCAACCGTACCGAACCCTGGCTGATTTTTGTCAGGAACGGAGTGTACGAAGAGTTGGTGCGTACCTCCGGGAATCAGCCGAATATTTGCCTGGTAGGAGAAAGCAAAGAGAAAACAGTGCTGAAGTTCTCTATCACCTCGTATGGTGGCCATGAACGCGCATATTCGTTATTTCCAGAAGCAGAAGGCCAGGGACCGGTGTTGGTGGCCAATTCCTCCGATTTTTATCTGCACAATATCACAGTAATCAACGCCTGGGGTTACGATAACCAGGCCGGCCCGCAGGCACTGGCTTTAGGCAGTTACGCCGATCGCTTTACTATATTCAATGCCGGCTTAATGAGCTATCAGGACACCTGGCAAACGGGAAGTGACGAACACCGCCATTATGCCCGTCGCAGCTACATCGAAGGAGCTGTTGATTTTATTTATGCCTCGGGCAATTGTGTTTTCGACAGTTGTACGATTGCTCTTTGTCGTAATGGTTCGGTCGTTGTTGCTCCTTCTCATGGCGCGGGAGTGAAATACGGTTATGTTTTCCGTAATTGCGACATGGTTTCGAGCAAACCCGGCACGGCACGCACAAACAATTCTTTGGGACGCCCCTGGCATAACAAGCCGCGAACTTCTTATATCAACACCACTCTGTCAAAAGATATCAGCATTTCTGCGGCCGGTTGGACCGACCACATGGGAGGCTTGCCCGTTGTTTTTGCAGAATACAATACCATGGATTATCTGGGTAATCCTGTAAGTCTGGCTTCGCGCAATACCTTTTACTGGACAGGCAGCGACAGGAATAATCCCACGGAAACCTGTATTGCTCAGGCTGTGCTGAGTAAGGAAGAGGCGGAGGCTTTGACTGTTCGGACGGTCTTGGGAGGATCGGACGGCTGGAATCCGGAAAATATTACAGTTGAGTTGCCGGCTCCTCTTTTGTATTACAACGAAAACCGGCTTTACTGGACGGTGGAACCTCAGGCTGTTTGTTACGAAGTACTTTGTGATGGAGAGTTTGTGACCTTTACAACAGAAACGTCTTTGGCTTTTGAGGGGGAAGCTTCAGAGTATCGCGTACGTGCTGTAAATATGTACGGTACACTCGGACAGGTTTCAAACCTCCCTTTTGTAAACGGCATTCAGACTGAAACGACCGGCGCGCTGAATGTCGTATTTGATGGTAGCAGGCTTTTGGCAAGGGGCTTTTGCGGAAAAGCAAGAGTAGAACTGTATGCTATCGACGGTAGCAAAGCCGGCCAATACGAAATGGAAGAAAATGTAAGACTCGATTTAGGTTCTGTTCGTTTTTTTATTGCTAAGGTTGCTGCAAATACCGGAACCTGTGTGCTAAAAGTGGTTAGATGAATGGTTAAAAGAATGGAGTGTGAAGAGGGTGTCTCAAATTTAAAGAAGTGAGGCACCCTCTTTTTATTATTTTCGGATGGATTTAATGTATTCCGAAGGATTGGATCCGAGGTGTTTTTTGAAACTTCGGCTGAAGTATTTTGGATCGTTAAAGCCGGTTTGATAAGCTATTTCCGCAATGGTAAAATCGCCTGATTTCATCAATTGAACAGCCCTTTTAATACGCATTTCCTGAACAAAGTCTATCGGTGTAAGCCCCAGTGTGGTTTTAAGCTTATTATAAAAGACCGTACGACCCATTTTTAAGGCATCGGCAAATTGATCAATGGTAAGTTCGGCATTGTCCATATTGTTTTCCATAAAGGCTAATGCTTCCTGAATGAAAAGTTCATCGGCCGGAGTAATGACCGGCATATTGGGTTCAATAGCATGACGGGTCAAGGCGTTACCTCCCTGGCTTAGCATTTCCAGAAAATGCTTTTGCAATTGTCGTCTTTGTTCCAGCAAGGCCTTGATGCGCGCTTTTAAATAGGAGGCGCTGAAGGGTTTGAGCACATAATCATCCACTCCCATTTCTACTCCGTGTATGCGGTCGTCCATCTCGCCTTTGGCTGTCAGGACAATCAGGGGAACGGCATAGATGTCGGCATCGGCCTTGATGTGCCGAATCATTTCAAAACCGTCCATTTTGGGCATCATAATATCGGTAATGATTAAATCGGGCCATTGCATTTTACCCATGCGCAAACCCTCTTCGCCATCGTTGGCGCAGATAACCTGATAATCGGCGGCAAGGATACGACAGATAAAATGGCGTAATTCCTCGTTGTCTTCTACCACAAGGATTTTGGAGCGTTCTTCTTCGGTTTTGTTCTCCTGTTGCGATTCTGTCGGTTGTTCCTGTAGAGTATTTTCGCTGAGGTTGCCGGCGTAAAATTCAATATTCTTGTCGTTTTCGAAATGTTTTTTACCTTCAGGGAAAGTTATAGTGAAGATGCTGCCTTCGCCAGGTTGGCTGTTTACGCTGATGCCGGCGTGATGGAGATCGACGAATTGTTTAACCAGCGATAATCCGATGCCGGACGAAGGTTTGAATAAATTGTCTTGCATTATGGTTTCGAAACGGCTGAACAATTGCTCCACGTCTTCCCGTTTGATGCCTTTGCCCTGGTCAGTAACCGATATCACGACAGAAGATTCATGATCCTTATTAAGCTTGTTGTTTAGCTTTGATACATTGATGTTTATTGCATCTCCATCTTTGGAATATTTAAATGCGTTAGACAGAAGGTTGAAAAATATTTTTTCAATTTTATCTCTGTCTGCCCAAATTACCGGCAAGTCGTCCGGACAATTGAGACTGAAAAGGATGCGATGTTGGCGAGCCAATTCTGCGAAATTTTCCATAATACGCGACAAAATAACTTTTACATCCAGTGGTTCTATCAATAAAGTCATTTTGTTATGCTGAATTTTACGGAAATCCAGTATCTGATTCACCAGATTCAGCAATCTGCGTACATTTTTTTGGACTACTTCCAGGTAATAGCGCGATTGTTCAGACAAGTGTTTATCTTCCAGAACTTCTGCCACTGGCCCATCTATCAGTGTGAGTGGTGTACGGAGTTCGTGGCTGATGTCTGTAAAGAAACGAAGTTTGGTATTCGTGCTTTCCTGTTCAAGAGCCAGACGATGACGCAGCCGGTAAATATGCATTATGTAGTAAACAACCAGTGTGATAAAAAGTAAGACGGCCGAAATCAGGATAAGACGGCCCGGCAGCGTCTCTTGAAAGTGTGGTTTAATGTAAATAAGCATGGTTTGCTCATTATCAGTCCAAATACCATCGGCGTTAGTCGATTTAACGTGAAACAAATTGTTGCCGGGCGGTAAATTGATGTAGGTAACAGTATTCTCTGTTGTGATATTCCAATCTTTGTCCACTCCGTCCAACTTATAGGCGTATTTTAGATGTAGTTTGTCGTGATAATCCAAGGCAGCAAAACGTATACTAGCCGCTCTGGCCTGATGCCTCGATTTAAGATCCTGCGACTTGCTGCTGACAATCAAAGGAGGGGTATAAATATCTTTAAGAACCTTCGAAGAATGTA
>CAZNQD010000023.1:5729-29259 GCA_964575345.1 uncultured Bacteroidales bacterium
CTGCTGACAATCAAAGGAGGGGTATAAATATCTTTAAGAACCTTCGAAGAATGTATAGTAACAATACCGTTCATGGTTCCAAAAACCAGGGTGTCGCCCTTTATTGTGGGATGGCCTTCGGAAAATACTACCTCTGAAGGAAAAGAGGTCCTGTCGTAAATGGTAATAATTCCCGAATCTTGCAGGCCCGGGCTGTTTGAGTTAAGGTTGCCTTGCAGACGGGAAAGCGCCCGTCCGCTGGTTATCCACAAGTCGTTTTGACAATCTTCGATAATTGAGTAGGCCACATCGCTGGCCAGGCCCTCTTCTTTGGTTATCGATTCAAAACGGATGTTGTCGGAGAGTAATTCATCGGTTTTGGAGAGAATACGACAAATGCCTCCACTGCTGGTGGTTAAATAAATAGTGCTGTCTTTTGTGACTAAAATGCTCATAACATCGTTGTCGGGCAGGCTGTTGATATCCAGAGAACGTTTTGTGTTGTGAAACATGTGTATGTTTTCCGGATGGTCAAATTGATTATTAAATGAAAATAATCCGTTTCTGGCTCCTATCAGCACCAAGCCTGGTCTGATTTCGCAAATGAAACGGATAGTTTCGGGCAATTCACTGTTGTAGCCCAAATGGTTGTTTTGGTGATGGAAAGTGCCTTGGTTGAACAGATTAATTCCTCCTCCGAAAGTGCCTATCCACAAATGTCCCTGACTGTCTTCCACAATGCTGTAAATGTCGTTGTGACTCAGGCTTTTGGGGTCGTTGGTGTCGTGTTGGTAGCGACTAAGCTTGTAATTGTCTGAGTTATCAGTAAATTTCAGGCAGTACAAACCGCCCGGTTTGCTGCCTATCCAGATGCGTTGATTTGAATCTTCGTAAAGGCAATAAGCAGTGCCTTCAATGTGAATCTCATGTAAAAGTTGATTATTCTGATAGCAAAGCACCTTGCTTTCTCTCAGGCCGAACCAGTATCGGTCTTTAGAATCTTTGAGCATAGAACGCACTTCTTCCCCGGGAAAAGAGTTGATTACTTCGAAAGGCTGGTTATGCAAAGTAAGCATATCCAGATGTCTGTTGGTCCGGTACCACAGATTACCCTGTTTGTCTATGGCAACTCCTTGCATGTTAGTTATCATCCCTTTCGGGCTGATGGGCCTTTCAAACCGCCCGGAGCTTTCACTATAATACAAAATGTCGTTTGTATCGAAGAAAATAACCCATTTACGTCCGCTTTTGTCTTCGTAAAAACTCACACGGGAATCGGAAAAGTGATGGTCGGACGGCAGCTCTACTAATTGGCATTCAGTTGTTTCACCAAGATCAGGTTTTGTGTTTATTTTAACGATGTCTTTGTCGGTAGTAAGTCCCCAGACGCAGCCCCGGCTGTCGACAAAAAAAGTCTGCAGTATTTCTTTACTCAGACAAACCGTCTGTCTTTCAGCGATCGATGTTAGATAGAAACCTGCCCCGGTAGCCGTATAAAGTAAACTGTCGTTGAAATGCTGCTTATAGACATAACCGTTCAAAGAGATGAAATCTAAATAGGTGATTTTAGAGTTTTGATAGGAATAGATTCCCATTTGTCTGCCATCGGCAGAAGTAAGCCACAATTCGTCCCCGGTTACAGCGGGGAAACGAAAAGGTATTTTGGAAAAAGCCTGATCCATGCCGTAGCGGTAAGTGCCACCCGAAGTAAAAATCCATTCAAAGCCCTGAGGATCTAAAAACACCAGAAAAACGTCTTTCAGAGCTGAAGCTTTGATTGGTATTTCCTGACACTTGTTCAGAGGATCGGAATCTACGATTCGAAAACATTCTCCCGTTTCGCTGATCATATAGCTCACTCCATTGTCCAGGGGAAAGATGTTCTTAATGTTTACCGTTTTATAATATTTTTGCTCAAAGACTGTTTGAAGATTGGTGAATTCTTCTTTTTCAACATCGAACAGATATATTTGGTTGCCCGCTTCGCACCACAAATTTCCACTGCTGTTTTCCCATAAATAATTGATACGATTGGTGTTCAGTAGTGATTGTTCGCCGGGGTGTGATTTGTATTTGGTCCATTGATAACCGTCGAACTTGTTGAGTCCGTTGAAAGAGCTGACCCAAATCAGGCCGCGGCGATCCTGCAACAAATAGGTGATGCTGCCTTGCAGAAATTCGTCTTCGCTGCTGTAGTGATTGTAGGTAACGAAAGGTTTTGCCGCGGAATTGGCCAATAAAGAAAACTCTGCCGGAGCAGAAATAAAGAAAGCAATTATGAGTGCAATTGGTAACTTCTGCAAAGTGCTTATTGCTTTCATGGCTTATGGATTATGTCGGGCAATAGCTTGTCCGGAGTCGAAAAGTTTATCCGGAGTTAAAACGATAGTACTGATTATTACGTCCGTGGACTGCCAATAAAAAAGGAAGAAAAGCCAAGCGTTTTTCCTCCTAATCCTAGTATAGGTGTTTGGCTTATTCCACTTTTCTGTTGACGTAGATCTGTGTGAGCATTCCAAGCACAAACAGGCCTGCAGCTACCAACAGCCAGGTGTTGCTGAGATTCCCTGTAAATTGGGTGGCGGCAAGTACAATCGTGCCACCGAGGACAATAATAATGCCGAGGTTTTTGAGCAAAAGGGTGAAAAACTTTTTCATCGTAATCTAATTGAATGAGTTGTTTTTGCTACTAAAGTGTGCAAAGTTACACATTTTATTCAAATATCGATTATAGTCGGCCTTTTTTCCATCCTGATTTTTTTTAAAACAGATTTTGTCAGAAAAAATAATCTTACTACCTTTGCGCCGCTCTTTTTGCGAAAAACACTTTTCTATGTTTTATTAGTAAAAGAGTTAGTATAAAAACATTTATAAATTTTCTTATGAACAATTACGAAACCGTTTTCATTTTAACTCCCGTTTTGTCTGAGCCTCAGATGAAGGAAGCGGTAGAAAAATTCAAAAACCTTCTCGTTGCAGAAGGTGCTGAGATTGTGCATGAAGAAAACTGGGGACTGCGTAAACTGGAATATCCCATTGACAAAAAGTCCACCGGTTTTTATCAGCTGCTCGAGTTTAAGGCCAATCCGGAAATAGTGGCCAAACTGGAGGTTAATTTCCGACGTGACGAATCAGTCATTCGCTTTTTGGTGTTGAAGCAGGATAGATTCTTTGCTCAATACGCCGAAAAAAGAAGAAGTTTGAAACAAGCTAAAAAGGAGAATTAAACTATGGCACAGAATAGCTCAGAAATCCGTTATCTGGTTCCTCCCACGGTGGACACCAAGAAAAAGAAATATTGCCGTTTCAAAAAGAGCGGTATCAAGTTTATCGACTACAAGGACCCCGAATTCCTTAAAAAGTTTCTCAACGAACAGGGAAAGATCTTGCCCCGCCGCCTTACCGGGACTTCGCTTAAATTTCAGCGTAAAGTAGCCCAGGCGGTAAAACGTGCCCGTCACCTGGCACTCTTGCCTTACGTAACCGATTTGATGAAGTAAAAAGGAGGAATCAACATGGAAGTTATTTTAAAAGAAGACGTAATCAATCTCGGCTACAAAGACGATATTGTTAAGGTAAAAGACGGCTACGGCCGCAATTACCTCATTCCAAACGGTATGGCCGTAATGGCTACGGAACCGGCCAAAAAAATACTGGCCGAAGACCTCAGGCAACGTGCCCACAAATTGGAAAAAATGAAAAAGGATGCCCAGGACATGGTTTCCAAATTCGAAGGCTTACACCTGAGCATAGGAGCCAAAGTGAGCAGCACAGGCAAAATCTTTGGTTCGGTGGGGCCGATACAACTGGCTGAGGCGCTCGAAAAACTAGGCCTGGAAATAGACCGCAAGAGCATTTTGCTCAAGGATGCAGTCAAGGAAGTTGGAGAATACAAAGCCACCATCAAGCTCCACCGCGAAGTTCAGGTGGAAATCAGCTTCGAGGTAGTCGCTGAGTAATTCTGCAGAATATACAGACAGGAGGGCGTCTCAATTTTTTGGGACACCCTCTTTTTGTTCTGTAACTGTCCCGAAAACCCCGCAGCTGAACTGCCATCTTTCTTGCTGCTTTAAGAAATACCGAAGGCAGGATGCCTTCCCCCGATAGTAAAAGTGTAAAACCAGCCCTGCTGTTTTCCGTTTGCTCATGAATAATCACACAACAACACCATCTCCCACGTATTTGTTTTATACCCTGGGATGCAAATTGAACTTTGCTGAAAGTGGGGGCCTGGGTAAACAAATGCAACAGGCAGGCTACCAACAGGTAAAAGCCGGCCGGGAGCCGGATGTCTGCATTATTAATACCTGTACGGTAACCCGGACGGCCGAACAAAAATGCCGGCAAAATATTCACCGGCTCATTCGCAAACACCCGGAGGCCTTCATTGTGGTCACCGGTTGCTATGCCCAGCTCAGAGCGAATGAACTCGCAGCCATTCCGGGTGTGGATCTGGTGCTGGGCACAGATCAAAAGATGGATATTCTGCAACATCTTCAGAGCAGGAAACTCGAAAAGGCCCAGGTGTTTTCGGGCCCCAATACCGAAATTCATCGTTTTTACCCGGCTTGTGCCCGTGGAGACCGCACCCGTTATTTTCTGAAAGTGCAGGACGGTTGTGATTATTTTTGTACCTACTGCACCATTCCCTTTGCCAGAGGCCGGAGCCGCAATATCAGCATCGAAGATACCGTCCGGCAGGCTCGCGAAGTGGCTGCCGAAGGCGGCAGGGAAATTGTTTTGACAGGCGTAAACATAGGAGATTTCGGTAAAAGCAGCGGCGAAAAACTGATTGATTTGCTGCGGGCTCTCGATGAGGTTGAGGGCATTGAACGTTACCGGATTTCTTCGCTGGAACCCGATTTGCTCAGCGACGAGATCATTGAGTTCGTCGCTGCTTCAACCCGCTTTGTGCCTCATTTTCATTTGCCCCTGCAGGCAGGCAGCAACGAGATGCTGCGCCTTATGCACCGGCGCTATAACAGGGAAGATTTTGCCTCCAGAGTAGCTAAAATTCGCCAAAGCCTGCCCGGGGCTTTTATTGGTGTTGATGTCATCGTGGGCATGAGGGGCGAAACACAAGAACGTTTCGACGAGAGCAGAAGCTTTCTCGAAGGCCTGGACTTGAGCCAGCTTCATGTATTCAGCTATTCGGAACGGCCCGGAACGCAAGCTTTAAAGATACAGCCCGCGGTGAGTAGTTTTGAGCTGAAAAGACGCAGTGAGATCCTGCATAGCTTATCCGAGGCAAAAAGACTGCAATTTTATAATGCCCGCCGCGGTGAGCAGGCAGTCGTATTGTTTGAAAAAGGCAAAAAGAACAACCTTATTCATGGTTATACCGAAAACTACGTGCGAGTGGAAGCACCCTGGCGCAACGATTGGGAAAATCGCAGTATTCCCTTGATTCTTGGTGATTTCAATGCAGATCGCTCGGCTTTGCAGGCGATTCGGATTTCCTCACAGGCTGTCTTTATTCCCTGATTGCTTTATTTCCCGATTCGAAAAGCTCTGGTACCATTTCAGGCACGACAGATTGTGTCGGGCTTTGGTTGCCGCGAAGCTGAATCTTAAAAAAAATCCACTACCTTTGTGTTTGTACTAAAAATACCAGCTATGGGCTATGCACTCTTATATGGATTTTGTCGCCTGCTGGCCTTCTTGCCGCTGAACCTGCTTTATTTCCTTTCGGATGTGTTTTTGTATCCGCTGGTTTATTATGTGGCTGCTTACCGAAAAAAAGTGGTTCGTGTCAATCTTGCCGCCAGCTTCCCCGAAAAGAGTCCCGAAGAATTACGAAAGTTGGAAAAACGTTTTTACAGGTATTTTTGTGCCATAATTCTGGAAACAATTTATCTGAGTGGCATTTCTGGCAAAGAGGCTCTCAGGAGAACCACTTTTACCAACACCGGTATCCTGGAGAATTGCACGGCCAGAGGCCAACAGGTCTTGATTATGCTTGGTCACTATGGCAATTGGGAATACCAGTCCTTTTTGAATCTGCATTGTCCCGGGCTGCATCAGATTAACGTCTACAGGCCTTTACGCAGCAAGGCTTTCGATCGGTTGATGCTGAAATTCAGAAAACGCTTTGGTGCTGAAATGGTCGAAAAGCAAGCTGTATTACGAAAAATAGCTTTACTCAGACGGGCAGGACAGTCGGCCGTGTTTGGCATGATAGCCGATCAAAGCCCTTCGAAGGCCAATTTGCATTATTGGACAAGATTCCTGAATCAGGATACAGCCGTGCTCAACGGAGTGGAACGCCTGGCCAAAAGCAGCGGCGCCGCGGTGGTTTATGCCGATGTCAGAATCATAAAACGGGGCTATTACAGTACCGAGTTCAAACTTATCACAGACAAGCCGGGGGAAACAGCCGATAACGAAATCACTGAAAAATACAGCCGCCTGATGGAGCAAAGCATTTTGCGCAATCCTGCCTTTTGGTTATGGACTCACAGGCGCTGGAAGCACAAACGGAATCAGGCCGAAAAACCAGGCGCTGAAATATAACCAATATGGAGACCAACAACACTAAGGCCGTCACCGACGAAAACGGCAATGACGGCATCGGAACCAAAACGAAGACCAGGTCTAAAATCAAAACCTCGGTAGTCATTCTCAACTGGAACGGCAAATCCTTGATGGAGAAATATTTGCCGGTTTTGATAGAACACACTCCATATCCTGATGTGTGTTTGATTGTGGCAGACAACGCTTCGACGGATGCTTCTGTAGAATGGCTGCAAACAAGCTATCCTGATATTCAGCTCCTTTGTTTAGACCGGAATTACGGTTTTGCGGAAGGTTATAACCGGGCTCTTGCAGGCCTGGAGAGCGAATACCTGGTTCTTCTTAATTCCGATGTACAGGTCACTCCAAATTGGTTGCCACCGATGATAGATTATTTGGATCAACATCAAGATACGGCTGCCTGTCAGCCCAAAATACTAAATCTGAAACAGCCGGATTATTTCGAACACGCAGGAGCCTGTGGAGGTTTTATCGATGCCCTGGGTTATCCTTTTTGCCGGGGGCGTATCCAGGATTATATGGAGCCCGACCAGGGGCAATACGACAGCATTTGCGATGTGTTCTGGACCGGAGGTGCCTGCCTGTGTATACGGCGTGAAGACTATTTTGCAGCCGGAGGCCTGGACGGACGATTCTTTGCCCACATGGAAGAAATCGATCTCTGTTGGCGTCTGCACAAAAGAGGCCGTCGTCTGGTTTGCCTGCCCCTGAGTGTGATTTATCACCTGGGTGGGGGTACCCTGAACAAGGATAACGCCCAGAAAACCTTTCTGAATTTTCGCAATAATTTGTTGATGCTCTACAAAAACCTTCCTCAGGGCCGCTTGTTTGGAGTGATGGCCTTACGCCTGGTGCTGGACTATATGGCAGCTCTGAGCTTTCTGCTCAAAGGATGTCCCAAAAACGCCCTGGCAGTATTTCGCGGACGTCTGGCTTTTTGGAAACTGCGCCCCGGATTTAAACAAGACCGGAAAAACCTAAGTACAGCCTCAGAAAAAAACATCCCCGAAATCTATCGGGGATGTATAGTGTTTGATTATTTTTTGAGAGCTAAGAAACGCTACAGTCAGTTGAATTTTAAACAGGACAATTAAGGGTTTAATGACCTGAATTTCAAAACGGACAATAAGCCGTTTCAATAGCCCAGAATCTTAAGCATAGACTTGTAACTCTGTTCCTTGGCAAACAATTTGGTGTAATAGTTGCCTTCTTCGTCAAGGTCAATCAAAACCATCTTGGGTGCCGGAATCAGGCAGTGTTGTATGCCTCCGTAGCCCCCCAGCGATTCCTGATAAGCTCCGCAATGAAAGAAGCCGATGTATTGCTCTCTGTCAGGGAGTATTTTAGGTAAAAAAACGGCATTGGAGTGAGCTTCGGAGTTGTAGAAATCTTCGCTGTCGCAGGTGAGACCGCCAAGGTGTACCCGTTGGTATTCAGAATCCCAGTTGTTGATGGCCAGCTGAATAAAACGTTGGTTGATGGCCCAGGTATCGGGCAGGGTGGTAATAAAGGAACTGTCGATCATATTCCACAACTCACGGTCGTTTTGCTGTTTCTGGTTGACAATGGAATAGAGCATGGCACCGCTTTCCCCGACGGTGAAGGAACCAAATTCGGTAAACACATCCGGCTCTTTTACCTTATTGTGGGTACAAATATTCTTAATTTGGGATATAATTTCTTCGGCCATGTATTCGTACTCAAAATTGAAATCCAGATGCACCTGAATGGGAAATCCTCCTCCGATATTGATGCTGTCCAGTTCGGGGCAGTATTGTTTCAGCTCGCAATAAAGTTCAACAGCCTTGGTCAATTCGTTCCAGTAATAGGCTGTATCCTTGATGCCTGTATTAATAAAGAAGTGCAACATCTTTAAATGCACATGCTGGTGCTGTCTGATATTGTTCAGGTAATAGGGAATAATATCGTTGTAACGGATGCCCAGGCGGGATGTGTAAAAATCGAACTTAGGCTCTTCTTCCGAAGCAATACGGATACCAATCTTGAAATCCTTGTCAAGGTTCTCATTCAATAAGTCCAGTTCAAACTTGTTGTCGAGTATGGATATGGTGTTCTCGAAGCCGTTTTTTATAAGTGATTGGATGTTCTCGATATATTGGGGACGTTTAAATCCATTGCAAAGAATAAATTTGTCTTTTTTGATTTTTCCTTCTTCGTACAAAGCTTCTATAATATTTATATCGAACGCCGATGAAGTTTCTATATGAATATCTTGCTTCAGAACCTCTTCCAGGATAAATGAAAAATGGGAGCTTTTTGTACAGTAACAATAGTGGTAATCGCTCTCGTAGTCGGCTTTTGCCATAGCTACATTGAACATCTTTTTGGCTCTTTGAATATTTTGGGTTATTTTAGGTAAGTAAAAGATTCTCAAAGGAGTACCGTATTGTTTGATTACATCCATCAAGGGGATGTCAAACCATTGCAATTCGTCTTCGACCAGGGAGAATTCCTCGTTCGGAAACTCAAAAGATTGTTCAATTAGATGCCTGTACTTGTTTTTCATTTCACAATAATAGTTCAAAATTTGGGATCCAACTAAGTTGGATTGTAAAGATTATTCTAATCCGATTAAAATAGACTCCTCTACTCTTTTGAAAAAGAGCGACAAAAATACAACAAATTGAACAATTACAATGAAAAAGAAGAAAATAATTAATCAACGCTCAAGAATAACTTCTGCACTTTGCATTATGCCCACAATAGGGGGATGGCATTTTTTGAGACGGATTTCGATGTATTGAATTTCGGGAAAAGTATTGCGTAGTTGCAGGCAAATTTTTTCGGCAAGATGCTCTATGAGCTTACAGGGGATTTGCATTATAGCGGCAACCTGTTTATAAACCCTGGCGTAATTGAGTGTGTCTTCGAGTTGGTCGCTTTGGCAGGCTCTACTCATATCCAGGCCAAGCTTAAGACTGACCAGATATGTGTTGCCCACTGTGCGTTCTTGTTCGTTTACGCCGTGAAAGGCAAAAAATTTCATTTCGTTCAGTTGCAGGTAGTCCATAATGAGGCTTTGAAAGAATGTTGATTAATACGACAAAAATACGATTTTTTATAAATTTGCCCGGCACAACAAGTAAATTAGATATTTAATAGTATATTTGCGCATAATCGAATCAGCTTTATAAATTTAAATTAACTTTTATGTCAAAAGACAAGACTGTCAGCAATGGTGTTATACACAATGCTATAGCTCCGGGAACTCAAATAACCGGAAGCATCACTGCAGAAAATGACTTTCGCATAGACGGCAACATAGACGGAGATATAATTTGTCAGGGCAAAGTCATAGTTGGCCGGCAAGGATATGTTAAGGGCAGGATAGTATGTGTTAATGCTGAGATTGTCGGGCAAGTAGATGGCAGAATACAAGTATCGGAAATACTGACTCTGAAAGCCACAGCCATTGTTCAAGGCGAGATTAAAATTTCCACCCTGATAGTGGAGCCCAATGCTCAATTCAACGGTACCTGTGAAATGTTCAAAAAAGACGCTCCCGTCGAATAAAGCCTTGTTACTAAAAATAAAAAACGGCTGAAACTTATAGGTTTAGCCGTTTTTTTTACACAATTGTAAAGATTATTATCCGCAACGCGAATAATCGCAATTGACGCAATGGGCGCATTTTTCCTGATATATCAGGGGATTTCCGCATTTGGGACATACTTCTCCCTGTACTTCGGAGCCATCGGGCATATAGTTTTTCAGAGCACGTTCTACCCCGTTTTTCCAGGTATTTATAGATTTGCTGTCGAGCTCCAGGCTGCCGACCAGTTTCAGTACCTGGTCGATGGGCATGCCGTAACGCAAAACACCGGAAATCAGCTTGGCATAGTTCCAGTATTCCGGATTGAATTTATCCGACAAGCCCTCAACGGTGGTCTTATATCCCCGGCGGTTACTAAACTGGAAGTCATAGCGCTTCACTCCGTTTTCGTCCACGTTTTTAATAATCCTTCCCCTGGTAACGTTCTTGGGCAAAGCTATGCCATCGTCGTCGTCTTCGATACCGGTAAATATTTCGTAAGGCCGTCCGTTCTGCATACCGATAAAGGCAATCCATTTCTCTTTGTTGTTCTGAAAACGGAGCACGTCGGCAACCAGTTCCTGGGGGCGCTTGGGCGTGAGTTCCGGGAAGCAGATCACCCTTCCTTTGTCTTTTTTCTCTGAGGCATCCAGCAGTACACCCGAACGGGAGCCGTCGCGGTAAACAGTGCAGCCCTTACAGCCCGAGCGCCAGGCTTCAACATAGAGTTGGTTGACCAAGTCCTCGCTGACATCGGCGGGCAGGTTTATGGTCACACTGATGGAATGATCCACCCATTTTTGTATACGTCCCTGCATTTTGACCTTTTGCATCCAGTCCACGTCTTTGGAAGTAGCTTTGTAATAGGGCGATTTGGCTATCATTTCATCCAGTTCTTCCTGTTCGTAGCGCTTGGCCGTGGGATAGCCCTGAGCTTCCATCCAGGTGACAAACTTATGATGGAATACGATATATTCTTCGAAGCTGTCTCCGTTTTCGTCGGTAAAGTCTATCCGCGATTCGGGATCGTTGGGATTGATTTTGCGGCGGCGTTTATAGATGAGGCTGAAGGCCGGTTCCACGCCCGAGGTGGTTTGGGTCATCAGGCTGGTGGTGCCGGTAGGAGCAATGGTCAGACAGGCAATATTTCGCCTGCCATAGATTTTCATATCTTTTTTAAGCTCAGGAGCCTCGTTGAACAGGCGTTTTATGTAGGGATTGTTTTTTTCGCGTTCATAATTATAAATACCGAAAGCTCCGCGATCTTTGGCAAGGTTCACCGAAGAACGATAAGCCTCGATGGCCACCAGGCGGTGAATTTTTTCGGAAAAATCAGAGGCTTCTTCGGTGCCGTAACGCAGATTCAGAGCTGCCAGCATATCGCCTTCGGCAGTGGTGCCCACACCGGTTCTGCGGCCCTGGGCTGTTTTGGCTTTGATCTTTTCCCAGAGTACACGTTCTGCACGTTTAATTTCAGAGTCTTCGGGATCGGAATCAATCTTTTCGAGTATCATGTCGATTTTTTCCATTTCCAGATCGATGATATCGTCCATGATGCGTTGAGCCAGTGCCACGTGTTTTTTGAAAAGTTCAAAATCAAAAACAGCCTCCAGCGTAAAAGGTTTATTTACATAGGAATACAAGTTGATGGCCAACAGACGGCAACTGTCGTAGGGGCAAAGGGGAATTTCACCGCAGGGATTGGTGGAAACCGTGCGGAATCCCAAATCGGTATAACAATCGGGTACCGATTCATTCAATATGGTATCCCAAAACAGCACCCCGGGCTCGGCCGATTTCCAGGCGTTGTGAACAATTTTTTTCCACAAGGCCTTGGCGTTGATTTCTTTGGTAATAACCGGATTGGAGACGTTCACAGGGTATTGTTGCACAAAAGGAAGATTTTCTGTGGCGGCCCGCATGAATTCATCCGTCAGTTTAACCGAGACATTGGCTCCGGTCACTTTGCCTTCGGCCATTTTGGCGTCTATAAAAGATTCAGAATCGGGATGCTGAATGGACACCGTCAGCATCAGAGCACCACGCCTGCCGTCCTGAGCCACTTCGCGGGTTGAATTGGAATAACGTTCCATAAAAGGCACGATACCTGTGGAGGTCAGCGCGGAATTCTTTACCGGCGTACCTTTGGGGCGAATGTGCGAAAGATCGTGGCCGACCCCGCCGCGTCTTTTCATCAGCTGAACCTGCTCTTCGTCAATTTTGATGACAGCTCCGTATGAATCGGCCTCTCCGTCAATCCCAATCACAAAACAGTTGGACAGCGAGGCTACCTGAAATTTGTTTCCGATACCGGTCATGGGGCTGCCTTGAGGAATAATATAACGGAAACGATCGAAGAGTTCGAAAAGCTCCTTTGCCGAAATAGGATTGGGGTAGTTGTTTTCGATCCGGGCAATTTCGTTAGCCAGGCGCCAATGCATATCTTCGGGGGATTTTTCGTACAAATTGCCAAAGGAATCTTTTATGGCGTATTTGTTTACCCAGACTCTGGCAGCCAGTTCGTCGCCCTGGAAATACTCCAGCGAAGCCTCAAAGGCTTCTTCTCGTGTGCAGGTTTTTTCTTCCATGATAAAAAATATAGTTGTATAAGTTGATAAAATTTGAATTCCTCTGTATAAGTTTTGAGTCTGTACTATTCGACTTGCAATATTAATTCAAATAATCAAGTGAAAAAAAAATTCAACATGAAGATATTATTAATTCTTTCAAATAATAAATCAGTACTACATAAGTATAAGATAATGTGCAGTATAGTAAATTAGAATAAAATGAGAAAATGGTAAAAAGAAAAATTCTCAATAAAAATAGTATTAACCAAGTTGATAAAAAAAATAATTGGGAAGATTTTTTTAAAAACTTATCTTTGTAAAGAGAAAAAACCACAGCTAAAATTACGTCCCTATGGATTCGATGAAAAAAAGAGCCACTGTACGTGCCTATTCCCAACAAGATATAAGCCCTGAGCTGCTGGATGAATTGCTGGAAATTGCCTGCCGTTCCTCCAATACCGGCAACATGCAAGCCTACAGTATTGTAGTGAGCCGCGATCCCGAACGCAAAAAAGCTCTGGCGGCCTGCCATTTCAATCAGCCCCAGGTGGCCAATGCACCGGTAGTTTTAACTTTTTGTGCCGATTTCAACCGTTTTGGCAAATGGTGTGCCCAGCGTAATGCTCAGGCAGGCTTTAACAATATCCAGGCCCTGGCCTACGCTTCCATCGATGCTGTCATTGCAGCCCAGACTTTTTGCGTTGCTGCCGAGGAAAAAGGCCTGGGCATTTGCTACCTGGGTACAACCACCTATCTGGCCGAAGAAATAATCGGGCTCCTGGAATTGCCACCTTTGGTTTTTCCTGTGACCACCGTCAGTGTGGGCTATCCTCTTGAATCTCCCAAACAATGTGAACGTCTCCCGCAGGAAGCCGTCATCCATTCCGAAACCTATCGCGATTATACCCCTGCCGACATCGATCGTCTGCACCTGGCCAAAGAACAATTGCCCGAAAACCGGCATTTTGTCGAAATCAATCATAAAGAAAACCTGGCTCAGGTATTTGCCGAAATCCGTTACACGAAAAAAGACAACGAGCATTTCTCCGACACATTGGCCCGGGCAATAAAAAAGCAGGGCTTCTGTTGAAGCCCTGCTTTTTTATTGTATAGCGAAGCCCGACTGAAAGTTTTATCCGGCGGCACTGTTGTTCATTCCAATCGTGTAGCCCTGTATAATGTTGATCCCCGAAGTTTGCCTTAAATCGAGAAATCCTTCGATCGTATTTACTGGAACAAGATCTTTTCGATTTTTTGAATATCGCTGCGCAAACTTTTATCGGTCTCTATCCAGTCGTTCACCGTTTTGCAGGCATGAATCACGGTGGCGTGGTTGCGCTTGCCCAGCAGTTCGCCTATGCGGGCATAGGAACTGTCGGTGTATTTTTTGGAAAGGTACATGGCAATTTGCCGGGCGTGGGCCACTTCCTGCTTTTTGGAGCGGGTTTGTATCAGTTGGGGTTCCAAATTGTAGTATTTGCATACCTCGTTTTCGATAAGTTCCACCGAAATGGGGCGTTCTTTTACCTGAATGGAGTTGTCCACCACCTGTTTGCAGAGTTCCAGGTCGACGTTTTTGCCAATAATGATGGAATGGGCCATCAGTGACACTACAATGCCTTCCAGGTCACGGATATTGTCTTTGGCGTGATGAGCAATATACTCTATCACTTCTTCCGGGAATTCCAAACCGTCCCGTTGGATTTTACTTTTGAGAATGTCCAGCCTTAATTGGTAATCGGGCTGGGTTATTTCGGCCGTAAGTCCCCATTTAAACCTGGTCAGCAGACGATCTTCCACTCCCTGCAAATCTTTGGGAGCCCTGTCGCAGGTAAGCACCAGTTGCTTGCTGTTTTGGTGCAGGTGGTTGAAAATATGGAAAAACACATTTTGTGTCCCCTGTTTTCCCGACAACTCATGAATATCGTCTATCAAAAGCAAGTCGATGCTCTGGTAAAAATGGATAAAGTCGTTGATGCTGTTGTTGAGATAAGCCTGTGAATACTGCACCTGAAACAAATGCGAGGAGACATAAAGCACTCTCAGCTCGGGATTTTTATAGAGCGCATGATTGCCTATAGCGTGCAAAAGATGAGTTTTACCCACACCGGACTTACCATAAACAAACAGTGGATTGAAAATGGTTTTGCCCGGGTTTTCGGCAATCGAAACGCCAGCCGTACGCGAAAGTTTATTACTGTTGCCGGCAATGAAGTTTCCGAAATGAAAACTCGTGTTTAGCTGAGGATCAAGCCTGTTAGGTAACAATTGCTCGAAAGGGCTTACCAGGGCAGCTTTGCTGTTAGGCGGCAGATTCTGGATAGCCTTTTCTTTATTGGGGTGTTGATCGGGCGTGATATCGATGAAGTTGTCCGACAATTTAATTTTGTACAGCAGCCGGGTGGGTTTGCCTGTAATACGTTGCAGGCTTTTACCGATTACATCCGAAAAATTGCTTTCGATGTGCTCAAAAAAGAAATGCGTGGGAACCTGTATGAGTAAATCCTCGTTTTGATACTTTAGAGGAACAATAGGGAGCAGCCAGGTAGAAAAGTTGGATTCAGGAACAATATCCCTGACTATGTCGAGGCATTTGCTCCACAACTCTTCATGGTTTAAAATAAAATCCATAATTGTTCCTCTGAGTTTAGCTTGAAACGTACTGCAAATTTTTGAAGAAAAAACGAATAAAACAAACGAAGATTTTGTTTAAAAGTTTTGCAAATGTGTATCTGTTTTAGTTTTAACTGGTTAGGTTTAAAAGTCAGATAATCAGATTTTTGTGTATTAACTCAAATCGCAACAATCTTATAAATAGAGCTTTGTAATTTTGACAGCTTGGATTGTTAAATTGGCAGTAAATTCTCCAATTGCTTTAGGGCAAAGGAAATAACAGACTTATGTTATATTTACATTAAGTTTTAAAACCTGCCATTTAATTCTAAAAACAGCCCGACATCTCTGTATAATTATGCGAGCAATTATCTAATTTACCTCTATTTCTATTTTATCTCTATGTCCGCTTTTTTCGGCCTTCTGTTATTTTTTGGAACCAAAGAGCGAAAAATGAACGTAACGTTTAGGTTGCGCCCTCAAATCCAGCAGGAGTTCGTTGGCACTCGAGGCCGTTTGGTTCAGGTTAAAGTACAATTCAGTATCGTTCAGCAACAAGCCCAGGCTGTTGTCCGGCCTTGTCAGGCGCAGGCTTATGTCCTGTAATATCAGTACGGTGCTGTCGACGCGATGGCTGATGCCGGCAAAATCAACAGCCCTGATCTCCTGACCCAGGGCATTGAAATTACTGCTCAGGGAATCGATGTTTCTGATGGCCGAGGGAATCTCGTTGGCCAGCAGCAAATCAAGACTGGCCGAAGCAGAGGCCAGCTTTTCACCCGCCTTGCGTACCGAAGCCAGGCTGTTGTTCAGGTCGCCTCCTTCGTCCAGCTGAGCTTCGAGTTGGGCAATTACCCTGCCGGTTTGTTGAATCAAATCCTGTATGCCCGGCATAAGCTCTTCTTCCAGCATATCCAGCAGGCCGGCTTTGCGATCGGCCTGCAGGGTATCACCGTCGGCCAGCAACTCAGGACCCGGGCCCAGGGTCAGGCTGATTCCTGGATTGCCCATCAGGGCAGGTTCTAAAACCGCCCTGGTGCCCGCGGGTAAGTTGAGCTCTTTTTCGAGGCTCAGTTCCACCAAAATATGACCGGGAGAGTCGTACTGATAGTCAATGCTTTTAACCAGTCCTACCTGGAAACCGTCCAGCATCACCGGTGCTGAGGTAACCAAGCCGTCAATTTGATTGTACACAACATAATACTGCTGAGCCTGTTTGAGCAGATTAAGACCTTTGAGGTAATTCAGCCCCCAGATAAACAGGGCGATGGCAATAATGACCGTCAACCCGATCCGGCTTTCTTTGTTCAGTTTAAATTTCTTCATAATAACGTTATAGCTTTTATCGCAGGTTTTCAGCCGGTAGCTTTGTGGCAAAAGACCGCTTACTTTCCTGCAAATGCATTATGGTTTTGATCTGGCTTCTTCCAGGCTGATACGGTTGTTATCCTTAAAAACTACTACGAAAGAATCGGGGAACAGCGAGGCAATCTTTTTGCGTTCAGCAGCCGCTTCCTTTTCTGTAGAGAAAACGCCGTAGGTATATTTATATAAATTCTTTTCCTGATAATAATCGATGTTCTTCAAACCCCGGAATTCTTTGTTGTTTTTGTCCAGGAGTGTGCTTGTGGCAAAGAGCTGTATTTTGTATACCGGAACACCCTGAACCCCTTGTTCTCCCTGCTTACTCCGGGCAATTGCCGTTGCAGTACCTGAATGTTCCTCCGAGGTTCTGGCCATAGATTTCCGCTGGTAGTCATTTTTGAACTTAACTACTGCATCGTAGATACAATGAGCCAATTCGTTCTGGCCTTTATCGCTTTTCAGATATCGTTCTTCGTCGGGATTGGTAATAAAACCCAGTTCCACCAGTACCGATGGCATGCCGGTGTCCCAGAGCACCCAATAGGGAGCCTGGCGCACGCCCCGGTCAGTGCGTTTTTTATGCACAAAACCGTTCTGTACAAGCGAGGCAAAAGCAATACTCTGATCCATGTGGGCATCCTGCATAAGCTCGAACATAATATACGATTCTGCCGAAGTAGGATTGAAACCCTCGTAACGTTGTTCGTAATTCTCTTCAAGGAGTATAACACTGTTTTCGCGTTTTGCCACTTCGATGTTTTCACTGAGCTTATCCTGGCCCAGAGTAAACACAGAGGCTCCCGAGACTTTTTTATTGGTCACCCCGTCGGTATGAATCGAAATAAAGAGATCGGCTTTGGCTTTGTTGGCTATTCTGGACCTTTCTTCGAGTTTTACGAAAACATCGGTGTTACGGGTGTAAATCAGTTTGATGTCTTTGTTGTTGGTTTCTATAAGCTTTCCCAGTTTCATGCTTACCGAAAGCACAATGTTTTTTTCAAAGGCGGTGGCTCCGACGGAGCCCGGATCTCTGCCTCCGTGACCCGGGTCGATGACTATCGTAAAAGGTTTTTCTGCTCCCGATAAGCTCTGATGTAATGAAGTGGCAAGGAATAGGACCAAAAACAGGAGACGAAAGTACATAGATTCAATGCTTAGCGTAATTAATTACAAGCGCAAAAATAGAAAATAAACCCCGATGCAGCAAATATGAATCTGTTCTTAATAATCAGGATACAAAAGATAGTTTTTCCGCATTTGGCGATAAGCGTCAAGTTCCTTTTGCCAACCGGCCCGGATTTCTGCCTGATCCCATCCTGCCAGGATCTGCTCTCTTAACGATGAGTTGCCGGCCAATAAGTCAAAAAAGCGGGCATGGGCAAAAAAGGCCGCTCCCATACCTGAACGACGATACATACTTAATATATACTCCAGATTCAGGCCCCGGGCGCATCCTACCTCAGTCAGATCAAGCCCGTAACAGCTTTGATGCTGATATATACTCCCTTTTCCGGACGGAGTAAAAATAAACTCTCCAAAGCGGGGATCGGGATAACCCACCACTTTAAAAGGGATATCGGTGCCTCTGCCCACACTCATCAGGCTTCCTTCGAACAAACAGAGCGAAGGATAAAGACAAACTGCCTGTTGGTCCCGGAGATTGGGCGACGGTCTGACAGGAAGGGTATATAGTTGTCCGTGCCGCCAGCCTGATACAGGAATAACCCGAAGTTTGCAGCGCAGGCCGTTTGGCAGCCAGCCTTCTCCGTTTATCATCATTGCCAGTTCACCCAGCGTACAACCGTGTAAAAGAGGAATGGAATGCATACCCACAAAGGAGGTATATTCTTTGTGCAGCAGAGGTCCGTCAATGGTGTCGTTGGGATTGGGCCGGTCCAGCACGACAAGTTCAACATCGGATTCTGCGCAGGCTTCCATCAGGTAGTGCAAGGTGCTCAGGTAGGTATAAAAACGAGTTCCCACATCCTGAATATCAAAAACAAGCAGATCGAGTTTTTGCATTTGTTCAGCGCCCGGTTTTTTCTGTTGGCCATAGAGGGAATAGACTTTTAGATTGGTCAGACTGTCCATTCCGTCGCTAATAGTATCGCCGGCTTGGGCTTCGCCTCTGAAACCGTGTTCGGGAGCAAACAAAAAAGCCGGACTCAAGCCAGCCCGGCACAGGCTGTCGGCTATGCTGAGCTTGTCGATCCGGGAGCTTTGGTTCAGTACGAGGGCAAAACGTTTGCCTTGCAACAATGGGAAATAGAGTTCAGTCTGATCTGCGCCGGTTTTGATGGAAATTTGTTCTGTGCCGGTTTTCGGTGAAGAGGCAGGAGATCTTCCCCGGCCGGGGGAGCAGGAGCTGAAACAAGAACAAAGACAAGCAACGAAGCAAACTATAAATAGCGTGAATTTGGTCATGGGCGGGCCTGGATAGTTGTGTGTACAAAAATAATTCTTTTTCTTTGCCCTGCAAGCACCCGGGGCCGGAAGCCGGGGTTGCCAATCCCCGTAGAAAATGGAAGCACTGCAATTGTTACATCGATATCTTGATCCTTACCCCGGGCTTTTTGATATCGTTTATTCCCATGGCAGGTCTATTGTCAACAAAGTCTTGGAAATAATGGACTTACATCCCGAAATACAAGCTGACAGAAAGTTTATCGAAGAAGCAGCCCTACTGCACGATATTGGTGTGTACAAGACTTTTGCGCCCGATATAGCTTGTTTTGGTCCTCTACCTTATATTTGTCACGGTTACCTGGGAGCTGATCTCCTCAGAGACGAGGGTTACGGGCAGCATGCGCTGGTTTGCGAACGACACACCGGTGCCGGTATCAGTCTTCAGGAAATCATAGACAAACAATTGCCCCTGCCTCATCGCGATATGTTGCCTGTCAGTATCGAGGAGCAACTGATTTGCTTTGCCGATAAGTTTTTTTCTAAAACCAAGCTGTTAAAAGAGCGCAGCACCGAGGAAGCACGACATAAACTGGAGCGATTCGGCGTCGAAACACTGGATCGTTTCGATTTTTGGTGCAAGAGCTTTCTGTAATCCGCTGGTTTTACGTACTTTTGTCTCTTTGATCCCTGGGGTAGTATGATGGATGTACAACCTGATTATAAGTCAATTACATTGAAGCAACTCAAGAATCCCGTTCGGCACTTTAACGCGGCCCGGCCCAAAAGCAGATTCTGCAGAGGCTTTTTTGGCTCCTTGTCCAGGTTTTTACTGCTGATACTCTTATTATATTCGACTTCTGCTCTCCAGGCTCAGTCCGTATTCAGGAAAACCGTCCAAAAGGATTCCCTTAAAAGCACTCTTCCCACAGAAAGAAGCTTGCTTCCCGACAGCCTGAGCAATTTCCTCAGCGAATCTACGGCGAACGCAAGCGCAGAAGGCCTCTCAGATCAGGGCGACAGCATAAGGACCTTGTCCGAAAGCCTGGTCGCAGCGGACAGCCTTCAAGTCGCCCCCGACAGCCTGGCAAACAAGGAGGAAAAAGCAGACCGGGGCTTAGAAGGCATCAATGCCGTAGTAGAATACCAGGCCGAAGACTCCCTGATTTTCGAAGGTGGGGGAATGGGACGTCTGTACAAACAGGGGCAGGTTATTTACGACGACCTTAATCTCGAAGCCGACTATATTCAAATGGGTATGGACAGCAGCCTTATCTACGCCAGCGGAGTAGAAGATTCAACCGGAACAGTAACGGGAGATCCGGTTTTTAAGGATGCCAGCGGCGAATACGTCTCCAAAAACCTCAAATACAATTTCAACACCCGGCGGGGTATCATAAGCCAGGTGGTTACCCAGCAGGGAGAAGGGTATGTTGTAAGCGGTCTGACTAAAAAGATGGAAGACGATGCCCTCTACATGGTCGACGGCAAATACACCACCTGCGAAAACCACGATCACCCCCATTTTTACCTGCAATTGAGCAAAGCCAAGGTGCGTCCTAAAAAAAATATCGTGGCCGGCCCTGCTCATCTGGTGGTCGAAGACGTGCATTTGCCCCTGTTTGTTCCTTTTGGTTATTTTCCCTTTACCGAATCCTACTCCTCGGGTATTATAACACCTACCTACGGTGATGAGCTATCCCGGGGCTTTTACCTCAAAGACGGGGGTTACTATTTTGCCATCAGCGATTACCTCGATTTGGCCCTCACAGGTGAGCTCTATTCCAAAGGATCCTGGGGAGCCCGGCTCAGAACCAATTACCGCAAACGATATAAGTTCTCGGGAGCCCTCAATGCCTCTTATTTGGTAAGTGTCACCAGCGAAAAAAACCTGCCCGACTATGCCCAGTCCCAAAACCTGAGCCTAACCTGGAGCCATTCGCAAGATCCCAAAGCCAATCCCTTTCGCAGTTTTTCGGCCAGCGTCAATTTTGCCACCAGTGGCTACAGCCGCAACGACATTGCTTCGTATTACAATCCCGAAGTTTTTTCGACCAACACCAAAAGCTCCAGCGTCAACCTGACGCAGCGCTTTCCCAATTTCCCGCTCACTCTGAGTGCCAGCATGAGCGTCTCCCAGCGCAGTAAAGACTCGGTGCTGACCGTTTCGCTGCCCAACCTCACGGCCAGTGTTTCGCGGTTTTATCCCTTCAAACGCAAGAATCCTGTAGGCAGGGAACGTTTTTACGAAAAAATCAGTATGAGCTATACCGGATCGCTGGCTAACAGCATCAGCGAAGTGAAAGAATACGATTTCTTCAAAAAATCGCTGGTGCGCGACTGGCGCAACGGCATGCGCCACAGCATCCCCATTTCAGCCACCTTCAATGTGTTGAATTACATCAATATTACCCCTTCGTTTTCTTATACCGAACGCTGGTACACCAGCTCCATCGACAAATACTACGATCCGGGCCTGGATCAACTGGTTACCGACACCCTCTGGGGCTTTAACCGGGTTTGGGATTATTCGGCCAGCGTCAGTGCCTCTACCAAATTGTATGGCTTTTTTCAACCTTTGCCCCGCTTGTTCGGTACTAAAGTTAATATGATCCGGCACGTGTTTACCCCCAGTGTTTCACTTAGTTACAGGCCCGATTTTGGAGAGGCTCAATACGGCTATTACGAAACACTGAACTATCTCGATATCAACGGCAACGAAATGACTCATACCTATTCGCGTTACCAAAATTCTTTGTATGGTACACCCGGCAGGGGCAAATCGGGGACGGTCAGTTTTAACGTAGCCAACAACCTCGAAATGAAAGTCAGGAACGACAAAGACACAGTCAATCTGTTCAAGAAGGTGAGCCTGATTGATAATTTCTCTTTTGGCACTTCCTACAACATGGCGGCCGACAGCTTGAACTGGAGTAATATTTCGGCCAATATCCGTATCAAGTTCGGCGATTTGTACACGCTGAACCTGAGTGGTTCTTTCGATCCCTATACTTATATTCTGAACAGCGCCGGCAATCCGGTGCGGGTCAACGTCACCCAGTTCGAAAAATACGGCATTCCCGGCCGGCTCATCGGCACCGGAACTTCCTTTTCGTATTCCATCAACAACGATACTTTCAAAAAGAAAGAAAAAGACAAAAAAGGCAAAGGGGGAGGTGGTTTATCCGGTTCCGGAGGCGACTTGAGTGGCCCGGGCGATGATCTTTCGGGCCCGGGCGATGAGGCCGGAGCTTTAGAGGAACCTGAGGCTATACCCGATCCTGAAGCCGCCCTGTATCAGCCCTTCAAAATGCCCTGGAACGTCAGCCTGAGTTATACCTTGCGTTACGCCCGTGCAGGCTTTAACAAAGAACGCCTGGAGTACGACATGAAGCTGATGCACAACCTGAGTTTCAGTGGCAATCTCGCAATCACCGACAAATGGAAATTCACTCTGGCCAGCAGTTACAACTTCAATACCAAGCAATTGTCCACGGTAAACTGTACCGTTACACGCGACCTGCATTGCTGGCAAATGTCGGCCAGCTTTATTCCCGTAGGCCGTTTCAAATCCTATAATTTCTCCATCCGGGTCAAGTCGGGCATGCTGCAGGACCTCAAGTACGAGCAGCAACAAAATCCCCGCGACAATGTGGTCTGGGGGATTCGCTAAAAATCCGCAGCTGTTTCCGGCTGTTTTATTGTCCGACACTAACCGGGCTTTTCCCTTTGAAAGGAAGACCCTTCGAACGCCGGGCGATTCCATTTTTGAAAGGAGGGCCCCTCGAATGCCGGGTGATTCTATTTTTGGAAGGAGTGCCCGCAAAAGCCTGGCGGTTTCAGCCCTTTAGCGCCAGTCTACAGGCTCCAGTCCCTGTCTTTGTAAATATTGATTGGCCTTGCTGAAATGATGATTTCCGAAGAAACCCCTGTAGGCCGACAGGGGTGAGGGGTGCGCCGATTTGAGCAGCAGGTGGCGGCTGCTGTCGATGAATTCGCCTTTGCGCCGGGCATAAGCTCCCCAAAGCAAAAACACCAAGCCTTGCCTTTCTTCGGCCAGGCGATGCACCACCGCATCGGTAAAACGTTCCCAGCCTTTGTTTTGATGTGAGCCGGCCTGATGGGCACGAACAGTGAGGGTGGCGTTGAGCAGCAAGACTCCCTGACGGGCCCAGCGTTCCAGGTTGCCCGAGGGCAGAGGCTCCAGGCCCAGATCCTGACGAATTTCGCGAAAGATGTTTTCGAGCGAAGGGGGCAAAGCCACTCCCTCCTGTACCGAGAAGCAAAGCCCGTGGGCTTGTCCGGGTTCGTGGTAAGGATCCTGTCCCAAAATTACCACCCTGACCTGCTCAAAAGGGCAGAGATCAAAGGCGTTAAAAATCAAAGGGGCAGGGGGATAGATGGTGTGTTGTCTGTATTCCTGGCGGACAAAGGCAGCAAGGCGGGCAAAATAATCTTCTTCGAATTCTTTGCCCAGTTGCGACTTCCATGAAGCTTCTATCCTTACATCCAC
>CAZNQD010000024.1:0-28908 GCA_964575345.1 uncultured Bacteroidales bacterium
AATAGGTCATTTTTGAAAGAAAATCTCACAAATATAAGTCTAAATCGTTTTAAATAAATAATAATTATGAACAATTTATATTAATAACCAGCACAATCCGAGTTAACAACCAACAAATAGAACATGGTATAAAAAATAAGAGAGTGTCCCATTTTATTGAGACACTCTCACAAGAATGCATGCTAAAAAAATATCCCTTTAAGGAATAAATCCTTATTAGCCTAAAAATCCGAGTAAAACACCGGCTGCTACAGCCGAACCGATAACACCGGCCACGTTGGGGCCCATGGCGTGCATAAGTAAATAATTCTTGGGATCGTATTTCAATCCCATAACTTGAGATATTCTTGCTGCCGCAGGAACGGCAGACACACCGGCATTTCCTATTAAGGGGTTGATTTTACTGTCTTTAGGAAGAAATAAATTGAAAAACTTCACAAAAAGGACGCCGCCGGCAGTTGCAATAATAAAAGAGAATGCTCCAAGAGCGAATATTTTTATTGAATCTATAGTCAGGAATTGAGAAGCCTGAGTAGAAGCTCCTACCGTCAAACCCAACAATATGGTGATCGTGTCAATCAGCGGGCCTCTTGCAGTCTCGGCTAAACGTCTCGTGACACCACTTTCTTTGAGTAAATTTCCTAAAAAGAGCATACCCAGTAATGGCAAACCCGAAGGAACCATGAATGCAGTCATCAACAAACCGGCTATCGGGAAAATAATTTTTTCGGTAGAAGAAACCACCCTGGGAGGTTTCATTCGGATAACTCTTTCCTTTTTGGTGGTCAGTAATCGCATAACAGGTTTCTGAATAACAGGAACCAATGCCATATAAGAATAGGCCGAAACGGCTATCGCTCCCAAAAAGTTAGGAGCCAGTTTTGAGGAAAGAAATATGGCCGTAGGACCATCGGCGCCTCCAATAATACCAATGGCAGCAGCCTGTTTGGGATCAAAGCCCAATTGCAAAGCCAAAGCGTAAGAAGCAAATATGCCGATTTGTGCAGCCGCCCCTACCAGCATAAGTTTGGGATTGGAAATAAGCGAAGAAAAGTCTGTCATAGCTCCGATACCAAGGAAGACCAACGGAGGATACCATCCTTTAAGTACGCCTTGATGTAAAATATTCAGCACAGAGCCTTCCTCATAAATACCCAGCTCAAGACCTACTTCTTTGAAAGGAATATTGCCAATTAGCATCCCAAAACCTATAGGTATCAACAACATAGGTTCAAATTCGTGACGCACGGCCAGATATATAAATACCAGACCTACCACAATCATAATCAAATGTCCCGAAGTCGCATTGGCGAAACCGGTATATGTGAGAAATTCTTTAATATTCTCACCTAAAAATTGCATGAAATCACCCATATCAACCTATAATTACCAAATCAGCACCTTCGAGCACAGAAGCACCTTTATCTACTTTTATTTCCAACACTTTTCCGTCCCGGTCACTTGAAATGGTGTTTTCCATTTTCATTGCTTCCAACACCATCAATTTAGAACCGATTTTGACCGGATCGCCCACTTTGACACTAATACTCAAAATTACACCGGGCAGCGGAGATTTGATTGCTCCTCCGGGACTTTTGGTTTTAGCTTGTGCCACTACTGGTGTTCCCTGTGCAGTGACAGGAGCTGCAGCCGGTTTTGTGGCGATAAATTTGGTTTTTTCGGCACGCTCTATTTGAACTGCATAGGGTGTTCCATTAACTTCTAGTTCAATCAAATCTTTTTGTTCGTTGATTATTTCAACTTTATATTGAGAACCGTGAATGTTGTATTTAAACTCTTTCATTTGTATTTGATTTTTATAATAATATTAATGTGGCAGTTTGCGCAAACCATAGATTTTTGAACTCCAGGGAGAATAGGTCCTTCTTGTACGTTCAATGGTAATAATTGTATGTTCAATATCATGAACATCGTTGTCTAATTCGTATATAGCTGCAGAGATTGCTGCAATAACCTCGCCCGGAATCTCTTCACTGATCGCAGGCCTCTTAATCACATCCGATTTTTTTGGTTTGGCTGTTAATTTACGAAATCCTATGGCGAAAAAATAAAAGAAAAGGGAAAGCAACAATAACACCGAAAAAACAACAGAGATTGCCGAAAGAGTCATTCCTATGCCTATGGGGTCATTTTTAGCAAACTTTTCTACTTTCTCGTTCTTGTCCAGAGTAAGATTGTTGGTGCTCGGCGTGATACGATGCATTATCACCCAGCCGGGTTCGCCGTCGATAGCACGGGCATAGCTAACGTCGGCATCCAATACAGGAACAACCACACTGTCTATTAAGCTTTTACCGTCAGCATTAAAAAGATACAAGGTGTTTACACTGGCAGTGTCAAGGGTAAAATTTACATAAAAATTACCTTTATCAGGCTTACCGTCAGCATAAAACAAGACATGCTGACGTTGTTGAATTTTAGTCAGTACATCTCCTTTGGGTATCATATACATTGTGGGATTGTTTCGGTCATTGCTTAAATAGCAACCGCCGATGTCGACAACATTGTACGAGGCATTAAACAATTCAAACCAGGACGACCTTTGACCATATTCATCAATAAAATTTGTTTTGTTGTTTACCAAAACTTCATTGAAACAGGTTTTAGTCACCTGGGCGTAAAGCGCTGTACTCAGAAACGTTATTAAAACAAAAAAAGGGATTCGTATCTTCATAATCACAAAGGAATGTTACCGTGCTTTTTGGCGGGATTGGTCAATTTTTTGGTTTGAAGCTGCTGCAGAGCTCTGATTACGCGGAAACGGGTATTTCTGGGCTCAATAACATCATCAATATAACCGTACTGAGCGGCTTTATAGGGATTCTGAAAAGCTTCGCTGTACTCAGCTTCTTTTTCGGCAGCCAATTTTGCAGGATCTTCAGCTGCAGCCACTTCTTTGGCATACAATACTTCTACTGCTCCTGAAGCACCCATAACGGCAATTTCGGCAGTAGGCCAGGCATAGTTAATATCGCCTCTCAATTGTTTGCAACTCATCACAATATGTGATCCTCCGTAAGACTTACGCAAAGTTACAGTTACCTTGGGTACTGTAGCTTCTCCATAAGCATACATCAATTTTGCTCCATGTACAATTACACCACCGTATTCCTGACCTGTTCCGGGTAAGAATCCAGGGACGTCTACCAGAGTCACAATAGGAATGTTGAAGGCATCGCAAAAACGAACAAAACGGGCTCCCTTTCTGGAGGCATTGCAGTCAAGCACGCCGGCCAGCATTTTGGGCTGATTGGCCACTATACCCACAGATTGTCCGTTGAAACGGGCAAAACCGATAATGATATTTTTGGCATAGTCTTTGTGAATTTCCAGAAATTCTCCATTGTCAACTATGGCACCTATCACCTCATACATATCGTAAGGCTTGTTGGGGCTGTCGGGAATAATTTCGTTAAGGGAATCTTCCAGACGATCGATCGGATCGGTACATGCTATCAGAGGAGCTTCTTCCAGATTGTTTTGGGGAATATAACCCAGCAATTTGCGGATCAGGCTGATGCCTTCTTCTTCGGTATCTACAGCAAAATGAGTCACACCCGACTTGGTAGCATGTACTGAGGCTCCTCCGAGTTCTTCCTGAGTGACGTCCTCACCTGTTACCGTTTTTACCACCTTGGGGCCAGTCAAAAACATATAGGAAGTTCCTTTGGTCATCAGGGTAAAATCGGTCAAAGCCGGAGAATATACAGCTCCGCCGGCACAAGGGCCAAAGATGCCGGAAATCTGCGGAATAACACCCGATGCCAGGATATTGCGTTCAAAAATTTCGGCATAACCGGCCAGGGCATTGATACCCTCCTGAATACGGGCACCGCCTGAGTCGTTTATTCCAATAACCGGAGCGCCCATTTTCATGGCCTGATCCATAACTTTGCATATCTTAAGCGACATGGTTTCTGAAAGTGAACCTCCAAAAACTGTAAAGTCCTGTGCAAAAACATACACAAGACGTCCTTCGATCGTTCCGTAGCCGGTTACTACTCCGTCTCCCAAATAATGCTTTTTATCTTGTCCGAAATTGGTACAACGATGTTTAACAAACATATCGAACTCTTCGAAACTGCCTCGGTCCAAAAGCATGTTGATACGCTCACGGGCAGTATACTTTCCTTTGGCATGTTGTTTTTCGATCGCTTTTTCTCCACCGCCCAAACGAGCTTGTTCGCGGAAAGCAATTAATTCTTTTACTTTTTCCAGTTGATTACTCATTGATAGTAGTATTTATTTGTTAGGATTTTCACACAATTCAGTTAATACACCCAGAGTGAATTTGGGATGTAAAAAGGCAATATTCAAGCCTTCGGCTCCTTTGCGGGGAGTTTTGTCGATCAGACGTACGCCTTTTTCGGCAGCAGTATCGAGCTTTTCCTGCAAATTTTCGACAGCAAAGGCAATGTGATGGACACCTTCTCCGCGGTTTTCTATAAATTTACCCACCGGCCCTTCGGGATCGGTAGACTCCAGCAATTCAATTTTTGTTTGACCAACCTTGAAAAAGGCTGTTTTCACTTTCTGCTCGGCGACTTCTTCGATAGCATAACATTCCAGGCCCAAAATGTTTTCGAAGTATGGAATGGCTGTTTCCAGACTCCTGACAGCAATGCCAAGATGCTCAATATGTGTTGGTTTCATAATTATGAATTAGGTTTTAAAAAAAACGCTGCAAAGGTAGGAATTAATATCGGGCTTAAGCCAAGGAAAAATCAAAAAAATGTCTTATTTTTTACATAAATATTCCTGTCTCAGCAAGTCTTTTAAAGAAGCTCAAAGCTTCTGTTGCATTCATTTCTTCAGTCAGGTCGAAAACGGAGATTTGCTTGCCCTGAAAGCTGATTCTTTCGTTATTCAGTATTTTCACCGGAATGTGTTCAAATACTGTAAGTAGCTGACAGCCAAATGGAAAGGTGTCAAAAGGCAGGAATACCTTATTCCGGTCAAGATCCGATTCAAAACGTTGCAATTCCAGCAAAGCCTCTACGGGCCCTGCCGACAAGTGTATACCGTTGTAACTTTGGGAGATTTCAGCCAGTCCCAGTTCACGGGCCTGAACGCACAAGTCGTTTCTGAGGCTTCCGGGCATAGCCTTATGGGGATTGGTTGCACCGGCAAAACGATTCCTCATATCTGCCCAGTCCATGTCGCCCGAAATATTCATCGCCACGATGCTTCTGCCGGGCAGGGTAAAATGTTCCAATTGCCTGGGATGAAAGGCATTCAGCACATATACCGTATCCAAATCAATACGCCATTTTTCGGCATAGGTACCACCGGCCAGTTTATGGTTTTGACCATTTTGCCACAGGCAATCCAGCGAATGTGAATTAAAAAAGGGATAGGCTTCCAACACTTCGAGGCCTCCCAGAATACGAGCTTCCTGGGGTTCCAGCCCGAAGAGTTCCCTGAAGCGGCCCCTGGCTTCACCGCCCAGCGTTTTTTCCCCCTCCGAGGCCACCCGGCTGATTACTCCGTAGTGACTACGTATAAGATCGTGTTTCTTCAAATAGGCCGCCGGCAAAATACGAATGCTGTGTATACGCAATTCAAAAGCAGCCAGTTTATCCAGAATCAGCGTCAGCACTTCTTTGAGCCGTATAGCCGGATCTGCTGCGGTAATTTCGGGTTTGATAAAAAACAAGGCATTGTTTTTTAAAAAATTCGCCTCAGAATCGGCGTAAATAGTCCGAATGTTCGAATAAGAGGCCTGAGCATCGGCTATACCGGCAAGTAATGCATCAATGATTCCAGAGCTGCTGTTCATGCTGATTAAAAATTAAAGTACGATTTTATTTCGCAGGTTTTTTTCTTTTTCTTCTGACCAATACCCGCAATCCAATTCAATAAATACAGAAGTATAAGGAATCAGTGATTCTGTCTTTATTACCACCACATTAAACAATCGGGCTGCTTCATCCAGGCGGCGAAATATATCCTCGTGCGGAATCTGTTTAAAAGTATAGTTGGAGCAAATTCGCTGCATTGTAATTTTAAAATCACTTACCCCATTACATAATTCATCATCCATACATTCCAATTCTTTGTCAAGATAAATTATGGGGCGTATATGGGGGGCCTTTTCCAGCAAATTAAGCACCTCTTTGAGTACTTTATTCAGATCTTCACCTGAATTAAGATAACTGATACCCTTAGACGATTGCAAAGGATAAGCTTTGTCCACCACCAAAATCCAGTTACGATGGCCCAACAGGGGCAATACATTGTTCAACTCTTTTAAATATTCCATACTATATAATATATAAGGTATTCGGGGCTTCCTCTATGCAAAACAAACTTACCCGGGACGAAAGTAGTAATTATATCCCAAATACAAGCTATCATTTGGAGCATTAACCCTTAAAGCATTATTTATCATTTTTTTAAAATTGCAGGAGAGATAACGGGGCAATTTTGCTATCTTTGCCCCGTTATCTTGATAAGATTGGCTTTTCATGCAACACAAGACCTTATATATTTTACTTGCCTGCATCGTTCTTCTTTTTGCCGCGGGTCTCTTTTTATTTATTGACAGACACAACAAAAGTCAGTTAATCAACGAAATTACCGCACAGTTTGAACTGGAAAAAGAAGAACTCGAAGACGGATATTCCCAGCTGGCCCTGCAGTACGAAAGTTACGGCATTCGTATTGCCAACGATTCGCTGGCCGAACTGCTCGATATTGAACGGACCAAAAACCTGCGTCTGCTCGAAGAAATCAGGACTCTCAAAATCAACAACGCAAATCGCATCAACGAACTTCGCAAAGAATTGGAAACTGCCCGCGGCGTTATGCGATCCTACGTTATTCAGATTGACTCGCTCAATACCCTGACTATGCGTTTGCGTAAAGAGAACGAAGCAGTATCCAAACAATACCACGAAATCAAAGAAGAAGCTTCTCAGCTGGCCAAAGCAAATACAGAACTGACCGAGAAAGTAGTGTTGGCTTCCATACTCGAGGCACGCCAAATAGAGATCAGAACATTAAACGAAAGAGGACGTGAAATAAGCCGCTTAAGCAAAATAGCCACTATTGAATTCAATTTCTTCCTGCCTAAAAATATATCAGCCAAAGTAGGTGAAAAAAATATTTACCTGCGCATACTCCAACCCGACAATACGCCTTTGATAAAAAACGAGGGAAATTTATTTGAGTTCGAAGGTGCTGAGCTCAATTACTCCATTTTTCGTCCCATAGAATATGCCGGAGAAGAAACTCCGGTCAGCCTGTACTGGAAAGTCGAGGAATTTTTGTATCCGGGCACTTACCGGGCTGACTTTTTTGCCGACGGTTTTCTTATCGGCAGCAAGTCCTTCGAGTTGCTCAACTAATATGAGAAGGCATTTCTCAATGGCAGGGCGTATCTTGTTTTCAGGAGCATTATTCTGCCTCTCGCTATCCTTGTCAGCCCAGAGCAACGAAAAAACTTATAAGGATTTTTTCAACTCTTACAACTACTTCGGCCGGGCTTACACCCAGGAAAAAGTCTATTTACATTTCGACAACAATTCTTATTTTTTAGGTGAAACCATCTGGTTCAAAGCCTATGTGCTCCTGGCCGAAAACCACCACTATTCTACCATGAGCAAAACCCTTTACGTGGAATTGCTCAACAGCAGGGGGGATGTGCTTATTACACAAAAATTAAAGATTGAAAACGGACAATGCAGCAGCAGCCTTTTTATACCCGGCGAATGGTATGCGGACTATTACGAAGTAAGAGCCTATACCCGCTGCATGCTTAACTTTGGAGAAGGGGTGGTTTTTTCCAGGGTGTTTCCGGTAATGGATGCCATCACCTACGACCAAAAAACCGGAGAGCCCAAAGCTCCGGCCATGACTTTCAGCAAAAGCGACCTGCCGGTAAAAAGAGTGGATCTTAAACCACAAGGGAATCTGAGCCTGGATTTTTATCCCGAAGGGGGCCATTTAATAGAAGGCCTTCCCTCGGTTGTTGCATTTAAAGCAATAGGCAAACAAGGTGAAGACGCTCTGATATCGGGCAATCTGTATAACAGCCGCAAAGAAGTGATTACATTTTTCAGCAGTATGCATCAGGGAATGGGATATCTGGAGTTTACACCCGAACCCGGCCAGCAATATAGAGCAAAAGTCTTGTACGACGGCCGGGAGTATGAATTTAAGTTGCCGGCAGCCCTGCCCGCGGGCTATACTCTGAGGGTAAACAACCAAGATCCGGCGTATTTAACTGTCAGCATCGCAACAAAGCCTGATGAAACGAGTGACTCTGTTGGCCTGGCTTTGACCTGCCGGGGTAAAATCTACGTCCGCGCAGTGATGTTGCCGCAATCAGAACAAGTTCTTCGTATACCCCTACATGCGTTGCGTTCGGGTGTGCAACAAATCACGCTTTTCAACCGAAGAGGAGAAATTCTGGCCGAACGTTTGGTTTTTGTCAGGAATCCGCTTTACGACCCCTTACAGTACGGCATCTCCGTGAAACAACTCAACGAGAATCCGGATGTTTTTCGCCCGGTGAGGCTCGAAGTACAGGTCGAAGCCATCCGGAATTCCAGGCTGGCGGACAGCAGTACGGCCAAAACGCCACCGGCCGGTACCCCGCTGGTCCTGTCGGTACGTGACGCCTCCGAAAACCTGAAGAATGCACCCGTAAGCAATATGTACAGCGATTTATTGCTTGCTTCCGATCTCAAAGGCTATATTCATAATCCGGCCTGGTATTTTGAAAAAGAAGACCAGAGACGAAACAGGGCTCTTGATTTACTGATGCTGGTTCAGGGCTGGAGACGCTACAACTGGGAAATAATGGCCGGCGTCAAATCATTCGAAGCCAAACACCCTATCGAAGAAGGTATTGTATTACAGGGCAAAATTATTTCCCAGCTGTTGAAAAAACCCAAAAAAGACATCCAGGTAACCATTTGGATGACTTCCGACAGTACAGCCTATTACGGAAATTGTCTGACCGATTCAGCGGGAGCTTTTAATTTCCTGTTTGATTTTACGGATACCTGGAAACTTTCGCTGCAAATCACGGATGGGGAAAAACGCAAAAACCACCGTATAGTGCTGGACAGGCTATTCAGTCCTGTGCCAAGGTCTTTTTCGTATTACGAGCGTGAAGCCCCCGTTTATGAACGACTGCGATTTCCCAAAAAAACCATCGACAGCAAACTGCCAGGAGCCATAGACAGTTCCAAAATCACTGTACTGCCGGGAGAAGTCTTATTGCCACAGGCAGAAATAAAAAGGAGACGATCCGACCAGCTTGGCACCGGCGAGGCCAGCATAATCTACACCGTCGAAAAGGAAATGGATGTAATCCGCGATCAGGCCGAAGATGAATACTCAAGCATTCCCATCTTCCTGACCCAGATCAATCCCTATTTCTGGATGGGCCAAAAATACAAGTCTTCCAACGACTCCATGGAAGATGTTTTGCTATACAAAGGCAAGGATGTTGTTTTTATTCTGGAAGATTTATATGCAATAGGTATGAATTCTGAGGAAATGCCTTATGTGGACGAAGTTGAAAATATTGCCATAGTGGAATCCGCCACTCCTAACATTTTCTACGAAAGCGCCGAAGCAGTAGCCACAATGAAAAGCCGGGTTTACGTGCATCTCTACCGCTTCAAAGACCGCCATCGCAATATTGACCCTCTGGGTATCCGTAAAACCACTTTGCAGGGCTACAGCCGGGTAAATGAATTTTTCCATCCCAAATACGATCGCATCCTGATGAGTGACCCACAGGACCACAGACGTACTTTGTACTGGAATCCGGCGCTCAAAACCGACAACACGGGCAAAGCCCAGGTGCGTTTTTATAACAACGCCACATGCAAAAAAATGAGTTTCGACGCCGCCCTGCTAACCGAAGACGGGAAAATGGGTTTACTCAAAACTGAGCCCTAAAGCACTTCCAGGGCATCTACGACAACCTCCGTCATATTATCCGATTTCAGGCTTACGATATAGGTACCATTCAAAGCCAAAGGCAGAGTGGTTTTGGATAAGGCCCATTTATCGGTGGTTACAGATAAGGTGATTTTCTGTTCAAAGAGCACTTTCCCTTTTGGATCGGCTACACTAAGCACAGCTTGTTTCTCGCTGTCCGAGAGATTTTGATAACAGATGCGCACTATCCTGCTTTGATATTCGTATTCAAGCAAGTCTCTGAATGCTACGATCCAGTTAATCAAAACTGATTTTTTTCCAAAGAAACGGAAACCCTCCATTTTACCCAGCTGAATTTCTTCAAAAGTACCTTCAACCGTGGCAGATTCTACTTCGTAACGCAACAGGGGACGGTAGTTGGCATCGTGTAGATGAGTATTAAGGACCGGACAGGCCACAATAACAAAATCGGCATCCTCCGATGATTTATTTATGCGTATTTGCTCGGAGGGCAGAGCGGTCTTTTTGTATACATACAAAATAGTACCGTCTGCTTTTTTGAAAATTTCATTTGGAACCTTGGTAAATCCCTTAGCCAGAAATTGTCCGGAAAATAAATCCGTAATACCTGCATACACATCGGCTGTGTCGTTTAGTTCAAAGGAGAGGGTAAAGTTTCCGTTTTCTGCAACATAATCTATCCATTCGCCCAGATAAGTATCAAAAGGCAATTCTGTAAAGCTCCCGCCCAAATCCAGCCAGGTTCTGTGCGTGAGACGAACATTCTTGTCACCTTGTATATTTCCTATCAAAGCAGGCGTTGAAGGTGCAGGTTTCAGGTCCTTGTTTTTGGAGGCGATGGCAATGGCCGAAATAACGGCTTGTCCTGCCTTGACTTCGGGGAATGAAATCCTGAGCAATCCTCCCTTAACCTCCACCTCGCTGACCACTTTATAAGCCGCATCGTGTCCGACTTCTGCCCAGACATCCAGATCATCAGCTATTATACTATCGTTAACAGCCACATCAAAAATACGTAAGCCTTCGCAATCGGCCTGAGCAGATCCAGCTCCGTGCCAGGGTTCTACAAAATAGAGTTCCACCCGGTAATGGCCGTCAGTAACCGGAAATACATATTGCAGTTTGTGTCTGCCAAAACGAAAATTACCAAACAAAGGCCAGTCCATTGTACCTTTTACAGGATCCTTGGTTCTTCGCTGACTCATGGCATAAGGGTGCATACAGCTAAAACCATCCGCCCACGATATTGAGCCCCAATTCAGTTTGTGATCGCCCAAATTGATATCGGCCGACCATTTCTGGCCGTGCACATCGGTATAGTTATCGCCGCCGCAGTTTATTCTGTAGAGGTAAAACCAGTTTTGTTCGGCTAGTAGCAGAGGTTTTTGGGGGTCGTAACTGTATAATTTTTCAAAACCAGGTGCCTGGGGCAGGTAATCCAACACGATATAGTCTTCGGCCACCGGCCTGTTGTTTTGATAGCCGACAGCCCTGAGTACATTGTAACGTATATCCGCCTCATTCCAATAGAAAGCAGTACCCTTGCCGCCGGTTCTTTTCTTACGTCCCAGAGAATAAGATAACATATCGTTAAAAAGCTCCACTTCGTCGCAATTGGAATAAACGCTGATGTCGTTTTTTATGCCTGGCTTGGTCCAACGCTCATTCCAGTTATGCGAAGCAATATAAACCATCGGATCTTGATAAACAGAAACATAATTTGATTTATACATATAATAGGCATCGGTGGGTTCTTCCCAAATAGTAACTATACCTTTGTAATTTAGAGGGCCTACCCAATCGGCCGAACGAGTGGTTTTGAACATAGACAGCCGACCTGGATTTTCGTGCGAAGCAAATAACCACAAAAAATGTCCGCATACCTTATCATGTACACTTTCGGCCATTCGTACTTTACTCTCGAGCAAGTTAGCCATACGCTCTTCACTATATTTACCGAATTCCTGAAAAGTTCCTTCCGTATGTCTGTCAAGTTCGCGCCAGGAACCATATTCCGCATTCAGCAGTTCATCCTCACGGCTCAGTTCCTGGGCATAATTTTCCAACGAACGTCTGTAGGTGCCGGACCAGTTTTTGGCCACGTTCCAATCAACTCCCATTTCCTGGTTGTTTTTCACTTCTTTTTCGTAGGCTCCGTTTGTAATGGTAATAGGCCGTTGTTTGCCTGCGGTAGGATCTAAACTGCGAATAATGTCGGCACATTCCCGGGCAAATTGCTCAGGTAACACGCTTTCGTTTTGTAGATTCCACATTATCACAGAGGGAGAATTGCGCCTTTCTTTTACCCACTGAGCCAATAGTTTCTTGAAATTTTCGCGAAATAGAGGACTATCATACCAGATATGCGTTGAAAAACCGGGCCAAAACAGAATACCGTTTTCGTCCCAAAGCTGATTATACAAGAGGTGGTGGGGATCATGCGCATCTCTGAAAGCATTGAAGCCTGCATTCTTTATTTGCTTTACCCGTGAGCGAATCTGTTCTTCTGTGAAGGCATAAGAAGTACCCGGAATATTTTCATATTCAGTAATTCCATTGATAAAAACAGCCTTGTCATTCAAATAAAAGCGAGGATCTCCATCCTGCCGAAACATAGGAAAAGAAATAGTTCTGACACCAAAGGGAGTAACAGTGACATGGTTGAAAGCATAGCCGTCTTCGTCCTGCATGGCCTGGCCCTGAGCTGCAGACTTGCGTCTGAGAGTAGTCTGAATCTGGTACAGCTCCGGATTTTCCAATGACCATAAACTTGGATTTTTAATGGTATCGCAAACGGACACTATTCTTGTTTCGCCGGCTGCCAGGTTAATGTTTTGAATGTGCTGAAAAATACGGCTGCCCAAACTATTGTTACATCTGGTTAGCAGTTCAAAATCCTGCTCTACCGAAGAATAATTTTTTAATTCGGTGTTCACAAAGACGACCGCCTTTTCGGAATTGCTTGTTTCATCGTTCCACACATGTACTCCAAAAGGTTCTACCCGCACGGCTTCGGTAATTTCCAGACTGACGGGCCTGAAAAGGCCCAAAGGTTCCGAACCTTCCGAAAATTCAGGTTCTGCCGAACAACCTCCGCAAACCCAGGGCATGTCCACATCGTAAGCACGATTACAGACTCTGAGAGCTATCAGGTTTTCCTGATTGGGTTTTAGCGCCGAAGTAACATCCAGTGTCAATACGGTTCTGCCACTGGGATGACGTCCCATATACCTGCCGTTCACAAAGATATGTGCATAGGTTCCTATGCCTTCGAAACGCAGGAAGAAACGTTTGTGAGGGCCCGGATCCTCAATAAATACCTGTTTGCGATACCAGGCATGCCCATGCAAATTACCATGTAAAATATTGTGATAACCATAGTAATCATCCCAATTATGGGGGAGATTAACTTTCTTCCAGTCATCGGCCGGATAATCTGAGTTCTCAAAACCTTCAAAAGCCGTGTTGCTCTCACTGTATGCGGTTTCCCAACCGGCATTCAGGTCGATCTGAGTTTTATTTTTGGCTCGTTCCGGTTCGGGGAAAGTGAGTTTCGAACGTCCCACAGGTCTGGATGTTGCCACGGCAATACCTCGCTGCTCGTCTTTGTTGACCGCACAATAAAAATGATAAACCATCCCTTCGTGTTCAACCAAAAAAGATTTGTGCGCAAATAAATTATCGTAGTCTTTGGAGGGTACTATCAGATCGGGCCCCTGCCAGTTTGTCCAGTTTATCAGGTCATAGGAGCAGGAAAAAGTATTGAAAGCTTTATAAGGCCTGTCTTTCCAAAATGCACCAAAATAAAACATCACGTAGAGATCGCCCATTTTCTGGATGTGGGCATCGCCTGTAATCATGCCCTCTTCATTGCCAAAGACCGGATTTCCGGGATAACGTTCCCAATGGAGCATATCGTTGGACAAAGCTATACCAATGCGTTCGGCTTTGACCTTGGTATCGGGATGATAACCTGCCGCGTTGTAAAACATTATAAAAGGGGCTCCCAGGGTTTTCTTTTTATCGCGGTAAACCAAACTTTTGTATTGCGTGATTGTTTCAAACCACTGGGCATCTTCGTCTTTGGGAGACATCAGAGGCTGTGGAAATGTTTTCCACTCATGGGCAGTACTTATGTCTCCTTTGGTATAAGCCAGTCCGATTTGTAGTGTCCCCAGCTCGTAACCCGGTGAATTGCCGCCGATGTATGTGATCCAGTTTTTCCCCTTATATTTTTCTATTTCATAAGAGCCTCCCCAGTCCATATCCTGAAGCGCCATGTAACCCCCTCGCTGATTACTGTCCCAGCTGTTCTCCTGAAAAGAAAGGATGCGTCCCAGTATTTTCCAGTTCAATAAATCGTCGCTTTCGGCCAGCCAGGTTTCGTAGCCGCGCCCATCTCTCCCACCCTGACCGTCGTAGACCAGGTAAGTCATGTACCATTTTTTACCCTCACGATAGACCGTAGGACAGTCCATTTTATGAAAATTATCGTCGGGAGCCAATACCAAGCCGTACTTATGAGGAGTTTTTACTTTGAGATATACTTCTTCCATCACCTGTTCCGACACAGGATTGAGATTGATCTTTGCAGTAGCCGTGAATAACAAAGAAATTAGCACGATAAAACTCAACATCCTTCTCATAACAATAGTTTAATCGTTTTAGGAACGAACAAATTTAACACATTAAGGCACATCCGCTACATAAATCATTCTAAGATTTGCAAATAAACAAAAACTATTGAAAGTTCTAAAGTTACGCTTAAAAAAAAATAAAAAAAGCCGTTTCAAGACTGAAACGGCTTCTATCATTAACCCAAACCTTATAGTTTGAGTTTTAATGTTTACATTACTCCTGTTTGGTTTCGTTTTCCTGTACTGCTTGTTCCTCCGCTTTGATTTCTGCAGATTCTTGTGCAGGGGATTCAGCTACTTCGGCTTTTGTTTCAACAGCCTTGGCTTCGGGCTTTTCGCTTATCACTTCGGCAGCCTTGGCTCCTTCTTCGCTTTTCTTTCTCGAAGAACGGCGGGTACGCGCTTTTTTGTCCACTTTGGTTTTGAGCATACTCTCGTTGAAGTCAACCAATTCGATGAAACACATCTGAGCATTGTCACCCAGACGATATCCGGTTTTTATAATACGTGTATAACCGCCGGGCCTGTCGGCCACTTTCTGAGAAACTACCTGAAACAATTCAGTGACGGCTTTCTTATCTTGCAAATATTGAAAAGCCAATCTTCTGGAAGCAGTGGTATCTTCTTTGGAAAGGGTTATAACAGGTTCAACTTCTTTTTTCATAGCCTTGGCTTTGGCCGTGGTTGTGAAAATCCGTTTGTGTAAAATCAGGGATGCTGCCATATTGGACAACATCGATTTGCGATGTGCTGTCTTACGACTCAGGTGATTGAATTTCTTATTGTGTCTCATTGTCTTACTCTTTTTCTAATTTATACTTGGAAATGTCCATGGCAAAAGACAAATCCATCTTTGACAACAAGTCATCCAGTTCTGTCAAAGATTTCTTGCCGAAATTACGGAATTTCAGTAAATCGGTTTTGTTGAAAGTGACCAGCTGTCCCAGTGTCTCAACGTTGGCTGCCTTCAGGCAATTGAGTGCACGTACCGACAGATCCAGGTCAACCAGTTTGGTTTTGAGCAGTTGACGCATACGTAATACCTCCTCGTCAAATTCTTCTCCGTTATCGGACTCACTCACATCCAGAGTGATTTTTTCTTCCGAAAAGAGCATAAAATGATAAATCAATATTTTGGCGGCTTCCTTCAAAGCGTCTTTGGGATGAATGGAACCATCGGTAGTGATTTCCAGCATCAGCTTCTCGTAGTCGGTCTTTTGTTCAACGCGATAGTTCTCGATGGAATACTTTACGTTTTTGATGGGTGTGTAGATGGAATCGATGGCAACAACATTCATATCCACTTCGCCCAATTCCTGTTCTTCTGCAGGAACGTAACCGCGTCCCTTGTTTACGCTAAGCTCCATGTTGAAGCTGACGTTTTTTTCCATGGAACAGATTTTCAACTCCGGATTGAGAACTTCGAAAGCAGTAAATGCTTTGCCCAGATCTCCGGCTTTAAGTTCCTGCGAACCACTTACCGTTAAGCTGACTTTTTCAAAGTCTGTATCTTCTACGATTTGTTTAAAACGTATCTGCTTGAGATTCAGAATAATGTTGGTCATGTCTTCCAAAACACCCGGTATGCTTGCAAATTCGTGATCCACACCGTCTATACGCACCGAATTGATGGCATAACCTTCTAGAGATGAAAGCAATATCCGCCTCAGGGAATTGCCGATCGTAATCCCGAAACCGGGCTCGAGAGGACGAAATTCGAATTTTCCAAATTTTTCGTCCGCTTCCAACATAACCACCTTTTCAGGTTTTTGAAATGCTAATATAGCCATAATTACGGTGTTTTATTTAGAATACAATTCAACAATGAGTTGTTCTTTGATGTTTTCGGGTATATCTGCTCTTTCGGGAATATGCAGATATTTTCCGGATTTGGAAGCAGCATCAAATTCCAACCAGGGATATTTGCTGTGGTTAAAACCGGAAAGAGCGTTATCGATTACTTCGAGGGCTTTGGAACGTTCGCGTACACCAACCACCTGACCGGGTTTGACGGTAGTGGAAGGTATATTTACCACTTTGCCGTCCACAGCAATGTGGCGATGCACAACCAGCTGACGTGCGGCATCACGGGTGGGAGCCAATCCCAGACGAAATACGAGATTGTCCAGCCTGGATTCCAACAACTGCAGCAAAACTTCACCGGTAATTCCCTTGGAGCGGGAGGCTCTTTCGAAGGTGTTGCGAAATTGTCTTTCCAATACACCGTATGTGTATTTTGTTTTTTGCTTTTCACGCAGCTGTATTCCGTATTCTGAGGTTTTCTTACGACGATTGCTGCCGTGCATACCCGGAGGGTAATTTTTTTTGCTTAATACTTTGTCGGGACCAAAAATGGGTTCCCCGAATTTGCGTGCAATTTTTGTTTTCGGACCAATATATCTTGCCATTGCTTCAGTCTTTAATAGATTTATACTCTTCTTTTCTTCGGAGGACGACAACCATTGTGGGGCAATGGTGTTACATCGATTATCTCTGTAACTTCAATGCCTGCTCCGTGAATGGTACGTACGGCAGATTCTCTTCCGTTTCCGGGTCCTTTGACATATGCCTTGACCTTTCTCAAGCCAAGATCATATGCGACTTTGGCACAATCCTGGGCAGCCATCTGGGCTGCGTAGGGGGTGTTCTTCTTCGAACCTCTGAATCCCATTTTGCCGGCAGAAGACCAGGATATGATCTGTCCGTTGCCGTTAGCCAGGGATACAATGATGTTGTTGAAAGACGAATGGATGTGCGCTTGTCCTACAGCGTCAACTTTGACGATTCTTTTTTTAGCTGCAACTGTCTTTTTTGCCATTGTTCTTGTTATTGATTTGATTTAAATTTATCACTTAGCCGCTTTCTTCTTGTTTGCTACCGTCTTTTTCTTGCCTTTACGTGTACGGGCATTGTTTTTGGTACTCTGTCCGCGTACGGGCAAACCGATACGATGACGAATTCCGCGGTAACAACCAATGTCCATTAAACGTTTGATGTTCAATTGCACTTCGGAGCGTAAATCACCTTCAACCTTGTAGGAATGACCGATAATTTCGCGAATCGCACCGGCCTGGTCATCAGTCCAGTCCTTGACTTTAATGTCTTTGTCCACACCGGCTTCTGCCAGTATTTTCCGAGCACTGCTGCGTCCTATTCCGAAAATATAGGTCAACGCGATTTCGCCCCTTTTGTTTTGCGGCAAATCTACACCAACGATTCTTATAGCCATACTTAATCTGTTATTATATTAAAAGTTTGAATTACGACTTATCCCTGACGTTGTTTAAACTTAGGGTTCTTTTTGTTTATTACGTATAAACGGCCTTTTCTGCGTACAATCTTGCAATCGGCGCTGCGCTTCTTGATTGATGCTCTTACTCTCATTTTTTTAATTTTTTATTTGTATCTAAATGAAATCCTTCCTTTTGATAAATCGTAGGGGGACATTTCCACCCTAACCTTGTCTCCGGGTAAAATACGTATGTAATGCATCCGCATCTTGCCCGAAATATGTGCCGTAATTTCGTGGCCGTTTTCCAATTCTACCCGGAACATTGCGTTCGACAATGCTTCGATGATGGTTCCGTCCTGTTCTATTGCAGCTTGTTTTGCCATAAAATCTATTTTCAATTTAAATGAAACGTTCTCCAATAACTTCTTTGATGTAATCAAACGAAGACAAAATTTCAGCTTTTCCCTTGCGCACAGCCACCGTATGTTCAAAATGAGCCGAGGGTTTACGATCTGTCGTACGCACAGTCCAACCGTCGTTCTCTATGACAATGTTGCGTTTACCCATATTGATCATAGGCTCGATAGCGATGACCATCCCTGTTCTCAAGAGAGGGCCTGCTCCTCTTTTGCCTACGTTCGACACTTCGGGATCTTCGTGCAAATTACGTCCGACGCCGTGTCCCACCATTTCACGAACAACAGTATAACCTCTGGCCTGGCAATGTTGCTGTACAGCGTAACCGATGTTGCCCAACCTGCTGCCGTCAACGGCCTGCTCTATGCCCAAATACAGGGCTTCTTTGGTTGTTCTCATCAGTGCACGCAATTCCTGGTTTACTTCTCCTACACAAAAGGTGTAGGCTGAATCACCGTGAAATCCGTTTTTGTAAGCACCACAATCCACCGAAACTATATCTCCTTCGTGCAAAACTTTTTGAACCGAGGGTATTCCGTGCACTACCACTTCGTTGACAGAAATACAAAGTGAAGCGGGATAACCATTGTAATGGAGAAAGGAAGGGACAGCTCCGCAGGAACGGATATACTCCTCTCCTATCTGATCCAAATACTTGGTAGTAACTCCGGGTTGAATATATTTTGCCACTTCGGCCAACGCTTTGGCCACAATTTGATTACTTTCTCTCAGAAAGTCAATTTCTTCTTCTGTCTTCAAATAAATCATTGTCCGGTTTTAATAAGCAGCAATGCTTCCGGTACGTCCTTTGATGCGGCCGGACTTCAACAATCCGTCGTAATGCCTCATCAACAGATGACTTTCTATTTGCTGCAAAGTATCCAGTACAACGCCCACCAAAATCAGCAGAGAGGTTCCGCCAAAGAACTGCGCAAAGCCGGAGCTGACACCAAAAAATTTGGCAAAAGCGGGCATAATAGCAATAAAGGCTAAGAACAGGGAGCCGGGGAAGGTGATTCTGGACATGATTTCGTCCAGATAATCGGCTGTTTTCTTGCCGGGTTTAACTCCGGGAATAAAACCGCCGTTACGTTTCATATCTTCTGCCATTTGAACCGGATTAATGGTTATGGCAGTGTAGAACCAGGTAAACAATACAATGAGTATTGCATAAATAAAGTTATACCAAAAGCCTGTAATATCGCTGAAAGCAATGGCAAAGGCGCCACCTGCTCCTGCTTTTGAGAATTGCATCACCGTGGCAGGTATGAACATAATGGCCTGGGCAAAAATGATCGGCATAACTCCGGCTGCGTTCACTTTGAGCGGAATATACTGACGGGCTCCTCCGTATTGCTTGTTTCCTACTACTCTTTTGGCGTATTGAACGGGAATTTTTCTGGTTCCCTGCACCAAAAGAATGGCAAATACTGTGACAGCGAGCAAAAGCAATAATTCACCAAGGAACATAACTAATCCCCCCGAATTAGCCGACAGACGGGAAACAAATTCCTGAAACAGAGATTGAGGCAAACGGGCAATAATACCAATCAAAATAATCATGGAAACTCCGTTACCAATACCTTTGTCAGTGATACGTTCGCCCAGCCATAAGGTAAACATGCTACCCGAAGCCAGCAGGATTACCGATGATATACGGAACCAAAACCCGGAAGGAAGGGGTACTCCGTTGGCGGAGAGATTGGCCAGAAAAGCCGGTCCTTGAAGAAGAAGGATACCCACCGTCAGATAACGGGTGTATTGATTCATTTTGCGTCTGCCGCTTTCGCCTTCGCGTTGCAACTTCTGGAAATAGGGAACGGCCATACCCAGCAACTGTATCACGATGGATGCAGAAATGTAAGGCATGATACCCAGACCGAATACTGAAGCGTTCGAAAAAGCACCTCCGGTAAACATATCCAGCAAGGACATCAGACCTTCACGGGTTTGAGTCTGCAATCCGGTCAACATCTGAGGATCAATACCCGGAAGCACTATAAAAGAGCCGAAGCGAAAAACTGCCACCAACAAAAGAGTGGTCAGCAAACGGCTTTTGAGCTCTTCTATCTTCCAGATATTTCTTAAGGTTTCTATCAGTTTCATTCGATTGTGTGTTTATTATTTTTCAATCGCTTTGGTTTCTGTGTTTTCAGGAGCTTTAAACTCGCTGATCAATTGCGCTTTGCCTCCTGCAGCCTCAATGGCCTTAACAGCAGCAGCCGAAAAAGCATCGGCAATGACGTGCAAGTGGGCACTTAAGCTACCTTTAGCCAGTATTTTAACTTTTTGAGTGGCAGAAATAAAACCTGCCTGCAACAAAACATCCCTGTTGATTACTTTATAGGATTTGCTTTCGGCCAAAGCCTGCAGTGTATCCAGATTGATGGCTTTATATTCAACACGATTTACGTTGGTAAAACCAAATTTGGGCAAACGGCGTTGTAAAGGCATCTGGCCTCCTTCAAAACCGCGCTTTTTGGAAAAACCCGAGCGCGATTTTGCTCCTTTGTGACCTCTGGTCGAAGTGCCGCCCAGGCCCGATCCCGGACCACGTCCAATACGTTTACGGCTTTTTACTGAGCCTGGTGCTGGTTTGAGATTATTTAGATTCATGCTTGTATTTTTATTCAACGATTTTCACTAAGTGTTTTACTTTATTGACCATACCAAGGATAGCTGCATTCTCCTCGTGTTCTACCACGTTGTTGAGTTTTTTCAATCCAAGAGCATCCAGGGTTCTTTTCTGATCTTTAGGTGCGCCAATACGACTTTTAACTTGTTTGATCTTTATAAGCGACATGATGTTTTCCTCCTTATCCTTTAAATACCCGTTCAACCGAAATACTCCTGTTTTGCGAAACCATATACGCGTCGCGCAATTCACTCAGGGCTTTAATAGTAGCTTTCACCATATTGTGGGGATTGGATGAGCCCAGCGATTTGGCAACCACGTCAGTAACACCCGCACTTTCGAGTACGGCACGCATGGCACCGCCGGCATTGACTCCGGTACCCAGGGTGGCGGGTTTGATAATTACTTTGGCGCCGCTGTACTTGGCAAACTGTTCGTGAGGAATAGTGCCTTTGTACACAGGTACTTTGATCAAATTTTTCTTGGCTGCTTCAGCTCCTTTTGAAATAGCGGCTGTTACTTCGCCGGCCTTACCCAGGCCCCAGCCTACTATGCCGTCTTCGTTGCCTACCACCACAATGGCAGAAAAGCTAAAGGCACGTCCACCTTTGGTGACCTTGGTTACCCGGTTGATGGCCACTAACCTGTCTTTCAGCTCTAAATCATTAGTTGTCTTAACTCTGTTCAATTGTCCTGCCATGATGTTAAAATTTAAGACCGCCTTTACGAGCGGCATCAGCCAATTCTTTAATTCTTCCGTGATAGAGATAACCGTTGCGGTCAAAAACCACCGTAGTGATACCCGCTTCGATGGCATTCTTTGCGGCCATTTCGCCTACTTTTGCAGCCTGTTCTTTTTTGCCGGTTTTTGTTTCGAGCTTCAAAGAAGAAGCAGAGGCCAGGGTCTTCCCGTCTTTATCGTCTACAAATTGCACGTAAATCTGTTTGTTGCTTCTGAAAACGGTCATACGGGGGCTTGCGGCAGTACCGAAGCTTTTGGAGCGTACCCGTTGTTTTATTTTGATTCTTCTTAATTCTTTAGTTGTCATATCTGGTAGTGTTTTATACGATTATTTCTTGGCAGCAGACTTACCGGCCTTTCTGCGAACCACTTCGTCCCGGAAGCGGATACCTTTGCCCTTGTAGGGTTCGGGTTTACGGAAAGAGCGTATCTTGGCACAAATCTGTCCAAGTAATTGTTTATCGCAGGATTCAAGCATGATCAGCGGATTCTTGTTACGTTCCGACTTGGTCTCTACTTTCACTTCGCCCGGCAAAAGTAAGTAAATTTCGTGCGTATAACCGAGAGCTAATTTCAGTAATTGTCCCTCGTTAGCGGCGCGATAACCCACACCTACCAACTCCTGTACACTGCGAAAACCTTCGGATACTCCGACTACCATGTTGTGAATAAGGGCACGATACAAGCCATGCAGGGCACGATGTTCCTTGTCCTCCGAAGGACGGGAAACATAAACAGTGTTATCTTTAACTTCTATGCTGATGCCCCCGGTCAATGGTTGCAGTAACTGCCCTTTGGGACCTTTTACACTTACAACATTGTTATTGTCAACTTCAACACTAACCTTAGAAGGGATAGCGATAGGTAATTTTCCAATTCTTGACATATTATTCTCCTCCTGTGATTAATAGATGTAACATAATACTTCACCGCCGAGTTTTAACTCCTTGGCTTCCTTGTCGGTCATCACACCCTGGGAGGTTGAAATAACAGCAATACCCAAACCATTGAGTACGCGAGGAATCTCGCGATGGCCTACATACTTGCGAAGGCCGGGAGTGGATACACGAACCAGTTTTTTAATGGCATTCTGTTTACTCAGGGGATCGTACTTTAAGGCAATTTTGATACTACCCTGGGGGCCGTCTTCCACGAACTTATAGTTGAGGATATAGCCTTTTTGTAAAAGGATTTTGGTGATTTCCTTTTTCAAATTGGATGCGGGAATTTCAACCACTCTGTGATCGGCACTGATGGCATTCCGCAATCTTGTCAAATAATCTGCAATAGGATCTGTCATAATGTTAGTTTAAATTAATCCGGCCTGCCCGGACAATATTTAATTATATAGTTGAGTGTTTACCAGCTGGCCTTGCGAACGCCGGGTATCAAACCTTGTGAAGCCATTTCGCGGAATTGAATACGCGAGATCCCAAACTGACGCATGTACCCTTTGGGCCTGCCGGTCATTTTACAACGATTGTGAATGCGTACCGGACAGGAATTCTTGGGTAAATCCTGCAATGCTTCGTACTTGCCTTCAGCTTTGAGCCTGGCTCTTTTTTCGGCGTACCTGGCAATAAGTTTTGCTCGGTTTACCTCGCGGGCTTTCATTGATTCTTTTGCCATAATGCTATTTAATTATTATTGATGTTCTTGAAAGGCAAGCCAAATTCCCTAAGCAGGGCATAGCCTTCTTCGTCGGTTTTGGCGCTGGTTACCATTGTGATATTCATACCTACCAGGTGGGTAATATTGTCAATGTTGATTTCGGGAAAGATAATTTGTTCCTGAACTCCCAGTGTGTAATTGCCACGTCCGTCCAATTTGCTTTCGATTCCTTTGAAGTCTCTGATACGGGGCAGAGCTACGCGAACAAGGCGTTCCAGAAATTCATACATCTTTTCGCGACGCAGAGTAACCATCACTCCGATGGGCATTTTCTTACGCAGCTTAAAGTTGGAGATGTCCTTTTTTGATACGGTAGCAACAGCTTTTTGTCCGGTAATGGCGGTTAATTCGGCTAGGGCAGTGTCAATAATTTTCTTGTCTGCCACAGCCATACCCAAACCCTGGTTAATGACTATTTTTTCTAATTTGGGTACCTGCATCACAGAGGTATACCCAAATTCCTTTGTCAAAACAGGAATAATGCGTTCCTGATATTCTTTCTTGAGGCTGGCTGTATTCATTACTTAATTTCCTCCCCTGATTTTTTGGATATTCTGACTAATTTCCCTTTTTCATTTCTGACACGACCAACGCGGGTAGCTTTACCCGATTTAGGATCCAAGGGATTTAAATTGGAAATGTGAACGGGAGCTTCTTTTTTGAGTATACCTCCCTGGGGGCTTTTGGCATTGGGCTTGGTGTGCCTGGATACAAAATTGATCCCTTCGACGATGGCCCGTTTTTTCTCTACGTCCACTTCGAGCACGCGACCGGTTTTACCCTTATCTTCGCCTGCATTCACAAATACTGTGTCGCCTTTTTTGATATGTAGCTTTGTCATTATACTGATATTTCTATTCGATTAAAGTACTTCGGGAGCCAAAGAAACAATCTTCATGTTGGTGTTGCGAAGTTCCCTGGCAACCGGGCCAAAGATACGGCTTCCACGCAACTCATCAGCACTGGTCAACATCACACAGGCGTTGTCGTCAAAACGGATGTAAGAACCGTCGGCTCTTTTTATTTCCTTTTTGGTACGAACTATTACGGCCTTGGATACGACGCCTTTCTTCATTTCACTGGAGGGAATCACATTTTTTACCGCTACCACGATAGTATCTCCCACCGAGGCATAACGTCTCCCGGTGCCTCCCAGCACGCGGATGCACAACACCTCTTTTGCACCACTGTTATCGGCCACATTGAGCCTGCTTTCTGCTTGTATCATGATTATTTCGCTCTTTCGATGATTTCAACTAATCTCCATCTCTTGGTTTTACTCAGGGGACGGGTTTCCATAATCCTTACGGTATCACCGATGTTACATTCGTTCTTTTCGTCGTGGGCATAGTACTTTTTGGTCTTGCTGACGAATTTTCTGTATATCGGATGCTTCTCTTTGAATTTACTCACAACGGTGATGGACTTGTCGCCTTTGTTGCCGATGACAACACCGTATCTCTCTTTTCTTAAATTTCTGGTTTCCATCAGGCTATGTATTAGTTTTGTTCTTTATTGCGTTCAACTAAAATGGTTCTCAGGCGGGCAATCAACCTACGGCTTTCCTTTATCTGTACCGGATTGTCCAGAGGAGAGATGCTGTGCTGAAGCATCAAGGTATTCAAGCGATCGACTTCCGCGTCGACGCGTTCCATTATTTCCTTAGTGGTCAATTCTCTGACTTCTTTAGCTTTCATAGGTCTTATACATTTTGATTTTGAATATCATAATCACGTCTGACGACAAATTTGGTCGTAACGGGCAACTTTTGGGCTGCCAGACGCAATGCTTCTTTGGCAACATCAAAAGATACGCCTTCTACCTCGATAAGTATTCTACCCGGAGTTACCGGGGCAACAAAACCTTCGGGAGCACCTTTTCCTTTACCCATACGGACTTCGGCAGGTTTCTTGGTAAAGGGTTTATCCGGGAAAATCCGGATCCATATCTGACCCTGACGTTGCATATAACGGGTTACGGCTACACGGGCAGACTCAATCTGCTGGCCGGTGATCCATTTGTTTTCGAGAGTCTTTATTCCAAAAGAACCAAAGGCCAATTGATTGCCGCGTTGGGCATTCCCTTTCATGCGGCCTTTTTGCTGTCTTCTGAATTTCGTTCTTTTCGGCTGTAACATTGTTTCGCGATTATAATATTATCTATTGCTGTTTTTCTTCTTGCGGAAGCCACCCTTACGGTCTTCACGACGTTCGCCGCCGTAAGGCCTTTCGCTTCTGCCACTACTCTGGGTAGTGCTGAATTGGGGAGCTAAATCCACTTTACCGTAAATTTCGCCTCTGCAAATCCAGACTTTTATTCCTATCAGACCAACTTTGGTCAGAGCTTCTGCCTGGGCATAATCGATGTCGGCTCTGAAAGTATGCAGGGGTGTACGTCCTTCCTTGTACATTTCGGAACGTGCCATTTCTGCACCATTCAAACGGCCTGATACCTGTACTTTAATGCCTTCGGCTCCCATACGCATGGTGGAAGCAATGGCCATTTTTATGGCACGGCGATAAGCTATTTTCCCTTCAACCTGCCTGGCGATATTATTGGCCACAATAACAGCATCCATTTCGGGGCGCTTGATTTCGAAGATATTGATTTGAATATCCTTGTCGGTGATCTTTTTCAATTCTTCCTTCAATTTGTCCACTTCCTGGCCACCCTTACCGATAATGATACCCGGACGTGCAGTACAAACAGTAATGGTCACCAGCTTGAGCGTACGTTCAATTACAATGCGGGAAACACTCGCTTTGGCCAGACGGACATTCAGATACTTACGGATCTTGCTGTCTTCCAACAAAGAATCTCCATAATTATCACCACCATACCAGTTAGAATCCCAACCTCTGATGATACCTAAACGGTTACTTACCGGATTTACTTTCTGTCCCATCTGACTTTGTATTTTGTTCGTTTTTACTTATTGTGTTAATACTCAGGCTCACATGATTGGAGCGCTTGCGTATGCGATACCCTCTGCCCTGGGGAGCGGGACGCAGTCTTTTCAACATAGTGGCAGAGTCCACTTTGATTTCGCTGACATATAACTCACCTGCTTCGGCTTTGCGCTCGTTTTTCTGTTCCCAGTTGGAGATGGCGGAACGAAGCAATTTTTCCATGCGGCCGGCAGCTTCCTTAGACGAAAACTTCAGTATGCCCAGGGCCAGGAATACTTCTTTGCCGCGTATCATGTCGGCAACCAGACGCATTTTGCGAGGCGATGTGGGAACACCGTTCAATTTGGCAAAATACATCGTCTTCAAGGCTTCTTTCCTTGCGTCTGCTGCTATTCTTTTTCTTGCACCCATTGTCTATCTGTTTTTATTTTTTTCTATTTCCACTGTGGCCTCTGAATGTACGAGTAGGAGAAAACTCTCCCAACTTGTGTCCGACCATGTTTTCGGTGACATACACCGGTATGAACTTATTTCCATTGTGAACCGCTATGGTATGTCCCACAAAATCCGGAGAAATCATGGAGGCTCTGGCCCAGGTCTTGATCACTGATTTTTTGCCGGATTCATTCATAGCTAAAACTTTGCTCTCAAGTTTTACATTGATGTACGGTCCTTTTTTTAATGAACGACTCATAATATTTCCTGCTTTATCCTATTATTTTTTCCTTCTTTCTACAATGTACTTGCTTGAATGTTTCTTAGGGGATCTTGTTCTAAGACCCTTAGCCAACAAGCCTTTGCGCGATCTTGGATGTCCGCCGGAAGCGCGGCCTTCGCCACCACCCATGGGGTGATCAACCGGGTTCATAACTACGCCACGGTTTCTGGGACGACGACCCAGCCATCTCGAACGTCCGGCTTTACCGGAGCGTTCCAGGCCGTGGTCCGAATTGCCGACACTGCCGACAGTGGCTTTGCAAGAGGATAATATCCTACGGGTTTCTCCCGAAGGCATACGAATGATTACGTAATCTTCTTCTTTTGAAACCAATTGCGCAAAAGTACCGGCGGAACGTACCATCTTCGCACCTTGTCCGGGACGGAGTTCGATGTTGTGAATAACGGTTCCCACAGGAATGTTTTTCAGCGCCAGTGCATTTCCGATTTCCGGAGCTGCATTATCTCCCGACATAAGAGTCATCCCGACTTCAAGTCCGTTGGGAGCTACAATGTAGGTTTTCTCGCCGTCAGCATAATAAAGCAATGCTATGCGTGCCGAACGGTTGGGATCATACTCAATGGTTTTTACTGTTGCAGGAACACCATCTTTACTTCTCTTGAAATCGATAAGACGGAATCTTTGTTTATGACCGCCTCCGATATAGCGCATGGTCATTTTCCCCGTATTATTGCGTCCGCCTGATTTATTCAGGCCGAATACAAGAGATTTTTCCGGTGCACCAGCAGTTATGGTATCGAACGCACCGATAGTCTTATGTCTTTGCCCGGGTGTGGTGGGCTTTAATTTTCGTACTGCCATCTTATTTTATAAATTGCTGTAAAAATCAATCACATCACCTTCTTTCAAGGTAACTATGGCTTTTTTGAAGGCTGCCGTTTTGCCTGTTATTACTCCGCCTTTGGTGTAGCGACTGGTGTTTTTGCTTCTTTTGTTGCTGGTGTTAACACCAACCACAGTAACATTGTACATCTTTTCGACGGCCCTGGCTATCTCAATTTTATTCGCTTCCGGGAGTACACGGAATCCGTAACGATTCAGTTTTTCTGTAATCGTTGTCATCTTTTCGGTAACGATAGGTTTAATTATAATTCCCATTGTTTTTCTCCTTATGCGTTAAAAGTTTGTTCAATTCCGGCCACCGAACCTTCCATCAGCACCAGCGTTTTTGCGTCAAGTATCTTATAAGTATCTAATTCAGAAAACATTACAACTTGAACTTTCGGCAAATTACGAGCCGACAAATATACGTTTTTATTTGCTTCTGACAATACAAAAACTACCTTTTTTTCAGGAAGATGCAAATTTTGCATGATTGACAGGAAATCTCTGGTCCTGGCTTTCTCAAACCGGAAATCTTCGACCACCACGATGGCGTTGTCGCGCATCTTGTAGGTGAGAGCCGATTTGCGGGCCAGCGATTTCACTTTCTTGTTCAATTTGAAGCTGTAATCACGGGGTTGAGGTCCAAAAACCCTGCCACCGCCAACCATCACCGGCGATTTGATATCTCCGTGACGTGCTCCGCCGCCACCTTTCTGACGACCAAGTTTTTTGGTAGAACCTGTAATCTCACTGCGTTCCTTGGATTTGTGCGTTCCTTGTCTTTTGTTGGCCAAATGTTGTTTAACCGCCAGATACAAAACATGATCGTTGGGTTCAACAGCAAAAATGGAATCGCTCAACGCAACCTTTCTCCCGGTGTCTTCACCTTTTATATTAAATACATTCAGTTCCATCACTTATAGATTATTACAATTGAACCTTTAGCTCCCGGAACAGAACCTTTAATCAACACAAGATTGTGTTCGGGAATAACTTTGATCACCTGAAGGTTTTCCATGGTCACCCTTTCACCGCCGGTACGTCCGGCCATGCGCATACCCTTGAAAACGCGGGAAGGCCATGAGGATGCTCCCAATGAACCCGGGGCACGTAAACGATTGTGCTGGCCGTGGGTAACTCCACCCACACCCGAGAATCC
>CAZNQD010000025.1:0-28722 GCA_964575345.1 uncultured Bacteroidales bacterium
TACCGCAACTGGCTCAAAAAAGACTACGCGGTAAAACCCGAAGAATTGCTGCTCGACCGTACTCAGCTCATGGGGCTGACAGCGCCCGAAATGACCGTATTGATAGGAGGTATGAGGGTATTGGGAACCAATTACGGTGGTAGTAAACACGGCGTCTTTACCGACAAACCGGGAGTGCTCAGCAACGACTTTTTTGTGAACCTCTGCGATATGCATTATACCTGGAAACCGGTGGCAGAAAACGTATATCATATTGTTGACAGAAAAAGTGGAGCCCTTAAATGGACTGCTACCCGGGTCGACCTGGTCTTTGGTTCAAATTCCATTCTGCGCTCATACGCCGAAGTCTATGCTCAGGACGACAACAAAGAAAAGTTTGTAAAAGATTTTGTTCAAGCCTGGGTCAAGGTGATGAATGCCGATCGTTAAAGGAAAAAGCTTAAATCGAATTATATCAAATACAAGGTTTAAATGAAAAATGCATTATTAAATTATGTGGCTGCCTTCCCGGGCAAGTACATTCAGGGAGAACAGGCTTTGACCGGATTGCCCGAACTTAGCAGCCGGTTGGCGGAGCGGGCTTTGTTGCTGGCTTCTCCCACGATTGTTGGCAAAGTGCTGCCCCAACATCTTAGTACAGAAGACCTGAGTCGCTTTCATGTGGAAACATTCCGGGGAGAATGTTGTCAGCAGGAAATTGAACGACTGCTGGCTGTAGTCCGCCAAAAGAAAATCGGATTGCTGGTGGGGATGGGAGGGGGTAAAACTCTGGATACCGCCAAGATCGTGGCCGACAAGGCCGATATTCCGGTGATCATTGTTCCCACCATCGCTTCAACGGATGCCCCCTGCAGCGGTTGTGCAGTGATCTATACTGCAGAGGGAGCTTTCGAATCGATTTATTATCAAAAAAGCAATCCTCAGGTAGTGCTGGTAGACACCGGCATCATTGCTTCGGCACCTGTGCGTTTTTTGGTTGCAGGCATGGGCGATGCGCTGGCCACCCGTTTTGAGGCCGAGTCCTGTGAACGGACGTTTTCGGTCAACGAATGCGGAGGGCACAGCACCCTGGCCGGAATGAGACTGGCCAGACTGTGTTTTGAAACCATCATGCGTTATGGCCGGACAGCCAAATTGGCCAACGAAAACAAGATTATCACACCGGCTTTGGAACGCGTCATTGAAGCAAATATCCTGTTGAGCGGAATTGGCTTTGAAAGTTCCGGCCTGGCCACAGCCCATTCGGTGCACAATGGTTTAACGGCTCTGGAAGAGACGCATGCTTTGTATCATGGCGAAAAGGTCGCCTTTGGGGTGCTTGCCGGCCTGCATCTTAACGATGCCTGTCCCGAAGAAATGGAAGTGATTTATAATTTTTGCGAAGAGTTAGGTCTGCCCACAACTTTTGACGATTTGGGCATCAGCGACCCGAGCCGGGAACGCTTGATGGTGGCAGCTCAAAAAGCCTGTGCTCCTCAGGAAGGCATACATCACGAAGCCATCTGCATTACTCCCGAAAAAGTGCTGGCCGCCATGCTGGCCGCCGATGCTTTGGGCAGGGCGAGAAAGCAAGGTGGTTTAAGAATTATGGAACCGAACATATACATTTAAAGATCAGTATAAAATATTTTTCAGGCTAGTGTGTAAAATGTTTGCAGATTCGATTTTATGTATACATTTACCGACTATTTGTAAACCAAAAGCCATGAAAAATTCTTTTATACTTGCACTTTTCATTGCCCTGTCAATGGGAGCTGTGGCTCAAATCCCCAATCCGGGATTCGAGCTTTGGGAAGATTATGTGGATGACTGGACTGCCTATGTTTACGAAAAACCCGACGGCTGGGTGGGGGCATTGCCCAAGGGGGAAGTACGCAGCTTTTCTCTGGAGAAAAACAACGAGAGTTACCCTCCGGGAACCGGACAGTTTTCCGTCAGAATTAAACCCGATAACGAACAAGGGGTAAGAGGAGTGATTTTTAGCAACGACCGGGCCGACGCTATGGTGAACTGGTTGCCCAAGCCTTCTTTTGCCATCGATTACAAGCCAGCAGCCTTGTATTTATATTACAAATACCTGCCTTTTGGCGGTGACAGTCTGGTAATGCAAATTTATTTTTATAAGCTGGGGGAAATAATAGCTAATTCCTACTATGTTACCAGCGATTCCATTTCCGAATGGACAGCCCTGGAAATCCCGCTTAGTTACGAAACCGAAGTGCTTCCCGATTCGGCGACCATATATTTTGTAACAGGAGCTTATGTGCAACATTCAGAGTCGATGTTGTACATTGACAATCTTAGTTTTACAGGTTTTGTAAACGAGCTGAAAGCTCCCGGTCGTCAATCAGGGCAAGTTCTGTTTTTCTACCATCCTGCATCGGATATAATTGTGCTGGAACACAGCAATCAGGAGAATTTAATCTTGAATATCTATTCTTTAGCCGGAGCTTTGGTCAAAAGCGAAACAATAAAGCCCACGCAAAATCAAATTAACGTTGGAGGTTTAAACGAAGGTTTGTATTTGCTGGAATGCACCTCAAAAGAAAGGACAGATATTCATAAGTTGATCATCAAGCGATAGCCGAAAAGTGTGAAAAACATAAAGCATTTAATCCTGATGATAGTTGTTCTGTTGCATTTGCCTGTAACAGAGGCCGCAGATCCACGCCTGCAGCAGCTTATAGGCCGGCGCTATACCGGCCTGAAAGATTTCCCTGTATTGGATGATTTTAAGAACATTGGAAATATCCTGGTGGAAAGGGAAAAAATCTTCGAAGGGGGAACATTTCACCGGCTTTTTGTTTTTCGCAAGGAAAACACCGGTTTGCTGATACTTATGAGATATGTACCCGACAATACCGGTACTGTGATACATGTTGCCGATCTTATCGAAGTGGAAGGAATGGATCAGGAAAAATACCTGGGCTACGGCGGCGATTGTCGCCTGAATCGTAAAGTGGACGATCGTATCGTAGCGCTGTTTAAAATTGAGAGCAATAAAAAGAAAATTTTCCGCAAGATTTACCAAGCCTGGAGAATAGATTCCGACACAGGAAAGTTGAATGAAATACCAGTGAAAGGAATAGATTATATTAATAGCGATTATGAAGCTTATTGAAGGATTCTTCAATTAACCTCAGGGCACTTGTCAGTATTGTAATCTTCGAAGGATATTTATTAGATATAAAATAAAAGAGGGCCTCTCAATACAGAGTGCCCTCTTTTTTATTGCAAGAACTTAAATCAACTTTTACTTGAAGCTGATCATATCAATGTTGTTGCCTAAATTCCGATAGTTGAGGTATTCGTTGGGATTGGTGCCGTTGAGGAATTCCTCTACATTGGTGTATCCGTCTTTGTCGGCATCTTTTGCTCCGTCCGAAGCATCCTTGGGATTCAGATTGTTTTTCTTTTCCCATTCGTCGGGCATACCGTCGCCATCGGTATCAACAGCCACTTTTTTGGGATCGAAAGTCAGTTCGGGATAGCCGCCCACTTCGGAGATGTCTTTGATGATACCGGTTTCGGTCATGGGTTTACCGCTGCGAACCATTTCGGTAACGCGTTGGTCAACGGCGTCACGTTTGGGTAGGGTGGCTCCTGCGTTAGCCAATACAGACTCGTAGGCTTCCAGGGCTGTTTGATGCGGTGCAACAGGCCAACCTTCGAAAGCGGTGTTTACACGGGCCAGGTTTTCGGGGCCGCGCATGCCTGCCCAGTTGTTGTTGGTGATCTCCGGATTGTCGTGCATCACGTTGCCGGCAACATACCATTTTCCGGGACGGTTCTGAGCTTTGGGATACCAGCCGCCTTCGGCCCAGGCACTGCCGGGTGAATACATGCTGCGTTGTTCGATGCGGGCAAAGACTGCGCGCATGTTTTCGTTGGTAGCGGGACCGGGTTTATAGTAATTGTTGATCATATTGATCAGAGAGGTTTCATCACCTCCGTCCGTGGTGCGGTGTCGCCAGTTGAAAATGACGTTGTTGCGAAAATCAAAGGGGCCTGACATCCCTATGGAAGGATTTCGTCCCGTGTTACAGGCAAAGAGGTTATGATGGAAAGTAGAGGGATTGCCACCCCAGGTACCGCCGAAAGCGTGGCCTCGGGCATCGAGTGCTTCACTGGTGATGGTCCATTGAATGGTGATGTTTTGAGCGGGATCTTTGATCTGAGTAGTTCCGTCAAGCGAAGGCCTCATGTGGCGATAAAGCGAAATGTTTTCGTCCATACCCCAGCTGGTGGAACAATGGTCAATAATGATGTGATGATTGGGATTGCCTCCGATGTTGTCGTCACCTTGCCCGCCTACAGGCACACCGCGGCGTACCCGGATGTGGCGTACGATGACATTATGGGTGTTGATGTTGAAGGTACCGGCAATGCAAATACCGTCACCGGGAGCCGTTTGTCCGGCTACGGTAATGTCGGGATGATTGATGTTGAGGTCACTGTCAATTTTGATGGTGCCGGCAACGCGGAATACTACAATACGAGGTCCTTCGGCTTCGAGAGCTGCCCGCAGGCTGCCTTCGCCGTTGTCGTTGAGATTGGTAACGGCTATCACTTTGCCGCCGCGGCCACCGCTGGTAAACATACCGCCACCCCAGGCACCGGGGAAGGCCGGAATAACGCCTTCGGGTAATCTGGGTGGATGCGGGGGAATCTGACCTTGTTCGGGTTGCCCTTCGGTCTGTGCATAAAGGGCAGGACTTGAACAAAAAAGTGCTAACACAAGCAGGCTGCTTGTGAGGATACGATGAATGATTGTCATACTTGTAACGATTTAGATAAAAATTTTGCACCAAAATACTATATAATCCGACAGCTCTGCAAAATTTTAAATCTTTATCAACTAAAACTATGTTAATTCGGTGCTTATACGGGAGTTGAAGCTTGGTATGAAATGTCTTTCAAGTCTTACTATAGGTGAAAATGGGGAAAAATAGTTGTTACATTTAGAGCGAAAATCCATTACAATCCTTAAAGCAAAGCATTAATATATAAATAATGCAAAAATGTAGACAGGTCCCGACTCTTTCTTCATTCCAGTGCTCTTGATATTGATATGCAAGGGTTTGTTCGCACAAATTAACAGAAGGATTTTAAAAGAATCAGATAAGGAGCTGATTCTTTGCCCCGGCCCTGGGCATACTATCTCTGGTCTTCGGCACAGCCTCCCTTTAGGCCGTAATAACTGTAGTGGTTTTCGCCCTGGCGGTTTTTCTGCATGACACGAATCAGAATGGTGTCGGCCTGGTTAAACTCGTAAATGGATTTGAGCGGAAACGATACGATAGCAGGCAGATCCTCCACCGGCAGGTCGCCGTTGGCCAGATGGATAAAATCGAGTTTCAACTCTTTATCCTCTTCGTCAAAAGAAGTAAAGAGAAGTTTAAGCGTGTGTTTGATCTGGCTGTCGGAGATTTTAAAGTTGAATTCCACGTTTATAAAGTCGCCGCCCAACCAAAACGCTTTACTGATTTCTATGGGGTCGCCCTGGGCAGAGCTTGTTCTTAAAGAATCAGGGTAAGTCAGGGGGATAGTGGTAACAGGAATCATCCTGGCAATTTCTGCTTCACGAACTTCATCCTCCTGTTTGGGTTTAATCAGGCTGTAATAAACACTATAGCGGTTGCCGATTTTCACATTGCTCTCCGGCTCTCCGCCGTCGACGATTTTATCTCCCTTGTCCATCTGCAAGACATAAGGAAAACCTTCGTGCGGAACTGCTACACAAAGGCCTGACTGCCAGGTTTCACCCGCAGGTTCCATCAGGCCGTAGTCGTCGCTGCAAGAGATCAGGCTAAGTATAACGGCCAGAGGCAGTAACTTATTCCTGAGAATTTTCATCGGCATTAGGCAGATAATAGAAATTGACGTGCTGGCTGGTGCCCAGAGTATAGCTAAACTGTACAGCTATAGAATCCTGGCCGGTATATTGTTCACGTATAGGCCTCAAATCAAAGCTCATCATTTCGAGATTGTACCAGTAAGGCGTAACAGAAGCCGTATTATGCCTGAGGTCAAGATAAATCTTAGGTTTGGCAGCCAGAGTGTCTTCCCGGTTCATGTCGCGAACCAGCTCAAAACTGCTGTTGGACGAAACGCTGGCATAAGCATAAAAAATAACGTTTAGGTAATTGTCGCTGATCCAGCATTTCTGAAGCTGGAAAATACCTTGGCTTAGAATAGTGTCGTTGGCATCCTTTTCGAGTTGATAAAAAGGACGGGAATCTACCTCGGCATAGGAGTAGATGTGAATATTGTACATGCTGGGCGAAACCGAGTCAACAAGGGTAAAATACAACCAGACTCTGTCGCCCTCAGCAATGGAATCGTCCAAATCGAAGCCGTCCTGCGAAGTAAAATACAGACTGGGATTGGATTTAAAGATTACGTTATTGGCTTGAATACTTTGCACATTAGCCATAGATTCATAATAAATCAAATCCGGCTCATCTCCTCCCCAAAATTCGGAACACGAAGCCAAAGGTAAAATAAGAAGGAATACCAGAAGTGCTTTGTAGATACTTTTCATAGTTTTGATGCTTTTGCTTTATGTTTGTTTTTTAAAGGATTGGCATACATCTCGAGCATTCTCCTTCTCAAAAAGGGCTCATCCTTACATGGGAGCTCAATTTTATCCAATTGTTGTTGCAGGTATTCCGTGAACTTTTCTCTTTCGTTCCTTGAATAACTCCTGACAAAAGTGTCGGCCTCATCGAGCAGGTCTGCAGCAATGTAATTGTTGGGATACAGGCGGTAATTGGCATGTATGCTCAAATCCATCAGGTCGGCGATTTTTTCGATTAAGTCTTTTTTGGGCATGGCAGCATCCATTTTGATGATTTCTTCCGAAATACAAGCACCGGCTCTGTAAAATACCCGGCCTTTGTATCCCATAATCCCGGTTTTCATGCTCAACAAATCGTCTTCGCGGCTTTTTTTGTAATCAGACTGATCACGTTTCAGCTGCATTTCTTTCGCTTTTAAGTAGTCGCAAGGATCGAATTCGTATGAGATGCTCAACGGAATCAGATGCATAGATGCAAGTTTCTCCAAAATGTTACCTTTTTCCCCGAAAATTAACATCTTCAGGATGCTCTTTTGGGTTCTGTCGTCGGAATCTTTGGCACGGCCTTCGCGTTGGGCCAGCCAGATGGATTGTTTTTTCTCCTGCAGGGTATGGCTGATGTAAGCCGAAAGATCGGCGGTGGCCAGCAGCTGCTCCCTTACCGATAGGTTGCGCTTCACCACAAAGCTTTTGTTGGCTCTGACAAAATCCTTGATCCAAGGCCTGATGAGCAGGTTGTCTCCAATACCGGTTTCGCAACTGTCCAGACCGTGGTTCAGAAGAATTACATTTAAAAAGCTGGAATCAAGCACAATATCTCTGTGATTGGACATGTAGATATAAGCTTTGTCCGGATCCAAACTTTCGAAGCCTTCGCTTTGGAGGCTGGCACAGGTTTTATCCGCCAATTGAGACAGCAGTTTATGAATGATGGTTTTGTGTAGTTGCTTAACGCTTGTGCATTGCAGCGAAGCTTGTTCGAGTTCCCCGATGGAACCTATAAAGGGAACCGCCGCAACGACCGCCCTAAACTCCTGATCTTCCCAAAGCCGATGCAGGGCCGGGAGCAGTTCCTGGTCGCTGTAGGCTCTGATTTCGTCAAACATGATCACTGATTTTTGTATTGGCTAAATTGTCTTCGATTATTTGCTCCATCATCTCTGCCATGGTCATACCTGCGGCTTTTACCTGTTGGGGGATAAAGCTGGTGGCCGTCATGCCGGGAGTGGTATTTACTTCGAGCAGGAAAAGTGCTGAGCCGCAAAGGATGTAATCAACCCTGATTACGCCTTTGCAGTCAAGTAGTTTGTAGATTCGGGCGGTGGTTTGCTGTATTTCGTCGCGCACGCTCACGGGAATACGGGCCGGAGTGATTTCTTCGGCTTTGCCCGGATCGTATTTGGCTTCGTAATCGAAGAATTCGTTTTTGCTGATGACTTCGGTAACGGGCAGGCAAACCAATCCCTTGGTTGTTTTGTAACAGCCGTTAGTCAGTTCGGTGCCCGATAAAAAGCCCTCAACCAGCACCTCTTTGCCTTCGCCGTAAGCCAGCTCAATGGCTCTGGGCAGTTCGGAGGCCGTTTTAACTTTACTGGTGCCGAAGCTCGATCCACCCACGTTGGATTTTACAAAACAGGGCAGGCCGGTTTCTGCTACTATTTTGTTTGTGTCAATCGGATCATTTCTTCTGAGCAGTACCGAAGGGGCAATCCTCAGGCCAAATTGGCTCAGGTAACGATTGCAGACATACTTATTGAAAGTAAGTGCAGCAGGCAAAACACCGCAACAGCTGTAAGGCAGGCCAATCAGATCGAAATAACCCTGCAACAGTCCGTTTTCGCCCGGTGTGCCGTGAATGGTAATCCAGGCCAGATCGAAGCGATTTTTTTGACCTTGATAACTGTAGCTGAAATCGTTTTTATCCATGGGAATGCGCAGAGGGCTGTCGATGCCTTCGGGGCAGGCAGACCAATCTTTACCGCGCAGGACGACGATGCAGGTTTTGTAGTTGGTTTTATCTATAAAAGAATACAAACCGGCAGCACTTTTGAGCGAGATGTTGTATTCCGAAGAGTCGCCTCCGGCTACGATGGCTATTTTTTTCATACTCATTCTATTTCTTCCCTTGAAGCGGTGTACTTTCTCCATTTATCTATCAACTGCAGCATATCGTCGGGCAGTACGGAATCAAAAAACAAGGATTGTCCTTTGGTTGGATGTCTGAATCCCAGTGTTTTGGCATGTAAGGCCTGACGAGGGCACAAAGTAAAACAATTTTCCACAAATTGTTTGTATTTACTGTATCTGGTTCCTTTAAGAATTTGATCACCTCCGTAACGTTCATCGTTAAAAAGGGGATGTCCCAGGTGTTTCATATGTACCCTGATCTGATGAGTACGTCCTGTTTCCAGTCTGCATTCCACCAAGGTTACATAACCCAGTCTTTCGAGCACTTTGTAATTGGTGACGGCCGGTTTGCAGGCCGGGTCGTCTGCCTGGCAAACCGTCATTTGCAAACGGTCGTGCCGGCTACGGCCAATGGGGCAGTCTATCCGTCCTTCGTCTTTTTCCACTCTGCCCCAGACCAGAGCCTGGTAAGTGCGTTGGCTGGTTTTTTCGAAAAATTGACGCGAAAGATCGGTTTTGGCTTCGGGATTTTTGGCTACTACCAGCAGGCCCGAAGTATTTTTGTCGATGCGGTGAACCAGGCCCGGCCTGGGATCGTCGGGGCTGAAAGCGGAATTACCCTTGAAATGCCAGGCCAGTGCGTTGACCAGGGTGCCCGAAAAATTGCCGTGTCCGGGATGAACCACCATACCGGCTTCTTTGTTTACTACCAGCAGGTCCTTATCTTCGTAAACGATGTTGAGCGGAATGTCTTCGGGTATAATCCGTGTGTCGCGGGGAGGGTAGGACACCAGCACCTTGATTTCGTCTCCGGGTTTGACCCGGTAATTTGACTTGACGGCTTGTCCGTTAACCTGAATCATGCCGGCCTCTGCTGCCTCCTGGATGCGATTGCGCGAAACCTGGGCGATGTGGCAAACCAAAAACCGGTCGACGCGCAGCAGCGATTGACCGGGATCGGCCTTAAAAATATATTGTTCGAAAAGTTCCCGGTTTTCCTCTTCAATCGCTTCGTCTGTAAAAAACTCATCCTGATCCAGGAGCTCTTCGGGATCTACTGCGAAGTTTGGGCTGATGTTGTCCATAGGACCTTAATTGTAGAAGGCCTCGGCGGGCAAAAATTCTTCCGGTTTTAACAAGAGGCTGCTGTCCTGTGTCATCCAGACCCTGATGCGGCTACCGGCCTGGAGGTAATCGTTTTTGAGCGGTTCCTGGCGATAGACAAAATAGCTACCGGCCTGTTGGTCGTTTTGAGGTGTTACGTCATAGATGACTTCTCCGATGTTCAGACCGGACTCACGTGCCGTCAGAATAGCCGAATCCAGGGGCAGAGCTGTCAGCCCGGGTACCTGCACATTACCGGCCGACCGGCCCTGGCCGACGATAAGGCTCAGGGCTGAACCCACCGGCAGGGTGGTCCCCGCCTCGACGCTTTCGCCGCGGTAGCGCAGATCTATAACCAGATTTCTGAACTCAGAGGGCACAAAGCGGATTTCTTTCACTACAAAACCGGCTCCCTCCAGCGATGCAATAGCCTGGCGTTGCGAAAAATCTATGACATAGGGAACAGCCGTCGATTCTTCGATGGCCTTATTGAGAGTAATAAACACAATGCGGTCAATTTTTACTTTGGCATTGGCAGAGGGCTTTTGTTCAAGAATTACTCCGGCAGGCTTGCCGTTGATGTGCATGGAATCGACTATTTCGTAGCGCAAGCCCAGCTCTTCGAGCAAGGGGGCTGCCTGCTCCATAGTCAAATCGGTCAATGGGGGAACCTGGATAGCCGAACCGTGGTGAGTGTAACTGTTGAGCCAGCTTGTCACTCCGATAAGCAACAAGATCCCCAGCAAGGCTATAGCTCCGAGATGGAACAAGGTTTTTTTGACTGTGGCTTTCATAAGCAAAGAAATAAACCTTCAAAGATACGCATTTTAGATTTTTATCAAACAAAAAAAGTAAAGACACCGGGCCCTTACTTTTTATGTGTATAGATGAAAACCTCCGGAACTTATCCCTTGAGGCGTTCTTCGTCTGAAACTGTCAGTTTTTTTCTGCCGTGGGCGCGGCGGCTGGCCAGTACCCTGCGTCCGTTGGCTGTAGCCATTCTGGAACGGAAGCCATGTTTGTTGGCTCTTTTTCTGTTCGAAGGTTGGAATGTTCTTTTCATTGGAATGTATGTTTTATCGTTTTTTCCTTCTTTTTTCGGGTCGCAAAAGTACGAATTATTTTTGAAGATACAAACCCGGGATGCTTTTTTTTAGAAAATTTGCGGGTTAAAAAGATTTACCCGATCTTTGCACCCTCATTGACAACCAATAACACAATTAGCAAGCTTTTATGGCAACAACAGCAGATTTCAGAAACGGCATGTGCATCGATATTGATGGTGCCTATTATTTTATTGTAGAATTTCTTCATGTAAAACCGGGAAAAGGGGCTGCTTTTGTCCGGACCAAGCTGAAAAATGTGCAGACAGGCAGAACCCTCGAAAAAACCTTCAACTCAGGGGTAAAGGTAGACGAAGTCAGGATTGAGCGTCGTCCCTATCAATATCTTTACCAGGACGATATGGGCTATAATTTTATGCATTCGGATACTTTCGAACAAATAGCCATAGCTAAGGAATCGATAAACGGAGTCGATTTTCTCAAGGAGGGCGATATTTGTGAAGTAGTGGTACACGCCGAATCGGAAACCGTGCTCTATGCCGATACACCTGTACATGTTGAGCTTGAAGTTACATACACCGAACCCGGCCTCAAGGGCGATACAGCCACTAATACTTTGAAACCGGCCACTGTAGAAACCGGAGCTACCGTCAGAGTGCCCTTGTTTATCGAAGTGGGCGACCGCATCAAAGTAGATACCCGCGACGGATCCTATGTAGAAAGAGCAAAATAATCTCTCGCTTTTTTTCTTTCAGGTAGATTATAAATTTCAGGTTAATTAATACTAAATCCCATAAAGAAACTGTCCCAGGAAGACAGTTTTTTTATGCTTCCAATATTAATAAAAAGAAAATTAAAGATTAAATTTGCCGGTATTGAAACAATTGAATAAAGCATGGAACAAAAACAAAAGTTCAGTATACGTGATTGGTCCGAAGAAGACCGGCCCAGAGAAAAAATGATCAAAAAAGGAGTCGAAAGCCTCAGCGACTCTGAGTTGCTGGCCATCATACTGGGTTCGGGTTCAGCAAAAGAAAGCGCCGTGGAATTGGCCAAGCGCATTTTAAACAGCGTTGACAACAATCTCAGCCTTTTGAGTAAAATGAGTATTCAGGAGCTGAGAGCTGCTTTTCACGGAGTAGGGCAGGCCAAAGCCGTAAGCATTCTGGCCACTTTTGAATTGGGTAAGCGGAGGCGGTTGGCCGATATTCCCGACAAAGTGCAATTGAACAGCAGTAAAAAAATCTATGAACTGATGTACCCGCTGATGGCGGATCTCAAACACGAAGAGTGCTGGGCTATTTACATGAATTCTTCCAATCGTCTGATTGATATGAAAAAGATCAGTTCCGGGGGCATAACCGAAACCACCGTCGATCCGCGTATTGTGTTGAAACATGCCATACAGTACATGGCTACAGCCCTGGTGCTTTGTCATAATCATCCTTCGGGCAATACCCAGCCCAGCGATGCCGACAATCGTCTGACCAAACGGGTGAACGAAGCCACAAAAATGATGAGTATATGCATGCTTGACCATCTGGTGATTTGCGACGGCAGGTACTTTAGTTACGCCGATCAGGGTTTATTGTGATTCAGAGATAATTCTTTACCTTTGTTCCAAAAAAATATGGACAATACGTTTTTGGAGAAGGAAGAGGCCATCGTAAAAATGTTACGCACGGTTTATGATCCCGAAATTCCGGTAAACATCTACGAATTGGGTTTAGTTTACAAGGTGGATATCGATGCCGCTTCCAAGGTGACCATCGAAATGACCCTTACTGCCCCCTCTTGCCCTATGGCCGATTTTATAGTCGAAGATGTGCGCATGAAAGTACAGTCGCTCGACTTTGTCAGCGATGTAGACGTCAATCTGGTTTTCGATCCTGAATGGAACAAAGACATGATGTCCGAAGAAGCCAGGCTCGAATTGGGTTATCTTTGATCGTATGAGTCCCGATAAAAAAATATACTTTGTGGCCGACGCCCACCTGGGTATGCGCACCGACGTGCCGGTGTCCGAGAACGAAAAAAAACTGGTCCGCTGGCTCGGCAGTATACAAGCCGATTGCGGAGCTCTGTATATGCTGGGTGACATGATAGACTTCTGGTACGAATACAAAGAAGCTGTGCCCAAGGGTTTTGTTCGTTTTTTTGGCAAGCTGGCCGAATTTACCGATGCCGGTATTCCGGTGTATTGGTTTGCGGGCAACCACGACCTCTGGTTGTTTAACTATGTTCAGCAGGAAATGGGCATCGTTGTTTACAGCGAGGCTCAGGAGCTGGACATCCTTGGCAAACGCTTTTACATGGCTCACGGTGACGGCCTGGGTTACGCGCCCTTCAACCTGCGGCTGATGAACGGGATATTTCACAGCCCCTTCTTCCAGGCCTGGTTCAGGATTTTACATCCCGATCTGGGCATCCGTTTCGGGCTGAGGTGGTCCAAACACAGTTATTTTAAACGCAAAACTATGGAACTGGCTTACCTGGGCGAAGACAAGGAACACCTGGTTAAGTTTGCCAAAGAACATTTGGCTAGCGCAAAAACGGCTCCCGACTTCTATATTTTTGGACATCGCCACATCTTGCTCGATTTGCAGCTTAGACAGGGCAGCCGCCTGATTATTCCCGGCGACTGGATCAGGGAATTCAGCTATGCCAGCTTCGACGGCAGGGATTTTGTGTTGGAACATTTCGAAGAATAAGCTCCGGATTCTCCTTTTTGAGCACTAAAACCCTCGTATGTCTGCTCAGGCAATCTCAGGCCGCCACGCAATTCCGGGTTGCAACGCAATCTCAGGCCGCCACACAATCCCGGGCTGCCACAGCCCCAAAAAAGTAACAATAATCCGTCTATTCGTTGTTTTCCGGCCCGGCCTTGACTTCGGTTTCTGATTTATTGTTTGTTTCAGGGCTTTCATCCACCTCGTTGGTGATCGATTCCCTTCCTATCACAAAGCGTTTGTAGTAAGAAATAATCAGAGAAGTGCCGGGAAGGGCAATAATCATGCCTACCAGCCCCAGCAGGCTGCCAAATATGGACAGCGAAAGCAAAATGATGGCCGGTTTGAGCCCGGTGGCCTTACTCAGGATGTTGGGATTGAGAAACAATTCCTGTATGCTCTGTACCACCACATAAACCAAGGCAACACTGAGGAGTACCAGCAAAAAGTTTTGATCGTATTCGGCGGCTTTAATAACGGCCAGCAACACTGCCGGAATCAGGGAAAAGGTCTGCAGATAAGGTACCAGATTGAGCACCCCTACAAACAGGCCAAAAGTAATGCCCATGGGTAAATTTATGATCTTGAAGCCTATGGCAAACAAAATGCCCACAATCATAGCGATCAGCGATTGCCCTCTGAAATAGGAATTCATTCCCTTTTCCACATCTTCGGCCATGCCCAGTGCAAAATGTCTGTAATTTTTGGGAACCAGATTGATCCAGCCTTCCGAAAGTATTTCGTAGTCTTTGGAAATAAAAATCACATACAACAAGATAAAAATCAAAATCACTAAATTCAACACAAAGGCCAGCGAACTGGAAATGATGGTCCAGGCTCCCGGTAATAGTTTTGTTATGATTTTTTCGATGTTTTCTTCCGTCAGATAGCCTTTAATGTCTATTGTTTTGAGGTATTCTTTCAGGAACTCTATCCAGGCTTCTGGAATAAAATCGATATTAATGGGTTGATTCACAAAATCGTTGATCAAAACCATCAATCGCTGAATTTCGTTTATGACCGGCGCCTGCAGAAAGTAAATTACCAGGCCCAACAAACCAAAAATCAACAAGAGGGTGACCACGATGGAAAGTACACGGTTTTTTAGCCTGAGTTTGTGCTGAAAAAACAAGACGATGGGATGGATAAAATATGCCAGGAACCAGGCTATCAAAAAAGGCAAAATCACCGCACTCAGCCGGTTGATAAGCAATCCCAATCCGGTTATGATCAAAAGGGCGATCACTATGCGGACAACTCGATCGAACGTGTAGGGCTTTTCCTGGTTTTTCATTCTGTGCGATTTATGTATGCCGGTGTTGGCGCTTACACAGGCCTGAATTACGAACTTAATCAGTTGAATACAGCTGCCCGGTCAGACCATTCAGGTGCTTGAATCCTCGAATGGAAGCAAAGGTAGAGAATAGAATTGAATTGAGTGCCGAAGTTTTACCTTAATTTTTCTTTATTGCCTTGTTTTTGGAAGCCGTACGGCTTTGAAGATTCGAAACTAATGCTTTCTTTTGCAAAAACTAATCCCGAAAACTATGAAACGTTACGGCAGTGTCATCAAAGTAAGACCCGAAAAACTCGAAGAATACAAACGCCTGCATTCCGCAGTCTGGCCTTCGGTACTCCAAACCATCAAGGATTGCAACATTCAGAATTATTCCATCTATTTCAAAGATTGTTTTTTGTTCAGCTATTACGAATATACCGGCACAGACTATCAGGCTGATATGGAAAAAATGGCTGCCGATCCCGAAACACAGCGCTGGTGGACGCATTGTGAGCCCTGCCAGGAACCGCTCGAAACCCGTGCTCCGGGTGAATGGTGGGCACAGATGGAAGAATATTTCCACCTCGATTAAGCAGCCTTAAGCCTGGTGACTGACAAAACTAGTTGCGGTAAGGGCAATTGTGTGAACTGCAGACGGAGCACCGGTGCTTTTCCCTTTTTAATTTTTTACCCAAAGGGATGATGCCGCTCAGCGACTTTTGGGGCAGCATCAGCATGGATTGATTCAGGCGTATGCCGCAACAATTCCCCGGCAGGAGGCTGAACAAGGCAGCCTGTTCTGTCAGTGGCCAGCCGCAATCGCCCGGGCTGATGGCATAGCCCGCATGTAAATCCTCACCGAGGCATTCTTTTTCCAACTCCCGGTAAAGGAGCTCCAGGGTTTTTTCTACGGCAATAGTGCCCAGCAGATCGGCAAAAAAAGCTTTGATGTTGTCTCCCTGTTTTAAATAAGACCCATAGAGTTCTCCGGCCTCTGCTCCGGCGGTGCAGACAAAAACGGCTATTTTTTCTGTTTCCAGCAGTTTTGTGCTAAGTAAAGCACCTAAATGCAAATCCGGGACTTCCTGCTTTTGTGAATCTACGTCCGGAGATGACCGGTTTATAATCCGGTACGCTGCTTTGGGTTGCAGGAATGTTGCAGCAAGGGCGATCACTTGTTCAATTTCCTCAGCAAAGACTTCTGATTCGTTTTTGCCCCGGGAGAGCTTTTCGGTAAAATCAGCCAAAGTAATATTCAGAGAACTGGCTGTAAAGTCATAGCTGCGGATTGAAAGCGTATTATTCCCTGCAGTGCATTCTTTTTCTCCTGCAGTGCATTCTTTTTCCCCGGTTGTGAGTATCGCTTTGCCAGGCTCTTTCATCAGTTAAAAATCTACCAAAAGTGATACATTCAGCTGCCTGCCGGTCAGGTAATTGGGTATAGCCCATTCCTGGCCTGCCACGTCGGTAATCCAGTAATACGAATTGGTGTTGTTGATGCCAAAGAGATTGAAACAATCCAGTCCGATCCAAATGTTTTCGATATGACTGAAAAACCCTTTATTCATAAAGGCATCCCTTGTCCGATTCAAAACTCGCGAAAAGCCTATATCCACCCGCCTGTAAGGCGACATGCGCAAGGTGGCGTAGCTCCTGTCCATCGAGGGAGGGCCAAAAGAAAGTCCGTCGGCCCAAACCAGTTTCAGGCTCATGGAATAGCTTGGATTGCGGGGCAAATAATCCCTGAAGTAAAGAGAAACGTTGTAGCGTTGTTCGTTGGGCCTTGCCACGGTATAATTGCCTATGGTTTCTTTGCTGTCCATCAGCGAGAGGCTGATCCAGGAATCTGTCCCCGGCACAAATTCGCCAAAGAGTTTAAAATCGAGCCCGGTGGCATGTCCGTATGCCATATTTTTTCCGTAATAGCGGATGCGGACATTGTCCACGGTATAGGGAATAATGTTTTTCAAGTCTTTGTAATAGGCTTCGGCGGTCAGCTTAAAGGGGCGGTCCCAGGCTACAAAGTGATAATCCATCCCCAGTACTGCCTGCCAGGAGCGCTGGGCCCTGATGGAGCGGTTAAGCACGACTTCGCTCAAGCCGTTAACGGTCACCGTATCGCGCAGCTCTTTGTAAAAGGGAGCCTGATAATAGAGCCCGCCGGACAGCCTGAAGCTGAAGTCTTTTTCCCAGGCAGGCAAAAAGCCCATGGAGACTCTGGGGCTAAGCAATAGTTCGCGGTTGAAAGTCCAGTAATTCAAGCGCAAGCCTCCGTTGATAGTGAACAAGCCCCCTTTGATGCGGGTTTTCCAGGTATCCTGCAAGTAGCCCGTAAAGCGATGGCTGTTCATTTGAACCTTCGACAGCAGGTTGTTGGCTAAAAGTATCTGCCTGTCGCTGTAGGGTAGCGAATAACCGGCAGAATCGCGCAATTCCCATTCCCTCAGTTGGTCGTCGATGTTTTCGAGTTGCCAGCCCAGGCCCCATTTGATTTCATGTCGCAATGGACGCCACACGCCGCGATGCGATACGTTCAGTACCTTAGCCGCCAGTCGGTTGCGGGCATGTTCATGAAAAAGACCGGTACCCAGTATGGTAGTATTGGCGGTGTCGGCCTGATTGTTTTTGATGGGAGTATCGCTCAGATAATATTCCCCCATGATGTCGTAGTTTTCTTCTTCGTCGGTGCGAAAGAGCGAAGTACTGAGGCTGAGGCTGAGGTTGCGCTGAGGCTTGTGTTCCAGGTTGAGAGCACCAAAAGCCGTGCGGAACAGGTCTTTCTCCTTGCCCTCGAAATAAACGTAAAATTCGTACTTATTGTTGAAAGTGCCGTATTTGGTTTTGCGGGTTTCTGGTACAAAATGGTAATTGTTCTGAGAAAAATTGCCCAGAAAGGAGAGTTCCCATTTGGGTGCCAGGGCATAGCTCATGTAGGTTTGGTAGTCCAAAAACGAAGGCCGGTATTCTCCCTTGGTATCGAGGGTGCCGAGCAGGTAGGCATTGGTCTTGTAGCGCATGCCGTGTATTTGCCTGAACTTGCCGTTTTTGGAGGCCTGACCCAGGAAGACATTGGCACCCAGCAGGCTTAGGGCCGCCGAACCTTCAAATTCTTCGGGCTTTTTGTAGCGTATATCCAGCACCGAGGCCATTTTGTCTCCGTACATGGCCTCAAATCCGCCGGCCGAGAACTTTACCTCGTCGGTCATTTGGGGATTCACAAAGCTCAGGCCTTCCTGCTGGCCGCTGCGAATCAGCAAGGGGCGGTAAACCTCCATGCCGTTTACGTACACCAGATTCTCGTCGTAGTTGCCACCCCTGACCGAATATTGGGAACTCAGTTCGTTGTTGGAGCTGACTCCTGCAAAAGTAACCAGCAAGGCTTCGATGCTGCCGCCCGTGGGGTCGGGCAGGAGGCGGATACCGGAAATGTCGACTTTTTCCAGGCTGCCTGTTCGTCTTTGCTGCCCGGTCACCACGGCCTCGTCCAGGGTTTTGGAACTGGCTGTCAGGGCGACGTTCAGCACCAGTTGATTGACTTCGACCGGGACGATGCGAACAGCGGCCTGATAAGACAGGCAACTGTAATACAGGATCAGGGTGTCCTGCCAGGGCAGTTCCAGCTCATAATAACCGTTTTGATCGCTGGCGGTACCTTTTTGGCTGTGTTGCTCAAAAATATTGACCAGTTCGATTGCCCGTTTATTGGCATCCATCACAAAACCCGTTAACTTGATTGTGTGATCCCGGGCAACGGCCGGAAGCCATCCCGACACCAATACAGCAAGGAAGAAAAGCAGGTATCTAAACTGCATTAAAGGTCGAATTTTAGGGCAAATGTACTCGAAATCTACGGAATAAAACGTACTTTTGCCTTCGTTTATTGTAATTGCTATGGATAACTTTATCGACTTAGTGCGTCAACGCAGAAGCACCCGCAAATTTATGGAAACCTCTGTCAGCCCCGACCTGGTGGCCGAACTGATGCGGGCGGCTTTGATGTCGCCTTCTTCCAAAAGGGCCAATCCCTGGGAGTTCATATTGGTAGACGATGCCGGGATGCTCAAAAACTTATCACAGAGCAAAAAGAACGGCAGCGCATTTATCGAAGGAGCTTCGCTGGGTATAGTAGTCATCGCGGACAAAACACAGTCGGATGTATGGATAGAGGATGCTTCCATCGCGGCCCTGATTATTCAGTTGCAGGCCGAAAGCCTGGGACTGGGTTCCTGCTGGGTGCAAATCAGAAATCGCCGCGATGCTCAGGACAGGGACAGCGAAGAGTATGTACGTGAATTGTTGGGTATACCCGAACAATACGGGGTCTTATGCATCCTGGCTTTGGGCATGAAGGCTGAACAACGAAAAGCCTTTGACGAGTCAAAGCTGCAGTGGGAAAAACTGCATCTGGGACATTATAAAAAATAGTATGAGGATTTGTTTACTGGGCGCAGGCAACGTTGCCGTTCATTTGGGTAAACAGCTGCAGGCAGCAGGTTACACTCTCGTACAGGTGTATAGCCGTACTGAGTCTTCTGCCCGCAGTCTGGCTCAGGCTTTGGGCTGTGCATGGACAAACAGTTTGCAGTCGCTCGGTATGGCCGATTATTACCTCTGCGCCCTCAAAGACGACGCCTTGCCCGGCGCCCTGAAACAGATTCCCTCTTTTCCCGGTATTTGGCTGCATACCTCCGGCAGCCTGGGGCTCGAGGTCTTTGAACCGTATACCCGGAAATGCGGAGTGTTGTATCCCTTGCAAACCTTCAGCAGGCAGCGGGAACTGAATTTGAACAAGGTACCTTTCTTTATCGAAAGCCTCAGTCCTGAACTGCTCGTCGAGATTCATTCAATGGCAGAAAAACTGAGTGAGCGGGTGTACGAACTCGATACTGCCAGACGCAGCTATTTGCATCTGGCGGCAGTCTTTGCCTGCAATTTCAGCAACCATTTATATACCCTGGCTGCCGAAATTCTTCAGGAACAGGGCTTATCGTTTGAACTGCTGCTGCCCCTGATCGATGAAACTGCCGGCAAAGTACACGAACAATCCCCCAAAGAAGCTCAAACCGGCCCTGCCCTCAGGATGGACCGCAACATAACGGACAAACATTTAGCCATGCTGCAGTCGGAGCCCGAACGCGCCGAGCTCTACAGCTTGCTGAGCGAAAGTATATTTAAAAGCAACAAACAAGTATGAGCAACATCAATTACGATTTAAGCATAATAAAAGCGGTGATATTTGACGTGGACGGAGTCTTATCGAAAAACACCATAACCATGCATATATCGGGGGAGCCTATGCGCACCATAAACATCAAAGACGGTTACGCTCTGCAACTGGCCGTTCGAAAAGGCCTGAAAGTAGTCATTCTTACCGGAGGGCGTACGACAGCCGTGCAAAAACGTTTCGAACTCCTGGGAATCGAATGTATCTATATGGGTTCCAGCGACAAAAAACAAGACTACGCCCATTTTTTGGAAATGAGCAAATTGAAGCCCGAAGAAATTGCTTATATGGGCGACGACATCCCCGATTATGAAGTGATGAAGCAGGTTGGCCTGCCTTGCTGCCCTTCCGATGCTGCTCCCGAAATCAGGGCAATAGCGCGTTATGTTTCTGCTTACAGGGGCGGAGAAGGTTGCGGCCGTGATCTGCTGGAGCAAATCCTCAAAGTGCAGGGCCATTGGATGAGTGATGGTGCTTTAGGCTGGTAAGATGATTACAGATAAGTTCCCTTACAAACTGGTATTGGCTTCGAATTCTCCCAGAAGGCGCGATTTGTTAGCCGGGCTGGGCCTGCCCTTCGAGTTCAGAATTCCGCCCGAAGGCGACGAAAGCTATCCTCCGGATCTTCGGGCCGAAGAGATTCCCTTATTTCTTGCCCGTGCCAAGGCCGAAGCCTGTCGTGGTTTGATGGCTGCCGGCGAATTGTTTATAACGGCCGATACGATTGTCTGGCACCAGGACAAAGTTTTCGGCAAACCCCGCCACAAAGAAGAAGCCATGGACATGCTGCGTGCCTTGTCCGGATGCAGCCATCAGGTGTTTACAGCTGTTTGCCTGACGACTCAGCAGGCTCAACGCAGCTTTTGTTCTTCGTCCCAGGTACGTTTTTGTCGTCTGGAAGAAGAGGAAATCCGCTGGTATGTGGAGCATTATTCTCCGCTTGACAAAGCCGGAGCCTACGGCATTCAGGAATGGATAGGCTATGTAGGTGTGGAATACATAAGAGGTTCCTATTTTAACGTAATGGGTTTACCTGTGCATCGTTTATACCGGGAACTCCTGGTTTTTGGTTCTCAGGCAGCCGGACGGACGGAATGACAGAAATGTATTATCTTTGTCCCCGTTTTTACAAGGATGTTTTCCTGTTTTAAGAAATAGTATATGGCATTGATCAAAACAATAGGCGTGCTGACTTCGGGAGGAGACGCTCCCGGCATGAACGCCGCCCTGAGAGCCGTTACCCGTTCGGCTATTTTTAACGGGTTGAGAGTAAAGGCAATATACCGGGGCTTTAAAGGATTGATTACAGGCGAAATCGCTGAATTCAAAACCCAAAACGTCAGCAATATCATACAGCAGGGGGGCACTATTATTAAAACCGCCCGCTGTCAGGAATTTCATACCCCCGAAGGCCGCCGTATAGCCTACGAGCGTTTACACGAAGAAGAAATTGACGCCCTGATAGTTATCGGAGGAGACGGCACGCTGACGGGAGCCCGGATTTTTGCTTCCGAGTTTGACTTTCCCATCATTGGTGTCCCCGGCACCATTGACAACGATATTTTCGGTACCGACAGCACCATAGGCTATGATACCGCGCTGAACACCATACTGGATGCCGTGGACAAGATTCGCGACACAGCCTCCTCGCACGACCGTCTGTTCTTTATCGAAGTGATGGGGCGCGATGCCGGTTTTCTGGCCCTGAACGGAGCCATCGCCTCGGGAGCTGAGGCAGCCATTATTCCCGAAATCACTACCGAAGTCGACCAGTTGGAAGAATTGATCAAGTCGGGTTTCCGCAAATCAAAAAACAGCAGTATAGTGCTGGTGGCCGAGAGCGAGATCACCGGAGGCGCCATGCATTACGCCGAGCGTGTCAAAAACGAGTACCCCGGTTACGATGTGCGGGTGGTTATTCTGGGGCATGTGCAGCGCGGTGGCTCTCCCACAGCTTACGACCGCATTCTGGCCAGCCGTATGGGCAATGCTGCCGTAGAGGCCATCATCGACGGCCAACGCAATATTATGATGGGCATTGACGACGATCAGATAGTGGCAGTACCGTTCTCCAAAGCCATCAAAAACGATAAACCTCTGGACCGGGAATTGCTCAAAGTGCTCAGGACTCTTTCCATCTGAGCCGGCTCAGAAAGTAGTCAAAGCGCCCTGCAGACTCTCGCTGATCCAGGTTTGCACTTTCCCCTCGCTGTCGGAATAAATAAAGTAGGCTTCCAGCCCGGGCAGGCTGTCGGTCAAAGCGCAGGCTTTTTCCAGCCCCATCACCATGAAAGCCGTGGCATAGGCATCTGCCGTCAGGGAGTTTGAGGCTACGACAGTGGCACTGAGTATATTCTGCTGAATGGGTTTTCCGCTGCGGGGATCGATGGTATGGGCCAGTTTCTGATCACGGAATTTGTAGAAGTTCCGGTAATTGCCCGAAGTCGCCAGGCCTTTGCCGGTCAGGGCAAGAGCTGCCTGCAATTCCCTTTCCACAGCCAGAGAATCGTCCAGAGGTTTGTCGATACCCACTTTCCATAACAGGCCTTTGGGATTGTGGCCTGCCATGCGTATCTCGCCTCCGATTTCGACCAAATAATCTTCGATGCCGGCTTGTTCCAGCCTTTCGGCAATAATATCGCAGGCGTAACCCTTGGCAATGGCCGAAGCATCCAGTTTGACCCTGGCGTCGGCTTTGCTCAGTTTGAAACCTACAAGCCGCAATTTATCGTAGCCCACAAATTGCATCAGGCTGTCGATGTTAAGGCTGCCCGGCGACTTGCGTTGTGTAGTACCAAAGCCCCAGGCATCGACCAGCGGAGCCACTGTCATATCGAAGGCTCCCTCTGTTATTTGTGAAATTTTTAATGCTTCGTTCAGGAGATGAACCACCCGGGGATCGCCCGAAAGATCGATGGCCAGGGTATCACCGCGATTGATGCGACTGATGGTGGATTCAGGATTGAACATAGACAGAGAAGCATCGAAAGCTTCCAGTTCCTGCCGGATAGTGGCATGTAAATCTTTAGCAGAGGTATAGCTGATGTGATAACTGGTATTGAAAATAAAACCCTGATTGCGCTGAAAGACCGTTTTGTCTTTGCAGGAAACGAGCATCAACAACAGAATAGGGAAAAATAACCGGGTTTTCATACTAATGCAATTAATCTGGTACGAGGGCTTAGAGTTGCCTGCGTGTTTTTGTCCTGAAATCGGGCAGGCGGCAATAAAGATGCAGCAGTAAATCGTAGTTGGGTTTTTGATTGAGTCCGTAGCCCGGAATGTAAGGCGGAACAGAATGTGCTCCGTTCCAGACTTTTAGGGTGGTTTTCATTCTGCCCGACCAGCCCAGCGATACAGGCCCGAAAAGTTGAATACGCAAGCCCGCCAGCAGTTCCCCCCAAACAGCCCCGGCATGTTCGTCGGGAAAGTCCTTCGCATAGCCCCCGTTCCAGTAAGTGTCACCGAAGATACAGCCGCCTATCGAATAATCAAAAGAACAATATCCCAGCCGGGCACCAACAAAAAACTGATTCTCGGCGTTGGGGCCTTCCGTGGCCAAAGGCAGGTTAATTCCCACTTTGTAATAGATGGCTTTGGTGTCGAAACGGGTTTGCTCCGGGTTCGTAAGTTTTGCCTGAGCATAGCCCAGTTCAATAAGCGGGAAAAAACGGTTCAGCAAATTAACATCCAACTGTACGGAACTTCCCCAGGTGGCAGAAAAAAAACTCTTGACAGGCTCCACCAGGCTGATACCCAACTGAGTGCCGTGATAAAGGACAGAATCCTTAGCTGCCTTGGGCCTGGTTTGTGCCAGGGCAGTCAGGCTGATTGCGCTGAAAATCAGGAGGCTATAAATATATTTTGACATGTTCTGTAACTGCGTTCTTGATTTCCGGGTTCACAATACGGACTGAATCGATAAAGCCTGCTCCGCCCGGCCGGGCATCAAACAGGGTATGCAGTACTATACAGCCGCATTCCATAGAAATGAACCAGTCGTTGTTAGTGTGCGATAAACGCAGGCTGTCGCGAAACACAGTGGAGGACTGTTCAATTTCGATGATAAAAACGCTTTCCAGCGCATCGGAACGCAGCGGAAGGGCAAGTTTCGAGAGCGTTTTATTGTCATATATCAGGGAATCACTGCCCAGGCCTCTTACGCTGACTTTTTCGATGCTGCCGGCTTTGCCGGTTTCGGCTGAGTAAAAGCCGCAGTAGGCCATCACCTCTTTCGATTCGTAGCAGTTGGTGTTGCTGACGCAGGCTTGCAAAAACAGCGACAAAAGCAGCAATGCAAGCGACAGGCTAAAGTTCCTGGTCAACGATGTAGTTGTTGCGTTCCGAAGCATTGCGTGAAATCATTTCGGCCAGGAAACCGGCCAGGAACAATTGAGTTCCCAGCAAAATACAGGTCAGGGCCAGATAGAAATAAGAGATGTCGGTAATCAGGCGGAAAGGGATGCCCTGATTGAGCATGGAAATTTTCATAGCTCCAAGCACCACAATGGCTACAAAACCCAACAAAAAGAGCAAGCTGCCCATCAAGCCAAAAAAATGCATGGGCCGTTTGCCGAAATGGGAGAGAAACCACAGGGTCATCAGGTCGAGATAGCCGTGGGCAAAACGGTTCAGCCCAAATTTGGACTGTCCGAACTGGCGCTTATGATGCTGTACCACTTTTTCGCCAATTTTGTTGTATCCGGCGTTTTTGGCCAGGTAGGGGATGTAGCGGTGCATTTCGCCGTAGACTTCGATGTTTTTTACCACATCCCCGCGATAGGCTTTCAGCCCGCAATTCATGTCGTGCAACTTAATGCCGGTAATCTTACGGGCGGTGGCATTGTAAATTTTTGAAGGCAGATTCTTGCCCACTTTGGAATCGTAGCGTTTCTTTTTCCAACCCGAAACCAAGTCGTAATTTCCTTCTATGAGCATACGGTACATTTCGGGGAGCTCCTCGGGACTGTCCTGTAAATCGGCGTCCATAGTAAAAACCACCTCCCCCTCGGCTTTATTGAAGCCACAGTACAGAGCCGGTGACTTACCATAATTACGCCTGAATTTCAGAGCCCTGATAAGCTCCGGATGAGCCGCTTTGAGCTCGGTAATAACCTGCCAGGAGGCGTCTTTGGAGCCGTCGTCCACAAAGATAACCTCGAAGCTGAACCTGTTTTGTTCCATCACCGCCTGTATGCGCTTAAACAGCTCAGGCAGGGATTCTGCTTCGTTATACAAAGGAATAACTATACTGATGTCCATAATCGCGTTTTTAAGCCTGTTTTAATTTTCCAGAAGATCCCTGCGCACGGCAAAAGGACTGAGGATCAAAAACAAAAGAGCACCGCCAATAATGTAAAACCAAATATAACTGAATACAAACTGTATGGAGCTGGGTACCCCGAAATTAATCAGGGTGTCGAGTTGTTCCTGAGGATAGTTCATTTGTTCAAGCATCATAAGTGCCTGATTGTAATTGTCTTTGATGTAGTCAGGTTGTATCACTTCGAAATGCAGATAATGAACCACGGCCATTATTAGGGAAGCAAACACAAACATCCACAGGCCAAAGCTCCAGGCCTGGCTGTAACGTATATAACCTCCCAAAGCCCTGTTACGGTAATTCCTGACCAGAAATACGCAAAAGAAGGGCAGGCCTATCCAGCCCAGCACCGGAATAACCTTAGAAAGGGCTCCCTGCGGGAAGATGATGCCCCAGAGATAAAACAAGGCGATGTACAAACCCAGGTATAAACCGTAATTGGCTGCGTACTTGTATTTTTTGAGCATGGGATTGGCTGTTTGTTCCATAATAGATAAATCTTTGGACAAAAATACAATTTTTTTGGCAGAGTGTTTGCCGTGAAGCAAAAAACCTGTACTTTTGCAGCCGGGGAAAGTCCTATACGGCCAGCTCCCTGCGAATCCCCCCAGGGCCTGACCGCAGCAAGGGTAGTTTGGTTGTAGCGGCGCGATATAGTAAGCTTTCCCTTTTGCCTCTTTAGCTCAGTTGGCCAGAGCACGTGATTTGTAATCTCGGGGTCGTTGGTTCGAATCCGACAAGAGGCTCAAAAAGAGAGCGTTTCAATTCTGAAACGCTCTCTTTTTTTTATCCCGCTGTCGTTGCTTCATCATCCCGGTTTTGCATTCACCGGGCTATGTTGTTATTCTGAGGCCGGAAACCGCCTTATTTTCCTGTAAGCTCCCAACAGCTATTCTTTCTTAACTACTTTGAAAACTTTCGTTTTGTAGTTGGCGTTGACTTTGAGCAGGTACAAGCCGGCGGGATAACCGAGCAGACTGACCGTGCAGTCGGGTGCGGGGCTTTCCAGACTTTCCATCAGTTTGCCGGTCAGGCTGAGAATTTCCACCTTGATCGGGCCTGTGGCTGCTTCGCAGTTAATGCGGTAAATGCCGCTGTTTTCGCTTTGACTAAGCCGGAGCTCCGTGTTTGTTGCTCCGGGCAGGGCAGTGGCAGCCTTCACCGCCAGGATGCCTTCGTTGATGCGGCTGAGGTCCCATTCCAGGCCTTCGCCGGGCGAGGCCGGTTCAATGGCTTCGAAAGCACCGCTCACAGTGCCTGTGGCTGTGAACAGCTGTAAACTGCGGCCTTCGCTGAGCGCTGTCCCCTGAATTTGCAGCTCCAGCGTTCCGCTGAGGCTGATGTTTCCGGTCACAGCCAGTTTGTCGTAGTAGAGCAGGTATTGCTTAAAGAGCATCCGGCTGCCTGAGCTCATAGTCAAGCCTTTGCCCAATTTCAGCGTGCTGCCCACGTTGGTGGGGGAGCCTGCTGCCAGAATGCCGCCTTCCAACACCTGCACCGCGCCGGCAATGCTGCCCCGGCCGCCCAGTACGGCACCGGAACGCACCGTGACGCTGCCTGTGCCGGTAGCGCTGCCCAGACTGTTGCTCACAATCAGACTACCTTCCTGCACGATGGTGCCGCCTGTGTATTCGTTGGCTCCTTGCAGGTCGAGGCTGCCGCTGCCTAGCTTGGTCAGGCGTCCGCCTCCGCTGCCGATGGTTCCGCTGAATAGAGTGGAGCTGTTTTTACTGCCAATTATCAGGCTGTTGCGGCCTGAAATGCCACCACTGCCACTCAGTGCGCCCAAAGTGAAAGTCTGTGCCGTTGAGGATTCACCACTGCCGTTGCTGGCCACCATCAGGTAGGTGCCTTCGCCCAGGTTGACTTCGGCCAGAGGCAGGTTGCGCGCAGCGGCATTGTTCAGGCGAATGTCTCTGCCCGTAAAATCGATGCGGCCTTCAAAGGCAGACCAATCGCCGTTGAGGTCGGAACGGACATAAGGAATGTACACTACAAGACGTCCCGATCCCCTGAGTTTTGAGGTGATGCCCCAGCGCGAAGGCAGATCCCAGTAGGCGGTTTTTCCTTCGGGGACTTCGATTTCGTTGCCAAAATTGTCGGTATCGGAGGTGGTATTGATATTGTGCATACGAAAAATACCACCCTCCAGGCGTATTTTGGCAGAGCCCATGGAATAACGGTTGGCATAGGAGGAACCCAGCAAAAGCAGGCCGTCCTTTTGAATGATCCGGTCGAAGGTATTGTTCCCTTGCAAAGTCAGACTGCCCTTGCCTTCCACTATCAATGTACTGTTGGCTCCGCTGATGTTACCGCTGATCAGTACACTGTTGGCGGATGTGGGATTTTTCACCCTCAGGGTATCGCTCACCTGCATGTGGCGGTTGGTCGACATCTGAGCTCTGGTTTGCAGTGTAGCGTTGCGCATAATCCAGTTTTGAGCACTGTTCGAAGAAGCTCCGATAGAGCTCGGCAGGCCTCCGTCTTTGAGGGAAGCCACTTCGAGTATGCCGTTCTCGATCACAACAGGGCCGGTAAAACTGTTGTCGGTGTTTTGTATAGACAGCAGGCCTTTGCCGCTTTTGCTCAGACCGCCCCGGCCGCTGATGACGCCCTGGCCGCTCAGGCTGAAAGCTTCTTCGTTTTCGAAGATGAGTTGCCCTACGGGCATGGTTTCGTTGATAACAATCTGTTTGGATACAGCAGCATCAGTAAAACGAATGCTGTCGCCCGGCACAAAGATCGATGCTCCGTTTTGCCAGTTGAAATTGGGAGTGGTAAAATCCCAGGTATTGTTTTCGTTACCTGTCCACAGAACCGAGGCCGGTTCGCGCGAAGAGTTGATTTCCAGGGTAATGCCATGCTCTCCTACGTTTAGGTTATAAGGAATGCCCTCGAGTCCCGACACTTTGAAATCTTCTTTATTGGCATTGGTAGTGCCGCTGTAACTAATCAGAGTCATTGCCTGTTCTTTGGGCAAATCCCCGGCGGCCTGAATAATCAGGCTGTTTTCACTGCCGCTCAGTAGCAGGTCTCCCTGAATTTGCAGGAGGTCGCAGGCTGTGTTGTTGATATCAAAAGCCAGGTTGTTGCGACCGACCAGGGCCAGACTGCCCAGGATGCTCAAGGTGTCTGGGCTGCCTGCAAAGCCCGGTTCTATGCGTCCGCCCTCGCGGTTGAGTCCTTGTTCCAGTACTACGCCGCCTTTGAGCACTCCACGTCCGCCCAACACCCCTCGGGCGTCAATCTGAACAGGGCTCTCCAGGCTGCCATCCAGCCAGAGCCTGCCTTC
>CAZNQD010000026.1:0-27298 GCA_964575345.1 uncultured Bacteroidales bacterium
GGCCAGATTATAGCGAGTCTGGTCGTCCTTATAATTATGAATCAAGGCCTGTTTGTAAGCCTCAATAGCTTTGCCGAAATCCTGTGCCTGCATATAGGCGTTGCCGGTATTATGCCAGGCAGACGACAATCGCACAGAATCTTTTTCGGTACCGGTAATCTGCTGGTATTGCTCTATGGCTTCTTTAGGTTTTTCCTGCTTAAACAGGGAGTTTCCCAAATTGAAAATGCCTTCGGGTGATTGTCTGTCCACCTCCAAAGCCTTGCGGTATTCAATTTCGGCTTCGGTGAATTTTTCTTCCTTGTAAAGAGCGTTTCCTTCGCGAATATGTTTCCTTTCCGCTTTTTGAGCATAGGTGGCCAGACTGAATAAAAACAAGAACATATATATACCGATGCTTCGCATATCAAAAGAGTTTTAAATTACGTAAAGCCGGATTTTTTTTATCCAGAATAAACATATCCACAAACAAGAGCAACAAGACTATCCAGGCAAGCGCCTGAAATTGCTCGTCGTATTCAGCATAAAAGGTGGTTTCAATATCGGACTTTTTCATAGAGTCCAGTTCTTTGTTCAAAACCCTGAGCGCTGTATTGGTATTGTCAGCACGGACATATACCCCTCCGCCGGCCAATGCTATTTGCTGACACATTTCTTCGTTAAGCCTGGTAATGACCACATTACCATCTTTATCCTTGTGGTAGTCGTTGTTCAAGCCCTGAGGTATGGGGGCTCCCTTGAGAGATCCCATGCCGACTACATGAACTTTAATGCCCTGTTTCTGAGCTTCCTGAGCCTGCAAAACGGCGTCGTCTTCGTGGTTTTCACCGTCAGTAATCACCACGATGGCCCGTTCTGCTTCCTGATCCAGCCCAAAAGAACGTAAAGCCAGCTGAATGGCAGCTCCAATGGCAGTACCCTGAGTAGGAACCATCTCTGTAGAAATGGTATTCAAAAACATCTTAGCCGAAATGTAATCGGCCGTAATGGGTAGTTGAGTGTAAGCCTCTCCTGCAAAAACAATCAAACCGATCTTATCGTTGGCCAACTGATCTATCAACCTGGACAGAGTTTGTTTAGACTTTTCAAGGCGATTGGGTACTAAATCTTCGGACATCATCGAGTTGGAAACATCCAAGGTAACAATGACTTCGGCACCCTGTCTTTTTTGTTTTTCCAGTTTGGAACCAAACTGAGGCCCGGCCACCATAAATACACCTACAATTATAGCAGTCAATTGTAATAAAAAATGCAGCCAGCGCCGGGTGGTTGAAACATCGGGCATTAAAGCCTCGAGTAACTCCGGATTTCCGTACTTTCGTAGTTGTTTTTGACCCCTGCGGTTTAACAACAGGAACAAACCAAATAACAACAAAGGCAGTATGAGCAAATAGATATAGTTTGGATCTGAGAATCTAAACATAACTTTCAAATTTATGGCAAGCTGCGCAAAACGCTAATTCGTAATAACACTTCCAGCAAAAGAAGGGCCAGGGCCCAAAGAGCATAGGTTTTATATTCTTCTTCTCGTTTACTGTATTCCTGTACCTCAATTTTGGTTTTTTCCAATTGATCAATTTCCTGATAGATTCCCTGCAATTTGCTGTTGTCTGTTGCCCGGAAATACACTCCTCCGGTCATGCCGGCAATTTGCCTGAGGGGTTCCTCATCAATGACCACATCAATGTTTTGATACACCACTCCATTGGCAGTTCTGAAGGGATAAGGAGCCTTGCCTATGGTTCCGACTCCAATGGTATACACCCTGATTCCAAATGTTTTAGCCAATTCGGCGGCTGTAATCGGATCGATTTCGCCCCGGTTGTTGGTACCATCGGTCAAGAGAATAATAACCTTGGATTTGGCCTGAGATTCTTTGATCCGGCTCACGGCATTGGCCAGGCCCAGTCCTATGGCTGTACCGTCTTCTATCATGCCGCTTTGAATGCTGCCAAACAGGTTCATCAACACAGCATGATCTGTGGTCAGGGGACATTGAGTAAAGCTTTCGGCGGCAAACACAACCAGGCCGATGTTGTCGTTATCCCTGCCGGCTATGAACGAAGAAGCAATACTTTTGGCCGCTTCCAGGCGGTTGGGTTTGAGGTCTTCGGCCAGCATACTGGTCGAAATATCGAGCGCCAGTACAATATCAATACCTTCTGTAGTGGTATTCCGAAAACTGTCAACCGATTGAGGGCGGGCCAACACTACGACCAGCAGGGCAAAAGCCAGGCTGCGCAAGACTATGGGCAAATGCTGAAGATAATTTTTCCAGCCGGGTTTTTGCTTTTGAAACACATAAGTATTGGATACCTGCAGGCTGGCGTATCGTTTTTTCCGTTTCAGGTAATACCATACCCAGGCGGGAACAAGCAAAAGTATAAGGAACAAATAATAGGGCTGCGCAAATATCATACTATTAACCTCTGTAAATTATTTAACCGTATCTTTATCCTGCACCGGTGCACTTGCTTTCATTGTCGTTTCGGACTCTGTATTCAAGGGCTCTTTAGTTTTAGTACTATCCACAAAACCATAGGCATGGTTCAGGGCCTGCTGGTTTTCCGACTCCAAGGGATTAAACTTGGCAAACTTAACAAAATCAGCCAGCATCAATAATTGTTTCAATTGTTCGTAAACAGGCTGAGCTTCTTTGTTTTTTCTGAAAAAATCCAGGATTTCGGAGCTGCTGAGTTCCATGGCCGGAATTTCAAAGCGCCTATCCATATATTTACGCAAGACATCGGTTACCTGAGTATAAAATAATTTATACTTACCCTCTGTCCAGATTTTTTCGCTTTTGATTTTATCCAGAGCCTGCAAGGCTGCAATATGGGGCGGCAATAAAAGTTCCGGATCAGTTTCAACCTCTTTGAGTTTGGTTTTGTGGAATCGTTTATACAGATAATACCCCAGCAACAACAATAGAAGACCTCCCAGCACATAGCCGGCCGGCAAAGCGTAATCCCAGATTACAAAAGGGGGTTTTTCTATTCCTTTTATGTCGAACAGCTCCATGCTGGCAGTATCCACCTCAAAACTGATCACCTTGAGCGACAAATGGCCGCTCTCATAGTTTACTCCTCCCACTTTCAATTCTATGGGAGGAATATAATACAGCTCAGCATCAAAAGAGGTCAACAAGTAATTTTTTTTCAATCTGACACGATCGTTGTCCAACAAAACAGTATCCACTGGACTCCGCCTTAGAACCTGTATTCCCTGAACAAGCGTGTCAGCCTCAAAAGACGGAAATTTTACCGAAACATCGCGGGGTGCCGAAACACTCAAACGCATCGTTGTAGGATTACCTATCCAGATCAGGGAAGAATCCAGGCTGGCTTCTACCACCACGTCCTGCCCCAGGGCAGCAGGCAGAGCCAACAGGCTAAACAACAAAAAGCTTTGTATTCTTTTCAGCATAACGATCAATTTCTCAGATTGAACAAGGCCATCAGGGCTTTTACGTAATCCTGAGCGGTTGAAACCGAAACAGCATCCACTTTGCTCTTTTTGAAGGTGGTGTCCAGGTGCAGCTTTTGTTCTTCCCACCAGCGGCGGTAATTGTTTCGCAGGTTTTTGGAGGCGCTGTCAATCAATATTTCTCTGCCTGTTTCTGCGTCTTTAACCCTGATCAAACCCACCGGAGGCAATTCGGTCTCCCGTTGATCGTACACCTGTATGGCCACTACATCGTGCTTACGGTTCGCCAGGGTCAGGCCGGTCTGAAAGTCCTGCTGAACCAAAAAATCAGAAATCAAAAAAGCCGTACAACGCTTCTTAATGACGTTGGTCAGGTACTGTAAAGCTATGCTCAGGTCGGTTTGGCTGTTTTCGGGTTTAAATTCTATCAATTCACGGATAATGTACAAAATGTGCTTTCTGCCTTTTTGGGGAGGAATAAATTTCTCCATCTTATCCGAAAAAAAGATCACCCCTATCTTATCGTTATTCTGCATTGCCGAGAATGCCAGGGTAGCTGCAATTTCGGTAATCATATCCTTTTTATACAAGGATTCCGTGCCAAAAAAACGGCTGCCCGAAACATCTATAAGTAGCATGACAGTCAGTTCCCGCTCTTCTTCAAAAATCTTGATGTAAGGGTGGTTAAATCGCGCCGTTACATTCCAGTCTATGGTGCGGACATCATCACCATACTGATATTCGCGCACTTCGGAGAATGCCATGCCACGCCCCTTGAAAGCGGTATGATACTGACCGGCAAAAATATTACGTGAAAGGCCACGAGTTTTGATTTCTATTTTTCTAACCTTTTTCAATAAGTCACTCGTTTCCATACTTCAGTACATTAAGGCACTTCGACTTTATTCAGAATTTCCTGAATGATTTCATCACTGCTCAGGTTGTTGGCTTCTGCTTCGTAACTCAGGCCAATACGGTGACGCATCACATCCAGACAGATACTGCGCACATCTTCGGGAATGACATAACCACGATGTTTAATAAAGGCATAACTGCGGGCTGCCAGGGCCAGATTGATACTGGCACGCGGAGAACCGCCGAACGAAATCATTCCCTTGAGGTTTTTGAGTCCGTATTCTTCGGGATAGCGGCTGGCGAAGACAATGTCGACTATATAGCGCTCAATTTTTTCGTCCATATAAACCTGACGTACTACCTTGCGGGCTTCGAGAATTTCTTCGGGTTGCAGTATGGCATTAATTACCGGTAAAGATTCACCCATATTGAGCCTCATAATGAGCCGTTCTTCTTCTTTTTTGGGGTAATCGATCAAAACCTTCAGCATAAAACGGTCCACCTGAGCTTCGGGTAGCGGATAAGTACCCTCCTGCTCTATCGGATTTTGGGTGGCCATCACCAGAAAGGGAGTATCCAGCCTGTAGGTCTTTTCTCCGATTGTTACCTGACGTTCCTGCATGGCTTCGAGCAAAGCACTTTGCACCTTGGCCGGAGCTCTGTTAATTTCGTCTGCCAGAATAAAATTGGCAAATACCGGGCCTTTTTTAACGGCAAATTCTTCGGATTTCTGACTGTAAATCATTGTTCCGACCACGTCGGCCGGCAAAAGGTCGGGAGTAAACTGAATGCGGCTGTATTTGGCCTTGATAAGTGAAGCCAGGCTCTTAATGGCCAGAGTTTTGGCCAAACCGGGCACACCCTCCAGCAATATATGTCCATCGGCCAGCAAGCCTATCAGTAAGGATTCGAGCAAATGTTTTTGTCCGACAATAACCTTGTCCATACCCATGATAATCATGTCGACAAAACTGCTTTTCTTTTCGATCAGTTCGTTTAACTCGCGAATATCAACACTTTGATTCATATGGATAATACTTTTAAATTTTGATATTTGTTTGATGAAACACAAAATTATAAAGATAGGTTTAGTTTTAAGGAGATTAGCCGTTAAAAAAACCTATCTTTATAGACAAAATTCGTTATTTATACGAATCTTACTTAGAAAATTGCGCTCTGTATTTTGTTTCTTTTTCTTTGGCAATACGTACTGACTCGGGGTCTTTGGCGTTTATAACAGCCGGATCAGCTTTGGGAATACGAATCTTGGTTCCGGCAAGAATCGTGTTGGGATTCTTTATCTGTGCCTTGTTGGCTTCGTAAATATAAACCCAAAAAACTTTATTGCCGTAGTATTCCTGAGCAAGCAAGGTAAGGCGCTTCCCGGCTTCCAAACGGACCACTTTGAGTGTTTCCCAGCTGGCAGGATCGACCACTTTGGGAGCAGGCAGAGTAGCTTCTTCCACTACAGGTACAACGGGAGCACTCTCAGTTACGACCTCTGTGTCAGTCGTTTCGGTTTCAGGCTCGGTAGATGTAAATACCGTTTTCCATAACGCAAAGATGATCAGTGCGCACATAATGACAACAAAAACAATCCAGGCAAGCAGTTTGCCTTTTTTGGGCTTCTGCGTTGCAGGTGCTGTTTTTTTCTCGTTTGCAGCCGGTTTGTCTGTTACTACAAAAACAGTTTTTTCTTTCTTTTCCATAATGTTGTCTTCTTTTGTAATTGGTTTATCGGGGTTAATTGGTTCTATCTGTGTCAGCTCCTGTTCGGCTGAATGCTTCGAAGGTTCAGGTCTGTTTGATAGACTTGAAAGCTCCGGTCCGGCAGTTTTTAGGGCAGGCTCCGGTCCAACAGCTTGTCGGGGAATAGCCGCTTCCGGAGACTGTTGTTTATAATCCAATTCTATAGCTTCCAGATGCTCAAATGGTTTATTGGCTATTTCCCTAAGTTTGACATCGGGCACAAAAACCAGTTTATAATGAGCTTTTATTTCAAAAGCTTCTCCTGTATTAACATTGACACTTTTGCGTGCTTCTACTTTTTGCAGGCTGAATTTACCCAGGTCGTTTATTTTAACGTAATCTTCGTCAAACAAGGCCTTTTCGATGACAGCAAAATAGGCCCGTACAAAGGTTTCCACTTCTTTTTTATCCAGATCGTTCGTGTCGAGAATTAACTGGACCAAATCCTGAAGCAAAAATTTATTGTTCATCTGAGCCTAAATATTTGATTTTGTTTTTCAGGCTAATTCCCGGCCTGAAAACCGGAACTAATTTGGGAGGAATCATAAAACGTCTCCCGGTGGTTGGATTGACCGAAAGACGTTCGTCCCTTTTTTTGAGTTCAAAAAAACCAAAGCCCTGTATGCTCAGAGAATCACCTTCGGACAGTATTTTGCCGATGGAAGCGTTGAGAGCCTCCACCAGCAAAGCTGTTTTTTGTTTATCTAGTTTAGTTTCAAGCTGAACAGCACGAATAAACTCTTTGTTTCTCATAGTATGCCAGTGTTTGTAAAATAAAAAATCTCGCACTGACAGGAACTGCCCCCTTAACGAAGAGCAGCCTGTGCAGCAGCCAAACGTGCAATGGGCACCCTGTAGGGAGAGCAACTTACATAGTTCAACCCCACCCGATGGCAAAATTCCACCGACGAAGGCTCTCCGCCATGTTCACCACATATTCCACATTTCAAATTGGGATTTGCGGCCCTTCCGTTTTGAGTTGCCATATTGACCAATTGTCCCACCCCTTTTTGATCCAGTACGGCAAAGGGATCGTTTTTCAATATTCCTTTTTCCAGATAAATGGGAAGGAAAGAAGCCACATCGTCGCGACTGTATCCAAAGGTCATTTGAGTAAGGTCGTTGGTTCCAAAGGAAAAGAATTCGGCTGACTCGGCAATGCGACTGGCTGTTAAAGCAGCCCTCGGGATTTCGATCATGGTGCCAACCTTGTACTCTATGCGGGCATTGCGTTCCAGGAAAATGACTTCTGCTGTTTCGTCAATAACGGCTTTTTGAGCATTGAATTCCCTGAGATTACCGGTGAGAGGTACCATGATTTCGGGCAGGACTTTAATGCCTTTTGCTTTGAGATCAAGTGCAGCTTCAATAATGGCCCGGGTTTGCATTTCGGTAATTTCGGGATAAGTATTACCCAAACGGCAACCTCTGTGACCCAGCATGGGGTTTTGTTCTATCAAAGATTCAACACGTTCTCTGACTTGAGCTACAGTTATACCCATGACATCCGCCATTTCTTTTTGTCCTTTTTCGTCGTGGGGAACAAATTCGTGCAAGGGGGGATCCAGCAGACGGACAGTTACAGGTAAATCATGCATCACTTCGAAAATACCGTAAAAATCGGCTCTTTGCAAAGGCAAGAGTTTTGCCAGAGCTTTACGTCTGCCTGTTTCGTTGTTGGCAAGAATCATCTCGCGCATGGCTTTGATTTTATCGCCTTCGAAAAACATATGTTCTGTACGTGTAAGCCCAATGCCCCTGGCCCCGAAAGATCTGGCCACAGCTGCATCGTGTGGAGTGTCGGCATTGGTTCTTACCTGCATGCGTGCGTATTTGTCGGTTAGTTTCATCAACTGACCAAAATCACCACTCAGTTCAGGATCCTGGGTGGCCAGCTTGCCTTCGTAAACATAACCGGTGGATCCGTTTAACGACAACCAATCTCCTTCTTTCATGTTTTTTTCGCCCACTTTCATACTGCGGGCTTTATAGTCGATAAACAACGCATTGGCGGCTGATACACAACATTTGCCCATCCCGCGGGCTACTACGGCCGCATGAGAAGTCATACCGCCACGGGCTGTTAAAATGCCCTGGGCTTTATTCATGCCTTTCAAATCTTCGGGCGAAGTTTCAATGCGAACCAAAATCACTTTTTCTCCTTTGTCTGCCCATTCTTCGGCATCTTCGGCAAAAAAGACTATACGGCCCGAAGCTGCTCCCGGTGAGGCTGGCAAACCTTTGGATATGGGTTTTGCGGCATCCAGGGCTGCTTTTTGGAAAACAGGATGTAAAAGTTCGTCCAGTTTTTCGGGATCTACACGCAGAACGGCCTCTTTTTCTGTCAACATGCCATCACGCAACATATCCATGGCGATTTTTACCATGGCAGCTCCGGTACGTTTACCGTTACGGGTCTGCAACATCCACAATTTTCCGTCCTGTATGGTGAATTCTATATCCTGCATATCTTTACTGTGGGCTTCCAGCCGTTCCTGAATGTCATACAGCTCTTTGTAGGCTTCGGGCATTGCTTCTTCCAGTGAAGGATAGTCAGTTTTGCGTTTCTGCTCATCAATACCCTGGGCCTGGGCCCAACGCCTGGAACCTTCGCAGGTGATTTGCTGGGGAGTGCGAATTCCGGCTACCACGTCTTCGCCCTGAGCGTTGATGAGGTATTCGCCGTTAAACATATCTTCACCGGTGGCTGCATCTCTGGTGAAAGCCACACCGGTGGCTGAGTTATTGCCCATATTGCCAAAGACCATGGCTTGCACGTTTACGGCAGTTCCCCACTCTGAAGGAATTTTGTTCAGTTTGCGATATAAGATAGCCCGATCGTTCATCCAACTGTCAAACACTGAACAGACAGCACCCCAAAGTTGTACCCAGGGATCCGTGGGAAATTCCTGACCTGTCTGCTGTTTTACGGCAGCTTTGAACAAAGAGACCAGTTCCTTGAGGTCGTCGGTAGTGAGATCGGTATCGTTGATAACCCGGCGTTGGGATTTCATCTTGTGAATAATCACTTCAAAAGGATCTTCGTCCTCTTTCTTCTCGGGTTTCATACCCAAAACCACATCACCGTACATTTGAACAAACCTGCGGTAAGAATCCCAGGCAAAACGAGGATTGCCCGATCTTTTTGCCAAAACTTCCACAGCCTGGTCGTTCAGTCCCAGATTCAGGATAGTATCCATCATCCCGGGCATGGAAGCTCTGGCTCCGGAGCGTACTGAAACCAACAGAGGATTTTCGGGATTTCCGAAACCGGGGCCATTTACGGCCTTTTCCACTTTTTTCATGGCTGCATCAACCTCAGCTTTTATTTCGGCTACTACTTTATCCCTGCCTTTTTTGAAATATTCGGTACAAATATCGGTAGTAATGGTAAATCCCGGAGGAACAGGCATACCCAGCAAATTCATCTCGGCCAGGTTGGCACCTTTGCCGCCTAACAGCTCCCGCATATCTCCGTTTCCTTCGGCTGTTTTATTTCCAAAAAAATAAACGCTCTTCTTGCTCATTGTAAAAATTATTAGTTGTTATTGGCTATAATCGCTCTATTTTCGTATCTATCAGGCTGCAAAGGTAAATGTTTCTTTAGATATGAACAAACAAAAACCTAAAATGCCTCTGATATAAATACAGCTCATATACCAAATAAATCTTTCCTGATTCAATATCCAAACTATGGTTCAGATAGTAAATTCCAAAGCTCTGGCCGCTTTTTCCTGACTAAAACGACCCTGGTCATACAGCAGTGAACCGTTGACAAAAGTTTTCTCAACACGCCAGTTTACCTTTTCCCCTTCGTAAGGTGACCACCCACATTTGCTGATAATTTCCTCTTTGCCAATCTTCCGGGTTGCACAGGGCTTAAGCAGCGTCAGGTCGGCAAAATAACCTTCACGGATAAAACCTCGTTTTACAATTCGAAAAAGCCGGGCCGGTGCATGACACATTTTTTCGACCACTGTGTTCAGGCCGAAAGTACCTCTGCCGGAGAGCTCCAGCATCAAAACCAGTCCAAACTGAACAGATGGAGCTCCCGATGCCGCTTTTAAGCAGGAACCTTCTTTTTCGGGCCAGAGATGCGGAGAATGATCTGTGGCCACTACATCAATCAAATTACTGTTTAGGGCAGTTCTGAGGGCCAGCTTATCAGTCTCCTGTTTAACGGAAGGATTCCACTTAATAGCGGCACCCAGTCGCTCATAATCCCTGTCGTCAAACCACATATGATGTACACAAACTTCGGCGGTAATCTTTTTTTCTTCCAGGGGCAGGTCCTTGAGCAGGCTCAGCTCACGTTGGGTGGAAAGATGTAAAATATGCAGGCGGCTGCCGTATTTGCTTGCCCATTCTACCGCCTGGGCCGAAGAACGGTAACAGGCTTCAGCATCCCTTATCAGTGAATGGTAACGAATGGGAAGTTCTGGTCCTGCCTGAGCCACATAACGCTCTTTGTTTTGCCTGATGATGTTCTCCGATTCGGCATGAATGGCAATTATTGCTTTAATGTTTGAAAAGAGTTCTTTTAATGCCGAAGATTCGTCAACCAACATATTACCGGTTGAAGCTCCCATAAAAAGCTTCACCGCAGGAATGCGGCTGTAATCAGCATTTAGAAGTTCAGATAGATTATTGTTGGTGGCACCAAGGTAAAAGGCGTAATTGGCCGCGGAATGTTCTGAAGCCAAACTCATTTTTTGTTCCCAGGCAGCCAGACTGGTTGTCTGGGGGATGGTGTTTGGCATATCAAAAAAGGACGTAACACCTCCCGCCAGTGCGGCAAGCGACTCCGATAACATATCGGCCTTGTGGGTAAGCCCGGGTTCCCGAAAATGTACATGAGTGTCTATAACGCCCGGTAATAAGTAGTAACCTTCTGCCTGGATGACAGGATATTTTTCTTGTGCTTCAGGAGGTATGGCAGCCTCTTGGGGAAATATCCTGCTTATGTGTTCTCCTTCGATTAAAACTGATGCCTTGAATATTTTACCCTCATTAATCAGAGTGGCATTCTTAATCAAGCACTTTTGCATTTAGTTCCTGTTTAGTTGGGGGTATTTTCTAAAAACACTGTTCAGCCGCATTTTGATTACACCAAAAACAGCTTCATTGAATATGCCGCCACTCATTTTGGAAGTGCCGAGTTCCCGGTTGGTAAACACAATGGGAACCTCGATGATACGAAATCCGCATTTCCAGGTAGTAAACTTCATTTCTATCTGGAATGCATAGCCTTTGAAACGAATATTATCGAGTTCAATGGTTTCGAGTACCTGACGACGGTAACATTTAAAACCGGCCGTGGTGTCAAACACCTTCATCCTGGTAATGAGACGTACGTATACTGAGGCGTAATACGACATCAACACCCTGCCTATAGGCCAGTTAACCACATTCACCAACCTGTTTACATAGCGCGAGCCAATAGCCAGATCTGCTCCTTCTTTGGAGCAGGCCTGGTACAATTTGAGCAGGTCTTTGGGATTGTGTGAAAAATCGGCATCCATTTCAAATATAAAATCATAGTCATTACGCAGGGCCCATTTAAAGCCGTGAATATAAGCCGTCCCCAGGCCCAGCTTTCCTTTTCTCTCCTCTAAATGCAGAGCTGAAGGAAATTCCTTCTGCAATTTTTTTACAATAGAAGCTGTACCATCGGGAGAACCATCATCGACAATCAGAATGTGAAAAGGCTGAGGTAAAGCAAAAACTACGCGTATGATGGCTTCAATGTTTTCTTTTTCGTTGTAAGTGGGAATAATGACGACTGAATCTGATTTCATTGTACGAAATATATCTTAATTTCTACTGATTGACTCTATTGGTAAACTTGATAAATAAGTTGTCAAATATACGGTTTTTTTGCTTCTTCGTGCCGCATTGGCCGATTTTTTATAATTTTGCGGGATTTTAATTCCCACATTGGAACTGCAGGACTTACTTACAAAATACGGCTCGCATCCCAACATTAAAGCGATTGCCCACCATCTGAGCTCTTCTTCGGGCATACTGCGACTCAAAGGCCTGGTCGGTTCGGCCACGGCTCTGTCACTGGCTGCACTTTTTACTATCGGAAAGCGTGATTTTTTGCTTGTACAGGACGATGCCGAACAAGCTGCTTACCTCTACCACGATCTGAATCAATTGCTGGGCCGGGACAGGGTGTATTTATTCCCTTCGAGCTTCCGGCGCAGAATCGGAAAGGGTTTGGAAGACGCCGGCAATATTATTCTCAGGACCGAAGTCCTGAATGCCTTACAGTTTTCTTCGGGAGAACCGCTGGTGGTGGTAACTTATCCCGAAGCACTGGCCGAGAAAGTCCTCTCACGTCAAGAGCTCAAAAACAATACGCTCAAAATCAAAGTCGGAGAACAGATCGACAACCGCTTTGTGGTTGAATTGCTCCAAGAATACGGCTTTGAACGAACCGATTACGTATATGAGCCGGGGCAATATGCCCAAAGGGGAAGTTTGATTGATGTCTATTCATGGGCCTATGAACTGCCTTTTCGTATTGATTTCTTCGGGAATGAAATCGAAAGCATTCGTAGTTTTGAGGTAGACAGCCAATTGTCCAAATCCTTGTTTTCGGAGGTTAACATCATACTTCATCAACAAAACACCAAAGGCGGGGACTTTGTTTCTTTGCTTGATTATCTGGATAAAAAGACAGTTTTTGGTTTTTCGGGGCTGGCGTATTGCTGCACGAGAATGGAGTTGGTAATCAATGACTTGTCTGCTTTTAATGCAACTCATTTACTAGCAGAAGTCAGCGAGCTGTCACAAGCTGCCAAAACAAACAGCTGCCTTGAATATGGCAGCGACATCAGTAGTGAACAGCAAGCCGAAATCAAATTCAACTGCAGTCATCAGGAAAAATTTTCCAAGCGCTTTGATTTACTGGCCGGGCATTTACAGAAGTACATAAACGATGGCTATCAGCTGTGCATTTTAAGCAGCAACCCCAAACAATTGGACCGCATCACGGCTATTTTCGAAGAAAGACAACAAAAGATAGCCTATAACCCCATATTGCAAACTCTGCACGAAGGCTTTTGTGATCATGAGCTCAAATTGCTTTGTTATACCGATCATCAGCTGTTTGACCGCTTTCACAAATACAGCCTGCGTTCCGAGCAGGCACGCAACGGAAAACTGGCTTTGAGCATGAAGGAATTGCTGCAATTCCAATTTGGCGATTACGTGGTGCACATCGACCACGGTGTAGGACGTTTTGGCGGTTTGTTCAGGACGGAAATCAACGGGAAAATGCAGGAAATCATCAAAATTATTTACAAAGACAACGATACGATCTTTGTAAGCATTCACAATCTGCACCGCATTTCCAAATACCGGGGCAAAGAAGGTAGTGAGCCGGCCATATACAAACTGGGCAGCGGAGCCTGGGAAAGGATAAAAAACCGGAGCAAGAGCAAAATAAAAGATATTGCCCGCGACCTAATTAAATTATATTCTCAGCGCCTGCAGGAAAAGGGATTTTCCTACAGCCCCGATTCCTATCTGCAACAGGCTCTGGAAGCCTCCTTTATCTACGAGGATACCCCCGACCAGCTAAAAGCTACGGCCGAAGTCAAAAAAGACATGGAGCTGGACAAACCCATGGACAGGCTGATTTGTGGCGATGTCGGATTCGGAAAAACAGAAGTGGCCATACGGGCTGCCTTCAAAGCTGTCTGCGACAACAAACAGGTTGCAGTACTGGTTCCGACCACAGTGCTGGCCCTGCAGCATTATCAAACCTTCAGCGAAAGACTCAGGGACTTTCCCTGCACGGTCGATTACATCAGCAGAACCAGAACAAATGCCGAAATAAAAACCTTACTTAATGGCCTCAGCGAAGGGAAACCTGATATTCTGATCGGCACGCACAAGCTGGTGGGAAAAAACATCAAATTCAAGGACCTGGGATTATTGATTATCGACGAGGAACAAAAATTTGGCGTCGGGGTAAAAGAAAAACTCAAACAACTCAAAGTCCACGTTGATACACTGACCATGACCGCCACCCCCATTCCCAGAACCTTACAGTTTTCTTTGATGGGTGCCCGCGATTTGTCGCTAATCAGCATGCCTCCCCCCAACCGTTATCCGGTACAAACCGAAATATCCCCCTTCGACAAAATGGTGTTGAAAGAAGCCATTGAATATGAACTGGAACGTAACGGGCAGCTTTTTTTTGTCAACAACCGGGTGAGTCAGCTGAACGAGCTTGAAAACACCATACGCAAACTGGTTCCCGGCTTGCGTACCGTGATTGCACATGGCCAGATGAACGGAGCCAGGCTGGAAGAAATCGTTCTGGACTTTATGAACCACGATTACGATATGCTCATTTGTACCAGCATTATCGAAAACGGAATCGACATTCCCAATGCCAACACCATTTTTATAAACAACGCTCACCAGTTTGGACTGAGTGACTTGCACCAACTCAGAGGACGTGTGGGCCGTACCAATCGTAAGGCTTTCTGTTATCTTTTTGCCCCTCCCCTGGAATTGCTCACTCCCGATGCCAAACGCCGCCTGCAGGCCGTAGAAAATTTCAGCGAACTGGGCAGCGGTTTCAACATCGCCATGCAAGACCTGGACATCAGGGGTGCCGGTAATTTACTGGGAGCCGAACAAAGCGGCTTTATTGCCGATCTGGGTTTTGAAGCCTATCAGCGCATACTGAATGAGGCCATGCAGGAACTCAGGGACGAAGAATTTCCTGTCAGTTCAGAAGAGGAAAAAACCAAGCAGGCAGATTACCGCTATGTCAGCGATAGCCTGCTTGAATCGGACCTCTCTTTGTATTTTGCCGAAAACTACGTTCCGGGCTCGTCGGAACGCATATTGCTTTATCGCGAAATGGACCAGCTCGAAAAAGAAGAAGACATCCGGGCTTTCGAAAAACGAATGATCGACCGTTTCGGCCCTATTCCCCGTGAAGGCCAGGATTTAATAGACGTAGTGCGTCTGCGCATCTCGGCCAGGCAATTGGGCATGGAAAAAATAGTACTCAAAAACAATCAGATGATTTGTCATTTTGTATCCAACCTGAAATCCTCCTTCTATCAGTCAAGTTGTTTTGACAGCATTCTGAACTATGTTCAGCTGCATTACAAAAGGACCAGGCTGCGCGAACAGCAAGGCAAAAGATCTCTGCTGATAGAACAGGTAGGCAGTGTAAAGGAAGCCCATACCATACTTCTTTTGATGCGTCAATCATAAAAAGAAGCATTAAAGCAACTTGAGGAATTTATTTTTTGTACTTTTGTGCGTTTTTTAATACACATAAATTATGATTCAAATCAGCTTTCCGGATGGATCCGTTCGCTCGTATGAACATGGAACCACTGCTTATCAAATAGCAGAAAGCATCAGTCCCCGCCTGGCCAAAGAATGCCTGGCAGCCTCCGTTAACGGTGTTACCCGCGATCTGAGCCTTCCCATCAAAGAAGACGCTCAGGTGCAATTATTAAAATGGGATGAACCCGAAGCCAAGCACGCTTTCTGGCATACTACTTCTCACCTGCTGGCTGCCGCTCTGCAGGAATTGTATCCGGGCATCCAATTCGGCATAGGGCCTGCCATCGAAAACGGATTTTATTACGATGTTGATCCCGGCGACGGTGTCATCATAAAAGAAAGCGAATTGCCGGCCATCGAAGCCAAAATGACAGCCTTACTGGCCAACAAGTCCGTACTGCAACGCCGGGAGATTTCCAAAAACGAAGCTCTGGAGTATTTCAAACAAAGAGGCGAACATTATAAAGTTGAACTTATCCAGGATTTGGAAGACGGCACCATCAGCACCTATACCTTAGGTAATTTCACCGATTTGTGCCGAGGCCCTCATTTATCAGACACCAGCCCCATCAAGGCCTTTAAGCTGACATCCGTAGCCGGTGCCTATTGGAGAGGCGACGAGAAACGCAAGCAACTCACCCGTATCTACGGCATCAGTTTCCCCAAAAAAACCATGCTCGATGAATACCTCATCCTGCTGGAAGAAGCAAAAAAACGTGATCACCGCAAGCTTGGCCGCGAGCTGGAATTGTTCATGTTTTCGCCATCCGTGGGACAAGGTTTAGCCATGTGGCTGCCTCGTGGCACTGAACTGCGCAGCAGGCTCGAAGAATTTCTGAAACGAATTCAAAAGAAATTCGGTTATCAGCAAGTCATTACCCCGCATATAGGGCAAAAGCAGCTTTACGTTACTTCGGGCCATTACGCCAAATACGGCAAGGATTCGTTCCAGCCCATACATACCCCCGAAGAAGGTGAGGAATTTTTGCTTAAACCGATGAACTGCCCCCATCATTGCGAAATCTACCGCTTTCAGCCCCGTTCTTACAAAGACCTGCCGCTGCGTTTTGCGGAATTCGGCACGGTGTATCGTTACGAACAGAGCGGAGAATTGCACGGCTTGACCAGAGTGAGAGGTTTTACCCAGGACGACGCCCATATTTTTTGCCGTCCCGATCAACTCAAGGATGAATTTCTGAAAGTGGTAGACATCATTTTTATCATCTTTAAAGCTTTGGATTTTAAGGAATTTGAGGCCCAGATTTCCCTGCGTGATCCCAACAACCGCGAAAAATATATTGGCAGCGACGAAAACTGGGAAAAAGCCGAGCAAGCCATCGTGGAAGCCTGCGCCGAAAAGAACCTGAAAGCAAAGATAGTTCCGGGAGAAGCCGCTTTTTATGGCCCCAAACTGGACTTCATGGTAAAAGACGCCATCGGAAGACGCTGGCAACTGGGTACTATTCAGGTGGACTACAACCTTCCCGAACGTTTCGAACTGGAGTACATCGGCAGCGACAACAACAAACATCGCCCGGTAATGATACACCGTGCGCCTTTCGGATCTATGGAACGTTTTGTGGCAGTACTCATAGAGCATACAGGGGGTAAATTTCCTCTCTGGCTGACTCCCGACCAGGTAGTAGTGCTTCCCATCAGCGAGCGTTTCAACGATTATGCAGGCAAAGTGGCTGAATATCTCAGGCAACAGGACATTCGTTGCCTGGTAGACGACCGGAACGAAAAAATCGGCCGGAAAATTCGCGACAACGAACTCAAAAGAATACCTTACATGCTGATAGTCGGGGAAAAGGAAGAAGAAAATGCAGAAGTTTCCATAAGAAAACAAGGCGAAGGTGATACAGGTTCAGTTAAAATGACTACCTTTGCAGCGAATTTTTTGGAAGAAGTAGAGAGAATGATGAACGTAATATAGTTAAGTTTCTAAAAATTAATAATATACAACACAGGGACAGACATTTGAATGAAAAACGACGATATTAAATTTCAATACCGGATTAACCACAGGATTCGTGAGAGAGAGGTTCGATTAGTAGGCGATAATGTGGAAACAGGTGTTTACAGCATTCAGGAAGCATTAAAAATTGCCGAAGATCAACAATTGGATTTGGTAGAGATTTCACCTAACGCCGTTCCCCCGGTTTGTCGTATTATTGATTTTCAGAAGTTTCTATATCAAAAGAAAAAGAAGGAAAAAGAACAAAAAGCCAAAGCAACCAAAATTATCCTCAAAGAAATTCGCTTCGGTCCCCAAACCGATGACCACGACTACAATTTTAAATTGAAGCATGCCATCGAATTTTTAAAAGAAGGTTCCAAAGTCAAGGCTTATGTTTTTTTCAAGGGACGTTCCATTTTGTTCAAGGAGCAGGGAGAGCTTTTGTTATTGCGCTTTGCCAACGACCTGGAAGACTATGGAAAAGTGGAAAATTTACCGGTACTGGAAGGTAAAAGGATGATTATTATGGTGGCTCCTACCAAAAAGAAAGCGGCAGCCTCCTCTCCTTCTAAACCGAAACCGGAACCATCAACGGATAAGCCCGGCAGTGATTCCAGTAATAGCGAACAAGAATAAAAACCGTGTGAACGGTCTGTAATACAATTAATTAAAAAACAATTTAAAGTAAAACAAAATGCCAAAGATGAAAACTAACTCCGGTTCCAAAAAGAGGTTTGCCCTTACCGGAACAGGTAAAATCAAAAGAAAACATGCATTCAAGAGTCATATTCTGACCAAGAAAACAACCAAGCAGAAACGCAATCTCACCCACATGGGGATGGTAGATAAAAGCGATGTCAGCAACGTTCGTTTTTTGTTGGGTATGAAATAATGCCATTTCTACATTGTTTATTACTTATTAGTTAACCGAATGCTTTAGCCCATAAGATCATCTGAGAAGAATGACGCTAACATTCAAAAAAAATTACTACAATGCCAAGATCAGTAAATCACGTAGCTTCAAGAGCAAAAAGAAAAAAGATTCTATCCCTGACCAGAGGGTATTTCGGATCCAGAAAAAATGTTTGGACCGTAGCTAAAAACACCTGGGAAAAAGGTCTCACCTACGCCTATCGCGACCGCAAAGCCAAAAAACGCGAATTCCGTGCATTATGGATACAGCGCATCAACGCTGCTGCCAGGCTGGAAGATTTTTCATACAGCCGCCTGATGGGTGCTTTGCACAAAGCCGGCATCGAAATCAACCGTAAGGTTCTCGCCGATTTGGCCATGAATGAACCCCAAGCCTTTAAAGCTATCGTCGAAAAAGCTAAAAACGCTTAAGAAGGTAAAAAAATAAAGCAATACCCATAAAAAAGTCCCGAAAACACAAAGTTTCGGGACTTTTTTTGTGCAAGATCATTTTATTCTCCTATATTTGTGTCACGGAAGTCGTGTCGATTTGATTGGTAAACTCATCAATTTATAAAAGAAACACCGAGACTCAGCTTAGGTTTTTCGATGGCGGGCCACACTTCTCAGGAAGTGCTTTTCGAAGCAAAGTGGATTACAAAGAAGGCCGGCACTCAAATCTTGTTCATCGGAGTTTTCACACATCCATCGACACGGCTTCTTCTTTTACCTCTCTCCCTTTATTTATTCAGGTTCTTATTGCTCAGCAATTTACCTTGGTATTCACCCGTTAAACTTTCGAAGAATTTTTCAAAAGCATCCAGCTCTTCAGGTTTAAGAGTGATGCCTAACTGGTATTTAGCCATATCGGCAGTGGCTTCTCTGAGGTTCTTTCGGCTTCCGTCGTGAAAATAGGGCCCCGTCAGGACTATGTTTCTGAGTCCGGGTACTTTGAAACGGTGACGATCCCTCTCAATGCCGGTTTCTTTGAAACGTCCAAGATCATCGGTGGAGATTTCGGCATTGCGATCGGAAAAATAATCGTGAGCCATACCCATTTTTTCGTAAGACTGTCCTCCCATATAAACTCCCACGTGGCAGGTGGCACATTCGTAATCTTTGAACAAGGCATAACCTTTTAATTCCAGTTCTGACATAGCCGAAGCTTCTCCTTTCAAATAACGATCCAATCTGGAATTGGGAGTTAACAATGTCTTTTCGAATTCAGCAATAGCATCGGTGATAGTTGCTTCTGAATAACCCTCGGGGTAAACCTTAAGAAATTGCCGGCTTAATTCTTTGTCCTGTTTGAGTTTGTCAATTATTTGTTCAAAAGAGATACTGGCCATTTCCACCGGATTCAAGGGGGGTTGGGCAGCCTGAGTTGCCAGTGTGGGTGCTCTGCCGTCCCAAAATTGAACAAAATTATAGACCGAATTAAAAACGGTAGGTGAGTTGATGGTTCCAATTTGTCCTCCGACCCCGGGAGAGAATACCTCATTATCAACCCCTGCTGTCTCCAGATCATGACAACTGGCACAGGACAAAGTATTGTCAAGCGAGAGGCGGGTATCGTGATACAACAAGTCTCCCAAAGCTACTTTTTCCTGATCTACCGGTAGATAATCTTCGACAGGCTGTACGGCTTCATTAAGGAATTCGTCAGCAGCCAGACCATTGCTGTAATGTGCCAGACGGTGATTTCTTGCCCAGTTCAGTATAATTTCTCTTTCGGCCTCGCTGGTAAAAGAAGCCCAGTGAATCATATAATAATTGAACAAAGGCATGGTTCTGTCCAACATCGATTTTTCAATTTTGGCCAAGGCCACCTCTCCTACCGGCTGATTGGCTTTCAGTGCTATTATTGCCTCATTCAGGTCAATTTGCACCAAGGCTTCGGCGGCATCCTCGCGAATTATTTTTCCAATGACCGGAAAATTGGAATAAAAGGGGAACTCGGGCTCCATGTTGTGACAAACCAGGCAACCACCCTTGTCCAATATCATTTGAACCCGGAGATTTTCGGCGTATTCTTCTGAAGGTACTCTGTTAAGCAACCTAAAAATCAGAAGTATTAAAAAAGAACCAACAATAATCAAACCGGCAATAATATACACCAGACGCTTCATGGCAACTAATTTTAAGATCCGTATACATGTATACTTTGTTGGGCAGCGGGCAGGTAATTTATTCCATACCAGCACATCTGCAAGGCAACAAAAGCAAAAATCAAGACCAAATATACTATTTTTTTGTTTCTGTAACGAAATCTGATTAAATGAACGTACAAAATATACACAATCCAGGTGATGGCAGCCCAGGTTTCCTTGGGATCCCAGGACCAGTAATTTCCCCAGGCTTCTTTTGCCCAAAGCGCTCCAAATAACATCCCCAGGCTAAAACAGCTAATGCCGGCTATGACCAGATGCCAGATAGCCCTGTCTACAGTCAGGGCAGGTTTAAACAAAGCTGCCAGAGCCAACAAAAAACTACAGCCCAACAAAGCATAAGAGAAAATATACACCGTGACATGCGGTATAAACCAGGGACTTTGCAAGGCCGGCATCAAGACCTGATTGTGAATTTCAGGTTTAAGCAGGTTGACACTCATGAACACAAGGGACATCAGGGCCGAAAAGGATAATATCCAGGGAAATCGCCATAAAATATAGGTTATCAATCCGGCCACTCCCATAAATAGGGCATACCAGAGGCGGGTTTCTCCTATGGTTTTGAGCGGCGGGCGTTCGAGATATTGCCAGAATCCGACAATAAAGACAGTTAAGACGATGATTCCGGCCATGGAAAAGGCCAGGGCTTTTCGGGAGATTGCCCCGGACTGTAAACCATACTTTTTGGCCTTCAGTAGGGCAAAAAGTGCAGCCAGGATCCAGCAGACAGCCGAAACAAGCGCGATTATGCCAAAATGATCCCAATTCATGGCGATTTATGTTTAAGATCCACGGCTGTAGAGATAAACAAAAACAAGGCTCCCAGAACCATCATTATTATGCCGCCGTACATCAGCTTTTTCCAGGCTTGACGTATCAGGAGTAATACTACAAATTCGCTTTCCTCTCCTTTTTCTACATCGTAAGTACTAAGGTAAATATCGTAAGCTTTATAACGCAGAGGATGATTCACCCTGAGTGTAACCGCTGCCGGGGATGATTCTTTTGACTCTGCCATCCACAATATGGCCCTGTAATCGATGATTTGTCCGGAGGGATGATATTGTATTTCAAAATCCTTCAAGCCCAGATAAAAAGGCAGAGAATGGTGACCATTGGGTTGTTTGTATGCCACATTTATAAGCCCTTGCCTGTCTACTATCATTTTGCAGCGGATTTCATCACTGCTCCCAAAAAAACCCGCCATCACGGCTATCCATAAACCCAAATGATTCAATGCAAAAGATAAATCTGTCCAATTTACCCTTTGACCTTTCTGTCTATGTTTTAATTTTTGCAGCAAGCCTAAGCCGCGTCTATAAATAACAGCCGCCAGAACGGTCAAAAAATGCAACAAGACAAAAGCAAAAATCCAGGATGATGTAAAGGAATAAAAACCAAGACGATAGGCTATTTGTATAAACAAATTATCTTCATTGGGAGTTGGTGACCAGAATTCAGCTTGTGGAAATAAACCCAGAACAAGCATCCCCAGCAGAAGACCAGTTATGGCCAACATACTGGCAGAGGAAGAAGCCAGTACTGAGGGTTTTTCTTTTCTGAGGCTGAAACGATGATCCATCCATACCAGATAAAGCAACAATAGCAAAGCGAGGAGGTTGGTAGGAAAAGCAAACAAATGCATCGGAACTGAACCTGTGAACAATTGCAGGACCAGGGACAGGATTCCAAGTATGCTAAACAGCCATTTCATTGATGTGAAAAAAACAAAGAGACCGCCCCTGCCATGGGGCCGGAGCAGTCTCTTCTACATATTAGATTTAAGGTATTGCAGTATTTTTGTGTATTTATTCTCCTTTAATAGCCTTGATACCGGGCAAGACTTTGCCTTCTATGGCTTCGAGCAAAGCACCTCCGCCGGTAGAAACATAACTAACCCCCTTGACCAGGCCGAATTTATTGACACAGGCTACGGAATCACCTCCTCCCACCAGTGAAAAAGCGCCTTTTTTGGTTGCATCTACAACGGCTTCGCCTATGGACTTGGATCCATGAGTGAAATTCTCGAATTCAAAAACGCCGGCAGGGCCATTCCATAATATGGTTTTGGAATTCTTGATGACTTCGGCAAAAATGGCTTCGGTTTTGGGGCCTATGTCCATGCCTTCCCAACCATCGGGTATGGCATCTATCGAAACAAACTGAGTGTTGGCTTCGTTGCTGAAGGCATCTCCTATCTTGGAATCAACCGGTAAAACCAGTTTGACGCCTTTTTGCCTGGCTTTTCCCATCAACTCCAGAGCCAGCTCAAGCTTGTCGTTTTCGCAAATGGAATTGCCGATTCTGCCTCCCATGGCTTTGCTAAATGTGAAAGCCATACCGCCAGTGATGATAAGGTTGTCCACTTTATCCAGCAGATTTTCGATGATATCTATTTTGGAAGATACCTTGGCTCCGCCCATAATGGCAGTGAAAGGTCGTACAATATCGCGCATCACTTTTTCGACAGCCAGCACTTCACTGTTCATCAAATAACCAAACATTTTGTTGTTTTCGTCGAAATAATCTGCAATAAGAGCAGTGGAAGCATGAGCACGGTGAGCAGTACCGAAAGCGTCGTTTACATAACAATCGGCATAAGAAGCCAGTTTTTGGGTAAAAGCTTTCTGGCTTTCTTTGACTACTTTTTTGGCGGCCGCTTTTTCCTCGTCGCTGGCGTCTTCGGCCAAACCACGGGGTTTGCCTTCTTCTTCGGCATAAAAGCGCAGGTTTTCGAGCAGCAGGGCTTCACCGGGTTTCAAAGCAGCCAACTGAGCGTCAGCCTTTTGACAATCTTCGGCAAAGTGTACGGGTGCACCAAGGCAATCGGCAACGTGTTGCTGAATAGCCTTTAACGAATACTTAGGATCCGGATTCTTTTTGGGACGTCCCATGTGAGAACCTATGATCAGTATTCCGCCTTCTCTGATAATTTTTTTCAATGTGGGCATGGCAGCGCGAATACGCGTGTCATCGGTAATGTTTTTGTTTTCATCCAGGGGGACATTGAAATCCACCCGGACAAAAGCTTTTTTCCCTGAAAAATTAAATAGCTCTATCGATTGCATATAAGTATTGAATAAAACGCCACGAAGATAGGAAAATATTCTGTTGTATGCTATTTCCAGGTACTTTTTTTAATCCATGTGGAAAACTTCAACCAATGGTATAGTGACAGGAGAGTTATCGGGATTGGTCTCCATAATGTCTGCCATATAATCCCACCATTTTTTTTGAATTTCGTTAAAACCCAGATCCTGTGATGATAAATTGCCTTCAACTTTCTGAATTCCAAACAGTATATTGGTTTCTTCATCCAAAAAAATGGAATAATCGCTGACTCCGCTTTTTTTGATCAGTTCAGCAATTTCGGGCCAGATTTGATCGTGGCGTTTGATGTACTCTTCCTTCATGCCGGGAGTCATTTTCATTTTAAAGGCTACTCTTTTCATGGCTGTCGTTGATTTAAGTGTTTTGAAATTATTTCGTTAATAGACAGGTATTTCCATTCTTGCCCTTTTTAAACCCTTGCCGGAAACAGTCAATTCTATATGACCTGCTTGTCCGTTTGATTGAAGCAAAACCACCAGCATTCCGTTAAAAACTTTCATCTGAGGCAGATGAAAAATTTCGGTTGAAGTGGCATCACCGTTACAGGCAGCCCTGAAGCGGCCCTGGCCTTCGACTTTGAATTGCAGGGAATTGCTTGCAGTGGGACAGAAATTGCCCTGAGCATCGACGATGCGCACCTGTACAAAGCATAATTCATCTTCTCCTGCCTTAATGCTCTTTTGTTCGGGAATAAGCTCTATTTGATTCGGCTTGCCGGCGGTTTTCATTTCGCTTGTATCCACAGGTTCTCCCTGATCGTTGAAGGCCACTACCCGCACTGTGCCGGCTTCGTAAACACAATCATTCCACATGAGCCGGTATCGCTCCAGGCGATTTCCCTCTTTGTGTTTTTTACGCAAACCCTGGCTTTTGCCGTTTATGAATAATTCGGCCGAGGGATGATTGGTATAAACAAAGACGGGAATGGTATCGCCTTCTTTGCCCTTCCAGTTCCAATGCGGCAGGATATGCAAAGTATTGTCGTCTGTTCTCCAACGGCTGCGGTATAAATAATAACGATCCTTGGCTAAGCCCGCTAAGTCACAGATTCCAAAATAGGAACTTCGCGAGGGCCAGAAATCATCGTAAGGAGTGGGTTCGCCCAAATAATCGAAACCTGTCCAGACAAATTCCCCGATCACCCAGTCGTGATCGTCCTGCCACAGCCAGTCGTCATCGGGAATATTTGACCAGCTGCAGGCTTCCAGATCATATGAAGAACACTGGCCGTCGTCGTATTTTTTGTTTTTGTATTCTTGTACAGGAAATTTATACACCCCTCTCGAACTGACGGTGGACGCAGTTTCGGAACCCAGCAAAAAACCCTGGGGTAAACGCTGTTGCGCCTCCGCATACAAAGGGAGGCGGTAATTCAGCCCGGGCACATCCCAATAAGCGGCAAAGCCGTTCTGAATAGTACGGGCTACCTGGTCCATGCCCATGGTAACGGGCCGGGTCGGGTCTTCGCGATGAAAAAGATCCTGCAAACGTTTGCCCTCTTTGATGCCCAGTTCAGTCCATTGATCCGGCACCTCGTTGCCTGCACTCCACATCACCACCGAAGGATGATTGCGGTAACGGCCAACCAGGTTGATGATGTCTTTTTCCACCCAGTCCTTGTAATAGCGGTTGTAGCCGTTTCTGACTTTGGGGCGTGCCCATTCGTCAAAAGACTCTGCCATAAGCATAATCCCCAGTTCATCACAAAGCTCCACCTGCTCGGGCGAAGGCATATTGTGTGAACTGCGGATGGCATCACAACCCATTTCTTTCAGGATCAACAACTGGCGCTTCAGGGCTGAGCGATTGATGGCGGCTCCAAGGGGACCCAGATCGTGATGCAGACAAACGCCCTTGAATTTACGGCTTTTTCCGTTCAGTTGAAAGCCACCCTGAGCATCAACACCGATGCTGCGAATGCCAAAGCGGGTGGTGTATTTATCTATGGCTTCATTCCCGTCGTATAGTGTAGATACAGCCTTGTATAGAGCCGGTGATTCCGGCGACCAAAGCTGCGGATGTTCCACGGCCATAATTTGGTCGAATTCTCCGGCTATCAACAAAGTTTCTTTTTGCACAAAAAGACTTCTGCCCCGGGGATCAAAAATTTCGGTACTCAGAATCAGCTCTTTGGCTTCTTCCGGCTTATGTATTCTGGTTTTTAACTGAATTTTGGCTACCTGCTCTGTCACCAGAGGCGTAGTGATAAAAGTGCCCCAAACATCGACCGATACAGGATTGCTCACCAGGAGGTTTACGTGGCGATACAAACCGGCTCCGGGATACCAACGCGAAGACTGGCCGACATTTTGCAGGCGTACCGCCAGAATATTGGAGGCATCCGGCTTTAATTCATCACTGATGTCGGCATAAAAAGAATTATAGCCGTAAGGCCAATGAAGGATCTCCTGCCCGTTCAAATAAACCCTTGCGTTGCTCATGGCTCCGTCAAAGACCAATACCACCCTTTTGCCCCGGTAAGCAGAAGCATCCAAACGACAACGGTACCAGGCTGTGCCGATATAAGGTAGCGCTCCGGTACGTCCGGTTTTTTCACTGGCTACTTTTTCCTGATTCTGTTCTATGGCAAGCACCTGAATGTCGACATTTTTGTCAAATGGCCCGTAAATGGCCCAGTCATGGGGAATACGAAGCTTTTCCCAGGCAGAGTCGTCAAAATTACTTTCTGTGGCTGTCGGAAAATCTCCTTTTGAAAAACTCCAGTCTCTCAAAGGAATACTCATCCTGAGATCCTTTTGTTCCTGTGCAAAGGTATAGTTCTGCAAACTCAGACATAAACCTAAAAGAATGAAGAGGCTCTTTTTCATTTCAAATACTTATCCAGCCAGTTAAAAAATCTTCTTTGCCAAAGAATGGCATTCTGAGGCTTGGATATCCAGTGATTTTCGTCCGGAAACACCAGCAGCTCGGCTGGTATGCCACGAAGTTTGGCGGCATTGAAGGCGGCCATGCCCTGAGAAGCCAGGATACGGTAATCTTTTTCTCCGTGTATGCACAGGATGGGTGTATCCCATTTATCCACAAAACGATGGGGAGAATTGGCGTAACTGTGCTGCACCGTTTTATTGTTCCAATCCCAATAAGGACCTCCCAGGTCCCAGTCGGCAAACCACATTTCTTCGGTTTCCAGGTATTGTTGTTCCAGGTTAAAGATTCCGCTGTGCGAAATAAAAGCTTTGAAGCGCTTATCGTGGTTGCCCGCCAGCCAATAGACAGAAAAACCTCCGTAAGAAGCCCCCACACAGCCCAGGCGATCTTGGTCTATAAAAGCTTCAGCACTCAGGGCATCTATGGCCGAAAGATAGTCTTTCATATTCTGTCCACCGTAATCCCCACTGATCTGCTCCAGCCATTCCTGCCCAAAACCGGGTAATCCTCGGCGGTTGGGAGCAACAATAACGTAGCCGTTCGCTGCCATCAGCTGCAGATTCCAGCGAAAAGACCAGAATTGGCTGACCGGGCTCTGCGGACCACCCTGGCAATAAAGTATGGCAGGATATTTTTTGGCCGGGTCAAAATGCGGGGGATAAACCACCCAAACCAGCATTTCTTTGTTGTCGGTGGTTTTGACCCAACGCTCTTCAACTTTGCCCATTGTGAGCTGATCGTAAACAGCTTTGTTTTCGCGGCTCAAATCGAGCATCTCACCGCTTTGAGGATCAACCCGGATAATTTCGTTGGCCTGCGAGAGTGAATGTCTTAAACCGACCAGATAATCACCGGCCACATGCACATCGGCAAAATCGTAGTCACCCCGGGTAATTTG
>CAZNQD010000026.1:27398-28546 GCA_964575345.1 uncultured Bacteroidales bacterium
TTACCGTCGGCCGACCATTGGGCTGCCGACTCCGAAACCGCCGAATTGGTAAGCTGTCTTCTTTGTTTCCCCTCGATGTCGACCAAATGCAGTTCCCGGTTTCCCTTGTTTTGGGCAATGCTGTAATAACTCACTCCGTACAAAACATTCTTATTGTCGGGAGAAAGCCGGATGTCGCTTAACCTGCCCAAGCTCCATAATACTTCGGGAGTCATTTTATCGCTGGTCAATTCAAGACTGGGTTTGCTTACAGGAATTTCTTTGGACTTGCTACCCTCTTTGGGGGAGCAGGAAAAACTAAGTGCCGCAATAGCCATTAATGTCAATATTGTGTTGTTGTTATGCATATTCATAGAGCTTATGTTAATTACTGACAAAGATAAGCCCCTTTTCTAAAAAAACAAAAAGGTGCCGGTATACCGACACCTTTAACACTTTTCGTTTTTTAGGCTTTATCCGAGATAAGTCTTAAGGAATTTGCTCCTGGAAGTGCTGCGCAAACGCCGTATGGCTTTTTCCTTGATTTGCCGGACACGTTCGCGGGTCAAACCGAATTTATCGCCGATTTCTTCCAGCGTCATCTCCTGACATCCTAAACCAAAAAACATTTTCACAATTTCGCTCTCGCGTTCCGTCAAGGTCGACAAGGCACGATCGATTTCCAGACTGAGCGACTCGTTCATAAGCGAACGGTCGGCCAGAGGGGAATCGTCATTGATCAACACATCCAGCAGGTTGTTGTCTTCTCCTTCCACAAAAGGAGCATCCACCGAAATATGACGGCCTGATACCTTGAGGGTGTCGGTAATCTTGTCTACGGGGATATTCAACTCTTCAGACAATTCCTCGGGCGAAGGTTTCCGTTCGTTTTCCTGTTCGAATTTCGAAAATGCCTTGGTGATTTTGTTCAAAGAACCCACCTGGTTTAATGGAAGACGTACTATACGGGACTGTTCGGCCAGAGCTTGCAAAATAGATTGCCTGATCCACCACACAGCGTAGGAAATAAACTTGAAGCCTCTGGTTTCGTCGAATTTTTCTGCTGCCTTAATCAGGCCCAGATTACCTTCGTTGATTAAGTCAGGTAAACTCAGGCCCTGGTTTTGGTATTGTTTGGCTACAGAAACCACGAAACGCAAATTGGCACG
>CAZNQD010000027.1:0-28364 GCA_964575345.1 uncultured Bacteroidales bacterium
AAGTCGTACAATATTTTTGCACCAGCTTCGTATCCTTCAATCCCGACTTCGGTTTGTTTATGTACTTGTAAAAAGCGAGAAGGAATCTTGGTGCCTTCGAGGCTAAGATAATTCAGCTCATAGCCCAACAAAGGACAGGGCGCTGCTTTGTATTGATCCTGACGCAAAAGCACATTGCCTCGTCGGGTGAGGTATTCGCGCATAAGCAACTGAGGTTTGAAACCCACTTTCCAGGCTCCTATGTGCTGATTGGGCACCAGCGTATAACGAGTGCGGGGAGTTTGGAGAATTTGTTCAAGCAGCAGGTTGGCGTGAATTACTTTTTTACCGGTAGCAAAAGGCCAGTACGAACCTACCCCTTCGCTGCCCATACCGCCTTCGCTCACGATGCTGGGGTTCGCATAGCCCCGGGGCGATACCAGACGCCACAACCAGGCCAATGCCGGTGGTAATAAATGGAATAAACCCAAAATACCGTAGGTTGGATTTTCTTTTGTACAGGGCGGAGTTCGGACGCCAAAACTACGAATATCAACCGTTACCGGCTGGCTGACAATGTTGGGCACAATCTCTCTGGGCACTATCACCCGCGGATTGGGGCATTTCTTGCCGGGAGTATCTTCGGTATGATCCCAAACCAGAGCCGTGCAATGCGGATGTGTTTCAATATTCAAAAACAACAAAGGCTTTTGGGGTTTGATGGTAAGCTTTTCCAAAAAAGGATCATCGCCGTAATGATTGATGCTGTCCACACGTATAAACCAGGCATTCTCGGCATCCAGCACTCTGAGTTTACCGTTGTTTTGCTGTATAGAAGGATGGCAGAGCGCCATGTCGTCTGTTACGGGGTTGAAGGTACAAAAAAGCGGAAAATTGATTAATCGTTTTTCGCCCGTCAAAATGTTTTGACCTAACAAAACCTGCCCGTCGGCTTCGCGCACAATGTGCTGGTGCATTTCACTTTTACCGCCTCCGCTGGCACCTTCGTGCATAAAGGTGGTAATGTTGTCGTAGGGGCTCACGACTTGTACGGTAGAACAATGGGCTGTTATCCAGCCTTCGTTTTCGCCCTTGGTAAGCAAAGCTCCGTATAAGCCTTTTTTGGCACTGGGACCGGGATAGAGATTGTATGAAAATATTTCGTGCAAATGTTCGGAACGCTGGTGCACAACCACTTGTTTTCCTTTGAAATGGGTATGCCTGAAAGTGGGAGCTACATAGATAGCCGATTCGATCTGAAAACCTTCTTCCAGTTCAGCCAAAGGCACTATGCGTTGCAACATAGCCAGGCCCATGGCGAAAAAGCCGGCATTGGCCGGAGCAATGGCAATACCTCCGGAGCCGATCTTGCCCTGACCTGCAAAATAAAAGAACACGGCCAGGTCTTGCTCTTTGAGCCAGGTCAAAGTCTCCTCCTGCAATTTTACAAAAGGATAAGCATACTTATCTTCGAAACGCTCTTTGTCTGTTGGAAGACTGTCTGCTATAGCCATGGTATCGGGGTCACGACGGCGCATATAGGCTTCGGTATAATTGACAGAAATTCCGTTTTTCACTTTGTGTACCACCGCTTCCGAAACCAGACCTTTGCCCGGAATATCGTAAGCAACCTCATAACAACTTTGCTGCTCGCCGCCTACTGCAGCAATACTCAACTGCTCAACGCTGTCAAAAACCCGGAAAGATTTGCAGGAGCTCAGCACGCTATGCACTTTGTCCGGCAATAAAATTTGTCTTTTAGTGAGTTGTGTAAAGAAATCTTTCATACTACAAATGGTTGGATTTTTCTACTATTCTATGTTGCACGTTTAAGCTTTGAGTAGGCAATTAACCACAAAACTATAGTGGTCAATGCAATTAACGTGCCGAATTTTGTTATTAATTCCTTTTTAAAGCCACTCCGAACAGATGTTCAAGAATTGAGCATCAAATATAATTTTTTTTATGCTATGCACTCATTAATAGTGGTATTTTATTTTATATTCGTTGTTTCAACTTCGCTCAAAATACACCCCTTTGGGGGTAGGTTTTCCCATATTAATTCTGTTTTTTTGTAAAAAAAATCTATATGCCTCAAAAACACCCAGGGTTTTGTTTTCTTATGCTGGTTCTGCTCATTTGCGAAACAACAGTTCAGTATAGCCGGGCTCAAAGCAATACGACACTAGACAGTCTGCTGAATAGTTTAACCCAGGCCAAAAACGACAGCAACAAAGTTTGGCTCCTGTTCGATATTGGAGAAGAAATCGAAAAAGTTCATCCTCAAAAGGCCAAAAGCTACTACAATCAGGCACTGGCCTTGAGTAAAAAGATAGGCTATAAACGAGGACACTATATTTACGCTTCGGATTATTTCTATGTTCTCAATATGGAAGGACAATACGATTCGGCTATACTGGTCAATCAACAAGTGCTGGATATGGCCTTACAGGAAGATAACCCCAGAAGAATAGCCACTATTCTGGGTAATATGGCTACTACGCTTACTTATAAAGGAGATTATCAACTGGCAGCCGAACATTTTATCCGGGCTCTGCCTTATGTTGAAAAATCTGGCGACCTGGTGCTGGAAGCCCGCTTCAACGTTTTGCTTATGTGTTTATACTGGTACATGAAGCAATACGACAAAGGAGTAAGTTACGGGGAAAAAGCAGTGGCTTTTTTTAGCGATAAGCCACAAGGTTACAATTACGCCAACGCTTTGATGAACCTTTCCAATTGTTATATGAATCAAAAGCCGCCCAGGTATGAACTGGCCTTGAAAGGTTTTTACGAAGTTCTACCAATTTTCAGGAATCTGAATATACGCAACAGCGAAGTTTCCACTCTGATCAATATAGCCGACTGCTTGTATAAAACAGAATATTACGACGAAGCCGAAAGCTATGACCTGCAAGCACTTGAAATTGCCAGGGAACTTAATCTGCCAAAAAGCATCAACAACGCCTCACTCAGACTGGGCTATTGTGCACTGCGAAAAAATAAGTTTGAGCAGGCAGAAAGTTATTTCAAAGAATCACTTGGCTTGATGCAGGGAAAAAACATGCGCCACGAAGAAAAACGTTGCCTTGCTGCGCTGGTTGACCTTGCTTATGCAAAAAACGACTATGAGGCAGTCAATTACTATGAGCACGATCTGGATTCGCTGAGCAATGTGCTTTTGAATGAATCCATCCAGGAAGCTTTGGTTGAAATGGAAGTCAAATACGAAAGCGAAAAGAAGGCAATGAAAATCCAGGCACTGGAAAAAGAAAAAAGACTGAGCCTTTGGCTTAGTGCAGCTTTGACCCTGATACTTTTCCTGGCCCTGATTCTGCTTATGTTCAGGCATCGACTTATTAAAAACCAGAAAAGCCTGGCCGAACAGGAAGTAAAACGTCTGCAGCAGGAAAAGCAACTCGTTGCCGTGCAAGCCACCCTGCAGGGCGAAACGGCCGAACGCAGCCGCCTGGCCAGGGATTTGCACGACGGTCTGGGTGGCATGTTATCGGTAGTAAAACTCAATTTAAACGATATGAAAACGGGGGCTTACATAGAACAGCAGGATGTAAAACAATTTGACAAGGCTATCAGCCTGCTGGACGATTCCATCAGGGAATTGCGCCGGGTGGCTCACCACATGATGCCGGAGTCGCTGCTGCGTTACGGACTGAAAACGGCTCTGAACGATTTTGTCGGTGATCATCCCAAACTGCAATTTCATTATTTCGGCAATGAACAACGCATAGACAGCAATCTGGAGATTCTGATTTACCGCTGCGCACAGGAATTGGTTAATAACGCCCTTCGCCATGCCGAAGCCTCACATATTAACCTGCAGATCATCCAGGAAAACGACCGCATCTCGCTAACGGTACAGGACGACGGAAAAGGCTTCGATGTGGAAAATACTCCAAAAGGTATGGGACTCAACAACCTCAGCAACAGAGTACAATCCTTCAACGGAAAAATGAATCTCTATTCTTCGCCTGCTGCCGGTACCGAAATCCACATTGAATTTCAACTCAACTCAGAACAATGATACAGGTTTATATTGTTGACGACCACAAGATGTTGGTCGAAGGCCTCAGTAAATTGATCAATGAATCGGGTATAGCACGGGTGGCAGCGGTGGCTCACGACGCTGCGGGTTGTCATAAAATATTGCCGGGACAACTGCCCGATGTGCTCTTGCTGGACATCAACCTGCCCGATGCCAATGGAGTAGATTTGTGTAAAGAACTTGTGAGTCGTTATCCGGAACTCAAAATACTGGCCCTGACCAGCTACGGAGAATACTCCATGGTGAGGCGCATGCTCGAAAACGGAGCCCGTGGTTATGTGCTCAAAAATGTCATGGCCGAAGAAATGATGGCCGGCATTCAGGCCGTGGCAGCCGGCGAAAACTTTCTTTGCCACGAAGTTGATATAATTCTTAAAAACAAGGAAAAGGCAGATCTATGGCTCACTCCCAGGGAGCGCGAACTCCTGCGCCTTATTGTAGAAGGCTATACCAATCCCGAAATTGCCGAAAGCATCTTCCTGAGTCCCGAAACCATAAAAGGCTACCGAAAAAATCTACTCTTCAAGCTGGGAGCTAAAAATACGGCTACACTCGTAAGAATGGCTATAGAGCAAAAACTGGTCTAGTCTGCTGAATTTATCGAAGGTTTTCCACTACCAGCTCTGCCACATCTTTGATTTTTTGAGTGGTAGAATGCTGAAAAGCCTTTTTACACAAAGGGCAGGCAGTGGCAATGACATCGGGATGAGCATCGCTTAGATTGTTGAGCGAAGCATCCCTCACTTTCAATTGCTGGTTAAGCTCCAGTACGGTGTCGCCCAGATTGTAACCGCAGCACAGGCTGTCTTTGCGTTCCTGCTCCAGTTTCAATAGCTGTCCCAGAGCCGAGAGCACCTCGCGCGGTTCGTCGTAAATACCACAGCCCCTGCCCAATTCGCAGGGATCGTGATAGGCGACCCTCAATTCGCTGCGATTGAGTTTAAGTTTACCCAGACGCAGCATAGTGGCGATGTATTCGGTGTGATGCACCACCTTGATCGGTAAATTGTATTCCTTGCGAAAAGCTTGATAGCAAATGGGACAGGAAGTCACCAGGGTTTTGGAGCGTGATTCCATAATGAGTTGGGTATTTTTGCGCCTCAACTCAGCCGCCTGATTGAAAAAGCCTTGTTGTAACAGGGGGCGTCCGCAACAGATGGTTCTGTCTTCGTCCATCATCCAGTATTTCTGGCCAACGGCTTCGAAGATCTTTTTCATCGACTCGGTGACGCCCGGGGTCAAATGCGACATACAGCCACCAAAATAAATCACCCGGCCTATGGCATTGAAAGCTTGCACATCTTCTATATAGCCGTAATTATCGTGGGTGTCCAGTTCTTTTTTGTCTCTTTCCTGCCGACGAATTTCGGAAATCTGTATACCTACCGGACAATCGCTTTCGCAACGATTGCACATCAGGCAATTATCAATGGCGTTGTGATGCGGCATACGATTACGCATATCGCGAATTAAGTAAACCGGCTGAATATCGGTGATGTCCAGCTCGGAATCCAGGGGACAGTTGTCAATACAAATGCCGCAGCGTGAACAGGCCGAGAGTTCAAATTGAGTAAAGCCTGTAGGCTTTTCCCTTTCACGCAAACCCAGTTTACGGAAATAAATCAACATCAGTTCGCTGAAAATATGAGCGTAACGGGAAAAAGGCAAAAGACAGAGAAACAAGCCCAAGGCTATAGAATACAAAGTCCAAAAAGGTAATTCCATGATCCCGGCAAAACGCTCTCCCATTACATTACCCAAACCCTGGGTTAAAAAACCGCCGTTATCAACTAAAGCTGCGGTAGCACTTTCGGATAACAGCCGCAAAGGAAAAATCGACCAGAGCGAATAACGCAAACTGGCATCGAACAACTTGAGACGGGTAGTTTTGCGCATGCCCACCGTTTTGGAAAAAACCGATTTAAAGACAGCCATGGCTACTCCCGACAAAATGTACAAGAGCAACAAATCCATCACCTGGGCAAAAATCCGGGCCGAAAGAGTCTGATTATCGCGTACAAAGAAACGAAAGAAAACACCAATCCAGGGAGCATGCCCCTGGCCCTTAAAATGAAAGACCGTTTCGATAAAACCAATGCTTATAAGCAGGAACCAGCCCAGGGCTATACTCCGATGCATGTAACCCAGCCGTCGACTGTATTTACTCACTTTTCGGTGAAACAAACCTTCACTGATCATTTCCCAAATGGCCGGAATAAGCTTACCGGTGAATAAGTTGCGGCGTATAAGTTTTTTTTGCTGACGGTCGAATTTACTGATCCAGCGATTGTACTTAATAATCAGAATGCTGAACAAAGCCAGCGTACCGATGGTGAAAGGAAGTACAAAAGGATGGAAGTTGGGAGACATAAGCTTGATTTATTTTTTGTCAGCCAGGGCTTTACGTAAATGAATGATGAGGGAACGCAGATTCACTCCGCGGGGACAGACCAGGGTACATTTGCCGCAAAGCATGCATTGCTGCAACTCTTTTTCCAATCCTTTGCGCTGATCCCAACGATAGAGGTTGTGGATGCGACGTATGTTGAAGTTGCCGAATTGTCCGGCGGAACAGGTCGCTGTGCAGGCTCCGCAACTTATGCAGCGTTTAAACGAAGGCACTTTGGCTTCCAAAGCTTGCAGTCGATTGACATCCATATCGTTGGTGTCGATCGACTGAGGTTTTGAAATACTAAATCCGAAGTCGGCCATATTTATTTTCTGAGATATTTTATGATTTCGAGGGCTGCCGAACGGCCATCGTTCACGGCCTCGGCGATATGCATGGGACGTTTGCAGCTGCCGGCCAGAAAAAAGCCGTCCCTGTCGCTGAGATTATCTTCCAGATGCACGCTTTTGCTCCGGACAAAACCATAAGGCCCTTCGATCCCGCAGGTTTTGCCCAGTTTCCGGGTACCGGGCGAGGCTTCCATGCCTATCATCAATACCAGCAAATCGGTAATCATCTTGAGCGGCTGTCCCAGCAAAGTATCTTCGGACTTAATCTGTATGCGGCCATCAAAAGTGGAAGCAGCTTCCGAAATCCGGCCCCTTACAAAATGCACATTGTACTCTTCCTGCGCCTGACGGTACAATTCTTCGTAACCCTGGCCCCAGAGCCTCAAATCCATATAAAAGACGTAGACTTCGATGTCGGGCTGCTGACGTTTGACTTCAATGGCTTGCTTCACTGCGGTAACGCAACAAATCTTGGAACAATAGTGATTGCCCACTTTTTCGTCGCGGGAGCCCACGCATTGCAAAAAAACTATGCGCTTTGGCTCTTCGCCCAGGCTGTTTACCACTTTATGCTCTTTGAGCATAGTTTCGAGCTGCAGAGAATTGACGACGCCTTCGTAAATGCCAAAACCCAGTTCTTCTTTGCGTCGAGCATCGAAAGGCTCGTAACCGCTGGCCAGCAATACAGCCGGAACGGTGTGCGAAATTCCCTTATTGTCGAGCAAAGTATAGGCGTCGGGCTCCTGAATGATCTCCAGGATCTCGGTGTCTTTGTGAACGCTGATCAGCGGATGATCCAGGGCTTGGACCATGGCCTGCACCAATTCACCCGCATCCGAAAAATCGGGGAATATCTTGTATTTGTTCAGCACATTGGCCGCCAGGCCGGAACGGGCCTCGAACAAGCTTACCGGACAACGATGAGCCGCCAGCACCGAAGCAGCCTCCATGCCTGCCACTCCCCCTCCGATGATGGCCACCTGCAGAGGCAATTCCACTTCTTCGGGCTCGAGGCGTTTTTTTCGGCGTATCTTTTTGAAGGCTTTCAGCCTGCGCTTTAATTCTCTTGGTTTGGGGCTGTCGTCGCTGCGGCCCGCTTTTTCTTTTTCTTTCATCTCCAAAGGCTTAAACACGTAGATACTGTGGCTTTTCGGGATTGGGCAAAATCTTGCCGCTAACACTTTTGTATTTCTCGTTGGGATTGTAGGGAATGCCCAACTTGTCGAGCAAGCGCTCCGACTGCACCTGATGCAGCTGCAGCCCCAGTTCCCAGGGATCGTAGCCCAGCAGAAGGCCGGCCATTTCTTCGTAGGTGAGCACCGGAATGCCAAAACCGTTTTTATCGTAGGTTTTGTGTTCCATTTCGGCTATGGTGTATTGCCATTTGTCCATGAACATGGTGCAACCCGGGCAATTGGCCACCACAAAATCGGGTTCATAGGGTTGCATCGATTCAAATTTCTTTTTGGTGTTGGCCACCGAATAGCCCCGGTTGGCTCTAACCACATATTGCCTGAATCCAAAACCACAACAATGCCTGCGTTCGGGATAATCAACTACTTCACCACCCCAGGATTCGATCATACCTGCCAATACGTGTGGAAATTCGGCTTTGCCCACCCCTTTGTCGGGGAAGATCTTGGCGTAGTGGCAGCCGATGTGTTCCACTACCCGGAGGGGTTTGCCGGTGAAACGATTCACCAGGCGATAGCGCATTTTCTCCTTGAGCTCTTCGCGAAACTTATAGATGATATCCGAAGGATGGGCAATGTTTTTGGGTAGCTCAAAAGTTCTGCCGGTGGTATCGTAAAGGATCTTTCTGGCTTTTTCGAGCATGGCCGGCTGATGTTCCCAGAGGTCGACAATTTCGGAAAACACGCCAAATGAGGTGACGCAAGAGGGTACGTAGTTTTCGTAACCGGCTTCGGTCATCAAAGATAGCAGGCGGGCTACTATGGTCATAGTCGTTTCCAGTGGCACAATGTCCGAATAGAAACCTATGCCCGTGCAGGTATGCTGATTTTCGACATCCAGAATATCCTTGCCCAGCTCTTCTTTGATCATTCTCAAAAAGGCTGTTTCGGATCCCGGGAAAAAGGTTTGCCGTATGCAACTGCGCTCATAAAAATACTTATCGTCGGCAATCTCTTTTTGGTACTCGTTCCAATAGTGTTTTTTTGTTGTCATTCTTTGGAAGTATTGCGATTATAGACCAAATTGAACAAGTCTTCGTCGTTTCTGATATTGGTTTTGTTTTTTGCCCCGGTTTCTACTTTGAGCAACAGCTCTTTTCCTCCGGTGGCTTCAAAAATCTTATTGATTTCTTCCATGGTCTCCCTGCGGATGCTGCGCAAAGCACCCGGCCCTTCGCCATGATAATTGGCGCCAAAGCGCGGTGCAATCTCCTCTATGTTTTCGGTATACCACTTCCACACCGGCCCCTGTTCGGTATGCATCTCGTATTTCATGGTATCGGGATGCACACAATAACCTATATCCAGAATAGTTTGTGCTACTTTTTTGGATACGGCGAACTGTTGCAGGCCTTTTTCGCTTTCGACGAAATAGCCCATTTTTTGGGAAACACTCCGGAGGATAGCTATCAGCACAGCGGGGATATTTCCCCTCGGACAACGGGTTTTGCACGAGAGGCATTGCCCGCAGTACCAAATGGTTTCCGATCGCAACAAGGCTTCTATTTCATCCTCATTGCGACGTTGAATGATGTCTACAATTTTGCGCGGGTCGTAATCATAAAATTCAGCCGCCGGACATACGGCAGTACAAATACCGCAATTCATGCAGGAATGAAGGGCTTCTTCGAAGCGGACATCCTCCCTTAGCAAATCGTATAAATTTCCCATTAGCTATTTTATTTAATGCGGTTTATTTGCCGGCTACAGCCATCACTTCTTTATGAAAAGCAGCTGAACGCTGCACGCCTTCGCCGCAGTTAATCAGCACGGTATCGCCCTGATTGATTCTTTTTTCTTCAAGAGCCCGGTAAAAACCGGCCAGACACACAATGGAGGCCGGCCCCAGGCATACACCTCTCTGGTCACAGACTTCTCGTGCCAGAGCGGGCAAGCCCTCTTCGCTGATACGCAGAAAACTGCCACCGCTTTTTCGTACTATGGGTGCAATCACCGGATACATGCCCGGATTGCCGGTAGAAAGAATTGACACCTTGGTCCGGGGATTGTCGATGACGGGGTAATTCTTGTGGTAATTATCGGGGAAGCCCTCTTTGACAGCCTGCTCCCAGGCCTGCACCATGGGATCGCAAAGGTCCTGCTGTACCAGCAACATCCGGGGTAGAACGACTTCGGGATAATACTTTTCTATTTCGCGTACTCCTTTGTCAATCGCTATAGGGCCGGTGCCTCCGGCTACTGCCTGAATATACACATCGGGCATTTTGCCCAATTGACGCATGAACTCAAAGACCATGGTCTTTTTTGCCTCCACTCGTACGGGATCGAAATTCCCCGCAGAAATCAACACCTTGTTCTGGCGGGCGTAGTCGGCAGCTTCTTTTTTGGCCTGAGCGTAATCGCCCTGCGAGCGAACCACTTCCTGGCCGAAACTCCGAATTTCCCGCACAGAATCTTCGTTGGTATTGGCAGGCACAAACACCTTGAATGCTATGCCTGCCAGAGAGAGGTATTTGGCGTAAGCGGTGGCGGTGTTGCCGGTGGAAGCTATGCAATATTGCTTTACTCCATGTTCCCTGAACAGCGAAGCGGCCATAGAGCCGGCTACGTCCTTGAAGGTTTGCGTACCTCCGTTCAGGTCGTTGCGATATACCAGAGCCCTACATTCGATCCCGTAATATTCTCGTGCATAATCACTTAGAAAATCCCAGGATTCAATGGGGATAGCGCCCTCCCTGCAGGAGATAATGTTTTCGCGTTTTTCGAGCGGAAGAAAATCGAAATAATGCCAAAAGCTATCGGCTTGTTGCTTGCACAAAGTTTTCAGTTGTGTGTAATCGGACCGGTATTCTGCCTCGGAATGTTTACTGCCGCATTTTGGACAGGTCTGATCCTGTTCAAACCAGGCTGCAAAACCGGAGCTTAGGTGGCCACATTGAACACACTTGAGCTGGTATTTCATTTTTGCTTGTTAACCAGGTTCATATTGGGAATTTCCCGCTTATATTCGCCGGCTTCCAGTTTTTTCTTTAGCTCGCTGAACACTCTGATGGTACGTTCCACGTCTTCCATGCGATGTGCGGCCGTCGGAATAATGCGCAGCATGATAACATCTTTGGGCACTACAGGATAAACCACTATGGAACAGAATATATTGTAGTTTTCGCGTAAATCTACCACAATATTGGAACCCTCGCTGACGCCGCCCTTCAGGAAGACGGGTGTTACCGGCGATTGGGTATGTCCGATGTCGAAGCCTTTTTCTTTGAGCCCGTTTTGAAGGGCACGAACTATAGTCCAAAGATTTTCGCGCAACTCCTTTTTTGTTTTGAGTAATTCCAGCCTTTTCATAGCGCCGAATACCATGGGCATGGGCAATGATTTGGCAAAAATCTGGGAACGCATATTGAAACGAAGATGATCGACAATGACCCGGTCGGAAGCCACAAAAGCACCAATGCCGGCCATACTTTTGGCAAAAGTGGAAAAATAGATATCGATGCCGTCCTGGCAATGTAAATGTTCGCCCGTGCCGGCTCCTGTTGCGCCCATGGTGCCAAAACCGTGAGCATCATCCACCAGCAAACGGAACTTGAAATCTTTTTTCATCGCCACAATCTCGTCGAGTTTGCCCAAATCGCCTGCCATGCCAAACACGCCTTCGGTGATAACCAGAATGCCCCCGTTTTGTTGTTCGGCAAGAGCTGTAGCCGACTCCATCTGAGCCCGGAAACTCTTCATGTCGTTGTGCTGAAACACAAAGCGTTTGCCAAAATGCAGCCTCAATCCGTCGATGATACAGGCATGCGATTCCGAGTCATAAACAATGACGTCGCGGCGGCTCATTAAAGTGTCGATGATGGATACCATGCCCTGGTAGCCGAAATTAAGCAAATAAGCAGCTTCCTTGCCCACGAAATCGGCCAGGTCTTGTTCCAGTTTTTTGTGATGCACACTGTCGCCCGACATCATACGGGCACCCATGGGATAGGCCAGGCCCCAGTCCTTCGAGGCTTCGGCATCGGCCTTGCGCACCTCCGGATGGTTGGCCAAACCAAGGTAATTGTTTAAACTCCATACCAACACGTCTCTACCATTGAAACGCATAATGGGTTGGATTTCACCTTCGAGTTTCGGGAACATAAAATAGCCGTCGGCAGCGCCCTGATACTGGCCAAGAGGACCCGGAGTAGCTTGTATTCTTTCAAAAATGTCCTTCATTAGTAGTCTTTTAAAAATTTATATGATGCTTAAAAAAATAGAAAATTGTCCTGGTTTTGAATTAAATTTCCTCTCTATCAATAAGTTGTCAATCTTATGCAAGAAACATGCATAATAATTGCAAATTGTTACTTTTTGACATACAAAGGTAACACTACAAGCCAAACTCCTCTTATTCTTAACAAATTTTAATCAGCATATTTTTAGCTTACACCGGGCTTTTTATATTTTACAACATAAAAAATTACTTTGAAATTAGAGATTTATTTCTATATTTGCGGGCTTTTTTGAACACAGTAGGCAAAGCTAAAAGGAACACCCAATTTATTAATGCATAATTATAATATGAAGACAAAAGAAGTATTAGCCAATCTCCAGAGGAGATTCCCCAATGAGCCTGAATATCACCAGGCTGTAGAAGAAGTGTTGATGACCATCGAGGAGGAGTATAACAAACATCCCGAGTTTGATAAGGTTAACCTGATTGAAAGACTTTGCATTCCCGACCGTATTATTTCGTTCAGGGTTACATGGATGGATGATAAGGGCAATTACCTGACCAACATGGGCTACCGCATACAGCACAATAACGCGATAGGTCCCTACAAAGGCGGATTACGCTTTCATCCTTCCGTTTACCCCGGCATCCTGAAGTTTCTGGCTTTTGAGCAAACCTTTAAGAATGCTTTGACAACTTTACCAATGGGTGGTGGTAAAGGAGGTTCAGATTTTAATCCCAAGGGGAAATCAAACGCGGAGATCATGCGCTTTTGCCAGGCTTTTATGCTGGAACTGAGCAAATACATCGGCCCCGACACCGACGTTCCTGCCGGTGATATCGGTGTGGGCGGACGCGAAGTGGCCTATATGTTTGGCATGTACAAAAAACTGCGCAACGAGCATACCGGCACCCTTACCGGCAAAGGCCGTGAATTTGGCGGCTCACTGATACGCCCCGAAGCTACCGGCTACGGCAACATCTATTTTTTGATGAATATGCTCAAACGCAAGGGTATCAACGACCTCAAGGGCCAGGTAGTGGCCATATCGGGTTCAGGTAACGTAGCCACCTATACAGCCGAAAAAGTGCTGGAACTGGGCGGCAAAGTGGTGACCCTCTCCGACTCCAACGGCTATATCTACGATCCCGAAGGCATAGATCGTGAAAAACTGGACTTTGTGTTTGACCTGAAGAATATTCAACGCGGCCGCATTCGCGAATACGCCGAAAAATACCATTGCAAATACGTGGAAGGCGCCCGCCCCTGGGGCGAAAAATGCACCATAGCCCTACCCAGTGCAACTCAAAACGAACTAACCGGTGACGATGCGCGCAAATTGATCGCCAACGGCTGTTTCGCGGTTTCCGAAGGAGCCAATATGCCTTCTACTCCCGAAGCCGTCGACGTTTTCCTGGAAAACAAGATTCTCTATGCTCCCGGCAAGGCTGCCAACGCCGGCGGGGTGTCGGTTTCGGGACTGGAAATGACCCAGAATACCATTAAGCTGAGCTGGTCCAAAGAAGAAGTGGACAGCAAGTTGAAGGATATCATGCACGACATCCACGAGGCTTGTGTCAAATACGGGACCCAGGCCGATGGTTATGTCAATTACGTCAAAGGTGCCAACGTTGCCGGCTTCATGAAAGTAGCCAAAGCCATGATAGCCCAGGGGGTTATCTGATCCGAACTTATATTCTGTTTTGTTTAGTGAAAAATCCTGCGAAAAGCTGTAAAGCTTTCGCAGGATTTTTTCGTAAAACGGCCGGCCGCAGAAGCTTTTTATACTTGATTATTTATCAGCAAAATAGTGTACCCAACATACATCAAAAACAGAATACCGGCTTCCCAACGGTCGAGTCGTCTTTTCTTACCCAAAAACATGGCAATAAAAACCAGAACGGTTCCAAAGCTCAATAAATACATTTCGAAATTAAACTTGGTATTAAACTCTATAGGCCTGATCAAAGAGCTGATTCCGAGAATAAAGAAAATATTGAAAATATTGGAGCCGATGATGTTGCCTACTGCTATGTCGTTGTTTTTCTTAAGAGCAGCCACTACCGAGGTGGCCAACTCAGGCAGTGAAGTTCCGGCCGCCACTATGGTCAATCCTATAATGGTCTGGCTGATGCCAAAATACTCGGCAATTTTCACCGAATTGTTGACAACCAGCCTGCCCCCTACTATCAGTAAAGTCAAACCCAGAGCAATAAACATTATTATTTTTAAAATGCTGAATTCTTTATGCCTCTCAACAGAAGTCTTATTCTCTTTTTTCAATTGCCTGGATACATAATAGAGAAACAGGGCAAACATTACCAAAAGGATGATGCCATCCCATCTTGTCAGCAGTTCGTTTTCGGAAAAAATGCTGTTGGAAAGCACATAGAGCAATACAACGGCAAACAAGGACAAGGGAATTTCTTTCCAGACCGTACTGGCTTGAACTACCAGGGGAGAAATTAATCCGGCAATGCCAAGTATGGCCAGAAGATTAAAGATATTACTTCCCAGAATATTACCGTAGACGATATCGGCATGCCTGTTGTAAGCAGCAAACACGTTGACCACCATTTCGGGCATGGATGTACCAAAAGCGATAATGGTGAGGCCTATGGCCAGTTCCGGAACACGGTATTTGCGGGCCAGTGCAGCACCTCCGTCTACCAGCCAGTCAGCCCCTTTGATCAATAAAGCGAATCCGAGTATCAATAATAAAACCTGTGTTGTCATAATTGCCAAGTTAAAACATATTCATCATTGCTGTTTTAAAAAGCCCATTTCATTAAGCCAGTTCTCACACAAAGCTGTCCATAAATTCAGCATGCCCGATTCGTTTCTCAACGAAATGGAATGCCTGCCGTAGGGGAAAATATGTAAACTGCCGTCAACACCCTTGTCCAGCATTGCATTGTAAAATTGAATACTGTTTTGTACGGGCACGGTATTGTCGTCGCGGGCATGAACAAGAAAAGCAGGCGGCGTTTGTTTCGTCACCTGTTTTTCGTTGGAATAATAATCGCGCTTTTCCTTGCCGGCATCTGCGCCCAGAAAAGCTTCTACACTTCCTTTGTGAGCATAATCGCCCATAGTGATAACAGCAGAAATCAACACCATAAAATCGGGCCGGACGGAATAATGATCGATTGAATCTCCGATAAGCGAAAAATCTTCGAAATGAGTTCCCAGGGTCGAAGCCAGATGTCCGCCCGCCGAAGCTCCGACTATTCCGACTTTGCTTGTGTCAATATTCCAGGCAGTGGCCCTACTTCTGATAATTTTGAGCGCTCTTTGGGCGTCCTGAACCGGGCCTTTTTCTCTTTCGATCAGGTCGGGAGAATTCGGCAGTCGATGAATCAGCACAAAAGCATTTACCCCCATGGTATTGAACCACTTAGCCCACTGGAAACCGGCCAGATTGTAGGTCAGTTTTTGATATCCTCCGGGGGGACAAATCAAAACGGCACTGCCTAGATTGTCTTCGTTTGATGTAAAAAAAGCGTATATGCCGGGAGTTTTTACCTGCGTAATCCGCTGCCTCTCTTCTTTGTGTTCAAGGGGCAGCCCTTTGGAATTCGGCATTTTATCTGCAGGCCAAAGCGGTATGAATTCCTGGGCACGGGCAGTGAAAAAAAGGCTCAAGCTCAATAAAAGAGAAACCACAAGTATAATCCGCAGTAGGTTAACTCTTTTTCTTACAATTGAATTAATGGCACACGACAGAGGTTTTACTTTAAGACACGAAGCTATGGCACTTGAAGGAACAGCGGTGACTTCTGAAATTGGATTTTTCATTATTCCATAAGATTTAGTAATTATTCCCAAGCCAGGGTACATTTACCAACGGCATAAAAACTATCCTCCCGATTGTTCATCAGAGCAGTGTATATGACGGTAAATGTGCCGTCCTCTTCTTCGATGGCACAAAGTGGTGTACGCAAGGAATGATTCCCCTCTTTGGCCCAGGTCTGGTTTTCGAATTGAACTTTGATTCTGCTTTCTTTGCTCCAATTCAGACCATCTTCCGAAAGGCTGTAGCCGATTTCCCGATCACCATAAGAATCAAACACAGCCAGGTATTTTCCATCTTTCAATTGAGTGATGACGGCATTTTCCATAAACTCCTCCACGATAGGCAAAGGATTAATGCCTTCGGGCATTCTGGACCAGGGGCCTTCCAGCTTCTCCGCCCTGGCCAGTCCGGTCGGCCAGCCTCCTTGCGGAATGTAATTGTGACCGTCGTAAAAGGCATACCAAGTGTCCTTGACTTTGTAGGGATTGAAACTCGCCACAGCTTGTTGGCCCTCCCAGGCCTGCGAGTGTTCGCCGGGTTGCAGCACTATACCCATATCAGCATAAGGTCCTGCGATGCCTTTCATTCCGGGAATGACAGATTTTGCACGCCAGATCCTGCCACTGTAGTCCGATCGGGCAATTTCTCCCTCTGCCTCATTTCCGGCCCGGTATGCCACATAAAAAATATTCCAGGCGTTTTCTTCTTCGTTGAATTCAACTCCGGTAACCCACACTTCGGAGCGCGGATTGTAAGGAGATCTGCCGGGAATACTTTCCCTTATGACTGATTGTCGCTCCCAATTCAGGGCATCCCGGCTTGTCCAGTAAGAAATGCGCAAATCACGAAAAGGGCGCACAAACATTTCGTTTACAAACATATGATAAGTACCCTCAATTTTAATGACCTGCCCGGTTTCAAAACCCGAGCAATTCCTGCTAAAAATCACCTCCGGATGTTCGGGGCCGATCACCGCCTGGGGATGTGCAGAAAGCAGCTGAAGTCCGGACCTGGGCTTTTGATGTTTTGACTGAGCAGCCTGGATTTTGGGGGGATTATTGATTTTTTCCTCTGCGTTGAGTGCCAGAGCAAAGCAGGCCAGGCTTAGTGTAAATATTATTCTACATTGTATGAGCCAGGTGTTCTTCATTGTATAAGGCTTTAAAAATGGACTTCCAAAAATACTAACTAATTAAATTATTCCTCCCATTAACAAATACCTGCTTCCAGTTTCCTTAAATATTCTTCCTTTTTTCGTTTTCTTTCCAGGCAAATACTTTTCAGGTGCTTATCAAACAATTCATCAAATTCCAGAACATCCAGATCATTATAGAATTCGCTTCTGTTCAGTTCATCAGCCGGAGATGGGCTGTTTAAAACTCTCAAATTGTATGTGTTTGAATATTCTGTAATATCTATTTCCATTTTTTGAATGTGCATATACCGCTTTGTCTCCATAAGCAAGTCTTTGCCTTTTTGAGAATTCACCATTACATACGAAGTACCTTGGTTGTCGTCCAATGATTTGTGGTAGTATTTCAGACCCCAAAAATCGCCCAGAGTGATATCGCTAAGCCTGTCCATTCCTCTGAATTTACAATTGAAACAGGAAGGGCGAATACCATAGCGACTGTGAAATGAAACCATATACGGGTCATTTGCATTATCGCTGATGTATGATTTTCCGTTTTCGAAATCAATTCTTATTCCTCTCTCCTGCCAGCCCTTGCTTTTGTCCTTAAAATTAACGGACTTGATCCTGGAATTATATTTATTTTCAAGATGCTCAAGGTATTTTCTATATATTTTTGGCGAGGCCACACAACCACAGATTAAATCGCAGGTGTATAAGTTTTTATACTCCTTGGCCAAAAAGGACTTCAGCGCAAAAACCTCACAGGGTGTTCCCGAAAATAAAAGCCTTTGTCCCTCTTTGAGCAATTTCTCAATGCTCAAAAAAATATCGTTTTTGTTGGATTGCAGCAATTTTGACCTTCTTAAGTCATCCAGCTCTTTTTCATTATTTACTAACGTATGCCTGACTGCTTTGAAATCTGAAGTATAACTCACTCCGCAGACGTAGCCTTTCAATTTTAACACAGGATACGATAAAGCACTAAAAGCCCCGCCGGATGAACTGATACGACGAATGTTTTCATCTATAATCTGACAGGCATAAACTTCGTTCTTGTAGGGTTCTAAAGCCTCTTTGTTAAAATTAACGGAAGGACAATGGGTATAACATTCTTCACATTCGATGCATTTATGAATATCGACAAAAGGATACAAAAACCCCTCTTTGTCGGCTTTCATTTCGATGCAATTTTGAGGACAAACAGCCAGGCAAACACTACAGGCAGTACAATCTTTTTGGGGAATAGAATCAACTCTTTTTATCATCGGTTTTTTTGATCAATTATACACAACCCAGCTCCAAAGAACTATGGCAATACCGAAACTTTGCAAATGTATTAATAATGTATCAATAAGGAGCCAGTTCCAAACGCACGTAATCGATATACACAGGAACATTGCCCGCCCAGCTGCTGGTATCGAAATACATATTCAGCGGAACAAGAGGAATATTGGTCGTATGCGTAGCTATCAAGGAATTATTGAAATAAAAATCGACCCTGGAATTGGAAGCTACTATCTTATAATCGTAGTAATTACACACCGAAGCTCCTACATTGTAGTCCGTAGTTGTTGCCACCCCGTTTGACACAGTTCTGGCCTGAATAATACTACCCGTCAAATTAATAAATTCGATGGCATTGTTTCTGTCCGTACCCGAAACCAACCCTCTGGACAATGGGCCGTAAGCCGTATTATTATCTTCGTAGGTAAGCATATTGGAAACAAAGGTCAAAGTGCCATCGTTGACTGATCTCTGCAATTTGGAATAAAACTTAACCGTATACCTGTTGTAGTTGGTCATCAGAAGGACTTTGGAATCCTGATGCAAAATCGCACCGTCTCCAATATCAAAATACCAGTTCAGCGCCGAAGGATAGACATCGAAATTGTCTTCGATCAAAATTCCCGAACCGCCTCCCTCACTCAGAGTAGTAAAAGTCAAGGTCTCTCCGTAACTGGTGCCGGAATCGGAGCTGGCATAGGCCCGCACGTAATAGGTGGTATTGGGTTGCAGGCCGGTCATTGTACTGGTAAATTCCCCGGTCCCGCTGCCCTCTTCGGTTTTATTGTCGGCCGTAGTGGGGTCACCGCTGCTGTTCCAGCAAAGGCCCCTGACCGTAATCGGAGATCCTCCGTCGTAAGTAATGTTGCCTCCGCTTTGGGCCGAATTGGCCGTGATGGAAGAAACAGGACTGGTGGTGATCACAGATGTTACGGGGTCTTTGAGGCAACGCACAGAGAAACCGTTTTCTTTACTATAGCTGGTCCGGAAAATACCACCGGAATTGTAAAACAGATACCTGCTCCAGGCAATATTAGAATTATTCTCTGTTGCACTCCAAAAGAAATTATAGTATCCAATATTGGAAAAAGAGCCATAGCCGTCACGACAACCGCCCGGCAGAGCCGTAAATCCACTCGCATTGGTTGATGCTTCATTAGGGTACACCCAATGTGAAGTACCGCTTTCCTTTATTTTACCACCCTCGTCAGTACCTCGCCAATCAGTCCCATCTGCCTGTTCCTGAGTCATTCCAAGTGACATTTCCAATTGCTTCCATTCGTCATCGCCCGGTAAATGCCAGCCTGCGGGGCAAATACCCTGCACACCGCTGGGGTTGGCTGTACTGGAGGCAGAACCCGCCATGGCTGCCGGCCAGTTGTACAACACACCATAAGTGTTGTAGTTTGCTGTTGCTTTGGCATCCGTCACATTGGTGCCGTCGTAATCGTACGCATAGTAATAGACGGTTGTTTCTGAACCGGTAACAGGGCCAATAACATCGGGCAAATAACGCAGGTTTTCGGCCATCCAGGTCTGATCGCCTATGAGTACGAAACTATAAATATTGCCGTCTCTTAAATCAATGAATTGAGAGGAAGTTAAATCGGCTGTCTTAAACTCCAGGTTGTTGCCATAGACTGTTTCATTGCTGTTTGTGGCGTAAGCCCGCACGTAATAGGTGGTATTGGGTTGCAGGCCGGTCATTGTACTGGTAAATTCCCCGGTCCCGCTGCCCTCTTCGGTTTTATTGTCGGCCGTAGTGGGGTCGCCGCTGTTGTTCCAGCAAAGGCCCCTGGCCGTAACCGGAGAACCTCCGTCAGCAGTAATGTTGCCTCCGCTTTGGGCCGAATTGGCCGTGATGGAAGAGACAAGGCTGGTGGTGACAGCAAGCGGGGCAAGGGTGTCTTTGATGCAACGGACAGAAAAGCCGTAAGCCTTGTCAAAATAATAACTTTCCACATTCGTGTTTACATCGGAAAGATATAAAGCGTAAGATAACTCTGTGTCGTATTGTGTGTTGCTCCACCAATAAGCAGTACGATTCAGGAAACCGAACTGTCCGTCATAATATTCCCGACGGCCACTTCCGCGAGCCGAAAAACCGCTTTCGTTTGTTGCCCCCTCGTTCGGACTGCTCCAATAGTTTGTACCTGTTTCTTTCATTTTGAACGAGGCCAGACCTAAACCTCCCAAATAATTAATTAATTCAGTCCACTCCGCATTATTTGGGATATGCCAGCCACGGGGACACAATTTGGCTGTTTCTACGGTAAACCAATTGTATAGAGGGCCATAATCGTCGAGCACGGCCGGATCGTTGTTGTACCAGCAGTAGCCGGGTGTTGTCAGGCTGCTCCAGGTTGAATTGTCAGTGACCAACGGTATTTCGGTTCCATCGTTCAGAAGGGTGCTTCTCAGGTTCCCGGTCGTCCAGGTCTGATTGCCGATAACAATGGTATTGTAGACATTGCCCTGAACATCCCAAATGGTATCGCTCGGGGGATTGGGATTATCGTCGCTGATAAACTCAATAACCGAAGTCGGTGTAATGGAAGACCGCACTATCCTGAGATTGCGGGTGGTTGTGGTCATTTGCTGCTGATCCGTAGTACGTACAATCAGGGTCATGGAATCGTAGAGGGCCGGAGGCAGTACAAAATAAAAGGGAGTAGCCTGCTCGGCATTTAGTTGGACACCTTCGCCGCAATCGAGGCTAAGGGTGTCGTAAGCAGGCGGTGTAGGCATTATTAATTGGGGTACTCCCTGGTAGCGCATATCAACCCCGGCCAGGCCGGCCAGGCCCGGAGCACAAAGGCTCAGAGATGTTACCACTGCATTTCCCTGCAGGTTCAGCTTGAGCAAGCCGCAGAGATTTTTAAAATACAAATTGGTATCGTAACTCCAGGAAACCATAGGATAAGATCCGCTGGCAAACCCCCCGCCCTTGTATTGTTGTACATAAGGCAAATTCAGCACCAACAGTGTATCGCTGTTTAGGTTTACAGCCTGTTTCCATGGATACACGGCAAAATACATGTTGGCATCGCTGAGATCTCCGGTAAAAGTAGCGTAAGGCAAGGTATCGCTGCCTTCGTTGACAAAAGGCTTAAATTCTCCCAAATCGGCTGAATAGGCGATAGTGTCGAGGGGAAGAAAGCAAATGCCGCGTACGGAGTCGCCGGGCTCTCCGCTAAGCAGGGTTCTGGTCAGGGCGTTTTCTGTCCAGGCCTCAATGCTCATTTGCGGATTTTGCTGCTTGTCGCCCCGGGGAGAAAAGACATCACTGGTACATCCCCCCATCAACAGTAAAGCCGGAAAGCAAGGAATAAGCCTATTTAGGATGGTTTTCATATTATCTAAGATTTACCAGACGTGTTCATCCTGAGTATCCAGATCTTCGCCTCCGTTGTCGTCTTTGATACAACGAACTGAAATTCCGTTGCCTTTGGCGGGAATATAATCATGGTAAAAACTGCTGCTCTCGTTGTCCATAAAGACCATATAAGCCTTGGTCAGGTCGTATTCAACCGAAGTCCAAAAATAAGCCCGGTAACTAAGGCTGTAAAAGTATCCGTTTTCCTGACGATCTCCTGCAGGCAAAGCAGAAAAATCAAAAACGTTGGTGGCTCCGGTATTGGGCTCAGCCCAATGATCGGTACCGGCTTCCTTGAGCCGGCCTCCGGCCAGTTCCTCGCCACCCAGGTAATTCATCAAACTGATCCATTCATCGTTCGAAGGAATCTTCCAGCCTTCGGGGCAAAGCTTACGACTGTCGTTAACGGCGTACCAGTTATAGAACTTGCCATAAACATCCAGATTGTAAGGGCTGTTTCCTACAAGACAAGTAGCAGGCAGAGCCTGTGCGGAATAATTGCTCCAATCTGCATCGTTGCTGAGATCCGGAATATTATCCCCGTTCACAAATCTGGTAGTTTTTAGGTTTTCGGCCATCCAGGTGCGATCGCCTATGACCACCGTTTTATAATTATTGCCGTCGATGTCGCTGAGGCTGCCAAATTGCAGAGCCAGCGTAGTAAAACTCAGTTCGTTCCCGTAAGTAGTACCATTGGCATTGGTGGCATAAGCCCTGATGTAATAGGTGGTATTGGGTAGCAGGCCGGTCAGGTTACTGGTGTATTCTCCCGTTCCGCTTCCGTCTTCGGTTTTGTAGTCGGCCGTACTTGGATCGCCGTAGCTGTTCCAGCAGACTCCCCGGGCAATAACGATAGAACCGCCGTCGGAGCTGATGTTGCCTCCGCTTTGGGCCGAACTGGAAGTAATGGAAGTCACTGCATTGGTATTTATCTGAATAGAAGTAGACTCGTCTTTGATGCAACGTATCGAATATCCTCTGCCCTTTTTGCCAATAAAATTGCCCCGAAACCAGGTGCTGTCGTTGTCTATAAACCGCATGCGGGCCCATTCATCATTCCAGTTGGTTGATGACCAATAATTTACCTGATAACCAAGATTGTAAAAAATGCCATCTTCGTAGCGGTAACCGGCAGGCAGGGCCGAAAAATAGATATCGTTGGTAGCCCCCACATTAGGTTCAGCCCAATGCGTGGTGCCGGCTTCTTTGAGTTTTCCCCCGGCCACATTCTCTCCGCCCAGCAAATCGGCCAATGCCAACCAATCTTCGTGTGAGGGCACTTTCCAGCCATCAGGGCAGAGTTTACGGCCATCGTTCACTGCATACCAGTTGTAGAGCCTTCCGTATTCGGAATCGTAAGAGCTGCTGTTATTAACGCTGCATGCCGCCGACCAGCCGGACAGGCCGTAATTGCTCCAATCGGCATTATCTGCAACATAACTAATCTCATCTCCATTGCTAAACCGGGTAGTTCTCAGGTTTTCGGCCATCCAGGTCTGAGTGCCCACTTCTATGGTGTAATAGGTATTGTTGTCAATATCGGTAAGCGTTCCGAATTCTTCTGTAGGAATATCGGTGGCAAAAACCCGCAGGGTTCCGTAAGCTGTTCCCCTGGTATTGGTGGCATAGGCCCTCACATAATAGGTGGTGTTGGGGCTGAGGCCTGTCATGTCTGCGGTAAAACCACCCGTACCCGATCCGTTGCTGGTGGTAAAGTCGTAAATATCGGGCGGAGAGCTGGTGCTCCAGCAAAGGCCCCGGGCTGTTACCGGGCTTCCGCCGTCGGATGAAATATAACCTCCTGAGCTGGCTGATGTGGTGGTAATATTGCTCAGGGCATGAGTGCTCAGCGTTGGCAGGGCCGATTGCAACACCACGCCCTCGAAGTTTTCATATTCCATGCAGGCCGCCATCGTAAACAGCAGCAAGGCATTCAGTATATGTTTTACGAAACTTCTCATCGTTTATTTTCTAAGAGTAAACCTGAGCCCCAAATGTATGCCCGCTTCGTAATATTTAAAGTTCAAAGTGCTTACCGAGGCGCTGAGGCCTAAGGGGCCGAAATCGAGCCCCATGCCCAGTTCGGCTTCCAATCCTTCATCAGGTCCCTGGATTCTGATTCGGATAGCTTCTTCGTAAGTATCCAGCGTTCTGGTGGCGTTTATTACCCGTTCATCAGAACCAAAGCCCGCACCTATCCTGAAATGAAGATGCCTGGAAGGCTGCCACACTACCCCCGCGGTAAAAGCCCGTCGAAAAAATTCCTGCCCCGAACCGCCTACAATCAGTCCGTCGGGCAAGGGGGTATCGTGTATGGCACTGCCCTCACTATCTGCCAAATACAACTTTTCTCCCTCGTAAACATACTCGTAATCGGGCTTTCGTTTGTTGGTTTTATAACTCAGGTAAAATCCTCCCTTACCGATCACCAGGCCGGTGCTCAGGGAATAAGAGGAAAATACCTCCGGAAACGCAAGCGATCTTCCCTGATCCATAAGGCTTTGAGCACGGTTGGCCGAAACATGCAGGCCGGGAGTGACAAACCAGATAAGCGATGGTTTGGACGAGGGAGTAGCTTCTTGTTTTTTGGGAGTTTTGGGCACTTTGGGCGGACTGGTAAAAAGCTCTGTGCCTTGTCCGCTGAGTTTGTCTTCGACCGGCGTTTTTTGAGAGTCCTGGAATTTGCTCTTTTCATCGGCCGCTGTTTGAAGACCTCTCTGATCTTCTGTCTTAGTCGGAGTTTCGGTTTGAGTTTGAGTTTGAGTTTGAGTTTGAATACGTCGGGAATCCTCTGTCTTTACGGGGGTCTGCGTCGTAGTTTGGGTAGTGCCCTGGGTCAGATCCTGCGCCGATTGTCCTGTTTTTACCAGCTGATGAGAAAGCACGGCAGCCTTGGTTTCGGTAACAACAACAGTTTGCGTAAAAGGCTCGTAGCCTTCTTTGCTAAAACGAACCTCGTAGCTGCCCACCGGAAAATCGGGATACATCTGCGGAGTCAGCCCGTTGGCTTTGCCATCGATGGTAATCGCGGCTCCCGGCGGTATGGTATTCAGATCGAGTATGCCATACATCAGTGTGGGAGAACCTATATCGTAGTTGCGAACTTCTCCGTTTTCGAGATTGATGGACTTGATGGCCGCGCGATAACCTTCCCTGCGGGCTTCCACCAGGTAGGTGCCGCCCAACAGGCGGCCCGTCCAGCTGCCCTTGCCTTTGAGTTCTTCGTTGATCCATATTTCGGAATTGGGGTCAGTGGTAAAAGTCGGGGTGGCAAAACCGGCAGGCATGGTCAACACCACTTGTAAAGTGTCGTTTTCGATTACCGTAACCAACTGGCTGGCCTGACGGAACATATCTTTGACCACCAGTACGCGGTATTCGCCCTTTTCGAGTTTATCGCTTATCAAAGGGGTGGTTCCGGCTTGCCTGCCGTCTATCAAAACGGTAGCTCCCGATTCGGGTAAGGATTCTATGTGGAGATAGCCAAATTTGGGTTTTAATCGGATTAAGACTTCTTTGCGCTGATCGATAGTGACTATAATACTTTGTTTTTCACTATAATACATGGGGGCAGTCACCTCGCATTCGTGCGTTCCTATGCGGACCCTACGGGTAACGTTGCCCTCCCCGTCGGGTATGATCAATTCGCCGTCCAGAGTGACCAGGGCTCCTTTCGGTTCCACCGTGATCACCAGATACTGTTCGGTAATAGTAGGCCTGACGATAGTTTCCACCACCGCGGTGCTGACGGTCATTTCGTAATCGCTCTTGCTCTGAAGGAGCTCCTTGAAAACGTATTTGTACACCGAAAGATCGGGATGGGCAATTTCAAGATATTCGGCTTCGGGCGAAATATACAGCCAGATGGCCCCCACCGGGTAATCGATGCTGACAATCTGCGATACGGCATCGGTCTGAAAGCGCAGCCTTTTTCGCTGTGTATCGTCCAGATTGCGGGTATTTATTTTGATCAGGGCACAAATTTGTCCGTTGTGGTCTTTCTTTTGATTGGTCAAAGCTTCGCCGCTGGAAATTCTTTTGAAATCATCCACATGTATTTGTGCTTTGGCTCCCGTAAGAATTAAAACAATCAAACACCCTATTAAACAGCACTTCTTCATATACAAACTCTACGTTTGCTTTTTACCATTCTCCCAACTGATAGCCATAAGGCCTGGTTATGATGGTTTTGGCAGACAAATACTCGTTTTTATCTTTGTTCCATACCCTGACATGAATTACAGGCAATTCGCCCGATAAATCTACCAGGAGAGTCAGATAGCCTACATCGTTGTAATTGTTCGAAAAATAATTTTGCTTGAGCTGTACACCGTATATTTCCTGGCCCGATTTTTTCATCATATTGATGTCTTCGAAACGCAGGTTGATGTAATCCTTGCTTTTGAAACTGCGCCGGAGACTTTCCATAAATTCTGTTTTGCTTTTTTGCTCGTATTGAATGTTGTCTTTGACAAAATTCTCCATATCCTTGGAAACAGCCGTTCTTTTCAATTCTGTACCCACGATAATCAGTGCTGAATCGGAAAAAATGCTTTCCAGGTAATCGTAACGTTTCAGGGCATAGGCTGTTTGATAATTCTCCAGAAAATTGATCAGTAACAATTTAGAACTTTCATTCCAATTTTTGTCGTCCGTCAGGATATCGTTTTCGGTCTGCCGGGTGAGCGTAAAAGCTACGGAACTTATTTTGAGCTCAGGGCTAAACCTGAAACAGAGATCTTCGACAAAATCCTTGTTGTTGGCCGTTGTAAAACGAAATTGTACCGGCATGCTTTTGCAAAGCGTCTGATTGCCGTCTTTGAGAAAACGATACTCAGGTTCTCTTACCATGCTTACTTTGCCATACGACAACAAAGTTGTGAACATTTCGTAGCCTTCGGGGCTGAAACAATCCCTGGCTTCTGCGGGATTACCCGATTTCAGAGCCTCTTCTATCCTGGACATTGTGCCCAGCATACTGTCCTTATCGCTGATAAGTACGGCGTGCTTGTCGGTGATACTTTCGGGTTTCAGTTCAAAGCATTCAACAGGCTCGGGAAGGCTGAGCTCTGGAATTTCCAGGCAAACGCTTTTGTTCTTATTTTTAAAACTCATCTCGCCCAGGGCGTTCATGACCATCTTCAATTCAGAATCGTAATTTTCGGCTTCGCGGGTGTAAGCTACTTCGATGTACAGGGGAAAATCTTTGGCAGGCAGCATATCGTCAAAATTGGCTGTTCCCTGGCCGTCTTTGGCTTCGTAAAGCCTGGTATTCCGGAAACCGTTCCAATAATAATAATCCAGCTTGTTGGGCAAGACTTGTCCCCGGTAGGTAAACAACAAATTGATACACATCTGTTCAGGCTTGATTTCGGAGACCCGGACATCGATGTTGGAAAGGATTTCTTCTATTTTCCCTGGCAGCCAGATATAGGCTTTTTGTACGTTACCCGCTTGGCCGTCGAAACTTATGGCGGCTCCCCGGGGGTGGGAACGCAAGAGGGCCAGGCCCCAGTAATAATACTTCAGGGCGAGATTGATTTGCAACTTGGCTTCCTGCTCCTGCCCTTGTTGTATAAAGTCGAGCACTTTTTCCTGCCGGGCGGCGTAGCTGCGCTCTATTTCTTTGCGGTCGACGTAGCGGAACACCCTGTATTTGTAATCCTCTCCTGCTTCCTCGAGAACTATTTGTCCGACGTTGTCGAGCGAGGCGCAGGAATAGGATCGTACAATCTGGCGGGCTTTTTCCTGAAACTGAAAGTCATCGCCTACCCGGGTTTGCTCCCAGAGGGTTTCCAGTTCTGAACTGATGTTGGTTGATATTTGGTCGATCAAAAAATTCATGGCTTGCTTGTCGGCCGTTTCCATGTCCATGCCTAAACCTTCGCCGCAGATATAATTGGCAGCGTCGTTTCTGATGCTTTGCATTCGTTGCAGGGCAAGCTCCTGCTGGGCGTAAGTCAACAGGGAAAACATCAGGAGAATCAAACCTGAAATTATTCTGTGAGTGTGCTTCATTGAATTCTGAGGATTTTGCAAAAAAAACCAAAATTTTAAACACAAAGATATGTTTTTTTTAGAAAATCCGCATCGGTACTGTAATTTCTTGAAAAAATATTTATTTCATTTTGTTGCAAGAATTAACAAGAACAATCTTCCTGCAGATTAATTATTAACATTTCTGAGTATCCGTTTGGTGATAAGCTCCCGAGGCTATACTTCATCATCCTCGGACTCTACCTTCTGATAATATCTCCACTTAATATCTGATGTGTAACGTGCCGATATTCTAACTAATCTTTCAAACAAATCGTCCGTCGATTCGGCAGAATCACGAAATCTTCTACGATTGAATTTCCAGCAATACTCGTTTAAATAGAGCTGTAAGAATCGCTTGTCTACATCCTTATGTATTGCCAAAATACCATTACGACAATCCAGGAGTACCTGTGATTTCCACAGGTAGGGCAAGCTGGCAACAATGGCTCGCGAATAGACTTAAAATAACTTACGCATGATTCCAATACCCGCCAGGGCGAATGGCTACGGTATACATCTACACCAAAATGTCAAATCCTAAAGGTTCAGTGTCTCAGATGAACAGAGAACAGACATATC
>CAZNQD010000028.1:0-22039 GCA_964575345.1 uncultured Bacteroidales bacterium
TTATCGGAGGACTCGTCGCTTACAACAAAAAAGAAACTTCATTCCTCTGGAAGGAACACAACAACGATCCCGGAATGACTCTTTCTAACTCCGACTTGTTGGAATGCATCCAGCTCTGGTTCCCTTCCATCGAAAGCATGAAGCAAGTCCATCGGATTTTTAAGAAAAAATCCAGTGCCCAAAAACCAGAGCAGCCCGAACAACCCGAACAAAACGAACAAAAGCCTTCTGAAAAACCCGAACAAAAACCTTTTATTCCAGAAGAAAAACCCGAACAGCAGAAGCCTGCGCCTTTTGAATCGGAAACTCAAAAACCGGAACATCCCAAACCCAAAAAACCAAAGTCTGAGCCATCTGAGCCCGAACCTGAACTACCTGCAAAGGGGTTTGAAGAAATCGAAAACCGTATTTCAAAGGCCGGCCTCCGGAACCTCTGGCTTGTCGGTCCTGCCGGGTGTGGGAAAACAACGATCTGCAAAGCCATTGCCGAAAAGCTCGATCTCCCGGTAACTATCATCCCGTGTGGCGCCGGAACCTCCGCAACCACTTTTTTAGGCTATAAATATCCCGAACGTGAAGGAACTCCTTTTGTCGGTGCTTTCGCTAAACCCGGGATCATCGTTTTGGATGAATTTACAGCCCTCGAAAGCCAGGTTGCCCAGGTTGCAAATGCAGCTCTGGCAAATAATGAATTAACCAGCACCATCGGAACTTTTCAACGTCATCCCGACTGTACTATCATCGCTACCAGTAATACTTTTGGTCACGGTGCCGATCGCACTTATGTAAGTAATAACCAGCTCGACGCCAGCACCATCGACCGTTTTGCCTGCGGAATTGTTGAAACTGACTATTCCCACGAATACGAAGAGCAATACGATAAAGAAGTTGTTTTATACGTTAACTCTCTCCGCAATATCATCGACAAAAACGGTCTTCGGAAGATTGCCAGCACCCGCGCAATTATCAATGCCTGCAAACTGAAGGAAGCAGGTTTATCATGGAAAGAGTCAATAACAACTGGTTGGTCCAAAGATGAAAAAGCATTATTACGATAGCCTTACGCAGTTTTACGACGACGTAAAGAATACTGCAAACAACCCTCAGTTTGAAGAAGAGAGGACCCGGAATAATTATAATTTCCGGGGATTGCCGCTTTCTGAAATCCTGGCCAGTAAATATTCCTACAAGCTCGGAGTTGAAAAGCTCCGGGCTATGCAGGATTTTGAATTTCAGAAGGATGTAAAATTCAGGTTTTGGGATTCATTCGATGGTTTTGACATTGATATTGACCGGATGTATTCCGATCTCGACTTTTTACTCAATGAACGGAAAGTAAGCAAACTCCCGAAAACCCTCGACATTTTTATCAATGTCACTGAAAATGCCAATATCAATTATGACCTGATGCTCAATAAAACCTATGCTGCCCTGAAGATCATCGATCGTCTCGAATCGCTCGGGGTCCGCACTGCTTTATATGCCTGCATTTCATTGGAAGCTTATCTTCCGTCTGGCAGTGAAGATATGTATATCGAAATTTGCATAAAGCAACACTCTAACGACGTAAATCTTGGGGCACTTTGTACCGCAATCAGCCCATGGTTTTTCCGGTACTGGTTTTTCCTCTGGATTTATGGCCATTATTCTCACGTAGGTTATGGTATCGGAAAGGCACACAATATCCCTCTTTCCGAACGACAGAAAGGAATCATCATCGACAAGGGAATGTGCCTTACCACCAGCCATGCAAACACTTTTATAACCTCACTTAAAGTAGCATAACATGGAAAACAAAGAATTCATTTATACCTACACCCGACAAATGGCCCTCGCCGACGGCTTACAGGTCCGCTGCCCCGACGATATCCGCAAAGAGGCCGGTATTAAGTTCCCGGTATTTTTTACCCGTACTTTATGGGACGAGTATATCATGCCCCCCGAAGAATGCGAAGACGAAGGTCAAAGCCTCGACGGCCGTCTTTGGGATGCCCTGTATATGTGGGCTTTTAACGTCAGAGCCCAGCGCCCAGACGGAAACCGCATGGTTTATAAAGTAATTTTTATCATGCCACGTAAAGTCAAAACCAATGACCGCTCTGGTAAGTCAGTCACCGTCACCCTCGAAAGCGTCATCGGCCCCACCGACTTCGACGATCCTTCCCCTGCAATCACCATCATGCTCCCCGGCGAAGATTAACCCGCCATAATTTTTAAAGTTTAACACTAAAGCCGGTATCCTGACAATCAGGTGCCGGCTTTTAAATTAACCCGGTATCCTCTAACTCTTAACTCTTTTATCTTATTGAATCATGGAAACTTACAAATCAAAAATCGTACAATACGACCTTAAAAAACTCCCCGCTGATTTCCCAAAGGCAAAAATTTCTTCATCTGCCGATGCTGCAGATTATATCCGTCAATTTTATTCCGACGATATTGAAGTGTACGAAAGTTTTTTCATCCTGCTTTTAAACCGCGCTAATAACACAATCGGTTATGCAAAAATATCCCAGGGTGGGATTGTCGGAACCGTCATCGACGTGCGTATCATAGCCAAATACGCTATCGAATCGCTGGCCACGGCGGTAATCTTAGCACACAATCATCCCAGTGGTAATTTATTCCCGTCCGATGCCGACCACCAGATAACTCAAAGGACCAGAGACACGCTCAAAATCTTTGAGTGTCAAACTTTGGATCATATTATTCTCACTGCTAAATCTTACTACTCATTTGCTGATAACGGCCAAATATAAACCAGTTATGAAAACCTTTTTTGCCAACACCACCAACCTCACCCAGGCTTTAACCCAGGTTTGGGACAACTGGGACCCCAACAACGAACCCGATATCGTTGTTTTACTCTCCGGTAAAACCTACCGCTGGGATGCCACCGCAGCCCATTACCTCTGTGCTAAAGGCCGTATCTCCGAAAAAGAATATGCCGCCCGCTTTTTTATCAGAAAAGTATTCATCAATTACTCACTAACTAAATTAAACTCCATCCAATGAAAACACTCACTTTTATCCCCGAACAAAACCATCACCGCGTTTTAGAAACCGGTGATCTCTGCTCTCTGCCATCAAAGGGCATTCCTGTAACCATCGACAACTATTCTGCAGGCATCCGGCATTCAGCCCATCCCAACATCCACTCGTCCGGATCTGTCGAAGGAATGATAGCCCTCGGTTACTGGAGAAAAACCGATAAAACACTCCGTCGCAAGGGTGCAATTTACAACATGTCAGAAATTGCAACCAGCAACCTTCTCGACGAGCTTTGCCTCGCCATCGAACGGGGCAGCTACACCTGGAAATACGAATACGGAAAAACAATCTTTAACTTTTAAAATCTTTTATCATGAAAACAAATCTTTTCAAAACCTTTCAGCCCTTCATCAACCGCTGCAAAAAATCATCTCTCCCAATCCTCGGCTTTGTGAAAGTCGAAAACGGTACAGCCACCATCACCGATTCCGAAACCTGGGTCGAATTTAACACCGACCTCCCCGACGGCATGTATAACGTCATCAATGGCGAGACCTTTAAATCCACTGCCGATCCCGAAGAATTCCCCGTTTTAACCCTCGGAAAACAGAAAGCCAGTGGCGTTTTAAATCCGGATGATATCCTTGCATTGGCACCATGTAAAAGCGACGACCAGCTTCGTCCGGTTATGAATGGAATTCATCTCACAAACGATAACCTTGCCGCTTCCGATGCCCATGTATTGCGTTGGATTGAAAGGAACCCTTCCGATACCTTGGATGGTACCAATTTTAACGACATTTTTATTCCTACAATACCGCTTTTGAGCCTCTTAAAGGCTGCTGATATCGAACCGGTTTCAGTCCACACCTTTTACCCCGACGAAAATCCTGAAAGTCCCGATACCTTTGCAAAGTATATTAAGTTTTGTTTTACGGGTTGCTACATTACGCAGCGCTTGGTCGAAGGAAATTACCCCAACTGGAAAGGTATTATTCCTTCATACCGGAACATGCAGGCTGCAATGGTATTACAGCCAACTGTTTTAACCGACATTGTAAAAACCGTCAAAGCATTTAAAGGGTCCTTTTTAACCAGGGTCACCGAAACCAGAATGGTCCATGAAAATCTTGATCTGGAACTTAAAAAAGAATGGCCTGTACAATTCTGCGAAGTTCCAGAAAGAGCGCCCGATGCACTGGTTATGCCAATGATGATTGAAGGAGATGGCATTTTAGGGATGAATCCTCTTTTCATCGACCGTGCCCGCACCCTGTTCCACGGTAACATCATTTTAGGATGGGAGCAGAATTCAGGTGTAGTAAGTCGTCCGATGCTGGTATGGTTTGAAAGGAAATCAGATAATACAATCTTACTCGACAAATACCAGCTTCCTGTTCCTGAAACCAAAAAACAGGAAAAGCCCGAACCTGAACCTGAACCTGAGACCTCTGCCGCAATACCTGAGCCTGTCGAAGCTGAGCCCGAATCTTTGCCGGAACCGTCCCCTGCCGCGATACCTGAGCCCGTCGAAGGTGAGCCTGTCGAAGTTCCGGAACCTGAACAAAAACCATCCGAATCCATTCCTGAATACATACCCGCCCCTCCAACCGAAAACGACGGTCATTGCGAGGGAGAAACGACCGAAGCAACCCCACTCCCGTCAGAAAGCTCCCCCAAATCCGCAATCACAATTTTATCCTACTCCGACCGCTCCATCATTGTCGTCGGACCCACAAAACAATTCAAAGAGGCTTTTAAGGCAGCCTGGGGCCGCTGGTCCGTCAACCTCAAACATCCTGAAACCGGTCAGGTTACTAAGGGCTGGGTTTTCAGCAACAAGCGCAAAGCGCAGATCGAACAAATATTGAACGCTGCTTGATTTAATTAGTACAATCAATACACACACAAAGCCGGTATCCTGTTCATCAGGTGCCGGCTTTTAATTTTCTAATCTTCAAATCTTCAAATTCTTTATCTATGTTTTCACGCGACTTTTATCCAACTCCATCCAAAGTCATTGAACAAATGTGTGCCGACCTCGACCTGGTAGGAAAAACAGTTCTCGAACCTTCTGCCGGAAGCGGTAACATCGTTTCCTGGTTACAGGAGGCAGGAGCAAATGTTTTAGCCTGCGAAATCCACCCCGATCTCGCAAAGATTGTAGCTGCAAAATGCCAATTTTTGAAAGACGACTTTTTATCCGTTCAGGAATCCGACGTAAGCCATGTCGATTTTATAATTATGAATCCCCCGTTTTCTGCCGATGAAAAACACATCCTGCATGCCTGGAATGTAGCTCCCCCTGGCTGCGAAGTTATCTCTTTATGTAATATGAATACCCTCGAAAATTGCCGTTTTAACAACCGCGAAAAGCTCTCCGAAATTATTAGCGGAAACGGATTCAGTCAGAACATGGGGCCTGTTTTTTCCGGTGCCGAACACAAAACCGATGTCCCTATTGGACTGGTACACCTTTACAAACCCCGTGTAAATGGCGAAGAATTCGATGGCTATTTCGATACCTTCGACGATGCCGATAACGACAACCAGCAAAACGGTTTGATGTCATACAACGAAATCCGGAACATTGTAAACCGATATGTCGGGGCTGTTAAAATGTTCGATTCAGTAATTGCAAAGTCTTCCGAAATCAACAAACTTATAAATCCGATCAGCGATTCACTTGGCATTTCATTCGGGGCTTTTTATGTCGATGAACGTAACCGTTATAACACAATAACAAGAGACGTTTTCAAAAAAGAACTTCAAAAGTCCGCCTGGAAATCTGTTTTCAATAAGTTTAACATGCACAAGTATGTAACTCAAAGCGTTATTTCCGAGCTTAATGCCTTTGTTGAAAAACAGTCTAATGTACCCTTCACCATGAGCAATGTGTACAAAATGATCGAAATGATTATCGGCACCCACCGCGACCGTATGGATCGTATCCTGGTCCATGCTTTTGATGAAATATGTTCTCATTCTGCCGACAATTCCACCGCCGGCGAAAAGTGGAAAACCAATTCAAACTACAAGGTGAATCGCCGTTTTATAATTCCCTGGATGTGCGATTATCAAACATGGCGCAGCGATACCAGTCATATCCATCTGTATTCTGGCGCATATACAAGATTGGACGATATAATTAAAGCCCTTTGTTACCTCACAGGCACCCCCTACGAAACCATTGAAATGTTATCCAATATTGAGAATACATATTGGGGCGAATGGGTACATTGGGCTTTCTTCCGTGTCCGTGGATACAAAAAGGGAACCATGCACTTCGAGTTTACCGACGAAAAAGTGTGGGAGCTTTTTAATCGTCGTGTCGCCGAGATCAAAGGCTGGCAGCTCCCCCGTAAAACCGACAACAAAACCAAAGGCACCGAACACGTCAAAGCCTTCGACCTTCAGCTATTTTAAAACCAGAAATTTATTCCCTGCACAAATAATAAATATGTAATTTATTTTATTATATTTGTGTTATATATTTATTATTTAATTTTAATGCTATGAAAAACTTCTCAATCCGTATCAACGAACGAACAGCCGAAAGGCTCTCCGAAATCTCATCCCGCCCTTCCGTGGCCGCTCAACATGCAGTTGAAATAACAGCCTGGTTAAAGCCCCTGGTCATCCGTGAACTCCACGGAGTTTTCACCCGCGAAGAAATCATCGGACTCGCCGACAGCTTTAACGGTCTCATCCCCTCCTGGGATTTTATGGTGAATACTTCCGTTCTCCTTGCCCACACCGAAGATGCCGAACATTATCAGCAAAGCATCTCCGGTCATGGTGCCGACCCGGTAAAACTTTTTGAAAAGTTGAAAAAACTTTCCGCCGCCCATGCCGCAATGCTCCAGCTCGAATTGTGGTCATTCTGGAATGCCGACGAAACCAATGCCTCTCCCGATCTTGAAAAACTAATTACAAAATTCGTTTAATAATGTTTAATCCAGTTTACGAAACAACCCTTTTGTTCATCGAATGGCAGGTCCTCCGTTCCGGACGGCTAAAGCCCGTCGCCCATTTTATCCCGTTCAAACACGAACGGAAAACCTATTCATCCGCCCCGGTTGGTATAGAATTTATTCAAACGATACCGCCCGGAGCAGAAAACCCTCTGGTTCAGGTACAACTAAACCCCAACCCCGCAATATCTTCATTCCGCTTCCCTCTCCTTCCAGGAGAGGGCCAGGGTGAGGTCGTCCAATTCGCAATTCAGGATTCGCGATTCAAGATTCCAGTCACCTGCCCCTTTTGTGGCAGCCCGATAAAACCTTTTAATTCCGCTTCCCCTCTCCTTCCAGGAGAAGGCAGGGTGAGGTCCAGTAAAGGGCAGGGTGAGGTGGTCTCGCTTTTCTGTTCCCGCCCCGATATTTGCCCAGCTCAGTCCGGCAATCTCGAAACCGTGCAACGTGCAAACCCGCACCTCCGGGTAGCGTTCCCATTTTACACGTCCTGGAAAGCCCGCTTTGTACATGCGTGCAACGCATTCGGCTGCATTCCTGTTCCCATAAAAGAGAAGGAAAGCTGTTACGATTTTATGGTCCTTGCCCCCGACGAACAAACCTACGGAAAGATAGGATATTACATGGGAGTAACCCAGTGGTCAATAACCCAGCCCGAACGAATCCCCATCCCCGATCTGATCAAACAAATTCAGAAAGACAATCCAATTTTAAAATACTATTAAAGACCTTTTCCCTTTTTCCCTCTCCTGCCAGGAGAGGGCAGGGTGAGGTCGTACAATCCGAAATCCACAATCCGAAATCCGAAATCCTTTTATCATGCAAAACATCATCCCATCAAAGTTCGGCATAACCTACACCGAAATGAACAACTTCAGCAGCACCTTCGCTGCAAACTGCACAACCGATTATTTCGGCTGGCGTCTTCACAAAGGCTTTGTTTTGAATAACTTTTCCCCGAGTCATTACTTTGAAACCTATCACCAGTTAGGTCTTCTTGTGCGGTTTAAATACCGTCCCCTATTTCCAACTCCCAAAAGAATTATCTGACCTTTTTTATAATTTTATTTTATTTTACAATCTTAAATTCTTAAAAATGAAATCAACAGAAAGCGGCAGCGGTGTTAAGGCTGCAAAAGTAGTCGAAGAAATGCTGTCAATCATTAACAGCAAAGGTTTATTTACCGAAAAGTGCAAGCTCCTTTTGTCCGTAAAAACCGACGGACGCCGCGGGAAAGACGAAGCGTGTCGTATCCGCAGTGAATACATCACAAAGTTCAACGCATACAAATCCCGCCACATTTTAGGGCGTGCTCCTCGTGGAATTGAACAATACGGATATGTACTCAGAAGAAATTATGAGGGCATTGTTATTTCAATCACACCAAATAATACTTGGGAGGATCGTTTTTCCGAATATCTGAAAAAACTGTATCTATCCGGAGGCATCGATTATACACTAATCCCCGTTCTTTCCAGCCATGTTTTTTCAGGGAAGCAATCCGAAGCAAGCCAAATCCGTGCCTTGCACCTTGCCAACATCGAAGCATTGAAACCCGAAAGCGGGCGGCGCATTGCCGAACGCGATGAAAGGCAACGCAAAAGTAAAGCAACCTCCTTCAATTCACAGTTAACCGAATATGTACAGGCAAATTTTCCATACCGCATGGCAACCGGTAAGTGGGCCGGAGGCAAAACCTCAATAAATGTTTATACCTGTATCGGGTATGAATCCGAAGGCAAAGGATCTTCACAAAAAGTTTGGTCCGACAATGGAAAATGGTCGGGTATGAATGCAAGTTATAGCTTTTTTATAAATAGCATCGAATCATGTATCGTCATTGGCGGTCTGGTTACATGCTATCCAAAATCATACGAAAACAGGCCGGTAAAACCCTGCGTATGGTGGGAGCAGGGCCGTGGTTTTGAACTGACAAAGAAAACCGGTTTCCTGGTCGGAGGCTATCACTCTGAAGCAAAAACGGCAGAAGCCGCCATTGCATCTGCAAAGGCCATCCAGCGGTACTATCTGAAAAGAGATGAACAAATTTTAACGCCCGACTTTGTTCACCGTAAGTTTGGATTCTGCCTTGCAGGAATAAGAAATTTTATGGCGCAAAACGAAATCACCGCCGAAAGAATCACAGTGGCCGAACTTCGCAATATTGTAGTCGCCAGGCGTGAACTCAACTGCAAACACTACCGCAATCACCTGGCAAAAATAGGAATCATGCTTAACTGCAAATAATTAACCGGAGGGGGAAACCCCTCCACAAAAACAAACAAGATGAAAACTTACATTTTAATTTACGAAGATCGGAAAGGAAATGAACTCCAGACTGAAAAAATCGAAGAAACGAACATTAAACAAGCCAGGATTTTAGCCGCTAAAAAACTGGCCAATTCAATGATTAACGATCTACACAGAATCAAAGTAAGAAAAGTAAAGTAATTAACCGGAGGGGGAAACCCCTCCATGTTTTTATTGCTTACATTTGTAAAGCAATATTATTTCAAAATGAAAACCAGAACAATAACCATCCGGGTCGATGAGCAGTTAGCCGCAATGCTCGCCGAAATTAATACCCGGCCAACAACGGCAGCACAAAACGCAATCTATGTTTTTACATGGATCAGGCGTAAAACCCTGCACGACCTCAAAGGCGTTTTCACCAGCGAAGAAGTTATGGCACTGGTAAACTCATTCAACAGTCTTTTGCCTTCAAAGCAAATCATTGAAAGCCCGTCCGCATTTCTCGATCATACCATCGATGCCGAAAAGTACGAACATGCACTTTCCGCATGCAATGCCGATCCCGAAAAGCTGTTTGAAAAACTATCTGCACTCTCCCCGGCACAGTCGGTAATTCTCCAGCTCGAACTCCATTCATTCTGGAATGCCAACGACAATGCCCGCCCCGATTTGGATGATTTTATCAGCAGGTTTTCATGATAAATTTTAAAGTTTGACACAAAGGCCGGCGATCCACAAGGGTCCCGGCCTTTTTTAAAAAGACCAATTCCGCTATCCCTCTCCTTACTCAAGATTCAATACACCTTCACCTTATAATCCCTGCTCTCCTGGTATTTCGATACCTTCAGCCATTCCACACGGCACATCAAGTATTTGAAAGCGTCGCTCATGTTCGTGCTCTCCAGGGGCAGGCGGCCCGGCGCAAGTTTCTCGCTGCTCTTATCCTTCATCACTTTCTCTTTTCCCGAACCAGCTTTTACCGGTGCCAGTTGTAAGCTGCTCTTCAGTTCCCGGCAGTTAAATTCGTCGATCCTTATTTTAGGCAAACGCCTGTCCGTTTCTCCAAGCATCACCATCATCAGGTCATACTCTTCCGTGTGAAGAATATCAGCCTGGCCAAGGCTCATCAGTTTCACCTCCCATCCGGTAGGTTTCCCGAAACGGTCTTTCTCGATAGCCATTTTTACCTTTGTCGCCACGTCCTGTCCCACCATCCGGTACTGGTTGGCAGCCCGGTCATACCAGAGGTAAAGCTGTTTCCTCCGGTGATGTTTAAAATATTCAACAAACGAATCGCAAAGGTCCCTGATCCATTTCGGCGGAATGGTAAAAAAGTTTTTAAGAATCCGGTATTCTTCCACGTTTCTTTGTTGTCCCACCACCAGCGAAAGCATATTGCCACTATCAAAGCCAGCCTCCAGGGGCATGTCGTGGTTGCAATATTTCAGCATCAGGCTCGTCTCCTTTATTTCATCCCTGATCTTATGCCGGTCAATCAGGGTATAGTCATATCCATCCTGGTAGAAATGGCGGTCATCCAGTTTTGCATAAAACCTTTCATTCCCGGCCAGTGTTTTGCGTATGGTTAAAACGCTCGTTTTGTACTCCTCAAAATCCAGCGTCGAAAACAGGTTATCGAAGTATGCTTTTGTCAGGATATCAGCATTGGCATAGCTGCTCGCAATTCCGAAAAAGGTGGTACCCGTTCTTATTTTCCGGTGTCTCTCCTCCCATCGTTCCAGGTTCCTTGTAATGTTCTTTATTACTTGATCGTTCCCATTTTTCTGTTCAGCCTCGTACAGTTCCATGGCAATCTCGTTCACCACAAGTCCCGTCTGTATCGACTTCACAATGTCAGCCTTGTTCATATTCGCCTCCATCCTTAGCATCCAGTCATCCTCCCCTATCAAAGGGTTTGCCATGTCGCTCACAAAAGTCTTTCCCAGAAAGTATGGCGAACCTCCGAACATTTTCGGATCGCCCCGCAAAGTCGGAAAAAGTTTATTCAGTTTCTTTTCGCGCAGGTATTTCGATTCATCCCCGAAAATATGCACCACCGAAAGTCCCGCGTTAGCCGAAGGCCGGTCCAGGCTTGTAAGGAAAAACTTACATCCGTTGTACGTCGAAATCGTATGTTTATACTGAAAGGTTCTGGAGTAATAAGGTCGTTCCCAGTCTGCAGGAGGCTCCTCGTCCACAACGAAATGTTTTCCCTCGTAGAAATCGTATCGTTGTTCCCATCCCAGTATAATGTTAGGCACAATATTCGTCATCAGGTTCATGTAAGTATCGCTGGTAAACACGAACAAACCCCGTGGCATTTCTCGAACAACATCCTCCGCTCGTCCGGCAATGATGTCGGTAGTTTTACCAAGACCCCTGCCAGCACACAGGTAAAGGTCCCGCGGTTTAGCCAGCATGATATTCGTCTTAACCCAGTTTGAAAATTGCAAATCCCCTGTCTCTTTCGATATTCTCATAACAAAAACTTTTATTCCGCTTCTTCCCGCAATTTCAAATACTCCTCACTCATTATTCAGGATTCAGGATTCAAGATTCAAGATTCAAGATTCCTCTCTTCCACACCCAAATCTCTTTTCGCCATCAGTTTTTCTTTCTCACTGATAGCCATTTCATCAATATGGCGGGCCAGAGCATAGCGGTCAATCTCCGGAATCCCCAGTTCTTTCGCATTGGTAATGAAGAAACGTGGCCGGCGGTCCAAAAGGCGTTCGTCTATGTTTGACTTCTCCATTTCAATCATTCCCATCACCTTTGCAGCACGTTCCAGGTTTTTCCCGTATGTTTCAAAGTCATTATCTTCCAGGGCCAAAGCCGCACCCATTTCTATTCTCTCAGCCAGGTACCTGAACCAGTGGTTTTTCTTCAGGTTACGGTCCGGGTAAAAGAATGCAAGCATGTCGTTGAATATTTTCTCCGCGAAATAAAACGAAATATTATTCCCGTCCCGATCTTTGCAGTTGGCAATCAGGAATCTCAATACCCAGGTCCGGCTTTTAAATTTGTAGTACCAGTCGTGTGCAATCTCCATCCATCTCAGGTAAACGGTCATGTGTTCCGGCAAACTTTTAAATTCACCGGTTGTAATATAATTCTCAATCTCCGAAATATCCAGTTCGTCGATATTGAAAGTCAGGTTTCTGCTGCTGGGCATGATCATATTTTCCCTAACTACATCTTTCATTTCATCATGTTTCTCGAACATAGCTTTGCCAAGCATCTCCTCCTTTGCAGCGTTCAGCTTTGTTTCGCGCTCAATTTTCTGAAGCGACTGAACCGCCTTCATATTCCCCTGATCAGCTTTCTCCCTGATCAGTTTAAGCTTATTCTCGTCAAATTCACTTATCATAAATAACTTATTTTTTCCCTATTTTAGTCGTGGTTATCGGGTGAGATGGAAGGGTTAGGTTTTTTGAACTTTCAATTCTTTTCTCCGCAATAGCACAATATTCAACCTCCTTCTCAATTCCGGTAAATCTGAATCCTTCCATAATTGCTGCCTTTCCTGTACTCCAACAAATCCATTTAATCTATTCCATCCGTAACCTCAAATCCGAAATCCAATCACTTCTTCCTTCTCCCCCTCTTCCTCAATCTTATCCCCGTCAGTTTCTTCTCCTTTTCCAGGTCCCTTATTTCTTCCAGCCATTTTATTCTGTTATCATCATCCGGGCGTTCTTCGATCAGTCTCGCGCGGTAGGCAATTCTCCGTTGCAGGTTCGTAAAAAGGTTTTGTAATTCTTTAAAGTCCATTTTGTCGATTTCCGTTTTCCGCTTACGTTCCGCAAAAACTCTGTGGTTTCCCAAAACCTCACCGTTTTTTTTATAATGTTCCAGTTCCTCCCAAATATTTCGGTTCTCTATATAGTTCTCAACAACTTCGCTTGCGGTTTTAAAGCAGGTTCCGTTATCCTTATTTGCAACCTCGTACAGTTTCTTATGTCCAGCCATATAATTCGCGTGTGCCGTAATCATGTCCGACACCAATATCTTCAATTCCTCCGGGCAATCCTGTTTCCCTAAAAACGGAAACTCCTTACGAATAATAATATTCCTATCCCCTCTCCTGGCAGGAGAGGGAAGGGTGAGGTCGTCCATCCCTTTTGTTCCGCTCCCCTCTCCTGGCAGGTCAGGGCAGGGTGAGGTCGTAACTTCAGGCACTCCAAGTACTTCAGGCACTTTAAGTACTCCAGGCACTCCAAGTACTCCAAGTACTTTCCTCTGCCGTATCTTATCCAGTTCATGTTTTACCTGGGCCAGGTTCCGCCGCCGGTAAATGTTACTCATAAAATACTGGTTCCGCGATATGCTGTTAAGCAAAGCAAAGCCCGTCTCAAAATCCTTTGCCCCCTCTGCAAACCACTCCTCTATTTTCTCTTTAACATCCATAAATAACTTTTTTATCTTTTCGCAACTCCAAGTACTCCAGGCACTTTAAGTACTCCAAGTACTCCAGGCACTCCAAGTACTCCTCACACCTCATACCTCGATTTCTCCGGAAACATCTTCCTCAAAAGCCCGATCACATCCCGCCTGTATTTATTCGCATTCAGAATATGGTGCGTTTTCATTTTCTCTTTCAGCACCGTAATCGGCACATCGACCCCCGATATCAACTTCCAGTATTTAATGTCATCAACCAGCACCGGGTCAGTAACATAGTGGTTATAATACCAGGTGGCAAACTGCACCGCCTCCCCCGATTCAGGGTAAGGTTCCAGCAGTTTCACCTTCTCCCTGTTAAATACCCGGGGCAGGTGAGTTTCATAGCTATACATCGGCAGGTTCTTCTTATGAAGCATGTCCAAAGTATTGCGCATGCACGAAATCCAGTTCCGGCTTGCGCCGGTTCCTTTATGCCATCCGTCCCCATGGGCAGCGTCACATTTAGCAATAGGCCGGCGCAGTTCATCCAGCGACGTAGGTTTCAGAAAATAAATATCGTCGTAGGTATAAATAAAGCGGGGACCTATCCCGTCATTATTCGCGGCCATCTCAATTTTCCTTCTCAGGTCCCTGAATTTTGTATAAATCTTATAATGTTCCCGGTTCACCTTCATTACCTTCACGTTCCTGATCCACGGCGGAGCATGTCCGTAAATCCATATCAGCAAGTCCCCGCTAATATTTTTCTCAATCGTCCGTAAAGCCATCCTCAGTTCAGTGCAATCATCCGGCCCGTCAATCATCGGTATCACAATATTAGTTTTCATTGGCGTATTTTTTAATCAAAACAAAATCAGAAATAACGCATGTAAGCGTATGGAGGGTTTACCCTGTTTTTTGTTTCAAAATAATTTCTTACCCCAGAGTTATGTAAGTGTATAGACTTGATCTTTTTCGATGGACTAATCACTTTATATCCAGCTTGAATCAATAAAAATGCTATCGCGTTATCACATCCTGGCACACCCAAACCAAAATCACAACTCACATAAACCGAATCTCTCCAAACCCATACATCCTGGCTGTCCCTCCTGTTATAAAATTCCAGCGATCCGTCATGTTCGCTCCATCTGCATAAAGCAAAAACCTGTTTGCTTTCTATCATGTTGCATAGAGCCAGACTTTCATCAAAATAAATATCACTGTTAGCCAATATCTTAATACCACTATATCTGTTCCCTATTCTGAAATAATCCGAATACGTTGGCCGCCGGTCAATATTCACCGGAATAATCTTCTTATCCGGTTTTAGCATTACATCCCTGTTTTTAAATACGATGATATGATTTATCAACCTGTTCCGCAGGTTTTTCTCCATACAAGCATCAAGCTCCGACTGACGCTTCGGGTTTTTATCCACGTAATAATTATTCAGCAATATCATTCTCTCTCCAGCTAAAACCTTACCATGTAAAGTCAAATTCTATCGGGTGCTTTAAATCAACATCTTTCGTCGTCGCTCCCGGATTCGACGGGTGTATGCTGTATTTCGCCTCAATTTCATGCCGGTTCTCCTTGTTCCATGCCAGCCATACCGGCTTATACCAGTTGTTTATGTAATCCCTGTTGAAAGTCTTTGTATAGTAAAGCATTTTTTCATACACGTTCTTTTGTGTCACGTAACTGTAATGAAACGTCCTCACCGGATTGTGCACCGCCAGTAGCGGATGAATTGCTTTTACCGATACCCCGTGCCTATCTGTCATCGTTATCGGTCGGTGATTCAAAAATCTTGCGCCAGGGTAGTATTTGAAAATCCTGTCTATCACCTGGTCATATCCCCAGCCGGTCCCCCCTATGCCAACCGTGTCTATTCCTTTCCAGAAATGCCACATCCTGAATTCTGCATAAGTATAGCCATTGTAGTATAGCAACTGCTTTATCATTTTGATATCCGCCCAATGATAAAACTCGTCACAGTCTGCAACCCATATATAATCGCAATCATCAGGCACCAGGTTAACATATCCGTTCTGCTGCTCCATCTTTTCCGGGTATTCCTTCTCAGCTATGGTAAATCTTACCTTCGGGTGTTGAAGGTATCCCCGTATTACATCCACCGACCCATCTGTGCTATTCGCATTCTTCAGCCCTAATACCTCCTTCATGTTCGCTGTCGCCCCCTCCGATATACATACATAATCAATATCCTCACATTCAGTATAGTGTTTAATGTACTTCTCCAAATAGGGCATCCCGTTAAATACTATCAAACCTATCGCAATCTTCATGATCTGAACTTTTTCATTATCGCTATAAAATGTAAATGTTCTTTGTTGTCTTTGTATGGAATAAAATCGATCACCTCTCCCGCTTTGCTTATATCAAAAGCCTTCTCGTAATTCGATTTTATGCTTCTGTATTCATACCGCATACAATCACCATCGATCCCGAATATAAGTGGACCCCTGTCCCTCTTTATTATATCCTGAACAATCAGATAATTACACGATGAAAGTACATTCTCAAAGGCAATGGCCGGCTGGTCTATGTACATAAATACATTGCAGAATACCAGCAAACCGAATCGACCTTCCAGCTTCTCCTTTTTTATGTCCCAGTCATCCTGTGTCAATTCAGTGACCCCATCCCCGAATACCTCCTTCATGGCAGAATATTGCTCTTTCCATGGCGAATGTATGGCAACCTCCTTCCCTGGAGACAAAATCCCCATCGTTTTAATCTTCAATAAAACCCCCTTCAATATGAGTAAATCGGTCTGTGTCATGTTCATTTGAATGTATAAGCATTTGCTTTTTGATGAACCAGGTCATACCCGATATATTTTAATATCGATACAATACCGTCTTCCGAAACAAAATCCTTTCTCTTGTGAAATTCCATACAGATAATCAGAGGTCGTATCATCGATACTGCTATATCCGGAATTACCTCATATTCCGCACCCTCTATATCCAGTTTCAGCAACGAAATTTGTTTATGCCCCAGCATATCCATAACACTCTCCAGTTTCTTGACCTCTCCGGTAAAAAATTCGTTGGTCTCCTGTAAGTTCCCAATGCTGTGCGATACATGCGTCTTGTTTTTCGGCTCGTAAAAATTTACCTTGCCGTCCTTATCCCACAATCCAAATTCGTGATAGATAAGTTTTGGGTTCGGTTTAAGTGTATCCTCATAAAAGATTTTACTCCGTGGGGTAGGATCAAACAAATGAATCTCACAGCCATATTTCTCACAAACACCTATATCAAAAGTCGCGTCTTCCCCCAACCCAAATGAATAAACAACGCTATTCTCGTCAAGCAATCCCATTGGTACCCAATACCCTCCGTATGTACTTCCAATGAATTCCATCTTATTCCGGTTTAATGTTTATGCACTTCGCCATAAACCTGCAGAAAATATTCAGCGATATTTTACCCGGGTCCTTCTCCTCTATTTTGTAGTCTTTCCCAATCTCAGTCAGAAACTTGCTCCACACCTGCCGCGACCAGCCACGGTCATGTATCTTATGATAAAACAAACGGTCGCTGATATAATATATCTGTACATTATTCTCCGAAAACATCAACGGGAACCAGTAATCCCAAACCGGTTGACCCAAACAGTAATTCCCTTTCGGTATAATTCCAATGAATTTTTTATTGAAGGCGAAAACATCAATCCCTCCGGCTTCCATCTTTGAATCATTGTGATCGGTATTATAGTTATATCTCCTGGCAATAACCAACCCCTCTTTCGATTTCAGTTTCAGTTGCTCAAATAAATTCCCGTTTTGCACAAACTCAATGTCCGAGTTTATAATACATACCGTTTCACAATTTATATTCTTTGCTTGTTCGAGTATCGAATTTATTTTTATATAAGTTTTATTCGACACATTCTCAGCTCCATCCGATACCACAAAGTTAACGCCGGCATATCTCCTTTTTAAATCCCTTATTTCCGGCTTTATATTTACCGAATACACCGGTATTCCTTCCCCTAACCAACTCTTTATTGCCTTCTGTTGTCTCTCCTCATTTTCTTTTCCTGGACTGATCGATGTAATGAAAATTATTTCTTTTCTCCCTTCGTCAATCCCCGTCAATAATCCCAGCTTCCTGACAAATACACTGATCGAATCCATCGATGTCTTTGCAAATTCTTCCGTGTATCTGCTATTGAATTTCTGAGACAAAGGATGTCCACCATACCAGTGCACCGCATAATTTTTCTTCAGTTCATCAATCTTTAATACACCCGTATAAAGCTTATCAACTTCAGGGCTCGTCGAAATCGGATAGAAATAGTCAACAGGAGTAATAAAATGGTTCTCATCCAATTTTTTGTACCACTCCTCTTTTAAACATTTATTCAGAAAAAGATTGCCAAGCTCATTATACCCTTTAACCTGGCCGCTGTTCAATAGTTCGGTTTGTTTCTCATTGATGGTGTGGGGCACAATGCTTCTCTTCGATGCCCCGAGAACTCCGCAGTTGATCAGCCCGTTCGGAGGATATTCTTTCATGTATCCCACGCCCGTTACAAAATCAAATCCACACAGGTCATCAAAATTCCTCGTGAAAATCTGATCCAGGTCAAAGAACCATCCCCCGTTCAACAATGTCTTAAACCTCGCTATGTCGCTTACATAATTCGGTGGCATTGAATGTACCATCGAATCTTCAAATTGTAACATGTTAACCCCTAATTCAATGGCATTCGGCAGATAGTTCTTACAATCCTTGATCGTATGGAAATCCTGCTTTAAAACATTCACCGAAGTTCTCCACTCCTTAATGCTTTTCGTGTCGCTCTGCGAAATCCATAAATTCATTATCCAGTCCGGATGAAAGTATCTGAAGGTCACCAGCGTTAAATACCTCAGGTAACTCATCGGCGTCTCAATGTTCCAGTAAAAATTAGCAATCCGTGGTATGGTATTGTCGTCCGGGTTTATGCCATCTTCTGCATTTTCGGTTTTATCTTCCCGTACCTCAATAGGTTTATCCTGGTTTCCTGAATTTTTTATTCCGAAGAAAACCCTGTCAAAATTCTCTATCCATTTATCCCATCCATTCGCTTTAATATAGTCGTACTCCCATGTAATATGCAATCCAATCACCCCTTTTACATCGTCATGAAACTCATAAAGCCTTCCGTAATATTCTGTAATTACATTTCTTAACTTCCCCGTGTTTAAAGGTTGTGCAGCGTATGTAAAAATACTTGTGTAACCTAACCGCTGGAGTATCGAAATCAAAGTTTCGTTTACTACATTGCACACAGGGGTATAGGTATCAATCTTCTTATTGAAAAACACTTCAAGTATCCGTTTCCCTTTTTTGATATTTTTCAGGATAACATTCTTTTGTAACCTGTCAAACTCATTGAAACTCCCAAGTGTCTTCTGGTTGAACGGGTCCTTTGCAATGATCAGTTTCCGCGACATCTCCCCATACCGGTGATCATACCCATGCTGGCACGGAATCAGGTATTTGTATCTTTTCAACCGCTCCTTGTCCTCATTTTTTACATGATACATGAATACTTCCGGCACAATGCCCAGGTGAAAATAAATCCCTCTCTTCTCAAATTCGTCAAAAACATTGAAGAACATCGACAAATCTTTCAATACCGGTCTTACTCCGGTCGGAAAATCATCAATCCTTACAATCACTTTTTTGTTAATGACATTTTCTTTATCCGACTTTCCATCCTTTAACTCCACCAATTTAGCCCTCTCCTGTTTCAGAATTCTTTCCCCCTCTTTCTCTCTGAAATTATTTTTCCCATTTTCTTTCTTTGATACAGATATCTCACTCTCCTGATACAATTCCACATTCGGTCTCAATCCGAAATCAAAATAATCAAAATTCCGCTTCCCATCTCCTCCCAGGAGAGGGCAGGGTGAGGTCGTAACTTCAGGCACTTTAAGTACTTCAGGCACTTTAAGTACTATATTTTTCAACAACACATTGCTCGGTTCTTCCGGCCACACATCAATCACCTCGAAAGTCTTCAACTGTTCCAGCAAATTTCTCAATGGTTGTTGTCCTTCATACATCTCCTCGTCACTGTATTCCGTGTAGAGATACCTCGTGTTTTTCAGAATTTCAGCAGCCCCGGCAAATACCTGAGCCTCCGCACCCTGTACATCCATCCACAAAAAATCAATTTTCGCTATCCCTTTCTGTTTGCAGTAATCATCAAGCCTTATCGTCTTTACCTCCACCTTCCTTATAAATTTAACATGCGGGTGTGCCGTAATGTGTTTCTTCGGTTTCAGTAACGACGAAGAATAAGTCCACTCGTGTCCTGCCGAATCCGACATATTCAAAACAGCAATACCCTCATTGTCCGATACGGCCACCTTATTAACGATTACATTCCATGGCATTTTACTCAGGTCACATCTCGGTTCCGGCTCAAAGGCATGTACTGTGGCCCCCTTTATTGCGGCAAATTTCATGGTGTCGCTGCCGGTATTTGCACCAAGCTCAAAGATTACAGGATTCACTACCCCCTCCAGTAACTCATCGATCCACCTGTAAATATTTTTCTTCTCCATATCAAATAATTAACTCTTTTTCGATCTCAAAAAACTTCTCATTCTGCTTTCCCTCTCCTTTTGAGAGGGCAGGGAGAGGTCATCGCAATTTCACCCTTAGACTGTCGAAGGTCCCTTATCTTATCGAAGGTCCCTGAGCTTGTCGAAGGGCACTCCTCCCAAAATTCCCGTCATTGTCCGCAATCACAAAAGGTTCTTTCACCCATTTCAAATCCAGTTTAGCAGCAAGTCTGTTCGCAACCCGCCAGTCGCTCGCTTTGTGGGCATCGAACACAGCATCGTCCCTGAATTTTACGTGAAACAAAAAGCAGCTCATGTCAATATGTCCGCGTGTAAACGGGAGTCTTTCCCACATATCCCCCTCTGGCACCGTCTTGCTCTTCATCGCATACTGGCCTATCAGCATAAGGTTATCAGAAATAAGCAGCTTCGCAATATCCGACAAGAACTTGCTGTGAGGCAATTCCTTATCGTCGTCAACAATAAAAATCCACCCATTCGGTATTCGTTCAATTACATGATTCAGGTAAAGATTATATCGTGCTTTGAAATAGTCCCTGGGTTTGCATAATTCCCTTTTAACCAGTTTATCGAATATCGCTTTGGGTTCATGGAGCATCCCCCCGTCAACCCTGTAATAAAAATCAACAAGCCCATGTTTTATTGCTCGTTTTACATATTCGGCAGTCATCGCATCATCCGCCGTCACATGGATTTTCTTGTTAGGGTAATCCTGATTCACAATGCTATCAATGCACTTGTTGAAATACGATTCCCTCCGGTGGGTCCTTACAATCACGTTGATCACCGGAGCCGGTTTTACAACTCGTACTTTACTCTTATTTCCAGGAGTATTAAACACATCATCAATGTCCCTGTCTTGTTCAAAAACCGGTTCCTCCATTTTATCAATCTTTTTCCTTACCATTATATTTTCTATATTTTCAACTTTTCAACAAATGCTCCTTATTCCCTTCCACAAGCCGGTAATAGTGCATAATATACATGCCTTGCATAATACCGATCTTCATGCCCCTCGATGTAATTTCTCGCGAAAATATCTTATCAACATCAAGTATTCCTCTTTCGTAAAAGCCCCCTACCAACAGCCAGGTTTTCTTTCTGAAAAGCATCATCATCCCGCTTATCGATTTTGCATCCTTTCTCACCGTCATTCCCATTGTTTTTAAAATATGTTTCGATTTTACACAATGAAAATACATGCTCGCATTTTCGTCCTGTTTAGGTAAAAGCCGTTGTTTATGGGTGCCAATCCGGTTGGCCATGCAGGTAAAAAGAGCAACATCAGGGTTTCTCTTTATTTGTTCTTCCATGAAAGGATTCCAGTCCGTAACTGTATTAAAAACCAAAACATCCGAATCCCACAAACAAATCCAGTCATCATCCCCGGGAACTATTCTGCAACACTGGTTATAATAGGTACCTATGTTTTTCCCCGAAAACAATGTGTTAAAGTGGTATATCATAAATTTATCCGTTCAATTCAAAAACATCAGGAACCATCTTTCCTGAAATTCAAACTTTTATACACCAAATTTTCCATAATTCCCCGGTACCCAAAAGGACAAATAAATAACATTCCGCTTCCCCTCTCGAAAACCTTTAATTCCTCTTTTTCCCTCTCCTCCCAGGAGAGGGTTAGGGTGAGGTACAGGAGAGGGTTAGGGTGAGGTCTGGGAGAGGGCAGGGTGAGGTAAACTGCCCAGGGTGAATTCTGGCAATCCACATTCCGAAATCCGCAATAAAAAAAACCGGGAAGCACTGCCCCCCGGTCAATAACACACCTATGAAACACAATTTAATTAACTCCTCACTTAT
>CAZNQD010000028.1:22139-27067 GCA_964575345.1 uncultured Bacteroidales bacterium
GCCCCCCGGTCAATAACACACCTATGAAACACAATTTAATTAACTCCTCACTTATTCAATATTCAAGATTCCCTTTAAGCTCCGCTCCCCGAATCACTGTCCAAAGTTGGAATCGCTCCCGTGTAATGGGCAATTTTCGGTCCACGCAACATCGACTCAAACTTCACAACATTCGTCACTGCCTCGCTGTCGTTCTGTCCTTCGTGGATAAACTGCAGAGGGCAGCACTCCGAACCAAGCAGCCTCACTTTGCTTCCGTCGCAGGTCCGCACGATAGCGCCAAAGTTTTCGTTGATTGCGTTTTCGGCAAATTCATTATACCCCAATTCATCCCCGGGATGTTCAAACTCCAGGTGTTGGATAAATCCCTTCTTGTCCGGGTCCCCCTCGCTGGTGTCGTAAACCTTTACGGTTTTCGGGGTGGCATAAATTTCAATAGCCGTTGCCCCGGTCTTAAGAACCAGGTCACCAGTAATCAGCACGCCGCTCGCATCGCGATCAGGCATAGTTTCCACATCAGTCCATTTGAATAAAATGATGTTATTGTTGAAACTCACCGGTCTCCCGGCATTTACGTTCGATTTGGTAACCGATACCATTGTGTAAGCCATATCTTATTCCTCCTGTTTTAAAGTTATGGTTACGAACCGCTACCCGAAGTTTCAGCAGGAATCCAGGCAAAGATCAGTTCCGCCAGGGCAAAACCAACTCCAAGCCAGAATTCAGCAAAAACCTTCACATCATAATTCTCGACCTGGAAGAACAGTTTTGTGGCTCCGCCGGCTTCATTTTCATGAATTAAGCGGATAAAGTTTTCCTTCGGTGTGGTAAAGAATATCCCGCTCCCACGCATGGCCTCCAACGGAACGAAAGTGAGCTTCGAGAAGTCCGGTCCATTGCGCCTTCCGTCTTCGTTCTTTGTAGTCGGGAAAGCATCACGGTAGGCAAACTGAAACAAGTCCTCGATTTCAGGGTCAATAAACAAGTTCAGCCCTTTTGCATGGTACAGAGGGGCCTCTTTCTTTACCCATCTCGAAAAGTCCTCGATCACATCAACCACGTTGGTCGCGGTAACTTCGGTTACTCCGCTTCCAAACACGGCATCGCTGGTTTCATACCAGTTCCCCGCATTCCCTACGGTATCCTTCAAATCCTTCAGCACGGTAAGGTAACCATCCATGCTCTTGCCGGTAGCCTGGCCTGCATCCCCTTCGGTAACGGTGCCAAGTTCTTCATATTCGCCGGTAGCAATCAGTTTCAGCTCAACATCATCATCAATTTTCGGACGAAGCAGTTGCTCAACAATGTACCTGGTAATAGGCATCTGATCGGGGGTTACCTGTTCATTGTACAGGTAGCTCAACCATCCGTCGGTAATGTCGTCCGGGGTTATGGGCAGGTTAACCTTGTGCCTCCGGTTGATAATTTCAATCGGGGTGAACGTGCTCGACCCAAGCGGGGTCCATTTAGCAATAAACTGCTGCACAACGCTCGTGATCTGCGACTTCGACGCTTTCCAGGTCGTAATGGCCGATTTTGTGGTCATATACTTCTGGCTTTCCGTCGGTTGTGTCAATAGTTTGATAACCTCCAGTTGAATATTGAACTGGCTCATGTAATCGCCGAATTCAGTTGCCAATTCGGTCGAATCAATGGTGTCACCCATTTTGATGTTCCCGAAGTTGAAACTCCCCGAATTCTTAGCCAGAATAGCTTTTGAACTGTTTCCGTTCAGTTTGTCGAATGCCATCTGGTTGTGGAAATATGCCCGGTTGGCCCGTTTCCCGTGCCACGGCTGGCTCACAATAGCATCAGGCTTGACAATCTTTTCAGCAGCTTTGCCTTCATCTGCCATATCCGACAGTAATTTCACCGTGTTTCGCAATGCCGACTTCTCTTTTTCCAGATTAGTCTTCTCAGCTTTCAGCCTCTCAACTTCTACATTATGTTGCTCAGCCATTTCGCGCATCTTCCTTTCGGTTTCATCGCGAACCGACTTCACAACAGCAGCAGCTTTTTCAACAGCCTCGGTATCCTGCAATTCCTTGTCCAAAGTAGATTCCCACTTCGCCACAAATTCATCACCGAATGCACCGGCCAGTCTGGTCCTTTCTTCCTGCGAAAAAACAACCTTCCCATCCTCGTTGTAATTGAACTTTTCAATCCCGAGGAAATTCAAAATAATGCTCTTAAATTTCTCAAACATTGTTTATATCCCCCTTTTCTTAAAATAATAAATCATCAAATATTTTCATTCCAAGTACTCCAAGTACTCCAGGCACTCCAGGCACTCCAAGTACTTTATGCACTCTTCATCCTCTTCCATTCCGACATTGAATATGCAACCTGCACTGCACGGTACAAACTTCCAACTTCATCCGCCAAGCCCGCTTTCACGGCATCCCCTCCAAAAAACATCTTCCCCGTAAGCAATCCCTCAGTCGAAAGGTTCAGTTTATTGCCACGTCTCAGTTTCACCGATTCCTGAAACATTTTTGCCAGAGGCGACAGAATATTCTTTTGCAGGGGCTCATAATCATCTTTCAGTGCCGCTTCAAATTCAGCGTTTTTATCCTTGCTCTCCGGAGCATACACGGTATGTATTTTTATCCCTTCCTTTTCCCAGTGGTCCTTGAAGTCAGTAAATTGAACCATTACGCCAATACTCCCGAATTCAGAACTAAGCTCATTGTCGGCAACGATATAGTCGGCAAAAACACTCGCGTATAAAGCAGCGCTGGCCACCAGGTCGCCATGCACAACCACCGGCTTTTTCATCTGTTGCATCGTCCTGATAGCCTCCAGCATCGGAGGGATGGCATTCACCGATCCTCCCGGGCTGTCAACGTCGAGTACAACCCCCGAAATATTCTTATTCAGGGCAGCAGTCTTCATCAATCCGGCGATGCTCAGGGTCCCATGCGAACACAACGAATCATATTTCAGCATCTCTCCTTTTACCGGAATGATAGCCATTGTATTTTCAGGCACATCAGCCAAATCATCAATTTCGTATGGAGTAAATGTCGCGGCCATAGCAGCTTTAATTCTGAGAGTTCCCTTCTCCTCGAAAGTCACCTCTTTTCCCAGCAGCCAGTTCGATACCACAGGTAGAAATCCTTCAACAGCCCGTAAATCCATCATCCACGGATGTCTGAGTATTTCAGTCATTACCCTCGATGTCTTCATATTAAAATATTTATTTATACCGTTTTCCTCTCCTGGCAGGAGAAAGCAAACTTCGGGTACTCCCCAACTTTTCGCCATAAATTTGAAGCAAAAAAAAAGCCCCCGCAAGGACTTTTCTAAAACGCACATAATAATCTGATTGTTATTATGTTACAATATATTCACTTATTTATTAACCATACATCCCATCCCGACAGATATCGGGTCTGCATTCCGCAATCCGCATTCCGTATTCCGCAATCCGCAATCCGCAATCCGCAATATTTTATCAACTCCCGCTCCCGCTCGTCTCCTCGTTCAGCCATCGTGCGCGTTCCATGGTATCCCGGTTAAATCTGATTGTCGTGCTGCTTTTCTCCGAGTTCCATTCGCTTGTAAGTCTTACCGGATATTCCGTATCCCCGTAAATCTTCGTACCGTTTGTTTGTACAAGTTTCATAATCACCGGGCGCAGGTCGGTGTCCAGGGTCCACGAAGTCATTTCTTCATCTTCTCCAGGGATATCGGCCACAAAGTCCTGTTCATAGCATCGGCCACCCTCTTTCATCACCGCCTTTTCGCTTATTGTTGCGCTTCCGGGAGTGAAAGGTATCTGTTCCCATTCAACCGCTCCGTTAAAAGCAACATCAATTTTTCCGTCCTCCGATATCTCCACCGATGCAATATCATCTTTCAGTGCGTAATATATTTCACACACATTAATCACCCTGTTCAAATTCTTTTCCATATCAATCACATTTAAAAACAATCATTCATCATCAAATCTATTTCGTCATGCGAGTGAAGTTTTACACCTTTTAACTGACAATTTTTTAACATTTTTTAACATTACTTTTTTTTGACGAAGATATTTCCTGTTCCGTTCCTCGTGCAGGTATCTCGAATATTCTCTTTCTATCCTGTCCGAGTAGTATTCCGGAAGATCAAGTTCATCTAACATCATATAAACAATTTCTTTTTTATCCACTCCTCTGCGTCTGGCCTCTGCGATAACGTCGTGGCTTATCATCTTCCAGTATCGCATGATTCGTTTTACAAGAATTAATTGTCTCTCCTCGCTCAGGTAGTTATAGGTCGCCGGGTTTTTATGTTCCATTGCCGGTATTGCTATCCTGAACGATGATACTCCGTAGTCAGTTGGTTTATAATCCACCGGCTTCGGTTTTACCAAAAATTGCAACAACAAACTTAGGTCATGTCCTTTATCAAAAACAAACACACCATTTTGGTTGGTTTGTTCAAAACGGGCTCTCAAAAAAGCCTGGTAAAAAGGGTCCAGTTTAATAATACAAAAATGTTCTTTCGCCATATCTATTTAGTTATTTCATCTTCATTCTCATCCCCGAATAATTTATAATCGATAGTTACAATCCTTATTCTTCGTCCGCTTCCTTTACAAACCTGGCAAACAACTTCCCACGGACCATGGTATGCAGGGTTATCTGAAAAAACTCTTATTTTGCCTTCACCCTCGCAACGCTGGCATATAATATTTTTCTTAAATACCCGTTTCCCAAGCATTATGTCATCGAATAAATCTTCCATCAGAACGGTAATTTTTCTTTTTCCTGTTTTGATTTTATTTCACTCCAATCCCTGTTTATTTTTTCAGTTATGGCATTTCTGATAAATTGCGAAACATTAACCCCGTAGCAATCCAAAACCTTTAACGAAGCCCATTGATCCCCTGTAATCCTAAACCTGTATGTAACAGTCTTTTGTCTCATTTTGTAGCCACA
>CAZNQD010000029.1:0-22677 GCA_964575345.1 uncultured Bacteroidales bacterium
GTCGTTCACAACGACGCTCCGGACCGGGGCAAAGAACTCTACAACGGACACCGGGTAATCAAGATCTGGGAATACGACACCCAGAGCGATAAGATTATTCCCGGCAGCGACCAAATCATCGTAGACGGAGGGGTTGACCTGTCCAAAAAGCCTATCTGGATTGAAGCCCCTCACATTTACAAGAAAAACAACAAATACTACCTGATGTGTGCCGAAGGAGGAACCGGCGGCTGGCACAGCGAAGTGATTTTTGTGAGCGATCATCCCAAAGGCCCTTACGCCCCGGCTCCCGGGAATCCCATCCTTACGCAACGCTACTTTGCCAAAGATCGTGCCAACAAAGTAGATTGGGCCGGTCATGCCGATTTAGTGCCAGGCCCCGACAATAAAACCTATTACGGCGTCTTTTTGGCCGTACGCCCCAACGATAAGAACAGGGTAAACACCGGTCGCGAAACCTTAATCCTGCCCGTAGACTGGTCGGGCGAATTTCCTGTCTTTGTCAATGGCCTGCTCCCCATGGAACCCAAACTCAAAATGCCTCAGGCAGGTACCGAAAACAAAACCGGCAAGGAAGGTTTTTTTCCCAACGGGAACTTCAGCTTTTGCGACAATTTCAGTGCCAACAAACTCGATTACCGCTGGATAAGCCTGAGAGGGCCGCGCGAAGATTTTTGTGAGCTGAGCAAATATGGACTTAAAATCAATCCTTTCCCTGTAAACATCAAGGAAGTCAAACCAACTTCCACTCTCTTTCATCGGCAAATGCACAATAGCTTCTCCTTTACGGTGAGCATGAATTACCTGCCCTCGTCCGAAAAAGACCTGGCTGGCCTGGTAGCGCTGCAAAGCGAAAGTTTCAACTACGTCTTTGGCCTCACCAAAAAAGGCAAAGACTATTATCTCCTGCTTGAAAGGAATGAGCGCAAAGCCAGAAGCAGGGAAACGAGCTCAAGCCTCCTGGCCAGTACCAAAATTGAACTGAAAGCCCCCCTCCGTCTGAAAATAACGGCCAGAGGTGACAACTATGAGTTTAGTTACTCACTCAACGGTATCGATTTTGTAAACCTGGCCGAAAACATTTCAGGAGACATCCTTTCGACCGATGTGGCAGGCGGCTTCACCGGCTGTTTGCTCGGCCTTTACGCCACAACAGCCAACGATGCTGTGCCGGAATAGTGTTTTGTCAACGGCTCAGCACCCATTCATAAACCGGATCTATTCCCAGGATGTAATCCCGGAATGTGGGCTCGAGCCATACATCCGGCTCCAGGGTTTTTAAATCTTCTTTTGTTCGTTTAAAGTATTTGGTAGAATAATTGACAACTATACCTGAAGTGGGCAATTGCAAGGACTTGACTTCGCCAAAATGATTGGGTTTGCCGCTGGTGCTTTCTCCCAGAAATACCGCTTCGGTCAGGCGCTTGAAATCCATGGCATTAATAATGGCCGAAGAAAAGGTGTTTCTGCCCAAAACCACATAAAGCTTCGTTTCGGGATGTTTATTCAGATAGGGTGCTAATTTTTCGACAAAAGACGTGCCCTGAGGCGAACTGCCACCTGTGTTGAAACGAATGTCTACCAGCAACTTTTCGACAGGCTCCCGGTTCAGCGTTTCAAAGACTCTGTTTTCGAATTCCTCAAAAGAGGGCAGTATGGCTGCCCTGACAGGCGATCCGTACTTCATTTCTGCTTCCCTGCTCCTGCAAACGTTATACTGAATATAATACAAGCCTTGCGCCGGCTGGTAAATATCCCAGAAGAAAGTCTTCTGATTCTGGTAACATAAGGGCAGGGAATCGGGTAATACGTTGATTATGTTTTCTTTGTTCACTTCCGACGGCGACAATTTATGGAAACTGCTCATGCCTGTACTGTCTTCCATTTGCAACTCGACTGTAAGCCCGTCTGCAAAGCCAAAGTAAACCAAGACTTCTACTATTGGTATCAATGATGGAATCTTTGACTTCACCGAAGCCTCATTGTCTGTCGTGATCAAAGTACTCAGGCTGTCAATTACTGTTTGAACAGGCACGCCGTTGACAGCCAGTATCTTTTTTTCCAGTAATCCACTGTATTCTTTGGTGGTGCGCAACACATAGAGTCCGTCTCTGAACCAATAAAGCTGAATAGGCAATACAGCCTTTCTGTCGACTAAACGGGTATAGTGCATATTGGTATGCGAATCGCCCATGCCGGCAATGACTTGATTCAGCCTGATGGCCACCGCCAGGTCTGAGATCGAATCGGCTTGTGCCTTGATGGCTTCCAGTGCAGCCAAAAACGCTGTCTTAGTCTTTCCCGAAAACAGATTGATGTGTTTTTTGGGCAATTCGACAGCCAGAAAATCAATGTCTTTGCTCCAGTTTATTTTTACACTGTCCTGTGCAGAACAGAGCAGGCCGCATAAAACAATTAAACTCAGCAAGAAAGTGTTTTTCATTGAATATTAGGTTCCAGTATCGCTGCCCAGCCGCCGCCCGAAACCATCTTGATTTTTAAGACCTCAGCCTTGTTTACGCTGCGTTTTTCCAGTTTGTAGTCCTGGGCGTAGCGGTCGGCGTTGATGCCGTCTTTCATCAAAGTCATGCTGTAGTTGCCTTCGCCCAGGAAAGAAAGCGAAATTTCGAGTTCCCTGGGGCTGGCATCCGTCATAGCGCCCACATACCAGGCCTTGCCTTTGCGACGCGCCACCACAATGTAATCGGCCACTTTGGCCTCCAGGACACAGGTTTCGTCCCAAACAACGGGGATGCGGGTGATAAAGTCAACGCTTTCCTGTTCCTTTTTGTAAATAGAAGGCGATTCGCACATCATTTGCAAAGGCGATTCGTATACAATGTATTTAGCCACTTCGTGGCAACGGGTTCCCAGACCCATAGGGCGTTCGTAACTTACTTTGTGATTGACGGGGTGGGCATTGAGCATAGCTCCGGGGGTATAATCCATAGGGCCGGCTACCATGCGGGTAAAAGGCAAAGTAAGATTGTGTTCCGGCGTAATGTCTGCACTCCATTTGTTGTTTTCGTTGCCCTTGACTCCTTCGTAGCTGAGCACATTGGGGTACTTCCGCCTCAATCCCGAAGGTTTGAACGCCCCGTGGTAATCGACCAGTAAGTTTAAACGGGCGCATTCGGCAGCAATTTGCTCGTAGGACTCCACCATATATTGATCGTTACGCTGCATAAAATCGACCTTGATGCCCCTGGCTCCCCAGGCGCTGTAGGTCTCCAGGATTTCTTTCATATTGGCGTTGAGGGGTTTCCACAATACCCAAAGGATAATTCCGACATTCTTTGGCTTGCCGTATTCAATCAATTCTTTGACATCAATATTGGGATTACAAGCCTGGATTTCGGTAGTCGATTTTGTCCAGCCTTCGTCAAGAATGACGTATTCGATCTTGTTGTCCGAGGCAAAATCGATGTAGTACTTGTAGGTGGCAGTATTGAGGCCCGATTTAAAATCCACTCCAAAAATATTGTTGGCATTGTACCAGTCCCAGGCCACTTTGCCCGGTTTGATCCAAGCTGTATTTTCGAGCACACAAGACTCGGCCAGCTGATAAGTAAGGTTGCTTTCTACCAGTCCGGCATCCTTGTCGCTAATGACAAACACTCGCCAGGGAAAATCTCTGCCGGCGGCCACTTTGGAAATATAATCGGCTTCTTTGCTGATGATTTCGTTGCGGTCAGCCCCGCGGCGGGGTGGCTGGGTTTCCAACACATAAGGCGGAAATTTGCTCACAAAACCATTTTTACCATTGCTCTTGAGGAACATACCCGGGTATTGGTGCAGAGCCGTTTCCGTCACCAGGACTTTGGCCTGTCCAGGTAAGTCGATCAGCAGAGGCATACTGCAAAAACGTTCAGCAGCAATATCGCTCAGCTGAATATAGGGATACCAGCTTTCGTTGTGTGAGTACGTTGTCTGTTCTTCCGAAAAATAACAGGCCGCTCCGGCCGGAAAAAACAAATCCATTTTTTCGTTCAGTACCTCGTAGGGCTTGCGTGAAGCTTCCGAGAAACGATAAGCCACTCCATCGTTGTAGGCCCTGAACGTCAGGCTGAATTTTTCCCTGAACTGCAAGCTCAGTTCATTGCAATGGTCTACTATCACGGCATCCTTATGCGGAACAGCAACCTGAATTTCCTGCCTGATTTCTTTGACGGACTGTTTTGTCAACCTGGCCTCAAGGCCCAAAACCCGATCTGAAAGCTCCATGGCAACGACGGCCTTTTCCAGCACGGGTTTGCCTCCAAGTTGTGCCGACCAGGAAATTTCTTTGTCGACATTTACCACAATCTGCAGATTCCCGTCGGGCGATTGCAGTTGAAATTCTTTGGCGTTGAGGGAAGTAAGCCCGGTAAACATGGTTAAAACCAAAAGAAGAGATGTTCTCATATCTATCATTTTGTAAGTGGCTGTTTTTTCGTAGTTTTATTCTTGTTTTGCCGCGCAATTTAATGATTTTCTACATCATTTTAGTCTATATTTGTACAAAATATCCCTCTTTTTATGGAAAACAACACAGCTACTCAGTTCAAAGACAACAAAAAACCATTGGGACTCTGTCTGAGTGGCGGAGGAGCCATTGGTTTTGCACATATAGGCGTATTACAGGCTTTTGCTGATAATGGCATCGAAGCCCAGGCCGTTGCCGGTTCCAGCATGGGAGCCATTGTGGGAACTCTGTATGCCGCCGGCTACACGCCCAAAGAGATGATGCAAATGATAAAAGAAGACCGCCTGTATTTGGTATCCAAACTTATGACTTTTAAACCAACGTTCTGGAAATCGGGATTCTCTACGCACGGCACCGTCGAAAAACTCATCAAGGAATGCATACCGCACAACAGCTTCGAACTCCTGGCCAAAAAACTCTTTATTTGTGTTACCAACCTCAATACCATGGAGTGGGAAATCAAATTCAAAAGCAAACAACTGGCTTCGTGGGTGTCGGCCTCGGCCAGTATCCCCGGAGTCTTCGAAGCTTTTGTTAAAAACGGGATTTATTACCTCGACGGAGGGGTACTCAACAATTTGCCGGCTCAGCCTTTAAAAGAAATTTGCCGTGCTGTTATTGGTGTGGATGTAATACCCTTTGAGGCCCCCTGCAATATGAAACATCCCATCGACGCTATCACCTGCACCCTGAGGGGTATGGAGCATCGTAATTCGCTTGAGGGCCGAGCTCTTTGCGACCATCTGATTGAACCCACGGTCATAAAAAAATACCACGAATTTCGCTTTGACGCCTACAAGAAAATCTACAACCAGGGCTACAAAGACGCCATGTCCTACATAGAGGCTCATCCCGAAATCAAAGAACTCTAACGTACAAACACGTCTACCCTGAAATGGGGATACCTCAATTCAGCCGGCGAATTAATTAAATCGGCTGTCTGAACCTCAAAACGGTTTTCATGGAGTCCCTCTATTCCCAATAAGTAAGTTCTGACTTGATTGTTTCGCCGCTGCAATACAGAATCTAAACGGGCAGTCAAATCACCGGCATCACAGAGGCGGACGCTGGCAGCAGGCAGGCCGATGGAATCGACTTCGGGCACCCGACGACGCACAAAGGCCATAAAAGCACTGTCGGATAATTGCAGACTTTGCCCCCTGATGCTGTCCGCCTCCATACGGGCTGCAGAATCGGATGCCGCCTGTACATAGACTTCGCGAGCCCGGTTCAGAGCCAGTTGTTCCAACTCTTTGTCGCGGTCGGTATGTTGTACTATGCGAAACATCAAACCCGGCTTTTTTTGTAACAATTCGGCAATTTTATCAAGCTGCGCCATCTGCCTATCTATCAGTGTATTTTGAGAATACTGAAAGATAAGCTCGCTTACTTCCTGCTGATCAATCCCCAACAAATCAGCCATAGTATTAAAAGGAGTAGCAGCCACTTTAACCATCAAATCAGTGAAGGTTTTCCACAAGACTTTGCCGTAACTGAATTGAGGATTGTTGATATCACCTTCGACAGGCAATTCAATATTGATGTTGTCTTTGCTGTCTTTGAGCAGATACAGTCCCAGCTTAATCGGAACGTTCATGGCCTGCGGAGACTCCACTTTATTGCCCATCTCGAGGCTTTCGATCAACACTTTGTTTTGATTGCTCAGTTTTCCCTGATTCAACTGTAGTTGCATAAAGTAATTCAACCAACCTTTCAGAATCGGCCGGGCTACATAGGTTTCGCTGTAGGGCGAAAAGTTCATAAGCCCCAGGCGTTCTATCTTCAATTCCAGATCAAGATTTTCGGGCTGCAACATGTTTAAGGTCAACTCTCCTTCTATCTTGCCGTCGTTATTGGTGTTCAGGCTGAATTGAACCGGTATTTCCGCAGCCTCCGGATGCAGGTCTGCCACATTCAGGTCAAAATCCGACAACAGGTATTGAAAAGAACGAACCAGGGTATTGTCGGTAAATTGTATTTCGGCATCAAGCAAACGCAGGCTGTCCAGCCTGTAACTTAGTACTGCAGCAGGTGCAGAAACTTCGGTTTTTGACAGGGTAAGACTGTCTTTTTCGTGGCTGATGACTAGTTTGAGAAGGTTGATTCCCTCTTCATCCAGTCCGGCCCAGAGTTGAGGCTTGGTAACAACCAGGCTTGACAGATGAAAATATTGTTTTTCGAATTCAATCTGCTTGATGTCGGTTTGAATCTTTTGTATAGCCAGTATTTTTTGCTGATCGGGATCGGTCAACAGAACAGAATCCAGCCAAACGCTGCCATCCAGGCCAATTTCAGCCATATGTTCCAGGCTGCCACGCAAATGAATATCCGTAAATAGTTTGCCTTCCAGTTTCCCAAAACGCAAAACATCCTGCAAATAAGCCTGAGCCATACCCAGATCGATGGAAGAGGTTCTCAAATGTACATTGTATAAACCGGACAGATTATCTAAGGCCAGGCTGATATCTACCAAGCCTTTAGCACCCAAACCAAACTTAAGGCCTATGTCGGCATGCCGGTTATCCCAGGAAAAGAGCGGGACATCCAAACCCAGTTTGTTGATCTCTATACGACTACCGATTTGCTGATCTTCATAACTGATTGTTCCTCCCTCAATATGCACATTGCGCAGATTGAGGCGTATCAGGCTGCTGTCTTCGGCTTGTTCCTTTTGGATTGTATCAAGGCGTTGACTGTCAGTTTGAGGGATGAGATCATCAAAATTAAATCGGGTTCCGTTCTGACAAACTTTAACTTCCGGATTAATAAGCCGGAGGGCATCGAGGGCATATTCTTTTCTGAGTAAGGCCCATGGCTCCACATCTATATATAATTCATCAAAAGCGACAAAGGGAGTTTTTTGGTCGGCTTCGTACAGTATAAAATCTTTGATTCGGAGGGCTACTTTGGCGTAATTAAAATGCAAAGCCCCTATCTTGACTCTGCGTCCCAACAACTCCGGCGCTTTATGCTCTGCCAACTGCCGGATAATGTCAGATAAGAAAAACAACAAGATGCTTATCAGCAACAAGATTAAAGCCGGAATCAAATGGCGCTTTTTTATCTTTTTCATACCAACGATTTTGATCAAAGATAAAAAACTAATCAAGCGCTAACAATAAATCTTGTATACTTCTTTTCAAAACAGGATGTTGCAGTTCCGGAGCTATCCGGCTGAGCGGAAGTAAAACAAACTTACGCTTATGCATAAGAGGATGGGGTAATACAAGCTCCGGTTCATTCAAAACGAGCTGATCGTACAGCAAGAGGTCAATGTCTATTTCGCGGTCCTTATAATCGGCTCCGGTTTTGATGGTTCTGCCCAGCCTTTGCTCTATCTTTTGTGTCAATTCCAGGCACTCCCGCCAATGAAGTGTTGTTTCTACACAAATACAGGTATTCAAAAAAGCATTGGAAGATTTGTAACCCCAAGGCTCATTCTCATAATACTCCGAACGGCTTATTATCAGTCCGATGCGCGATTGAATTTCGGCAGTAGCCTTGTCCAGATAATGCGCACGATCACCAAGGTTAGATCCCAGGCCTAAATAGAGCTTGGCCATATCAGTTTTAAAGAATCAGCAAGGCATCTCCGTAGCAACCAAAACGGTATTTTTCCTTGATAGCTACCTCGTAGGCTTCCTTGATGAGTTCGTAACCGCCAAAAGCGGAAGCCATCATCAGCAGGGTTGAAAAAGGCATATGAAAATTGGCCAGCATACAATTGGCCACACTGAAATCGTAGGGAGGAAAAATAAAGCGATTGGTCCAGCCGTTGTAGGGTTTGAGATGCCCGGCAGCCCCTACGGAGCTTTCGATAGCCCGCATAACGGAAGTCCCTACGGCACAAACCTTTTTCCCCTTGTCTTTGGCTGCGTTGACTATGTTGGCGGCTTCTTCTTCGACCAGCATGCGTTCCGAGTCCATTTTATGCTTGGTCAGGTCTTCGACATCTATTTCCCTGAAGCCTCCCAGTCCGACGTAAAGCGTAATAAAGGAGAAATTTATTCCTTTGATTTCCATCCTTTTCATCAGCTCGCGGCTGAAATGCAAATTGGCTGCCGGAGCAACTACCGCACCCTCGTTTTTGGCAAAAATGGTTTGAAAACGATCTGCGTCATCGGGCTCTACCGGACGTTGTATGTATTTGGGCAGTGGCGTTTCGCCCAGAGAGTAAAGTGTTTGTTTGAAAACTTCGTGATCGCCGTCGAACAAGAAACGTAAGGTACGTCCTCTGGATGTGGTATTGTCAATCACTTCGGCCACCATGGATTCGTCTTCGCCGAAATACAGCTTGTTGCCAATGCGAATTTTGCGGGCCGGATCCACCAGCACGTCCCAAAGACGCAATTCGGTATTCAATTCCCTTAGTAAAAACACTTCGATTTGTGCTCCTGTTTTTTCTTTATTTCCGTATAAGCGCGCAGGGAACACCTTGGCATCGTTGAAAATGAACACATCTTCTTCATCAAAATATTCCAGGATTTCTTTAAAAATCTTGTGCTCAATTTTACCGCTTTTGCGATCCAACACCATCAGGCGGGACTCGTCCCTGTGGGAAGCCGGATATTGAGCAATCAAGTTCTCCGGCAAATTAAATTTGAATTTTGACAGTTTCATATGTTTTGTATTAATTGTTCTTCCAGTTCTTTTTTAAACTCTCCGATAATACGGCAATCGTCCAGGCCAACCTCTCCTACCCTGGACCGAACCAAAGCGGTCAGGTGAGCTCCACTGCCCAAAGCCCGGCCAATATCTCTGGCTAAAGCCCTGATATAAGTACCTTTGCTGCAAACCACCCTAATCTTAATGAAAGGCTCTTCGTGCGTTTCTGCTCTATCTTTATCCAGATTATGTTCCAACAATTCCAATTCATCAATTACCAACAGTTTGGACTCCAATTCAATGTGTTCACCTTTGCGCGCCATCTCGTAAGCTCTTTTTCCCTGAACCTTGCAGGCCGAAAACATAGGAGGTACCTGACGGATTTCCCCCATAAATTGCTTCAAGGTTTTTTGCACCTGCTCTTCGCTGATATGGGCGTACGCAAAACGCTCATCAATCTGGGTTTCCAGATCAAACGAAGGTGTAGTGGCCCCCAGTTGTAGGGTGGCAATGTATTCCTTGCTCTGGTATTGAAATTCTTCTATACGTTTGGTGGCTTTACCGGTACAAATAATCATTACGCCGGTGGCCAGTGGATCAAGGGTGCCGGCATGACCGACTTTTAGTTTCTTAATTTTCAGGGCTTTGCACAAAGAATAGCGCACATCGTTTACCAATTTAAACGAAGTCCAATACAATGGTTTATTAAAATACAGGATTTCTCCCTCCTGAAAATTCATAGTTATACCAATGGTAAAATAAGGGCTGACAAGCCTACGATAGCACAGTATATTGCAAACCAAATGAGTTTTCCTTTCTTAACCAGCTTGAGCATCCATTTGCAGGCAATGTAACCCGAAACAAAGGCGGTCACCACGCCTATCAAAAGAGAACCCAAAGGTAGTTCACTGCCTGTTTTGGCAATCAGATCTCCGGATATCAACTGCAAAAACGATTCACCCAATATGGGAATAATCACCATAATAAAAGAAAATTGAGCGATATTTTCTTTTTTATTGCCCAATATAAGCCCTGTAGCAATGGTTGAACCGGAACGTGACAAACCGGGCAACACCGCACATGCCTGAGCAATACCCACTATAAAGGCATCTTTCCAGGAAATTGTTTCTTTTATCCTGGGTTTGGCAAAATAGGAAAAGGCCAGCAAAAAGGCCGTGACTAACAGCATTATTCCCACTACGATCAATCCGTTGCCAAAAAGAGCTTCTACCTGATCTTTCAAAAAGAAACCAACCAACATGACCGGTATCATCGATACCACTATTTTTAGAACATAGCGGGTTTCTTCGTTGTTTTTAAATTTAAAGAATCCCTTGATCAAAGACCGGATTTCGGGCCAGAGCACCACTACTGTACTCATAACTGTGGCAAAATGTACTGCAACGGTAAAAGTAAGATTTTCTTCTCCGCTGTTGCCGAGCAAATAATTGCCTATTTCGAGATGGCCGCTGCTACTGACCGGCAAATATTCGGTCAGTCCCTGAACCAGGCCCAAAATGAAGGCTTCCCATCCGTTCATGCCTTCAAATTATCCTGTTCTGTTTTTGGCTGCGCGGGCTTTCTTAATAAAATGCCAACCATCACAACGACAAATCCGATGAAAGAAATTGTCGGAGCTATCACTACGCGGCGCGTACTGAAAATATCAGGATTGTAGGCTTCTTCAGTCGAAGGAGCACCCATCATCAGCACAAAGCCAACAACGACAATCAGAAAGCCAATGCCTATCCACAAAAGGTTCTTTCCGCTTAATGCAAAATCTTTATTCATATTTTTGATTAAATATAATACAAATCATCGGAACGCATCCTCAGGTAACGATTTACCGAAAAAATGGTTGCCAAAGAAGTAATTACTATGCCCAAAACGGCCATCACAACAAAAATCAATACATAATCGGTTGTAGTAATCATATTCATAATGCCGGGGAAAATACTGTCCAGATACGACAACGACATATACAGCAAACCCAGGGCAATGAGGGCTCCCCAAATGCCTCCGCGGGCATTTTCCCAGACAAAAGGCCTGCGTATAAAACTTTGTCTGGCTCCTACCAGGCACATGGTATGAATCAAAAAGCGTTTGGAATAGATCATCAGACGTACGGTGTTGCGTATCAGCATATAAGAAATCAGTGTAAGAATCAGGGCTATTCCCAACAAAAGCCGCCCAATGGAAAGTATATTGCTGTTCACCAAATTAATCAGCTCCTCGCGATAAATGACCTCCTGAATATAGCTTTTGTTTTTTAATGCCTTTTCTATACCTTTTATGCTGTCCGTGCGTGCATATTCAGGCTTTAGATAGATTTCGTAGCTTGCCGGCAGAGGATTGTAACCGAGCAAATCAAGGGGATTCTCTCCCAATTCCTCTGCCAATTCGGCCAAGGCATCTTCTTTGCTCACATAATCGAATTTGTTCGCCCAGAGGGCTTTATTCAGGTTTTGTTCCAACGACCGGCGTTCGGTATCCTTAATGTCATCGTCCAGCACCAGTGTAAGGCTAATATTTTCTTTCGCCGTATCTGACAACTCTTTGGCAAACGAGCCAATAATAATCATTATACCGAAAAGCAGCAGCACCAAACTGATGCTCAGTATGGCGGTCAATTTGGAACCGAAGACCCGGCTTCCTATCCTTTTTTTCTGTTTATTCATTCTGTTAGAACTGCCCGCAAAAGGCGAAAAGACAATATTGCCCCAAATTGCCGCAAAAGTACATAATATTCCTGAAGAAAAGAACAGCTACCGGTGTTTTTATTCTACAAGTTCTCCCAACAAGGTAGCAGAAGTACTGTCCACTATCCTGACCTGCACAAAATCCCCTATTTTGGCAGTCCCTTTATCGAAAACCACTGTTTTGTTTTGTTCTGTGCGGCCCGACAGACGATCGCGTGAACGTTTGGACCAGGAGTCTGCAAGAACTGTATGTATTTTCCCGATTTCACGTTGATTGCTCATCGCTGAGAGCTCATTTTGCAAGGCGATCATTTCGGCTAAACGAGCCAGTTTTACTTTTTCGGGAACATCGTCGGGCAGATTTTTGGCAGCATATGTACCCGGGCGTTCGGAATATTTAAACATAAAAGCCGAATCGTAACCAACCTCACGCATCAGTGACAAGCTCATTTGATGGTCATCGGCACTCTCGGAGTGAAAACCGCAAAACAAATCGGTGCTGATGCTGGCCGTTGGGAGTATAGAGCGGATGGAAGCCACCCTTGCCAGGTAATCCTCCCTGGTGTATCGGCGGTTCATGAGTTTCAGTATGCGCGAACTCCCCGATTGCACAGGTAAATGAATGTGCTTACAACTATTGGGACGCGAAGCCACCGCTTCCAGTAGTTTATCGCTCATATCCTTAGGATGAGAGGTAGTAAAACGTATCCACATATCAGAAGCAGCATCAGCCACCATTAGCAGCAAAGCGGCAAAATCAAGTCCCCCGTAAGCATACGAATTCACATTTTGACCCAGTAAAGTAACCTCTTTATAGCCTTTGGAACGCAGGTCGGCCAGCTCAGTCAAAATGCTTTGCGGATCACGGCTGCGCTCACGCCCGCGGGTATAGGGCACCACGCAATAGCTGCAAAAATTATTACAGCCCCGCATTATGGAAATGAAACCCGAAACCCGGTAATTACCCAACCTTCGAGGTATTATTTCCCGATAGGTTTCAGTAGTCGAAAGTTCCACATTAACAGCTTTTTGGCCCAGCTCTGCCGCTCCGATCAAATTGGGCAGGTCCAGGTAAGCATCGGGGCCGGCCACCAGATCAACACCATGCTCCAGTGTAAGTTGTTCCTTTACCCTCTCGGCCATACAACCCAAAACCCCGATGATAAGCCGGGGATTTTTTCGCTTGAATTGTTGCAAAGCCTGCAGGCGGGCTATTATTTTTTGTTCCGCATTATCGCGGATAGAACAAGTGTTGAGTAAAATCAGATCGGCATCTTCGGGTTTTGCCGAACCCTCATAAGCGTCCATTCCCAGAATGGAAGCCACCACCTCGCTGTCTGCCACATTCATCTGGCAGCCATAGGTTTCGATATAAAATTTTTTCAAAGTTAATTCTGTCATTGAACAACCTGAATGGTGCCGTTGAATTTTTTCTAAAATTTCGGCTCCAGCAGGTCGTGGTAAATAACTGCTTTTTTCCAGGCATCCTCTTCATCGAGGCCCAAATCAATTTCGGGAACATACTCCTTCTCTTCTTCGTCGAGATGAACTACTTTAAGATCATGTGCGCCTAGCTTGTTTTTCAAGCCCGAATGGCTGTATTTTTTTTCTCGCTCTCTGGCCTTGGCTTTGGCCATTTCTTCCATATAATTGCGGGGTTCATACTCAATGTCACGACCAATCAGGGGCTGCTTTTCTTTTTTGGGAGGCTCGGGGTTTGAAGCAAGCGGGGCAGTTTCTGGATTTTTAGGTATAAAGTCGTCTTCCTCTTCAGGAAGATTTACTAATTCCTGCCAGGGATTGGGAATGGGAATCCCGCCGATGTAGGGCTTATCTTGAGTTTTTGTATCGGCCCTGTTTTGCGTTTCCGCAAAGGACCTGGTTGCAGCTTCTTTTTCTGCCGTCTTTTTGCGGGCCTTGGAAACTGCACTGATCACCGAAATCACTACTGCTCCGACAATCACCAACACATCTAATAAGGAATTGTCCATGGTGCCTGAAATTTATTGTCCAAAAGTAGTATTTTACCGGTGAATTACAAAAAATTTATTTATACTCGTCTTGGTCATTTTTGCTAAATTGCGTACCTTCGCACCGTTTTTTTAAGATAGTGATATGTCCCTAAATTTTATTACAGCCCAGGAAGCAGCTTCTTTTATCAATCACAACGACAATATAGGATTCAGTGGTTTTACCCCTGCCGGAGCGCCCAAAGTTATTGCACAAGCCATAGCCGAAAAATCCAAAGCCGAACAGCAAGCCGGCCGGGAATTTAAAATCGGTGTGTTTACAGGAGCTTCAACCGGTGATTCACTCGACGGTGTACTTGCCCGGGCAGATGCTGTAAAATTTCGCACACCCTATCAATCCAATTCAGATTTGCGGAGCTGTATCAACAAGGGGGGCATACCCTATTTTGATCTTCACCTCTCACAACTGGCTCAGGAATTACGTTACGGATATTACGGCAAAGTCAACGTTGCTGTAATCGAAGCCGCCGACGTGAACGAAAAAGGCGAAATTTTGCTGACCACAGGAGTGGGAATCACTCCTACCATCGCTCACATGGCCGACAAAGTAATTATTGAACTCAACAGTCAGCATCCTGCCTACATCAATGGTTTACACGACCTTTATGAACCGGCTGATCCTCCTCACCGTCGCGAAATTCAGATTTACAAACCCAGCGACCGCATAGGACAAACCCTTTTAAAAGTAGATCCATCCAAAATAGCAGGAGTAGTCAAAACTCATCTGCCCGACGAAGTCAAAGCCTTCGCCGAACCGGATGAAACCACGAAATGCATAGGAGACCGCGTGGCCGGCTTTCTGGTCAGCGAAATGAGGGCCGGGCGTATACCTGCTTCTTTTCTTCCTCTGCAATCGGGCGTAGGCAATATTGCCAATGCAGTATTGGGTTCGTTGGGCGCCAGCCCCGAAATTCCCCCTTTCGAAATGTTTACCGAAGTTATACAGGATTCCGTGATCGAAATGATGCAAACCGGCAATGTAAAATTTGCCAGCGGCTGCTCACTTACCATTACACCTTCGGCTCTTGATTCCATTTACAAAAACTGGGATTTCTTCAAACATAAGCTGGTCCTCAGGCCTCAGGAAATTTCCAATTCTCCCGAACTGGCACGCCGCATGGGGCTGATCACCATGAACACCGCCCTGGAAGCCGACGTTTTCGGCAATGTCAACAGCACCCACGTGCTGGGCACTAAAATGATGAATGGCATCGGTGGTTCAGGCGATTTTACCCGCAACTCTTACCTGTCCATCTTTACTTGTCCCTCCACCGCCAAAGGCGGCAAAATCAGCGCCCTTGTTCCTATGGTTTCTCATACCGACCACAGCGAACATTCGGTTAAAATATTGATCACCGAGCAGGGTGTAGCTGACCTTAGAGGCAAATCTCCCTTGCAAAAAGCGCAAACCATTATCGAGAATTGTGTGCATCCCGATTACAAACAGCTGTTGACGGATTACCTGAAACAGACCAAGGGAGGATGTACACCCCACAGCCTGGGCAAATGTTTCAATATGCACCAGGAATTTCTCGACTCCGGCGATATGCGCAACACCAAATGGTAAAATGACCCGAATATTCCTGGTTGGATACATGGGTGCCGGCAAAACCAAGCTGGGACAGGCCATAGCAAAAGAACTGCGACTATCTTTTGTCGACTTGGATCAATACATCGAAGAACGACGCTTTAAGCCCATCCCTGCACTTTTTGCCGAATTCGGCGAGGAGGGTTTTCGTCAAATCGAACAAAGCTGTCTGCAAGAAGTAGCCCAATTCGAAAATGTGTTGATAGCCACGGGGGGGGGTACCGCTTGTTTCGAAAACAATATGGAATTTATGAACGCTGCCGGCGACACCGTCTATATTCAGCTCAGCGCCGAAGATTTGTTCAAAAGACTGCATCGTAAAAAACAAGACAGACCACTGCTCAACACCGTCAGCACCGACGATTTACTGACAAGAATCAGAGAAATGCTCAGCCAAAGAGAAGGTTTTTACAGACAGGCTAAATACGTCCTGCCTACCGGAGGGCTCAACAAGGAAGAGTCTCTGATACTTTTCAGGAAAATTTATCTACAGCCCCCAACGTCCCCGGTCTAGGCTGCGGTATTGTATGGCCTCGGCAATGTCTTGGGTACGCAGGCTCTCCGAAGCATCCAGATCCGCGATGGTACGGGCTACTTTAAGGATACGGCTGTAGGCTCTGGCAGAAAGATCCAGTTTTTCCATGGCATTTTTAAGCAACAAGTGCGCATTGTGCTCCGCTTGTGCGTAATGTTGTAGCTGTTTTGCCGTCATCTGGGCGTTGCAAAACAGCCCGGGTTCTGATTTAAAGCGATCGCTTTGCAGCTGTCTGGCCTTAATTACTCTTTCTCTGATGCTGAGGCTGCTTTCCTGTTTTCGGGCACTGCTCAGGTGTTCGTATCCCAAAGGGAGAATTTCCATCTGGATGTCGATGCGATCCATCAAAGGCCCCGAAATACGGTGCATGTATTTATGCACTTGGCCGGCAGTACAAACACATTCTTTTGCGGGATGATTGTAATAACCGCAGGGGCAGGGATTCATCGATGCTACCAGCATAAATCCCGCCGGATACCGAATGGCGTAGCGGGAGCGGGCAATACTTATGCTGCGCTCTTCCAGAGGTTGTCGCAACACCTCGAGTACAGAACGCTGAAATTCGGGCAATTCATCCAGAAACAAGACTCCGTTGTGCGCCAAAGAAATTTCTCCGGGCTGAGGATTACTGCCCCCGCCTATCATTGCCACCGAACTTATGCTGTGATGCGGCGAACGAAAAGGACGTCTTGTCAGCAGCGAACAGCGGGCATCCATTTTGCCGGCTACTGAATGAATTTTGGTGGTTTCCAGGGCTTCGTCCAGGCTCATGGGCGGCAATATGCCCGGTATGGCTTTGGCCATCATGGTCTTGCCGGAACCGGGAGGCCCTATCATCACCAGATTATGTCCTCCGGCACAGGCCACTTCGATGGCTCTTTTGGCCTGCTCCTGGCCTCTGACTTCGGAAAAATCCACTTCGGGAACAGCCTGTGCTTCATTGGAAAAATCCTGAGGGATGCGACAGGGTTCGAGCCGGCTTTCCCCTTTTAAAAAAGCGGCTACTTCGCCGAGGTGCCGCATGCCATATACTTCCAATCCTTCCACTACAGCTGCCTCGGCAGCATTTTTTTGGGGCAAAATTATGCGCTTAAGACCCATCTCCCTGGCGGCCAGAGCAATGGGTAAAGCTCCCCTAACCGCCTGCAGGCAGGCATCCAGTGAGAGCTCTCCGATAAAAAGACTGTCTTTGAGCAATTCAACCGGCACATATTCTCCTGCAGCCATCAGGCCTACACTCAGGGGAAGGTCGTAACCGGACCCTTCTTTGCGTAAATCGCCGGGAGCCATATTAATAACAACTTGCTTGCGGGGAATATCCATCCCGCAGTATTGCAGAGCAGAGGTTATACGTTCGTGGCTTTCGCGCACGGCGTTGTCGGGCAAACCCACCAGGCTGAAACGTATCCCCCGCGAAACATGCACCTCCACATACACCGGAATAGCACCAATTCCTTGTATCGCTGCTGAAATCAATTTTACATACATGATTATTAATTTTCTGCAAATATACATTGTTTTAATGTTATATTCATACATAGAGAAGAAATGTTATTCGTATTTACCGGACCTGAGAAATTAACTCGCTTTTATGAAGGAAAATGAATACAATGCTTATTTTTGCACAAGTTTATTCAAAAACCTTATGAAAAAATCGCCTCTGTTTCTTATTCTGCTCTTTACAGGCGTGGCCTCCAATTTGTTGGCTCAGCTCCCGTACACCAATCCGGCCTTGTCGCACGAAGCCCGTGCCCAAGACCTTCTAAACCGGCTCACTCTGGAAGAAAAAGTAGCCCTCATGCAGGACCAATCGGCAGCGGTGCCCAGATTGGGAGTGCCCGAGTTTGGCTGGTGGAACGAAGCCTTGCACGGAGTGGCCCGAAACGGTTATGCCACCGTTTTTCCCCAAGCTATAGGAATGGCCGCCACCTTTGACGAAGACGCTGTCTTCAGGACCTTTACCGCCGTCAGCGATGAGGCCAGGGCAAAAGCCACCCATAGTAAACAGGTGGAAGGCCGTCGGGGAAAGTACAGAAACCTGACTTTTTGGACACCCAACATAAACATATTCAGAGATCCCCGCTGGGGACGCGGCCAGGAAACTTATGGCGAAGATCCCTATCTGACCACCCGCCTTGGAGTAGCCGTGGTCAAGGGCCTGCAAGGGCCTGACGACAGCCACTACGCCAAGGCCATGGCCTGCGCCAAACACTATGCTGTGCACAGCGGACCCGAATGGAACCGTCACAGCTTCGACGCCAAAAACATTCAACCTGAAGACTTGTGGGAAACCTACCTGCCCGCTTTCAGAGCCCTGGTGCAGGAGGCCAACGTCAAACAGGTGATGTGTGCCTACAACCGATACGAGGGGGATCCTTGCTGTGGAAGCGACAGATTACTGGTCAACATTCTCAGAGAGGGCTGGAACTACCAACACGTGGTGGTGAGCGATTGTGGTGCCATCAATGATTTCTACAACAAGGGCAGGCATGAAACCCATCCCGATTCGGCATCGGCCTCCAGTGCTGCCATCCGATCCGGCACAGACCTGGAGTGCGGACGCAGCTACAGATCTTTAACTGAAGCCGTTAAAAAAGGGATGATTGCCGAATCCGAACTTGATGTCAGTCTTAAACGCCTGCTCAAGGCCAGATTTGAACTGGGCGACTTCGACCCCGATAGCCTGGTTTCCTGGACGCGCATCCCCATGAGTGTCGTTAATTGCGAGGCCCATCAACAACTGGCCCTGGAAATGGCCAGAAAATCCCTGGTGCTGCTTAAAAACGACAAGAATACTCTCCCTTTGCCCAAAAAAGCCGATGGGATTCTGGTAATGGGGCCTAACGCCGATAACGAATCCATGCAATGGGGCAATTACAACGGCACACCCTACAACACCATCACCCTGTTGCAAGGCCTGGAAGCCGCCCTCGGCTCATCATTGCCCTTTGTGCGGACCCCCCACGTCGTATCCGAAGACAGGGTACAGTCCACCGTCGATTCACTGATGAAAGACCTGCCTTCCTGCGACCTGGTGCTCTTTGTAGGGGGTATTTCACCGGAACTCGAAGGGGAACAAATGCGGGTAAATCTACCCGGATTCAAAGGTGGTGATCGCACTACCATCGAACTGCCAGCCATTCAACGGGCTTTGGTCAGTGCACTGGCCGGAGCAGGCAAACAAATCGTGTTCATAAATTGCTCGGGATCAGCCATGGGGCTCTCGGAAGAAGCCAAGACCTGCGACGCCATCCTGCAAGCCTGGTATCCGGGCGAAAAAGGGGGACAAGCTGTCGCTGAAGTGCTGTTTGGAGACTACAACCCATCGGGGCGTTTACCCATTACGTTCTATGCCGGCGATCATCAATTGCCCGATTATGAGGATTACAACATGAAAGGGAGAACGTATCGCTTTCTGGAAGAGGAGCCCCTTTACCCCTTCGGCTACGGATTGAGTTACACCAGCTTCGCCTACAGCAAACCAAAAATCAAAAAGGGAACAAAAACTTTGTCTGTAACAGTGACCAACACAGGCAAACGCAGTGGTGAAGAAGTAGTGCAACTTTACGTGCAGCGTACCGCTCCCCAGGCCAGAGCAAAAGCCCTCAGAGGCTTCAGGCGCATCCTTCTTAAACCAGGCGAAAGCAAGGAGGTCACCTTTTCTCTAAGCGATAGCACCCTGGCCTTTTTCGACGCAAACCAAGCTATAGTAACCACATTACCTGGTAACTATCTGTTAGAAATAGGAGGCAGTTCGGCTTCTACAGCCTGCGTACGGACCACCTACCACCATAAGTTGAGACCTTGATGAAACTATACCTGAGTATCCTGTACCTCTTGTTTTCAGTCGCAGCCTTGTTTGCCAGGCCCTCCTGTGACCTCAAGTTTTACACCGGAGCCGAAGGCTTCAGGAATGGTTCTGCCATTGATATTCTACAGGCAAGAAACGGCTTGATTTGGATTAGCACCCGAAATGGGCTCAGCCTCTTTGACGGCTATAGTTTCAGAAATTACAAGTCCTATCCCGGTGACGGCTGTGCCATGGATAACAGTCGAATTAACCTGATCAGGGAAAATACTTCCGGTGACATCTGGTGCCTGAGCCAGGATGGCAGGCCCTATTTGTTCGATGTTTCCGGCCGGACATTTATGGATGTTTTCAAGAGCATCCAGCCTGAAATCAGCCACCCAAATATTGTTTCCAAATTTTATGTACTGGAAAAGGGCATCACCTGGGTTGTTTGCCGCGATCATTATGCTTTCAGGGTAGAAGACGGCAACTGCAAAGCCGGAAAAGGGATAGCCTTTTACGGGCCGGATAAAGGCATCAGGGGAGAAAACATTCATTGGATTGCCCAGGACAAAGAAGGAGACGAATGGATTCTGACGAATCGGGGTATCAGTATTATAGGAGAAAAAACACTGGCCTGCGATGTGGAATTCCACTTTTTTCTCGAAAAGGGCGAATATATATGGCTGGCATCCAACGACGGGAGGCTGGCGAAGTATTCTCACAAACGGGACAGTCTGGAATTCATCGACCTACCCGATTCAACCACAGCCTTTCATTTTTTGGAAGCGATGAAAGGAGATACCGTTGCGCTGGGTACAAACAACGGACTGCTCTTAATCAATTCGCACGATAATGCACGCAAACACATACCGGTTGATTTAAATCCCGACGGCAATGCCGGTATTTTATCTGTTTATCAGGATGCTTATAATGATTATTGGCTGTTTGCCGGGAACGGAGTTTATCGTTACGAACAGGCCACATCAAAAATCCGTTTTTTTCAATCCCCCTCCGATGTGTACCTTCAACATGAACATCCGAACAAGAGCTTTGCATTCGAAGATTCCTACGGGCATTTGTGGCTGATTCCGGGTGGTGGCAATTTTTGTTATTTCGACCGCGAACAGCAAAAATTACGCTATTATTACTCTGAACCGGGGAATGCTTCTACTCTGATTTCCCCTTCCGTCAGGCACTTCTTGTTTGACCGGCAGGGAAATATCTGGATTGGGACAAACAGCACTTTTGGCAAGATTTCATTTTTTGAAAGCACCTACCGGTTGATTCCGGGTGAAAGCGATGAACTGGAAGTTCGCGCTTTATTTAAAGACAGCTTCGAAGTCTTGTGGGTCGCTTCTAAGCATCATAAATTAAAGTTGTTGAATGAGAATTATACTAAAATTGATCATAAGCTTTACGATGCCAATACCAAAGAAACAATCCAAATTGACTTTAATATTTATTCAATATTTGAAGACCAGGCAGGGAATATTTGGCTAGGGACCAGGTTGAGGGGTTTGTATCTCCTGAAAAGGGATAAACAAAATCCATATGCCTTTGCCGTGCAACATTTTATCCATAATCCCGAGGACAGTATGAGCTTAAGCGACAACAGCGTCTACTCGATATTTCAGGACAGTCGCAAACGAATATGGCTGGGCACTTACGAGGGCGGACTCAATTTGATCGGGGAAGATGATAAGGGAAAAATGATTTTCATTCACAGCGGGAACCGTTTAAGAAACTATCCCGAAGTGTACGCTCAGATTGTACGTTATATTACCGAAGTAAACAACACAATGCTCATTGGCAGCATGCACGGTTTACTCAGTTTTTCCTCAACGTTTGAATCGCCGGAAGAAATCAGCTTTTTCCGGAACGTGCGCAATGAATACATAGCGAGCTCCCTGAGCAATAACGACGTAATGTATATTTATTCCGGTTCGGGAAATCAACTTTATTTACTGACACAAAACGGCGGAGTAAATAAAGTTGTCTCAGGCAATCTGCTCTCTGACAAGATTGTATTCGAGGTGATCAGCGAACGGCAAGGTTTCGCCTCCGATTTGACCCTGTCTATGACCGAGGACCGATCCGGTAATCTTTGGATTGCCTCCAGACAAGATTTATCAAGATATAATCCATCAAGCGGATTGATCAATAATTTCGGCAACTATTATTTTAAACAGGATTTTATTTTTTCTGAATCCGGAGCCATCAATACATCCCAGGGCACTATTCTTTTCGGGACCAACAAAGGGATATTGGAAATTAATCCCTCCACCATGTCCGAAAGCAATTATGCGCCTCCCCTTGTTTTAACAGAAATAAAACTCAACAATCACGCTGTTTCCGCTCCAATTAACCAGTTAGAAAAATTGGAACTGAAGCCCAATCAACGCAATTTTTCCATACAATTTTCCGCCCTGGATTTCAACAATTCAAAAGAGATCAGGTATGCCTACATGCTCGAAGGCCTCGAAAAAGAATGGCATTATGTAAACGACAACCGGTCAGCCGAATATATCAAGATTCCCAAAGGGCACTATCATTTCGTGGTAAAATCAACCAACAGCGACGGGGTTTGGGTCAACAATGAACGAAAGCTGAATATCACAGTTTTGCCCACTTTTTGGGAAACACCCTGGGCCTGGCTCATTTATATTATTTTCTTTATGCTGTTGGTAAGCAGTATTGTGTATGTGCTGTTTGTTATTTACCGCCTGAGGCACGAAGTCACCGCCGAACAGCAATTGTCCGAAATAAAACTGCGCTTCTTCACCGATATTTCTCATGAACTCAGAACTCCACTCACCCTGATTTCCAGCCCTGTAACGGATGTTCTTGAACACGAAGAATTATCGGCTGTTGCCAGAGAAAATTTAACCATAGCACAGCACAACAGCAAACGTCTCTTGCACTTGGTAAATCAAATCCTCGATTTCAGAAAGATTCAGGCCAA
>CAZNQD010000029.1:22777-25915 GCA_964575345.1 uncultured Bacteroidales bacterium
TTCAGCCTTATATTCCCCTTCGGGAGCACTCATTTTACTAATGATCCTCAGGTCGAATTCCTTTTGTCCGATCAACAAACTGAAATTAATATACCACCTGAAGAGCAAAAACAGCCCGGCACTGAGGAAGAAAATCAGGACAAGCGATCCATATTAATTGTTGAAGACAACCCCGAGTTAATGAGCTTTTTACACAATATCTTATCGCGGGACTACAGGGCTGTGCAAGCTTCCAACGGACTGGAAGGATGGAACAAAACGCAGGAAATGATGCCGGACATTATTATCAGCGATATCGTAATGCCTGTGATGGACGGGCTGGATATGGTAAAAAAAATAAAAGAGAACAATAATACCTGCCACATCCCAATCATACTACTATCCTCAAAAGCCTCCCTGGACGACAGAATCAAAGCCCTCGAAAAAGGCATCGACGATTACATAACAAAACCCTTCAGTGCGAGCCATCTGATAACTCGTATACAGACTTTGCTTGAACAACGCAAATTATTACAAGACTATTACCTGAATAAATTCATCAAAGATCAAAACAGCGATACTGATTTCAGCCCCGGCCCACCCATTATTGCCTCTTACGATGAAACATTTGTTAAAAAGGTAATCGAATATATAGAACAGAACATCGACAACGCTTTGTTGGTAGTAGAAGATCTGGCACAGGAATTTTCGATGAGTCGATCAGTGTTTTATAAAAAAATAAAAAGTCTTTTTGGACTCAGCCCTGTGGACTTAATAAGAAACATTCGTATTAAAAGAGCAGTACAATTGATAGACAACTCCGATCACACTTTTACAGAAATAGCATATATGTGTGGTTTTAACGATCTTAGTTATTTTGGAAAATGCTTTAAGAAGCAGGTGGGTCTCTCTCCTTCGGAGTATAAGTTAAAGAACAAATAGTTCCAATCAGGGAACAATTTCTCCTAATTCGATAAACTATTAATGGCTAAACTTGCAGGCTGAAAATTGTTCAGTCTTTTTATGCAGTTTTGCCATGAATTTTTATCGTAGCCTTACACTTATCGGCAGTTTATTTCTTATTACAACAAAGCTTTTCGCCAACAACGGATTGATTGGCTGGGCCACCTGCAACACCCTAGGTCAAAACGGCACCACAGGAGGTGGTAAGGGACAGATTGTCCGGGTCAACACCAAAGCAGCCCTTGAGCAATACGCCAAAGCCTCAGGCGATTACATTATTTTGGTCGAAGGCTCATACAGCGGCACCGGCATGATCGAAGTAAACAGCAACAAAACTATAATTGGAGCGGGGCAAGGAGCCACCTTTGACGGATTCGGCATTAATGTAAATGGTAAAAAAAACATCATTCTCCGCAACCTCACCATAAAAAAGGCAGCACCCGATGCCATTGCCATGCGCAATACCCACCATGTCTGGATAGATCATTGCGATTTATCCGATTCCGACGACGGTTTGCTTGATTTTACCATTGGATCCGATTACCTGACCGTTTCCTGGACTTTGTTTCACAACCACGACAAAGTAACCCTGGCGAATTCCGGCACACAGCATTTCGAAGACGCCGGCAGGAATAAAGTATGTTATCACCACAACTGGTTCAACAATACGATTCAAAGAAATCCCCGCATAGGCTACGGCATGGGGCATGTGTTGAACAATTATTATTCCAACGTAAGTTCTTATTGTGTAGGCTATCATACCGGTGCCGGCGTATTGATCGAAAACAACTATTTCTATAAGAGCAAATCGCCCCTGAATCAAATGTATACAGGCGTCTCTACGGCTGCCAACTATGCCGATGCCGAAGAAAAAGGCAATATTTTCGACAGCACATCGGGCAACACCAAAGGCACCGGAAAATCCTTTGATCCCGAACATTACTACAATTATGCTTTTATGCTGGATGCAGCAGCCGACGTGCCTGCCCTTGTACAAAGCAAAGCCGGTAACACCTACGGTCTCGAATTTGAATACCTTCCCGTTCCGGCAAACGGAGCCATAGATGTGAGCGACATAGATGAATTATGGTGGTCAGGTATAGAAAATGTTCAATCCTGGGAGGTTTACTTTGGTACAAACCCGGACTCGCTGATTATGACTTCGACGACTGCAGCTTCTTTCCATCCGGAGGAGCTGCAAGCCGATACGGACTATTTCTGGAGAGTGAACGCCATCAAATCCGATACCACCATCGTAGGAAGTATATGGAGGTTTCGCACAGCACCCGCCAAAGCATCCAAACCCTATCCGGCCGATGGAGAACTCCAGGCCAAACTTCGCCAGACCAGTACGGAAACGACCACCATTCCGACAATTCTGAGCTGGACTCCCGCCTTTGAAGCGACATCGTACAAGGTGTATCTTGATACCACCTCCGCCTTTTCCGATTCCTCCTATCAGGCAAGTCCAACCGGCACTTCCATTGCTCCCGGACAGCTGAAATTTGGCGTCAGGTATTTTTGGCGGGTGGATGCGGTAATCAACGACAGCACCCTGATTGAGGGAGAAACCTGGGATTTCATTTCCGATGTATATTATTCTCAGGAAGGGATTACCGAATGTGAACACATGGTATTGAACGGAAGAGCTTTCAAAGAAGAACAATCGGGGGTTTGGTTCAAAGCCTCCAACAACTGGGTAGTGGGTGGAGAAGCCGGACCGGGTACTATGAGCAGTGTCTGGAGCGGGCCGGACGCCCTTTGTACTGTTTCCGTAAATTATTTTGACGAAAGCGACGGCAACGGCTGGTACGGTTTTTACGTAAACGACGTATATGTAAAAGGATGGTTTACCACTAACAACAACGACAAAATGGTTACACAAACCATGGACAACGTTCGCATTCTTAATAACGACGAACTGAGAATTGCCTTTTACACCAACGGTGGAGAACTTTGCCGCACCGATGTGATGACTATTCAAATTACCCAAAATCTGGAAGAACCACAACAATTGATGCCTGTAAAGAGTTCGCTCTATCCTCCAAATCAAGATATGACTATGAAGATCTATTCCATCTCGGGCTTGCTGCTCAACACTGTAGTCGTCAGGTCCGACACCAGCGGCAGGCTTTCCGATCAACATTGGCAGGAATTGCCCTTGCCTTCGGGTATCTATATCTATACTGTTCAGGG
>CAZNQD010000030.1:0-24225 GCA_964575345.1 uncultured Bacteroidales bacterium
GGCAAAGCCATTTACGAAGGTCGTATTCAATTGAAAGACTTAAATAACTATCTATGTTAGCCAAACGCATTATTCCCTGCCTGGATGTCAAAGACGGCCAAACTGTCAAGGGCGTTCATTTTGTCAATTTCCGTCAGGCCGGTGATCCTGTAGAACTAGGCGAAGCTTACAGCAAACAAGGCGCCGATGAGTTGGTGTACCTTGATATTACGGCTTCGTTAGAAGGCCGGAAAACTTTTACCGAACTGGTGCGCAAAGTAGCAGCCCGTATCAGCATTCCTTTTACGGTAGGCGGCGGCATACACGAGCTTTCCGATATTGACCGCCTTTTGAATGCCGGCGCCGACAAGGTTTCCATCAACACGGCCGCTTTGCTCAAACCTCAGCTCATCGACGAAATTGCCCGTAATTTCGGATCGCAGATGTGCGTGGTGGCCATCGACGCCAAACAGGAGGATGACGGCAAATGGCGTTGCTACATTAACGGCGGGCACAAGCCGGTCGAAAGAGAATTGCTGGAATGGGCACTGGAAGCTCAGGATCGCGGTGCAGGTGAAATTTTGTTTACCAGCATGAGCCACGACGGCGTAAAAACCGGTTACCCCAACGAGGCCCTGGCCATGCTGGCCGATCGCCTGAGTATTCCGGTGATAGCTTCCGGCGGAGCCGGAAGCATGGAGCATTTCAGGGATGCTTTTGTCCTTGGCAAGGCCGATGCCGCACTGGCAGCCAGCGTCTTTCATTTTGGAGAAATAAAAATTCCCGAACTGAAAGCATATTTAAAGAAAGAAGGCATAATAGTAAGAGAACAATGATGAAACTCGATTTTGCTAAAATGGGCGGCCTGGTTCCCGCCATAGTACAGGATCATGTCACCGGCAAGGTGCTGATGCTGGGTTTTATGAATCAGGAGGCCTTGGATAAAACCCTGGAGACAGGCAAGGTGACTTTTTTCAGCCGCACCAAAGGCCGGCTCTGGACCAAGGGCGAAGAAAGTGGTCATTTCCTGCATCTGGTTTCTCTCAAAGAGGATTGCGATCACGACACTCTGCTGATTCAGGCCAATCCCGAAGGGGTGGTTTGTCATTTGGGCTGGGATACCTGCTTTAATGAAAAAAATACTTCCGGAGATCTGGAATTTTTGCTTTATTTGCAGGATTTTATTGATCGTCGTTTTCGCGAAATGCCCGAGGGTTCCTACACTACTTCCTTGTTTAAAGACGGAGTGAAACGGATGGCTCAAAAAGTAGGAGAGGAGGCGGTCGAAACCTTGATTGAGGCAGTGGACGGCAATGATGAGCGCTTTTTGTACGAAGCTTCAGATATGCTTTACCACCTGATGGTGTTGCTGACCTCCAAAGGCTATCGCCTGGAAGATCTGGCACGTGAACTAAAAAAAAGACATAAATAAAATGGAAGACAATATTCTGATCCATTTCGACAAAGTAGATATCTGCCTGGAAGATTTCATTGTACTCAAAGAAGTTAGTTTTGAGATTCGTCCCGGAGAATTTGTTTATCTCATTGGCCGGGTAGGATCGGGGAAAAGCAGCCTGCTCAAAAGCCTGTATGCCGAGATTCCCGTACTCGAAGGCGAAGCACGCATTTACGACTACAATCTGCACAAAATTAAACGTAAACAGGTGCTGGCTTTACGTCGTGGTTTAGGAATTGTTTTTCAGGATTTTAAATTAATGACAGACCGGACAGTCTGGAAGAATCTGGATTTTGTTTTGAGAGCTACCGGCTGGAAAGACAAAAAGGAAATCGAAGAGCGCATAGACAAAGTGCTTACACAGGTGGGTATGCAAAACAAAGGCTACAAGATGCCTCACGAACTATCCGGTGGCGAGCAGCAACGTATAGTCATTGCAAGGGCCCTGCTCAACAATCCCCGTATAATACTGGCCGATGAACCTACCGGTAATCTGGACGTGGAAACGGGCGATGCCATTGTGCAATTGCTCCACGATATTAAGGCTGAAGGTACTACTGTTTTGATGACAACCCATAATCTGAGTTTTCTGGATAAATTTCCGGGCAGGGTGTTCAGATGCGATCATTTCCGCCTGAGCGAAGAAAGTAATACAATAAAAAATGGAATAAAATGAAAGTGATGAAATTTGGCGGAACCTCTGTGGGCTCTGCACAACGAATGAAAGAGGTAGCCGGAATTTGTACCAAAGAAGGCAAAAACATAATCGTATTGTCGGCCATGTCGGGTACCACCAACATCCTGCTCGAAATTTCGGACTATTTGCATAAACGCAATCCCGACGGAGCCAACGAGACTATCAATATGTTGGAATTAAAGTATTTACGTGAAATAGAAGACTTATTCGAAAGCAGGGAGTATAAAATACAAACACTCGAAGTAATCAAATCGCATTTCGATTACATCCGCAGTTTCACCAAAAAAGTATTTACACTGTTCGAGGAAAAAGTGATAGTAGCGCAGGGGGAACTTTTATCTACTGTGATGTTCACCAATTTTTTAAAAGAAAAAGGCTTGAACACTGCTCTTTTGCCGGCGCTTGAATTTATGCGAATTAATAAAAATGCAGAACCCGACCAGAATTATATACGTGAGCATTTGAACGCTCTGCTGGAGGAATACAAAGAGGCTGATCTATATATTACCCAGGGTTTTATATGCCTGAATGCCTACGGCGAAATTGATAACCTGCAACGAGGCGGCAGTGATTACACTGCTTCTCTGATCGGAGCAGCTGTCAAAGCCGACGAAATTCAAATCTGGACCGATATTGACGGCATGCACAATAACGACCCCAGAATCGTAGACAATACTTCGCCGGTGTCGTTTCTGAATTTTGATGAAGCGGCCGAACTGGCTTATTTCGGAGCCAAGATTTTACATCCGACCTGTATACTTCCCGCCAAACTCGAAAAGATTCCTGTACGTTTACTCAATACTATGCAACCCAACGCTAAGGGAACAACCATTTCGAACAAGAGCGAAAAGCATAAAATCAAGGCGGTAGCCGCCAAAGACAACATTACCGCCATACGCATCAAGTCGGGCCGTATGCTTTTGGCTTACGGTTTCCTGCGTAAGGTTTTCGAAATTTTCGAAAGTTACCGCACTTCCATCGATATGGTCTGCACCTCGGAGGTGGGTATTTCGATGACTATTGACAACAACAGTCATCTGAAAGAGATTTTGGATGAGTTGAAAAAAATAGGAACGGTGAGCGTTGACCGCGATATGGTTATTATTTGCGTGGTAGGCGACCTCAACTGGGACAACATTGGTTTCGAAGCCAGAGTGGTGGAGGCTCTCAAGGATATTCCGGTCCGGATGATTTCTTACGGAGGGAGCAATCACAATATTTCGCTGCTGGTGAAGGCCGAAGACAAAAAACGCAGTTTAGTTGCCCTGAGCGAACAACTGTTTAAATAGAATGAATTATGTACAATAAAGGACGTTTCCCCCTGAGCAGTTTCAATACTCTTCAAACTCCTTTTTATTATTACGATCTGGCAGTTTTGCGTTCTACCCTGGATTTGCTTCGTAAAGAAGCAGACAAAAACAGGATTCAGGTGCATTATGCCATAAAAGCCAATGCCAATCAGCGTATTTTGACTACTATCCAGTCTTACGGCTTTGGCGCCGATTGTGTAAGCGGAGGTGAATTGCAGGCTGCTTTTCAGGCCGGTTTCCCGGTTTCCCGTGTGGTGTTTGCGGGAGTGGGCAAAGCCGATTGGGAAATTGAACTGGGCCTGAAGGCGGACATATTTTGTTTCAACGCAGAATCGGTTCCCGAACTGGAAGTAATAGACCAGCTGGCCGGGGCCATGGGTAAAAGAGCCAGAGTAGCTTTAAGAATCAATCCCAATGTACAGGCCGATACTCATCAATATATTACCACGGGACTGAGCGAGAATAAATTCGGTATTCCGCTGCAAAGCCTTGACGAGGTGCTGGATGTCTGTCTGAAGTTACAACACATAGAATTGATAGGCTTGCATTTCCATATTGGTTCTCAAATTACCGAGATGGACAATTTTGCCGGCCTTTGTGCCAGGGTGAATGAAATACAGAACCGCCTGGATCAACGCCGGCTCTTTGTACAAAACATCAACCTGGGAGGGGGACTGGGTATCGACTATCATAATCCGGACAAGCTGTCTGTTCCCGATTTTTCCACTTATATGCAAACCATACGCAATATGTTGGTGTTAAGGCCCGGACAAAGTTTACACATAGAACCGGGACGCTCGGTGGTGGCGCAATGCGGTAGTCTGATTTCAAGAGTCCTTTATGTCAAGAAAGGCTTGCAAAAAGAGTTTACCATCCTGGATGCCGGCATGACCGAACTTATACGGCCGGCCTTGTATCAGGCATACCACAAAATAGAAAACATCAGCTCGGAAGAGCCAGAGCAAAAATACGATGTGGTTGGCCCCATTTGTGAATCTTCCGATTGTTTCGGCAAACAGGTAGTACTCAACAAAACCAGGCGTGGAGACCTTATAGCCATACGTTCAACCGGAGCCTACGCCGAGATTATGGCTTCAAATTACAATCTCAGGCCCAAAGCCCCTGCCTACTTTTCGGAGGATTTTCCACACTAAAACCGGGCAACATTTCATTTCCTTTTGTTTGTGTTATTACTTTAACAAATAGCGGCTGTAAAGGCACGTAAATTGTTAAAATTATTATTTTTGGTTGAAAGTATAGGAAATTAAAAAAATATTGTAATATTGCGGCGCGATACATCCCAATTTTCTATTTAAAAAACAAAATTATGAAACTAAAACGCTTTATAATAATTCATTTCCTTGTCGTATTAACAGGAGTCTTCAGTTTCTCCTGTATTGATGAGTCATACGACCTGGAACAGCTTTCGGGTGAAGTGGAGTTATTCGGCAATTCCATGGCCGTTCCAATCGGCACGACCACCATTTATCTCGATAGTGTAATTGGAGGATTGGCCGGAGATTCAGGGGCATTGAGTGTTAAAGACGGAGTTTATGTTTTTGAGTATGCCGGTTCCATGGATATGAGCGGCTTGACTTCGGCCCTGGGAGACTTTTCCCTGCTGCCTGTAAATCCTATTTCGACCAGTGTTCCGCTTTACGATGCCTCTCTGGCACCCTGGATACCCTTCAATTTACCACCCATGGTGTACAATTACACAGGCAGTTCCAGTATGAGTCTTCCCGATTTTAGTACCGATCTTATTGATGTTGACAGCGTAGACCTGAGCAATTGCATTGTCCGCTTTATTCTGAGACCAGAAGGATTGGGCGGACCAAAGTTGAAAGAAAGCATCCGCATTCGATTTGTTCCTCAGGGCTCTGTGGCCGATTATTATAATAACGGCGTAGAAGTCAGCGACTGGACTCTCAACATGGGCGATACCCTTGATATAGAATTGAAAAGGCTCAGGCTGGCAGCAGGTGGCAGCAGCCTGGATATCAATCAGGAAGTAACCATGGACATTAAAGAAATCGGAGATGTGACAGCCGATCAACAAATTCAAACCATGATGCATTTGGAAATGAGCTTCATTAATCCTCTCGATTATGAAGTGGTATATGGTAAAGTGGATTATTCAATGGCCGGTACCGCCGAACCCATCAGCTTTGAAGCTTTGGGCGATATGTTGGACGATAACGATGTGTTGAGTTTTTACAATCCCAAAATAGTGCTTACTACCGAAAGCAACCTGGGTGTTCCCATTGAGTTCAATCTGAATATGGGCACCAGCAACGCAGCCACAGGCGAGAGCAGAAGCCTCAGCAATGCCAGCTTTACCATGATACCCGCTTCCAGTCCTTCGGAAGTTCGCCAAAATCAATTTGTCATTGACAAAACCTATGGTACCGACGAATTGTTCAAAATCAATCCCGACCAGATTACCATGGGCTATAGTTTTGCTACCGATCCTGCTTCGGTCCTGAATCACTTTGTATCCAAAAATACACAAATGACTATGGAATATTCCATGCAGATTCCTCTGCAATTCGGAAGTGATCTCGATATAGGCATGGGATCGACAATGAATCTGTCGCTGGACAGCCTGGATTTTCTCGATGAACAAGAAGATCTTACGGTGTCTCTTAATTTAAATATAAAAAACCGCATACCCCTGAATTTAAAGTTACAACTCACCGCTTTGGATGCGGACAGTGTCGCTTTGTTTTCTGTGGCTTCGGGCGATATTGCCGCTGCCGGTCCCATTGATCCAGCCACGGGCTTTGCCACGGGCTATACTCAGACAGCAACAGATATCAGTTTATCGATTGCTCAGATCAACCTCTTGAAACGTACCAACAAAATGAGGGTTGAATTTCTGATTACCGCCAGCGACCAAAATTCTTTCGTATCCATACAGCCTACGGACTATATCGAATTAGCCATCGGTTTGCAGATGGAAGGAGGATTCGTGGTCAATTTAAAACCTCAAAATCAATAAAGAGCTCATAGAAGTGATTACCATTTAAGCCAATTTATTATGAAAACAACAGGACGTATATTGTTTTTTATTGTGCTGCTTACTGCCTTGACTTCGGAGCTCAGAGCTCAGAAAGTGAACTCCTTGTATTTTCTGGAAAGAACAGCTATGCACACGCGCATGAATCCGGCCATGGCACCAAAGAATTCCAGTATTGGTCTTGGCCTGGGTAACATTGCCTTTAATTTTCAATCGGATCTGGCCTTAAGCGATGTAATAATCCCGGGACAAAACGGTGGCCTTATAAGTGTTATGCATCCCGATGCCGACAAGGCTTTATTTTTGTCCGGCCTGGGCGATGTTTCCAATTTCAGCGGAAATTTCAATATGGAGTTGTTTAATTTGGGTATCCGTATGAAACAAGCCTACATAAGTTTACACAGTGGCATATATATGGATATGGGACTGGGTATGCCCAAGGATTTTTTCAGTTTGTTTATGCTTGGTATGGACGCTACTCAGCCATCCACGCAGTTTGACCTGTCGGCCCTGAATTTTGAAGCCAATCTATATAATAAAACAGGTGTTGGCTTGTCTCTGGGTTTAGGTGAGATTTTTAGCCTTGGTGTCAATGTGGATTACCTGGTCGGGCTGGGTAATGTGAAACTGGGCTTTGACGAGCTGAGCATAAATGCCACCGATCAAAGTTGGGATGTGGTATCAAAAGGTTATATTCGTTATGCCGGCCCACAGCAGTTGATGTTAACCTATTCCGACGATAATTACCTGAACGGCATCAGTACCGATTTTTCTTCCCTGACCGGTGCTAACGCCGACTTTATGGATCTCTTGTCTACCGGTAAAGGATTTTCTGTTGACCTGGGATTCACTGCCAGGCCTTTGCCTTTTTTAAGCCTGTCGGCTTCGGTTACAGACCTGGGTTTTATCAACTGGAATAAAGACTATGTCCAGCAGGCTGTTTCGGACGAAACTTATCGTTTCGAAGGAATAGACCTGGCTTTTGGAGAATCTTCACAGGACGAAGAGGAGGGTAATTCCATAGGAGATCAACTGCAGGGACTTATGCGTTTAAGTAAAGATGTAGCTTCGGAAGCCTTTGTCAGCAAGCTGACCAGCAAGCTGAATATTGGAGCCGAGGCAGGTGTACTCAATAATCGCATCACTTTCGGAGTGTTGTCGCAAACAGCCTTTGCCGATAATGCACTTCTTTATCAGGATTTTATGTTTTCCGCCAACTTCAAGCCCGGCAGCCTGCTTCAGGCAGCACTCACTTACTCACTCTTGCATGGCAAAATGAGTTCGTTTGGTGCTGCATTAAACCTAAAGTTATTGTTTATCAACTTCTTCCTGGCAGCCGATTATATTCCGATGATTTATACTCCTCAGATGATACCGGTGAACAATTCACACTTCAACCTTCAAACCGGCTTTAATTTGATGTTTTAGCCCGTATTAAAAAATAAGAGGTCCGAAAGGGCCTCTTATTTTTTATACACAAGAGAGTTTCTCTATACTGTTTCCCCTTATGTTCTCCGGGGAACAGTGAGGTAATTAATAAGCAAACAGGGGATAGTTCGCCATGGTCTGATTGACTTTTTGGCGAACTGTTTCGATATTTTTTTGGTTGTCGGGCTGCGACAATACGAAGTCTATCCATTCGACTATCTGCAACATCAGCTCTTCTTTGGCTCCACGGGTGGTTATGGCCGGGGTGCCCAGTCTGATCCCGGAGGTCTGGAAAGGAGAACGGCTGTCGAAAGGCACCATGTTTTTGTTGATGGTGATATCTGCTTTAACCAAGGTATTTTCTGCTACTTTTCCGGTCAGATCGGGAAACTTCGATCTCAGGTCAATCAGCATGGAATGGTTGTCGGTGCCGTCGGAAATCACTTTGTAGGATTTGTCCATAAATGCCTTGGCCATAGTGGCGGCGTTTTTCTTAACCTGCGCCTGGTATTGTTTGTATTCCGGTTGCAGGGCTTCGCCAAAAGAAACGGCTTTGGCTGCGATAATGTGTTCCAGCGGTCCGCCCTGGGTGCCGGGGAAGACGGCTGAATCGAGCAAAGCCGACATTTTGCGGATTTCTCCTTTGGGTGTAACCTTACCCCAGGGATTGTCGAAGTCTTTTCCAACAAGTATAATACCGCCGCGAGGGCCGCGCAAAGTCTTGTGAGTGGTCGAAGTAACGATATGAGCGTGTTTGAGGGGATTGTTAAGCAAGCCGGCAGCAATCAGCCCGGCAGGATGCGCCATGTCAATCATGAGCAAAGCGCCGATTTTGTCTGCTATGGAACGCATGCGGGCATAATCCCAGTCGCGGGAATAGGCAGAGGCTCCGCCCACGATGAGTTTGGGACGTTCACGCAAGGCGACTTCTTCCATTTGATCGTAGTCTACCCGTCCGGTTTCTTCTTTTACATTGTATTCCAGTGCTTTGTAAAGGATGCCTGAGCTGTTCACCGGAGAACCGTGCGAAAGGTGGCCGCCATGCGAGAGATTCAAGCCAAGAAATTTATCACCGGGATTCATCACTGCCATGAAGACAGCGGCATTGGCCTGGGCTCCGGAATGCGGTTGAACGTTGGCATATTCTGCATCGAAAAGTTGTTTGAGCCTTTCGATGGCTATGCTTTCGCTTTCGTCAACCACCTCGCATCCTCCGTAATAACGATGTCCGGGATAACCTTCGGCGTATTTGTTGGTCAGACAGGAACCCATAGCCTGCAAGACTTGTTCACTGACAAAATTTTCCGAAGCAATCAGCTCTATGCCTTTGAGTTGGCGTTTATGTTCTCTTTCGATGATATCAAAAATGACTTGATCTTTTTTCATAAAATACAGTATAGGAATTATAGAATTATTTTTTCTTTTCGACCGACCAGCCAAACTTGCCTATTTTTTTACCCATTTCAAAATAGGAACCGTGCGCGTAAACCAGCAAGTCGGCTTTTTCCAGCTTCAATTTACCGGTGACCTGATCTATGTATTGTTCGTCGGCCTGTACATTGACCACTTCGGCCAGAAACATGTCGTGAGTGCCCAGAGAGAGGATTTCTTTTACCCTGCATTCAATATTGACGGGAGATTCTTCGACCAGGGGAGCCTGTACCAGTCGGGCTTTGCCCGGGGTCAGGTGCATTTCTTCGAATTTATTGAATTTTTCTCCCGAACGAACCCCGCACCAGTCGGTAGCATAGGCGAGGTCTTTGGTGGTCAGGTTTAAAACAAACTCCATGTTTTTTTTGAGGATTTCGTATGAATGCCTGTTCTTCCGGACAGAAATATAGCACATGGGTGGTTCGCTGCAAACAGTACCCGTCCAGCTCACCGTCATCAGGTTGTATTCATCCGGGGCGGAACCGCAGCTGACTAAGAGGGCCGGAAGCGGATAAATCATTGTTCCGGGTTTCCAATGTTGTTTCATATTGTTTTATTTTTCGGGATGCCGGAAGCCTGGTTCAGGTTGCTTTTACAACAACTGTAACTCTTCTTCCCGGATTTCCCGTTCGCAATAGGGGCATTTAAGCACCAGAGGAGATTTACTGACTACATTATAACGGCTCTCCATGGCTTCATTGTTGGTGATACACTTTGGATTGACGCATTTGACGATACCCTTGAAATGATCTGGAAGTTCTATTAATTTCTTTTCAGTTACCTGGTAATCACGTATGATGTTTATTTTGGCATTGGGAGCAATCAGGGCGATGCGGTTGATTTCTTTTTCTTCGAAAAAACGATCGGCAATCTTAATGATACCTTTTATGCCCATGCGTTTGCTGGCCAAATTGTTGCCTATGGTTACTTCGTTGGATATCTGTTCAAGTTGCAGAATTTCCACTACCTTGAACAGCTTGTTGGCAGGGATATGGTCTATAACGGTTCCGTTTTCGAGCGCTTTGACCTGCAGCTCTCCTTTGATGTATTTTGTATTCATCGTTTTGGGATTTAAACCAAACCTATAGCATGACTGATGATGGCTTGTCTGACATACAAGCCGTTGCGGGCCTGTTCAAAATAATAAGCCTTGGGATTGTTGTCCACGTCCTGCGAAATTTCGTTCACCCGGGGCAGGGGATGCAAAATCCGGAGGTTATCTTTGGATTTATCCAGCATATAATTATGCAGAATATACAGGTTCTTGACTTTTTCGTATTCTACCAGATCGGTAAAACGTTCTTTCTGAATTCGTGTCATGTATAATATATCTGCCTGTTCAATAATTTCAGGCCCGAAATTGGAATCCTCGTAATAGGGGATGTTGTTTTCCCGGCAAATCAGTTTATATTCGTTGGGCATTAACAGTTCTTCGGGAGCGATAAAGTAGAAAGTGGGAGAAAAATACTTCAGGGCCATCAGTAGTGAATGCACGGTCCTCCCGTATTTCAGATCGCCTACCATCACTATTTTGAGCTTATCCAGCCGGCCCTGGGTTTTTTGAATGGAGTATAAATCGAGCATGGTCTGGGTGGGATGCTGATTGGCTCCGTCTCCGGCATTGATGATGGGAATGTCGGTCACTTCGGTGGCGTAACGGGCAGCTCCTTCCAAAAAATGCCGCATAATGATTATGTCGGCATAGTTGGAAACCATTTTAATGGTATCTTTGAGGGTTTCTCCCTTGGTGGAACTGGACGTGGATGCATCCGAAAAACCGATTACCCGTCCTCCGAGCCGGTTGATGGCTGTTTCGAAACTGAGCCGGGTGCGGGTGGAGGGTTCAAAAAACAAGGTCGCGGCTACTTTACCCTGCAAAATGTCCTGATTGGGGTTTGCTTCAAAGCCGGCTGCCAACTTGAGAATGTGCAGCATTTGTTCCTTGGAATAATCCGCAATGGAAACCAGACTTGAATAAGACATAAAATCATGTTTTAAGCATGACAAAGGTATACAAAGCTTTTTAAACTGCGAAAATTTTTTTTACTTTTGTGGGTTCTTTTGTTCCTTGAACAAATCTCTGTATAAATGGATAAATCCTCTATTTTAAAACCGAAAATAAAAGCCTCAGAAAACTCAGTTCTTTCCAGGATTCTATGGGTGTTATGGATCGCTTTTATAACAGTAGTGCTTTTGCTGGCTTTTCTTTTTACCAGGATAGCTCAGGGTAAACTGGGCTACATGCCTCCCATTGAAGAATTGGAGAATCCCAAAAATAAATACGCCACCGAAATCTATTCTTCGGACGGAGTACTGTTATCGACCTATTATATGGAAGAAGGCAACCGCGTGCAGGTAGAATATAAAGACCTTTCCCCTCATTTGGTCAGGGCCCTGATTGCTACCGAAGATCTGCGCTACACCAGACATTCAGGTATTGATGTAAAGGCTTTATTCAGGGTGTTTTTTAAACGAGTCATTTTGCAGCAGCAAACTGCCGGCGGAGGCAGTACCATTACCCAACAGCTGGCTAAGCAATTGTATACTCCTCAGGCTCAGAGCCGCCTGGAACGTGCCATGCAAAAACCCATAGAGTGGGTGATAGCTGTGCAACTGGAGCGTTTTTATACCAAAGAAGAGATTCTGGCCATGTATCTGAATAAGTTCGATTTCCGTTACAATGCCGTGGGAATCAAAACAGCTTCCTGGGTCTATTTTGCCACTACTCCCGACAAATTGAACATGGAACAGTCGGCCACTCTGGTAGGTATGTTCAAAAATCCGGTGCTTTATGATCCTTTGCGCTACAATCAACGCACCAAAGAGAGGCGTAATCTGGTACTGGAACAAATGAAAAAAGCCGGTTACATTGACAGAGCTGTGTGTGATTCTGTACAGCAACTGGAATTGAAAACCGATTATCGTAAAGTGGACCATAGCCTGGGGCTTGCTCCTTATTTCCGTCAGTATCTCAGGCTGATGTTGACACATACCCAGCCCAAACGAAGAAATTACGCCTCCTGGCAGGATCAGTTGTTCAAGGACGACTCCATTGCCTGGGAGACCAATCCTTTATTCGGCTGGTGTCACAAAAATGTAAAACCGGACGGTTCCAACTATAATTTATATACCGACGGCCTCAAAATATACACCACCATCGACTCCAGAATGCAGCAATATGCCGAAGAAGCTGTCTACGAACATATTGCTCAGGACTTGCAAGCTAAATTCTTCGAAGAAAAAGCCGGAAGAGCTTATGCTCCATATACCAACAACCTGAGAGCAGGGCAGGTGGATACTATTTTATGGACCAGTGCCCGCCAGACAGAGCGTTACCGGGTGTTGAGAAAAGCCGGTTTGTCGGAGCAGGAAATCCGTAAATCCTTTGTCACCAAAGTGGAAATGCAGGTGTTTTCGTACCGGGGCATGATAGATACCATCATGTCTCCCATGGATTCCATTCGTTACCACAAGCATTTTCTGCGGGCCGGATTTATGTCGATGGATCCCTACAACGGCCATGTTAAGGCCTATGTGGGCGGTGTCAGCTTCAAACCTTTTGAATACGATATGGTAATGTTGGGCCGCAGGCAAGTGGGTTCCACCATTAAACCCTTCTTGTATACCATGGCTATGGAAGAGGGTTTTTCGCCCTGCGATCCGGTACGGAACGAACCCATCACCCTGATGACCGAAACCGGAGAACCCTGGACACCTAAAAACTCATCCAACAAGATGATAGGCGAGATGGTAAATCTGCGCTGGGGACTGGCCAATTCAAACAATTGGATATCGGCTTACCTGATGAGTAAATTGTCTCCCTACAATTTTGTGCGTTTGTTGCGCTCTTTTGGCATCAAAGGCCATCTGGATCCGGTGGTTTCACTGGCATTAGGCTCCTGCGAAGTCTCGCTCTCCGAAATGGTCAGTGCCTATACGGCTTTTGTCAACGGAGGCATCAAGGTGATGCCATTGTTTGTCACCAGGATAGAAGACAACGACGGGAATGTCATCAGTTATTTTACACCTCAGATGTCGGAAGTTTTCAGTGAAAATACAGCTTATCAGATGCAGGTTATGTTGCGTGCCGTAATCAACGAAGGCACCGGTATACGGGTTCGTTCCAGGTATGGTATCCGGGCCGACATGGGAGGTAAAACCGGGACCACTCAAAACAATTCAGACGGCTGGTTCCTGGGTTTCACACCTAAGCTGGTGAGTGGAGCCTGGGGCGGAGGCGAAGAACGAGATATTCACTTTGATTATATGACCGACGGACAGGGAGCCAACGTAGCCTTACCCATCTGGGCTTTATATATGAATAAGGTTTATGCCGATACCACTTTGGGTTATTGTACTTGCGATTCATTTTCTATTCCGGCACCTTATTTGCGGCCTTGTGAGCAATCGTTCGATGCGGCAGAGGAGAACGATGTGATGGAGGGAATATTTGAAGACTTATAATAATATTTAAGGCCATTTATATACAAAATGACTGTTATCTTGCATATAGAAAGCGCCACCAAACCCTGTTCGGCAGCTTTGAGTAAAGGGGAAGAGCTCTTGTTTTTCAAAATGAACGATCAAGCGAATTCTCATGCCGTAGAGTTGGGTTTGATAGTAGAGGAAGCCCTGAGTTTTGCTTCCCGGCAGGAGCTTCGTATTGATGCTGTTTCGGTGAGCGCCGGCCCGGGCTCTTATACCGGCCTGAGAATAGGTGTTTCCATGGCCAAGGGAATCTGTTACGGTTACGACGTCCCTCTTATAGCCCTGTCCACCCTGAGGATACTTGCCGGGCAGGCTTTGGGAAAAACGGATGAGAATACACTCTTGTGTCCTGCTTTAGACGCAAGACGCATGGAAATCTATACCGCCGTCTACGACCATAAGGGAATTGAGTTAAAGCCGGCGGGAGCTCTGGTGCTGGAAGAAAACAGTTTTGAAGACTTTTGTCCCGACAAAAACCTTTGTTTTTTTGGAGATGGCGCAAAGAAATGTATGGAAAAGCTGAGCCGGGCAAGTATTTGTTCCCTGGGAGCTTTGGTGCCACGGGCAAGTGAAATGATACTACCGGCTTTGGAAGCTTTCCACGCCGGTCGTTTTGAAAAAACAGCCTATTTTGAACCTAATTATTTAAAAGAATTTCAGGCCACTGTACCAAAGAAACTGGACAGATTAATCGGAAAGATTAATTCCCATGCCTGATTAAGACAGAGGCCATTTTAAAAAGGAAAATTTATGAATGTAAACGAATTGGAATACAATACCCAAATGAAGAAACTGGAATTGCCCGAATACGGGCGCCATATTCAACGTATGGTTGATCATGCACTGGAAATCGAAGACCCCGAAGAGCGAAAACGTTGTGCACAGACCATCGTGCGCATTATGGGAAATCTTTTTCCGCATTTGCGTGATGTGAATGATTTTAAGCATAAACTCTGGGATCACCTGGCCATTATGTCCGATTTCAAACTGGATATTGAATACCCCTGCGAAATCATTCAAAAGGAAAATCTTCGTTCCAGGCCCGAGATAGTACCTTACGGTTCCAAAACCATTAAAGTAAGGCATTATGGCCACACCACCGAAGAGTTGATTGACAAAGTACTGGAGATGGAAAACGGGCCGGACAAGGAACGCCTGATCCAACTTCTGGCCAATCACATGAAGAAGAGCTTTTTGACCATGAACCGGGAATCGGTCGAAGACAAAAAAATCTTTGACGATTTAAGGCTGATGTCTGAGGGGAAAATAGACATTAAGGAAGAAGAGCTGCATTTGGTGGAGCCCCGTGAAGTGACTTACGTCAAGAAACAAAAAGGCAACAATTCAGGACAACGCCGTAAGTAGCGGCAGGCATTAATTCTAAACACCATGGCATCGTTTCATATAGAAGGAGGACACAAGCTGCGTGGGGCCATACGGGCCCAGGGAGCCAAGAATGAAGCTCTTCAATTGCTTTGTGCCTGTTTACTCAGTCCCGAAAAAATTATACTCCACAACGTTCCCGATATTCTGGATATTAACAACCTGATAGAATTACTGGCCGGCCTGGGTGTTAAAACCGGCTCGCTGGGCAAGGGCAGCTGGAGTTTTCAGGCAGACAACATCGACCTGGACAAACTCGAAACAGCGTATTTTTTCGAGAAAAGTGCAGCTCTCAGGGGGTCTGTGATGATGGTCGGCCCTTTGGTGGCCCGTTTCGGGAAAGCCATTATTGCCAAACCGGGAGGGGACAAAATTGGCAGACGCAGGCTGGATACTCACTTTTTGGGTATCCAGAAGCTGGGTGCCCGCTTTGATTACGATGCTGCCCGTTCCTTATATACCGTTGAAGCAGAAAAACTGGAAGGTTGTTATATGTTGCTCGACGAGGCTTCGGTAACCGGAACCGCCAATATTTTGATGGCCGCTGTTTTAGCCAAAGGCAGAACGACCATCTACAACGCCGCCTGCGAACCGTACATTCAGCAGCTGTGCCGTATGCTCAACGCCATGGGAGCCAGAATCTCGGGCATTGGCTCCAATTTGCTGAATATTGACGGAGTCGACAGTCTCGGCGGATGTACCATGCGGATTTTGCCCGATATGATCGAAGTGGGCAGTTTTATTGGAATGGCTGCCATGACAGCTTCTGAACTGACTATTAAGGATGTGGCATTCGATGAATTGGGCCTGATTCCCGACAGTTTTCGCCGTCTGGGGATACAGCTGGAACGCAGAGGCGACGATATTTTTATCCCTGCTCAGGACACTTACACCATCGAGACCTTTATCGACGGTTCTATTATGACCATTGCCGATGCGCCCTGGCCCGGATTGACTCCCGACTTGCTCAGTGTTTTGCTGGTGGTGGCCATCCAGGCCAAAGGCAGTGTGCTGATTCATCAAAAAATGTTCGAGAGCCGCTTGTTTTTTGTAGATAAACTTATTGACATGGGAGCTCAGATCATTCTTTGTGACCCTCACAGGGCCACCGTTATCGGCCTGGGACGGCAGCAGGTGCTCCGGGGTGCATGCATGACTTCGCCCGATATACGGGCCGGTATTGCCCTTTTGATTGCAGCTATGTCGGCACAGGGAGAGAGCCGTATTTTCAACATTGAGCAAATAGACCGGGGTTACGAACGTATTGACGAGCGCCTGAACGCCTTGGGTGCAAGCATTAAACGCATGTAGATGATTGAGTCGTCAGAGGTATTCGCCATTGGCCGTTTCGCCAAACCTCACGGTTTGGGGGGAGAACTGGTTTTTATATTTACCGATGAGGTGTTTGATCGTACCCAGGCTCCCTTTTGGCTGTTAGAAATTGATGGGATACTGGTACCTTTTTTTGTGGAGTCTTACCGTTTTCGTTCCGAAAATTCTGTCCTGGTTAAACTGGATGGCATCAACAATGAATCGCAAGCCCGTTTTCTGGCCGACAGGCAGGTTTTCTATCCCAGGACATACGCCGACGGGCTTGTTACTGAGATTACCGGGGATAGTTGGGAATTTTACCTCGGATTTGAGATTCGCGATATTCAAAACGGTCAAAGCCTGGGCTTGATTCAGGCAGTGGATTCAAGCACCTCGAACGTGCTGTTTCTGGTCAGGAAGGCAAACACTGACTTGCTGATACCTGCCACCGAAGATTTCATACACAGCAGGGATATCAAGCGGAGGATTTTGTTTATGAGCCTGCCCGAAGGCCTCTGCGATATAGAGCAACAAGTATGATCCACACTATCGGCCTGAGCATAGGCTATGTGCGCAATGCCAAAAAAATCGTAGTACAAAACGACTTGCATTTGCAGATTATTCGTGCTGAGATGCTCGCCATCATTGGCCCCAATGGTTGTGGTAAATCTACTTTACTCCGTACGCTGGCCGGCTTGCAGGCTCCTTTGAAGGGTTCGGTTTTGGTGGAAGGTAAAGAGCTGGAGAAGCTAAGTATGCAGGAAAAGGCTGCCCTTTTCGCCCTGGTGCTGACTGAAGCGGTACAAATACCTTATTGCACAGTGAATCAACTCGTAAGCATGGGCCGTTATCCTTATGCCGGCCGTTTTGGCCGACTCGGCCGGGAGGATCTAATGAAAGTGGAGGAAGCTTTGGAGCGCGTACACCTGAGAGCTCTGGCTCAAAGGCTATTGACAGAACTTTCCGATGGAGAACGTCAACGTGCCATGGTTGCCAAAGCCCTGGCCCAGGATACTCCGCTCATTTTTCTGGATGAACCCACATCGCACCTGGACCTCAGCAACAAAGTTGAACTGATGGTTTTGTTGAGAGATCTGGCTCGCGACACCGGCAAAACAATTTTGTTAAGCACGCATGAATTGGAGCTTGCACTTCGTTTATCCGACCGGATATGGCTGATGAAACCACAAGCAGGAGGCATAGAAAAGGGAAGCCCTTCGGAGTTGATTGCTCAACAAAGCCTGCAGCGTATTTTCAAAAATGACTTGTTCGGATTTGAATCGAAAACGGGCAGGGTTCATATTTTTTAAAAACAGAGGCCTTGAATTATCGGACCTAAATATTACCTTTGCAGGTCTGTTATCTGGACTATGGGAAAATTCAAAGACTATCAGAATCGCCTGAGGCAGAAGTTCCGTTTTATCGTACTGAACGAAAACACGCTTGACACCATGTTCTCTTCGCGTGTTTCCAGGATGGACGGCATCTTGCTGTCTGTTGGTCTGGTTCTGGTTATTGCTGCCCTTCTGTATGTCCTGTTTTTTTATACACCGCTCAAAGTGTATTTGCCCGGCTATCTAGATCCTAAACTCAAACAACAAATGGTCAGCGATGCCTTTCGCCTTGATTCTTTGTCGAACGAATTGAGCAAACACGAAAATTATATGTCAGTCATTCAGGTAATTATGGCCGGGGATCAGCCTTTGGACAGCGTGATTAATCTGGATACACTTACTAATCAACAAACCACATTGATGGAAGCCAGTCCGTCTGAGCTGGAATTTCGCCAGCAATACGAAGAGAACGAAAAATACAACCTGAGTGCTTTTAATCAAAAAATTAGCACGGACGGCTTGTTGTTTTATACGCCTGTTAAAGGAAAGGTTGTATCTCATTTCAATCGCAACGGAAAAAGTTTTGGTATAGACATTCAGACTCTTGCCCACCAAAGTGTGTTATCGGTACTGGACGGTACCGTCATTTTTGCGGCTTATACACCTGATTACAATTATGTTGTCCAGATACAACACAACAACGATTTTGTGTCGGTCTACAGGCAAATGTCTGAATTGCTGAAAAAAGCCGGAGACCAGGTCAAGGCCGGAGAGGCCCTGGCTTTTGTAGGGAAGTCAGCCGTTAAATCCGAAATTCCCCTCTTACATTTTGAGCTGTGGTACAAAGGCCTTCCCCTCAACCCCGAAGATTATATCGTTTTCTGATGAATTCCGGCACTACTGATCACATAAAACAAATAGCTATACTTGGGTCAACCGGATCCATTGGTACTCAGGCACTGGAAGTGATCTCGGAGCATCCGGAAGAATTCCGGGTATATGCCCTGACAGCCAACAACCAGGTAGAGCTCCTGATTAAGCAGGCCAGGACTTTCGGGCCGGAGGTTGTCGTCATAGCCAACACCCAATACCTGCCCCGCTTGCGCGAAGCCCTTGAAGGTTTACCCATAAAAGTGTATGCCGGCGCCGATGCCATAGAACAAGTATGTGAGTCCGGACCCATCGACATTGTTTTGACCGCTATGGTAGGCTATTCCGGGCTGAGGCCTACACTCAGGGCCATCAAAGCCGGTAAGACCATTGCACTGGCCAACAAGGAAACCATGGTGGTGGCCGGTGAAATCATCAATGAACTGGCTCGTAAGCATCAGGTAGCGATTTTGCCCGTCGATTCGGAACATTCGGCTATTTTTCAATGTTTGGAATTTGCCAATCCCCCTGAGAAAATCATTTTAACAGCTTCCGGCGGTCCATTTAGAAAATTCAGCCTGGAAGAGCTCAAAACAGTAAGCAGAGAGCAAGCGCTGAAACATCCCAATTGGGCCATGGGTGCCAAGATTACCATCGACTCAGCCAGTATGATGAACAAAGGGTTTGAGGTAATTGAAGCTAAGTGGCTGTTTGGTTTGCTTCCCGAGCAAATTGAAGTGGTGGTACATCCTCAATCGATAGTGCACTCTATGGTACAGTTCAGAGACGGCTCTGTAAAAGCTCAATTGGGTTTGCCCGACATGAAGCTTCCCATCCTGTACGCTCTGAGTTATCCACTTCGCCGGGAAACTCATTACCCCAGGCTGGACATAACAAAGATAGGCTGCCTGGAGTTCGAAAAACCCGACCTGAACAAATTCAGGAATTTAGCCCTGGCCTTCACGGCCATGGAGGCGGGTGGCAATATGCCCTGCATTCTCAATGCCGCCAACGAAGTGGCCGTCGAAGCTTTTCTACACGATCGCATAGCCTTTTTGCAAATGTCCGGTTTGCTGGAATACACTATGGAAAAAGCTGAATTTATAAAACATCCCGATTACGAAGCCTATACCTGCAGCGATCAACAAGCCCGCAGGATAGCAGAAACATATTTAGGCAAATTGTCCTAAACAATTTATAAAAAAACTATGGATACCTTTTTGATCAGATTACTTCAACTTATTGTCAGTCTTTCTATATTAATAGTCGTTCACGAATTTGGCCATTTTTTGTTCGCCAAACTTTATAAGATACGGGTGGAGCGCTTTTATTTATTTTTCCATCCCGGTTTTTCTCTGCTGAGGTTTAAAAAAATCGGGGGAAAATACGAGTTCAGTTTTTTGTCGAAAAATCCCCCAGAACATTGGAAAGACTATCCCGAAACCACCATGTGGGGCCTGGGTTGGCTGCCTCTGGGCGGCTATTGTTCCATAGCGGGCATGGTGGATGAAACAAAGAGTTTAAAGGATCTTGCTGCAGAGCCTCAACCCTGGGAATTCCGTACCCGCAAGGCCGGCCAAAGGCTGCTGGTGATGGTGGGAGGGGTACTGTTCAATTTTATTCTGGCCCTGGCCTTGTATGCAGCTGTATTGGGTATTTGGGGGAACTCATACCTGCCTCTGCAAAATGCGACATTGGGAATGGAATACTCGGAACCGGCACTGAAAGCCGGTTTTCAGAATGGAGATATTTTGTTGGAGGCAGACGGTATAGCTTTGGAACAATTCAACGACGACAGTTTTCGTAAGATAATCGAAGCTTCTCAGGTAAAGGTTTTACGCAAAGGGCAAGAAGTAACAATTACTATACCTGAAGAGTTTATGCAACAACTGTTGTCGGCCAAGCAAGGATTTGCTGCTTTTCGTTTTCCCACTGTGGTCAAAAAAGTAATACCCGGATCTCCGGGTGATATAGCCGGCTTGTTGCCGGGCGACAGTATTGTTGGCCTTAACTCGGTACAGACAGAATCTTTTACGGACTTTACTTCTTTGCTGAGCCAATACGGCGACAGTACCATTTTGTTGAGTTATTACCGGGAGGGAAATCCGGGCACAATGCAAATACAGTTGGATTCTACTGCCAAAATAGGCTTTGAGCTTCAACTTCCGGCCGATATTTATCCTTTGAAACAAATCGATTTTTCCTTTTTTGCCTCCATACCTGCCGGTATAAAACTGGGCGTAAGCAAACTGACCGGTTATGCCGGCGATATGAAATACGTATTTACCAAAGAAGGAGCCAAGAGCCTGGGTGGATTTGGCGCCATAGGCAGTTTGTTTCCTCCCAGCTGGAATTGGAAAATCTTCTGGGAAACCACAGCCTTTTTGTCCATCATTCTGGCTTTTATGAACATTTTGCCTATTCCCGGGCTGGACGGCGGTCACATCTTTTTCTTACTGTTCGAGTTGGTTAGCAGGCGCAAACCCAACGAAAAATTTTTGGAATACGCCCAGATGGCCGGAATGTTTATCCTGCTTGCCCTATTAATCTACGCTAATGGCAACGACTTGTTTCGCTGGCTGTTTAAATAAAGGTGTATTAATCTAATGGATTTTATTATCATATAATAAATTAATGCTATATTTGCACAAAATAAGACTTGTGCATACACAGTATTTAAAATATCTTGCGGCTTGCTGCCTGCTGTTGACTGCAGGTTTTTTACAGGCAGAAAGGCCTCTTCGGGTGGTTTTTTACAACACTGAGAATTTTTTTGATTGCAAAGACGACAGCCTGAGGCATGACGAGGATTTTTTACCCGGGGGTTCTTACGGCTGGAGCCCCAAACGTTTTCTGCATAAAACAGAGCAGCTGGCCAGGGTGCTGGCCGTGGCAGGCGAGGGGAGTTTTCCCCATTTGGTGGGCCTGGCCGAAGTGGAAAACGAAGACTGCCTGCAATTCTTACTTAAAGCCTCTTCACTGAAAAACGCTGCCTACCGCTACATTTACGCAGAATCGGCCGATCCCAGGGGAATAGATGTTTGTCTGCTGTACAATCGTTTTGTTTTCAAACCCCTGGCCTGGGAAAGTATAAGGCCTCTGTTCTCTGACAAAAATAAAAAAACAAGAGACCTGCTCTATGTCAGGGGATTGCTGCCAAATAAGCAAGTATTGCATGTTTTTGTCTGCCATATGCCTTCGCGTTATGGAGGGACCAAGGCTTCCGAGGCTTTCAGACGTCAGGTGGCCGGGCAATTGCGCGCGAGAGTTGATTCCTTGTTTAGTAATGAGACTGCGGCCCTTATCCTGATTATGGGCGATTTTAACGATGAACCCTGTGATTTGTCTCTGAGCCGTGACCTGGGTGCGAGAAACCCGCAAGAGCCTTATCAGCCTGCTGCCCTGTACAACCTGATGTGGCCCCTGATGAACAAACCCGGTTACGGCAGCCACAAATATCAGGGACGTTGGTCGGTGATCGATCAGATCATTGTGTCTTCGGCTTTGTTGTATGAAGAACCCCTGCGGCAAGAGAGCTTGCCCCTTCGTCGTCTGTCAGGGGCATGGGTAAGGTTTGATGATTTTTTGCTGGTCAAGGATGAAAAATATTTGGGTTACAAACCCTTTAGAACCTACGAGGCGTATCGTTATACAGGTGGTTACAGCGATCATCTTCCGGTCTGCCTGGATATTCCATTCTGAGCCTTAAAAATTCCCTTTTGATAGTCTGTACAATACGAAAATTAGCTATCTTTGTCAGCTAAATGAAACTCATATTGATGCCGGTTTTCAATACGAGTAAGTTTATACAACTACCAATTCATAAAGGGCGATGATATCAGTATGTATGGCTACCTTTAACGGGGAACGGTATTTGAAAGAACAATTGCATTCCATCCTGAGCCAGCTTGGCGACACGGACGAACTAATTATCTCTGACGACGGATCCAGCGATAAAACTCAGGAAATTATTCATGCATACGAGGATAAAAGAATACGTTTTTTCCACAACCAACACAAAGGTATCGCTAATAATTTTGAGAATGCTTTATCCCGGGCCCGGGGAGAATATATTTTTTTGGCAGACCAGGACGATGTTTGGTTAGCCGGAAAATTGGATAAAATGGTGAAATTCCTTGAAAAGGAAAGTCTGGATGTGGCCATGTGCAATTGTGCCCTGGTAGATCAGGAGCTTAAGATTATTAAGTCTCCGCATTTTGATTCGCAATGGCCGATGAAGCGAACACTTCTGTCCAATTTATTCAAAAATGCCTGGCTTGGATGCTGCATGGTTTTACGTTCCTCGGTATTAAAGGCGTGTATGCCTTTTCCAAGGGGTTTGGCTGCTCATGATCTGTGGTTGGCTTTGTATGCCCAGTGGCATTTCAGGACCGGCTATCTGGACGAAGTGCTGGTGTTGTACCGCAGGCACGATCGTACGGTTTCATTTACAGGTTCCGTCAGCACCAATTCCTTATCATTCAAGCTGAAATACCGTTTGCATTTATTGTATCATCTTATTGGCAGGAGCCTGAAAAACTCGTTTTCCAGCCCTCAGACAAAATACGCAAAATCATGAAGGTATTGTTTTTAAATCCTCCTTTTTTTAATCATTTTTCCAGAGAATCCAGAAGCCCTGCGGTTACCAAAAGCAGTACCATTTATTACCCTAAATGGTTGTCGCAGGCTGCAGGCGTAGCCATTAAATCGGGGCATAACGTCGATTTGATAGATGCTCCGGCCTGGTGTGTCGACGTACAATACGTCATGGACAGAATAGCTGCGAAAAACATAGAGGCTTTAGTGGTTGATTGTTCCACCCCCAGTATTATAAATGATTTACAGGTAGTTGATCAGATTGTGGACAAACTTCCAAAATTGCCTGTTTTGATGGTAGGACGCCATGTTTCTGTTTTACCCGAAGAATCACTTAAAGCTTCCAGACATCTCAAATACGTAGCTCTTAAAGAATACGATTACATTGTGCGCGACTGGCTGGAAGCTTTGAGCAGCGGAGCTTCCATGTCAACAGTCAAAGGCCTGGTGTGGAAAAATGAATCCGGGGAGATAATTTATAACGAGCCCGCAGAACTGATTTTAAATCTGGATGAACTGCCTTTTGTCTCTGAGGTCTATAAGCGTTTTTTAAGAATTGAGGATTATTATTACGGTTTTGCCCCGCATCCCAACATAACCTTCGATACCAGCCGGGGTTGTCCTTATCATTGCACCTTTTGTGCTTTCCCGCAGACTTTCAGCGGACATCGCATGCGCTATCGTTCTGCCTCCAATGTGGCTGATGAATTTGATTTCATAAAAAAAGAGTTTCCCAAAGTCCGGTCCATCACTTTTGAAGACGATACCTACATCATCAGTAAAGATCATGTCCTTGGTATAGCCGATGAATTAATACGCCGCGGTAACAGGATTCCTTACAACGTAAACCAGCGGGCAGACCTGATTGCCGATATTGCATTTTTCAAAACACTCAAAAAGTCGGGGCTCAGGTTGGTTATTGT
>CAZNQD010000031.1:0-23642 GCA_964575345.1 uncultured Bacteroidales bacterium
GTCTGCGACTACAGAGAGACGATCGCGGATATGTTGCTCGAAAATTTTACTATTCCCTGGACAGAATGGGCTCATGCCCGCGGTTCCCAAACCCGCAACCAGGCCCACGGATCCCCGGGAAATCTGCTGGATCTCTATGCCGCCATGGACATTCCCGAATGCGAGTCTTTCGGTTGTACCAACTTTGACCTGCCCAATTTGCGGGTAGACCAGGATATCCGTCGTAACGACGGCAATCCGGCGACACTCAAATACGCTTCATCGGCGGCTCATGTCAGCGGGAAAAACTATACCTCTTCCGAAAGCATGACCTGGCTGACCGAACATTTCAGAACTTCGCTGGCCCTCATCAAGCCCGAAATGGATCAATTGTTTCTGAACGGCGTCAACCGGGTATTTTATCACGGCACGCCCTATACTCCCAAAGAGGCCCCCTGGCCGGGCTGGCTGTTTTACGCTTCCATACTGGTGAACCCCAACAATACTATTTTCAGGGATATGCCGGCTTTGAACGACTACATAACCAGAGTGCAGTCTTTTATGCAAGAAGGCAAGCCCGATAACGAGCTCTTACTTTATCTGCCCATTTACGACATTTGGCAAAACTACCGTCAGTCAAATTACCTGACCTTCGTCATTCATAGTCTCTCGGACAAACTGCCCAAATTCAACGGCTTAGTATATGATTTGCGGGAAGCCGGCTACGATATGGATTACATTTCCGACAAACAATTGTTGGAGACCGGCTTTGCGGACGGTATGTTGCAAACGCCCGGTGCACAATACAAGGCAATACTGGTGCCGCATTGTCAGGTAATGCCTCCTTCCACCCTGCATCACTTGCTCGATTTGGCCCGCCTGGGAGCGAATGTTCTGTTTTTGGGCAATTTGCCGCAAGAAGTGCCGGGCCTGCACATGGCTGCAGAAAGGCGGGAGGAACTCCGGCAATTGTGGAAGGAAACCGGCCTGAAAAGCGATACCGAAGCTCAGCAATCTGTGGCTTACGGAATGGGAACGCTGACCATAGCCGCCGATATGAAAGAGCTTATGAAAGTCTCAGGTATTGAGCCGGAACAAATGAAATCTGTCCAGGGGCTGGACTATATCAGACGTCGTTACAAAGACGGATATGTCTATTTTGCGTCCATGCAGCACAATCGCGCGGTGGATGCCTGGGTGCCCCTGGCCAGGCCTGCCTCTTCGGTGATGTTTTTTGATCCTCTGACCGGCCTGAAAGCCCCTGCTCCCCTACGCCGGGATGAAGATAATCAAGCCATGGTCTATTTACAAATCAAACCCGGGCAATCCCTGATCATCCGTACTTTTGATCAGGGCAGCTTGTCAGGCGAAACTTATCCTGTTCACGAACCATGCCTGCTCAGTTACGGTTGCCGAAAAGAGCAAAAAGATCAGGAAGCTCTGCCTTTGCTGGGCGACTGGAGCTTCGAATTCACCGATGGCCGGCCTCTTATTTCGGGACAATTCAAAATGAAAGGCCAGCCTCAGGCCTGGACAGAACTTCAGGCAGAAGGAGCCGATACCTATGCCGGTACCGGAGTTTACAAGCTGGAGTTTATGTTACCCAGGGTGGATGCCGACGACTGGCTGCTGGATTTTGGCTCTGTAGCCGAAAGTGCGCGGATTCGTGTGAACGGCAGGGACGCAGGCATAGTGTGGTGCGTGCCATACGAAATCAGGCTGGGCGGGTTCCTGATCCCCGGCAGGAAAAACAGCATCGAAATTGCCGTTACCAACATGCCCGCCAACCTTATAGCAGATTACGACCGACGAGGCATAAAATGGCGCATATTCAAAGACATTAACCTGGTGAGTGTATTTTACAAACCCATCACTTTTGATGTATGGCCTGTGCAAGCTTCGGGATTATTACAGGCCCCGCGATTGATTCCTTTAAAAAACAAAAAATAGTTTTATCTTTGACTCGACGTAAATATTGTATAATTCTTTTACTCATTTTTTTATGAAAAAAATCTTTTTAATAGTGGCCGTTTCGCTGTTCTTGTCAACACTGCAGGCCCAGAATGATCCTGTGGAGTGGAAAGTGCAAACCAACAAAACAGTCTCCGACATCAATCCCGACATGTACGGTATTTTCTTCGAAGATATCAACTTTGGAGCAGACGGGGGTTTATATGCTGAATTGATAAAGAATCGTTCCTTTGAATTTCCTCAAAACCTCATGGGTTGGAAAATCTTCGGTAAAGTGGAGCTAAGAACGATTGAAGCTCCATTTGAACGCAATCCACATTATGTGCGTTTGTACCCCTCCGGACATGCTCATAAACATACCGGGCTCGAAAACGAGGGTTTCAGGGGTATAGGTCTCAAAGAGGGTGCTACCTATCGTTTTTCGGTTTGGGCCAGATCGCTCGACGGAAAATCTCAGACCATACGCATCGAGTTTATTGATGCACAAAACAATGTGATGGACAAAAGGGATCTGAGCATCAATTCCAAAGAATGGCAAAAGTATTCGGTAGAAATTACAGCTTCTGGAACTGAACCCAAAGCTCTGCTTCGCCTTTTCCTTGATTCCCGTAGTCAGAACGCTGTAGACCTGGAACATATTTCTCTCTTCCCCAAAGACACCTGGATGGACAGGGAAAACGGCTTGCGAAAAGACCTGGCTCAGGCCCTGGCCGATCTTAAACCCGGCGTTTTCCGTTTCCCCGGAGGTTGCATAGTCGAAGGCACCGATCTGGAAACCCGCTACAACTGGAAAAACTCCGTAGGACCGGTCGAAAACCGCCCCCTGAACGAAAACCGCTGGCATTATACTTTTACGAATCGTTTTTTTCCGGATTATTTCCAATCCTATGGCCTGGGCTTTTTTGAATTCTTCCAACTGGCCGAAGATATTGGAGCAGAAGCGCTGCCGGTGTTGAGTGTTGGCCTGGCCTGCCAGTTTCAGAACAACAATATGAGTGCTCATGTTGCTGTGGAAGAGTTGAATCCCTACGTGCAGGATGCCCTCGACCTGATTGAATTTGCCAATGGACCGGCCGACAGTAAATGGGGCAAGTTAAGAGCCGATATGGGGCATCCCGAACCCTTCAATATGAAATACCTGGGAATCGGCAACGAACAATGGGGGCCGGAATTTCCCGAAAGACTCGAAGTCTTTGTAAATGCAATACGTCTGGCATATCCCGACATTCAGATCATAGGCAGCTCGGGCCCCTCTGCCGAAGGCGAACAATTCGAGTACTTATGGCCCGAAATGAAACGTCTCAAAGTGGATTTGGTAGATGAGCATTATTACAAAGATCCCAATTGGTTTTTTGCCAATGCCACGCGTTACGATAAGTACGATCGCAAAGGCCCCAAGGTTTTTGCCGGCGAATACGCCTCGCACGACCATCCCCGGGGAAAAGCCAACAATTTCCGCGCCGCCTTGTCCGAAGCCTGCTTTATGACCGGACTGGAACGCAATGCCGATGTGGTCAGGCTGGCCACTTATGCCCCCTTGTTTGCTCACGTGGATGCCTGGCAATGGAATCCGGATTTGATCTGGTTCGATAATTTACGCAGTGTCAGAACCCCCAACTGGTACATTCAACAATTGTACAGCCTGTACAAAGGCACCGAAGTCTTGCGCGCTGTCAGCGGCAGGGATGCTTTAAGCGGTAAAAACAACCTTTATGCCAGTGCAGTCAGAGACGCTGCCAAAAAAGAAATCATACTCAAGATTGGTAACAGCAGCAATCAGATGCAACGCATGAAGATTGAATTGTCCGGCCTGAAAAAATTCAATCCCGATGCCAAATGGATTGCGATGCAGGCAAATGACCTGAATGTGGTGAATACTTTGGATGAACCTTTCAATATTGTGCCGGGCGAGGCCGGTTTCGTGCTGACGGGACCTGTGTTTGATTTTGTGGTCAAACCCCAATCCTTCAATGTGCTGGTAATAAAAGAAGAGTAATAGTTCTATTCCATAGCGCTTGTTTCCCGGAGCAGGAGTTCCGGAAGATGACAGGAGATTTGATCCGGGTTCCGGTAAGAGCCCGGATCTTTTACAGGCAATAAAACGGCCTTGCGAGGTCGTTCTTTTTCGTCAATGTAGCTAAGATATAATTGTGAACTCAAACCGTCCAGCCTGCGGCTGCCAAAGACAAACCAGGCTCCGTTGGAGGACCAGGAGGCATAATCCTCGGCGTATTGACTGTTGCTGGCGTAGCACGATTTCACTCCGTGCAGTTTATTCTGCAGCAGATAATAAAATAAATCGCTGTCCTGTCCCCAGAGGTTAAAGCGGCCTCCCGAGTGCAGAGTCAGCAAGATAAAGCGTCCGTCGGGAGATGGCTTGGGGAAGGAAACGCTTCTGCCAATGCGTTCCGCCCTGACCAGGGTATCTACCCGGTTGCCAAAGCGCCTTTCTTCGGGATCAAAGTCCAGTCGGCAGAGGTCATAACTAATGTCTCCTTTTTGTGTCGGTTCGGTTTTGGCTGCCGTACAAAAATACAGGCTCCTGCCGTCGGCCGAAAAAGCCGGAAAAGTTTCGTAACTATCCTTGGAAATCAGCTCGGGGCCGGTGATTAACTGCTTATTTACAACATCGTAAACCAAAATGTCAGAAACAGGATTGTATACCTGTGCAGGCAAACCGATGTTCCCGTAAAAGGGAAGATCGGAATGGTTCACGGCAAAGGCCACAAACTTGCCGGAGGGATGCCAGGAGGGATAGGCCATACGGCTGAAGCTTTTTTGGCTGAGTTCCTTTTTTTCTCCGTTCAACAACAAGTAAGTCTGTGGAGAGGGTTTACGTTTATGAAAAAGAAGTTGATCCGGACTACCTGCATGAAAGGCAAAAGTATTCAGGCCGTCGGCGTCGGTATAGCTGTTGTCCAAGAGGCAGCTTTCGTCGAAATTCTCCAGATTGCGCTGGTAAATGCCCCGATTGGCCCATACTGTGGGGGCAGGCTGTATGCGTTGGTACACCAGATAAGGATCTACAGCCTCACGGGTGACATACCATTCAAAAGCAGGATATTCCACCCAGGTTTTCGCTTGTTTCAGCTGCAGTTTCACTTCCAGTGTTTTTCCTTTGTTTTCCAACAGGAATTTTTTCCATTTCCGCAGGGGGAATTGTACCTTCCTGCCGCTCCTTACGCGAAGAGTTGCGTCCGGTCCTTCGATCAGTACAATCGCTTTGCTGCCCTGGTTATTGATAATAAAATTCAGCGGAGCAATATTCCAGGGAATATGTACAAACTGATAATCGGGGAAAATGTCCGGAGCTTCCCTGGTTAATAACAGGTTCCCCTGACGGTTTTGGCAAGAGGACAGTGTCAATAATACAGTGCAAAGCAGAACAAGTCTTTTCATAAACAGGACTTAAAGAGCTCAAAAGTACTCAAAATTGCAGCCCTGAGGCTCAGTTTTAACAAATAAAATATCAAATTAAGCATATATCTACGAAGCGGATAGCCTATTTTTGTGAACATCAATAAAAGCGCCATGAAAAAAATCTTTTTTAGCAGGCAGATTTTGCCTTTTTTTATCACTTGTTTTTTTGTGCTGAACCTGGTGCTGCAAGTTCAGGCTAAAAGCCGCAAAACAGCTCAGAACGATTTCAATACTCCTTTGCATTTACTGCAAGCCGATTACAAGCTTCCTTACGGCATTCCGCAACAAAAAGACATTCAGTCTGTGCTGGAACGCATACTCGTATTTCTGGAAGAATCCACTCCGATGCAGGTACTCGACAGCAAAACACAGCAAGCCCTCAGCGATTACAGCCTGATTGACGCAGACGATAAGCTGCAGCAGGGCACTTTCCGACTGGCCGGATACGAATGGGGGGTCACTTACGCGGGTATGTTGTCGGCCGGGCAAGCCTTAAATGATCAACGTTTTAGTGATTATACGTTGGAGCGATTCCGCTTTCTCGCCGAAATAGCCCCTTATTTCAGCAAGCAAATAGAAGAAGGCCGACAGGTGGACGGCCAGCTTAGTCAAATGCTTCAACCTGCAGCCCTCGACGACTGCGGTTCCATGTGTGCCTCCATGATAAAAGCAGCCCGGCTCATGCCCGATACCGACCTGAAGCCTGTTATAAATAACTACATCGATTACATCATGCATAAGCAGTCCCGCCTGTCCGACGGAACGTTATCGCGTAACCGCCCCTTTTTCAATTCCGTCTGGCTCGACGATTTGTATATGAGCCTGCCAGCTTTGGTACAAATGGGCAGTTTTAACTCCGACCGGCGTTATTACGACGAGGCCTGTCGTCAGTTTAAGCTTTTTGCCGAAAAAATGTTTGTTCCCGGGCAGGGTTTATTCAGACATGCCTGGGTAGAAGGCATGGAAAGTCACCCCGACTTTTTTTGGGGCAGGGCCAACGGCTGGGCACTGATGACCCTGGTCGAAATGTTGGAGGTGTTGCCCGAATCGCATCCTCAGCGAGCCTATCTTTTAGATATGCTCAGAACTCAGATCAAGGCTTTGGCAGCGCTGCAGTCTCCCGAGGGATTATGGCATCAGTTGCTCGACAAAAACGAAACGTATCCGGAAACTTCGGCTTCTGCGATTTTTTGCTATGCTATTGCCAAATCCATCAACCGGGGCTGGATAGATGCGCAGGCTTACGGCCCGGTTGTTTTGCTGGCCTGGAATGCTGTCGCAGACAAAGTGGATGCACAAGGCATGGTACAGGGCACCTGCGTAGGCACCGGTATGGGCTTTGATGCGGCTTTTTATGCCCACAGGCCTGTCAGCCCTTACGCAGCTCACAGCTACGGTCCCGTCTTATTAGCCGGTGCCGAAGTGTTGAGGCTGTTGGAAAACTTTCATCCCAAAATGAACGATTCCGCCGTACAGTTTTATACCCATTTCTTCAACACAAGCGCTCCCATTTTTGAAGAAAAAATTGAAAACAATCACGGACTTAAGGTGCCTGGGCATAGCCGCAAAGGCAGACGACCGGTGGTATTTACCATCGGCGATTCCACTGTACGCAATTCCGACGGCAGCGGCCGCAACGGACAATGGGGCTGGGGTAACTTTCTGGGAGACTTTTTGAATCCCGATTCCTTCTCGGTCGAGAACCACGCCCTGGGCGGCCGCAGCAGCAGAACCTTTATTGAAGAAGGCCTATGGCAAAGGGTGCTGGATGTAGTAGAGGAAGGAGATTACGTCCTGATACAATTCGGACACAACGACGGGGGTGAACCTCACCGCGGCCGCGCCCGGGCCACCCTCAAAGGCAACGGCGACCAGGCGGAGTCTTTTGTGATGGAAAGCACCGGCGATACCCTTTTGGTGCACACGTACGGTTGGTATATGCGTCGCTATATCCAGGATGTCCTCGATAAAAAGGCTATTCCGGTAGTTTGCAGCCTGATTCCCCGCAACCTTTGGCAGGACGGCAAAGTGGGCCGTAACGACCAGACGTACGCTCTTTGGGCACAACAGGCGGCCGGGAGCATAGAAGGTGCTTATTTTATCGATTTAAACAAATTGATTTGCGACAAGTACGATGTGTTGGGCAAAAACTTTGTTAATACCTTGTATTACGGAGACCATACCCATACCTCCGAATTGGGAGCCAAAATGAACGCTGCCATTGTGGCAGAAGAGTTCAAACGAATAATTCAAAAAAATTAATACAGAAAATGAACAGATTAAAACGAATATTCGGATTGTTGATGCTGGCTGTTGTATGTAGTTCTCTCCAAGCGGAACGTCTGACTATATCTATGGACCAAAACTGGGAGTTTTGCCTGAGTGATCTGTCGGCAGATTCGGTATTTATCGTACAACAAGGCTGGCGGCAGCTGGATTTGCCACACGACTGGAGCATAGAAGGCAAGTACAACAAATACCATCCCAGCGGCAGGGGAGGAGGCTATTTACCTACCGGAATCGCCTGGTATCGTAAAGAATTTCAGCTGCCGGCCGCTTACGAAGGTCGACGGGTATTTATAGAATTCGACGGAGTCATGGCCAACAGCGAAGTTTATATCAACGGACATTTGCTGGGCAAGCGTCCCAACGGTTATGTGAGTTTCTCGTACGATATGAGTGATCACCTCCGTTTTGACGGAAACAACCAATTGAGTGTCAGGGTGGACAATGCCATACAGCCGGCATCGCGCTGGTATACCGGTTCGGGCATAAACCGTCACGTCAGGATGACTTTGAAGTCGCCCGTGCATTTGCCGCAATGGGGTGTGTTTGTGCGTAGTTCCAAAGTCAGTTCAGAACGGGCAGAACTCAATGTACAGATTGATGTTAAGAACGACGGAGATCAAAGCGCTGATGTTGAGGTTGTAAGTGTACTCAAAGATGCCGGGGGCAAGGAAGTCAGTAAGAGCAGCAGCAAGCTGAAGGCAGTCAAAGCCGGCGAAACAGGCCGTATTGATCAAAACCTGAGTGTGCGAAAACCCAGGCTTTGGAGTATCGAAGATCCGGCACTTTATACGCTTGAGGTATCTTTGTACAAGGCCAAAGAATTGCTGGATACCGAAATAGTGACCACCGGAATTCGCAGTATTCGCTTTGATCCGGCAGCAGGTTTCTTTCTCAACGAAAAAAACACCAAGATGTACGGGGTATGCCTGCATTCCGACGGAGGAGCCGTAGGTACAGCAGTTCCCCTGAGTTTATGGGAATACCGGCTCGAAAGACTCAGAGAACTGGGCGTGAATGCCATCCGTCTTGCCCATAATCCCGTAGCACCGGAATTTCTGGATTTATGCGATCGCATGGGTTTTCTGGTGATGAACGAATCTTTCGACACCTGGCAGGGAGCCAAGAATCACGCCGAAAAAGGCTACAATCTTTTCTTCAATGAATGGTGGTATGCCGATACCCGCGATCAGGTATTGCGTGACCGCAACCATCCTTCGGTGGTGATTTTCAGTGTAGGCAACGAGATCCGTGACAATCTGAACAATCCCGATGGTTTTGCCAAATACAAAAACCAGCAGGATTGCGTCCACAAGTACGACGGCAGCCGGCCGGTGACCATGGCCTTGTTCCGTCCCAACAGTTCGGGAGTGTATCAAAACGGCTTTGCCGATATGATGGATGTGGTGGGGCAAAACTACCGGGTAGAAGAATTGGTGGCCTATCGCGAGGCCCATCCCGAAAAAGCAGTCATTGGCACCGAAAACATTCACGATATAGCTTCCTGGCTGGTCTTAAGGGATAAACCCTATATGTGCGGACAATTCTTGTGGACAGGTATCGACTATCTGGGCGAAGCCCTCTGGCCAAACGTAATGTATACCATTTCGCTGCTTGATATCACCGCCGAAGCCAAACCACAGGGGCTGCAGCGCAAAAGCTGGTGGACTGCTGAACCCATGGTGGCCATGGTCCGCAAATCAGACAACAACGGAGCCGGCTATTGGGTTTCCGACTGGACACCCATAGATCTGGACACTTACGATCAATCCTGGGTGGAAGTCTATTCCAATTGTGAGGAAGTAGAAATTTTTCTGAACGGTGTTTCGCAGGGCCGTAAAGCCATGGATAAGCATGCTGCACCGGCGGCATATCGTCTGAGCTTTCGTCCCGGAGAATGCAAAATAGTTGGCTATAATCAGGGAAAACAGGTAGCCGAAACCATTTATGATACAGCCGGTGCGCCCGATAAAATTATTCTGAGCAGCAACAGGCAGGTTCTGAGCAATGATTGGGACGAGGTAGCTGTGGTCAGGGCAACGGTGGTAGACAGTAAAGGTATAGCTTGTGCCACTGCCGATCATCTGATCCAATTCGAAGTACAGGGTGCCGGCCGCCTGGTGGCAACAGGCAATGCCAATCCCCAAAACCACGAAATGTATGTTGTCCCCGAAAAAACGGCCTATCAGGGCAGCTGTATCGCTATTGTCAGAGCCAAAGACAATCAGGGCAAGATTACGATCAGGGCCAAAGCCGAAGGCATCCGGGGAGAAGCTCAGTTAGAACTCAGTGCAGCAGCCGGGCGGAAGGAAGTCACTACTTTAAGCCAACTCGAAACCCAAACCCAAACCCAAACCAGACCGGCAAGCCATCCTATAGCCGGGGCTGCAGAAAAGGCGCCTAATAGCAGTGATAACCAAAAGTCTGCCTCCGAAGAAAAAACGCTCAGCAAGTCCAAAGGCCTGTCGGTCTATAAAAGCGAAAAATGGCTATTAAGAGGAGACAAAGAGGGTGTTGGCGTGTTTGCCTACGGAGCCGGCGATTTTGGCTTCTTTATGCCCGAAACGGCCGGTTATCTCAAATTTGGCCTGATGACGGAAGATAAATCTCTTTGGTTGAGCGATGCCCGCAAGGCCAACATTTATCCCGGTTCCAAAGGCTGGGTCATGGAATTTCAAGATCCTTTTCCCGGCACCAAAAACCTGCGTTTCGAAATAAGGCCCCTGCAACACAGCAATGGTCTGATTATAGAACTCAAGACCACTGAATTGCCAAATAATACCAGCCTGGTCTGGACATACGGAGGTTGTTCGGGATCGAATGATCCCGCCGAAAGAGAGCTCTTTTTTCGGCCCGAACAATGCCCCAATAATGTATTCAGTCGCGAAAACAATACCTTCACCGTTTATTACGGCTCAAGCACCAGTCTCAGGGTGATGATGGGCGTAGCCCCTATGGATACCTATACTCGTCTGGCCGACGCCCGCAGCATGGACAATCCGCTGATGCTCTGGAACTCCGGCAAGAAAACCGATACTCCCGTCATGGTGGCCCGCAACCCGTTGCAAGCCAATTCTACTTATTATTATTGCATCTACCGGCAAAACAGACAGAGCGATTACAACGCCTTTATGTTGCCGGCCTTGTTTCAACAATCGGACAAAAACCTATAAGCATGAAAGTTTACCGAATTATCTTAGCCTCGTTGATTGGTCTGTTGATCAGTCCGGCTGTTTTTGCCAATTACAACGTAAGGGATTTTGGTGCCAAAGGCGACGACAAAACCATTGATTCTCCGGCCATCAACCAGGCCATCGAAGCGGCCTCCCGGGCAGGAGGGGGTACCGTCTTTTTTCCTGCCGGTACTTACCTTTCGTATTCTATTCGCCTCAGGGACAATATTCATTTGTATCTGGACGAAGGAGCGGTTTTAAAAGCGGCCAGCCCCTCGGCCGATGAAGGCTATGATCCCGCGGAACCCAATCCGCACAGTGCTTTTCAGGATTTTGGGCACAGCCATTGGCAAAACAGCCTCATCTGGGGCATAGGCCTGAAAAATATCCGGATCAGCGGTTTTGGCAGCATTTACGGTTACGGACTGAGCCGCGAAGAAAGTCGTTTGCCCGGAGCCGCCAACAAGGCCATCGCTCTTAAAGAATGCGTCAATGTAGACATTCAGGATATTAGCATGATTCGATGCGGGCATTTTGCCCTGCTGGCCACCGGGGTCGAAAACCTCGGTATCCGGGGCGTTAAGGTGGATACCAACCGGGATGGCTTCGATATTGACGCCTGCCGCAATGTACGCATCAGTGATTGCAGCGTCAATGCCCCCTGGGACGATGCCATAGTGCTCAAGGCCAGCTACGCGCTGGGCTATTACAAAGACACCGAGAACGTGTATATCAGCAATTGTATGGTCAGCGGCTACGATCAGGGCAGCATGATAGACGGTACTTACCAGATGGATGAACCTCAGGCACCCGATCAGGACTTTACCACCGGACGCATCAAGTTCGGCACCGAATCCAGCGGAGGTTTCCGTAATATTGTCATCAGCAATTGCCTTTTTGACCGTTGCCGGGGCCTGGCCCTCGAAACTGTCGACGGAGGAGTAATGGAAGACATTGTAATTTCAAATATTACTATGCGCAATATTGTCAATCCGGCCATCTTTTTGCGTTTGGGTGCCAGGATGCGCAGCCCGCAGGGCAAAGCCGTCGGAAGCATGAGGCGGATTAGTATCAGTAATATGAATTGCTTCAACGTAGATTCCCGCTTTGCCTGTATTTTAATCAGCGGCATACCCGGAGCCAAAATCGAAGAGGTCAGCATCAGTGATGTCCGTATAGTCCAGAGAGGAGGCGGCAACAAAGAATGGGCCGGAATACAGGCACCCGAAAAGGAAAAGTCCTACCCGGAGCCTTCCATGTTTGGAGCTTTGCCCGCCTCGACTTTGTTTTTGCGTCACATCGATAAGCTCAGTATCCGCAACCTCGATGTAAGCTTTACGGAAGAAGACCCGCGTCCGGCCATGTATTTACAGGATGTGCACAACTCCAGCTTTCATAATCTGAAGATTCCCCTGGCCGAAGGGCAGGAAAGCAGTGTCCTCAAAGAGGTCAGCGGCCTGGTTTTTACTGAGGATTAAGAAAAACAATCGGAATACATTTAACCGATTTGATGCCCGGATAAGAAAAGAAGCTTATACAGAATTACTTAGAAAGTCCATTCCCGGTATTCCATACCGAAAGCTTCGGCCACACCCCGGTGGGTCACCCGGGACTTTACCACATTGAGCCCGGCCCGAAGCGCGGCGTTTTGCCGGCAGGCTTCTTCCCAGCCCAGGTCGGCCAGTTGCAACACATAAGGTATGGTAGCGTTGGTCAGGGCTTTGGTAGAAGTCATCGACACTGCTCCGGGAATGTTGGCTACCGTATAATGGATGACCCCGTCCACCACATAAGTGGGATTTTCGTGTGTACTGGGACGGGAAGTTTCGAAACAGCCACCCTGATCAATCGAAATATCCACCAGCACCGAGCCAGGCTGCATCAGGCTGAGCATTTCACGGGTAATCAGTTTCGGGGCCTTGCGTCCGGGCAGCAAGACAGCGCCTACGACAAGGTCGGTATCGGGCAATTCCCGACGGATATTGTATTCGTTCGACATCAGCGTCTTGATGTTTTTGGGCATAATATCGTCGAGGTAGGTAAGCCTGGACAGTGATATGTCGCAAAGGCAGACATCGGCGCCTATGCCTGCAGCTGTTTTAGCTGCCGCTGTGCCTGCTATGCCGGCTCCGAGTACCAGCACTTTGGCCGGCTTTACGCCCGGAACTCCGCCCAGCAGTATGCCTTTGCCGCCCCGGTGTTTCTCCAGATACATCATGCCTTCCTGCAGGCCCAACCTGCCGGCTACTTCCGACATGGGTATCAGCAAGGGTAATTGGTGATCGGCGGTTTCCACCGTTTCGTAGGCAATACACACAGCCCCGCTTTTGATCATGGCATTGGTCAGTGTTTCGGAACTGGCAAAATGGAAAAAAGTAAAGACGATCTGATCTTTTTTTATTAAAGAATACTCCTGAGCAATGGGCTCCTTGACTTTAACTATCAGTTGGGCACGTGCATAGACATCTTCGATGAAAGGAAGAAGCTGCGCTCCCTGTTCGAGGTATTCATCGTCGGCAAAACCGCTGTTTACTCCGGCTCCTGCCTGTATGTACACCTGATGCCCGTTATTTACCAGGGTTTTAGTGCCCGAGGGCGTCATAGCCACCCGGTGCTCGTTGTTTTTGATTTCTTTGGGGATACCGATGATCATGTTTTTCAGTATTAATCATTCGGGTATAAATATGCAAAATCTTACTCAATCAGCAAGCTTGAGTAAGATTATTTTTTATTGAAATACTGGCAGCAGGAAGTCAGACCGCATTCCGGGCAATTGGGCTTGCGGGCCTGGCAGACGTAACGTCCGTGCAGAATAAGCCAATGATGGGCCAAACCAAGCAAGTGTTCAGGAAAATGCTTCATCAGCAAGACTTCGCTTTGTTCGGGTGTTTTGGCTCCGGGTGTAAGTCCCAAACGATTGGCTACTCTGAAAACGTGAGTGTCTACAGGCATGGCAGCCTTGTTGAAAGCACAAATCAGAATGACGCTGGCTGTTTTGCGCCCCACACCGGGTAAACGTAGCAGCTCTTCCATACTGGCTGGCACTTTTCCCCCGAATTGTTCACAAAGAGTCTGAGCCATCCCGACCAGATGCTTTGCTTTGTTGTTGGGGTAAGAACAGCTGCGGATGTATTCAAAGACCTCTTCAGTATTGCTTTGAGCCAAAGCTTCCGCATCGGGAAAAGCCTTAAAAAAGGCCGGGGTAATCGTATTCACCCTTTTGTCGGTACACTGAGCCGACAAAATGACAGCCACCAGCAATTCGTAGGGATTGCGGAACTCCAATTCGGTACGAGCCTCGGGCATGTTTGCCGAAAACCAGTCTATTACCAGCTTGTAACGTTCCTGAAGAGTCATTAGTAGGCAGCCCGGAATTGCTCCAGAAAGCGAATGTCGTTTTCGGAGAACATACGCAAATCTTTTACCTGATACTTGAGATTGGTAATGCGTTCAATACCCATACCCAAGGCATAACCGCTGTAGACGGAACTGTCGATTCCGCAATTTTCGAGTACGTTGGGATCGACCATGCCGCAACCCAAAATTTCTACCCAGCCGGTGTGCTTGCAAAAGGGACAGCCTTTGCCGTGGCAGATGTTGCAGGAAATATCCAGTTCGGCCGATGGTTCCGTAAAGGGAAAGTAGGATGGGCGAAGTCGGATTTTGGTCTCTTCTCCGAACATTTCCTTGCAAAAATATTCCAGCAATTGCCTCAGATCGGCGTAAGAGACGTCTTTGTCCACGTAGAGAGCTTCTATTTGATGAAAGAAACAATGCGCCCGGTAGGAAATGGCTTCGTTGCGGTAAACCCTGCCCGGGCAAATAATGCGGATGGGAGGGCTGGTCTTTTCCATCACCCTGGTTTGCACCGACGAAGTATGGGTGCGCAAAACCAGATCGGGATTTTTTTCTATAAAAAAAGTGTCCTGCATATCTCTGGCAGGGTGTTCAGGCGGGAAATTCAGCGAGCTGAACACATGCCAGTCGTCTTCGATTTCGGGGCCTTCGGCTATGGTAAAGCCCAACATCGAAAAAATACGTATGATTTCGTTCCTTACAATCGACAAAGGATGACGTGTCCCCAGCGGGTGGGGATAGGCACTGCGGCTTAAATCGAAATTCTGATTGTTTTGTTTCTGATTGTCGAGCAGTTCTTTCAGGTCACTCAAGCGTTGTTGGGCTTTGTCTTTGAGTTCGTTCAGCTTTTGTCCGACCACTCTTTTTTGTTCGCCGGGTACCAGCCTGAAGTCGTTGAACAATTGACTGATTTCTCCTTTTTTGCTAAGGTATTTGACGCGCAAATCATCGAGTTCTTTCAGGCCCTGAGCCGACCAGGTATCCACTTCGTTCAAGAGTGTTTCAATACGTTCAATCATAGATGTGCAAAATTTTAACCCGCAAATGTACAAGTTTATTTTCATACTTGGGTAAGCCAAAGGGCATATCGGATGTTTTTTCTACCTTTGCCAGCATGGAATAAAGACAGCCAATTATGGACTTGCTTAAGAAAGTTAACTCATTTATTGAGGAGCAACATTTGCTGAAAAAACAGGACAAGGTTCTGGTGGGATTCAGCGGTGGAGCAGATTCCCTTGCTCTGTTGGATGTGCTGCTTAGTCTGGGCTATAGCTGTGTGGCTGTACATATCAATTTTCAGCTTAGAGGAGAGGAAGCTCTCCGTGACGAAGCCTTTGTCGTGGATTACTGCCGGGAGCGTTCCGTCCCTTTGTATGTGGAGCGTGTCGATACTACTGCCTATGCAAAAAACAAGTCAGTTTCCATCGAGATGGCTGCCCGGGAACTGCGCTACGACTATTTCCATAAAATGCTGTCCAAAACGGGAGCCGCCAAAATAGCCGTAGGACATCACATCGACGACAGCATAGAGACTTTTTTCATTAATCTTTTGCGTGGCAGCGGAATCCGCGGACTTAAGGGCATCAGCCCCCTTCAGGGCAAGGTTATCAGGCCTTTGCTTTGCGTGGACAGGCAGGAAATCTTGTCCTGGCTGAAACAGAAAAAACACTCGTTTGTCACCGACAGCAGCAACGAGGAAATGGTTTACCGGCGCAATAAAATACGCCATCAAGTGCTGCCTTTGCTCAAAAGCATAGAGCCTTCTGCTGCCGCAGCCATACTTCGCAGCATGCAACACCTGGCCGCTCCGGCCGCTCTTTATGAGCAGGCAATTGCCGAGGCAATGAACAGACTAAACCTGAAGTACTCTATCCGGGACGAACAATGTGGTTTTAAAGAAAAACCGGCAGAACGCCACAAGGAGGAATATACCAGCCTCAGTATCTCAGCCCTGGAGCAAGAGCCCCTGGCCGAAGACATCCTTTATGAATGGCTGTCCGGCTACGGCTTTGATTTCCGCAGCGTAGAACAAATCTGGACAAGGAGAATGGGGCAGAGCGGCAGGCAGTATTTTTCGGACACTCATCGTCTTTTGCTCGACCGGGGGCATTTTTTGCTGAGCGAAACAACAGCCCCGGACCCGGCAGTTTATGAACTGAAAGAGGGAGTGTCTTGCTGGACTGAGCCTGTAAATCTGAAGATGTCGATTCTGGAAGCCGGCGAAGCCTTCCCCCGTTCGCCCTCCTGTGCCTGCCTGGATGCCGATAAACTAAGCTTTCCCCTGCTTTTGCGCAGGCCAATGCCCGGGGACAGTTTTGTACCTTTGGGAATGAAGGGGCATAAATTGCTCAGTGATTATTTTTGCGATGCCAAAAAAAATATCTTTCAAAAAGAATCTTCCTGGCTTCTGTTGTCCGGCCGGGACATTGTCTGGGTGCTTGGGGAGCGCATTGATCATCGCTATCGTGTAACTGACTCAACAAAACATATTTGTTGTTTTAGCCTGCTTTAATGTATTTTAATAGCCCTGCCCGGTAATATTATCGTTTATTTTGTCAAAACAAATAAATTAATTATCTTTGCGGCTGTTTCCTCATGAAGGCATCTCTGCCTTACATCATCAAAAACAATAGTTTATTTCCTTTATGCCCAACTACAATATTGTGCAACTCAATGCAAAGAGTTTGCAAGAGCTCATAGAGCTTGCCAAATCCATTAATATTAAGAAAGTGGACAGTTCTTCCAAAGAAGCTTTGATATACGCCATTCTGGATGAACAGGCACTTCAGTCGGCCAGCCGTACCATGGCCCAAATGAAAGAAAGTGGTACCGATGAGCGTCGCAAACGCAAACGAATTCCCAAAAACAGCAGGCAGGATAATGCCAAAGAAAATAGTCCAGCTGACTTTTCCAAAAAGATACAACAAGAAAAGAACTTAGCCTCTTCTGCTTTGCCTGTGACCGATCTGGATGTTATACAAAAAGAAGTACTGAGCAGGAATATTGCCAATCAGGCCTCAGATCGAAGAGATTCTTTACAGCAAAGAGGCTCCGTGCCTCAGCAAGGCTCTGTACAACAAAAAGAGCTTGTACCACAAAAAGAAGTTGTGCCGCAAAAAGAAGCTGCCCCTCAAAGCAATAGTACACCGCAAAGCGAACAGCAAAAACACAAGAAGCCCGGACGGCCCAAGGGAAAAAAGTCAGGTAGTGGACGTCCCCTGGAATCTGATGTTAACACTTCGCAGGTGCAGGAAGCAAGCCCTAAGAGCGAAGCTTTCAAAGCTCCCGAAACAAAAAGAGATCAAGATGTTCAAATCGTTCAGGAGGAGAATAAAGCCATACAGCCAAAGAGCGACACAGAGCCAAAAGAGAGCGTCGTGAGCCACCGGCAACACAAACGCGGTACTGCCAGACATAAAAAAGAAGAAAACCGGCAAGCCGGAGAAAGCGGACAGGCTCCTGAGGCCGGAATATTCCCCCTAAGCGGACAGGCTTCTGAGGCCGGAGTTTCTTCCCTAAGCGGTCAGGTACCTGAGGCCGGAGTTACCACCGAAAACAGACAGGCCCGGGAAGACAGACATGTTCCCCAAGATACACAGGCAGAAGCCTTGTACGAAGAAAACGCCGATATAGAAGAAGTAATCACCGAAAGCACTCAAATCAGCACCGAAGAGAAGCCCTCCCTGCAGACTGCAGACGAAGAAGCTTTGATCGAAGCCCGGAGGCTGGCAGGCTTACTTCCTAAAACACAGGATGCTTACAACCCCAATCGTCCACAAAAATACCAGGGTAACAACGGCCAGGGCAACGCTCAGAACAATCCCAACTTCAAAAATCAACGTCCGCCCAAAACCGAAGAAGAAAAACAATTTGAATTCGAGGGCATCCTGATGGGTAGCGGTTGTTTGGAAATTATGCCCGAAAACTACGGTTTCCTGCGTTCTTCCGACTACAATTACATGTCCTCCCCCGACGATATTTATGTTTCACAATCGCAAATCAAGTTATTCGGGCTGAGAACCGGAGATATGGTCCTGGGGCCCATCCGTCCGCCCAAAGAGGGAGAAAAATACTTTCCGCTGGTGCGGGTCGAAAAAATCAACGGACGCGATCCTTCTTACGTAAGAGACCGTTTATCCTTCGATCATTTAACCCCCCTGTTCCCCGAAGAAAAATTCAACCTTACAGGCAAAAAAGCCTTTGCCAACACCTCGGTCAGGGTAGTTGATATGTTTTCGCCCATAGGCAAGGGGCAAAGAGGCCTGATTGTTTCTCAACCCAAAACAGGCAAAACGGTGTTATTAAAGGACATTGCCAACGCCATCGCTGCCAATCACCCGGAAGTCTTTATGATCATCCTGCTCATAGACGAACGTCCCGAGGAAGTCACCGACATGGCCCGCAGTGTCAATGCCGAAGTCATTTCTTCCACTTTTGACGAACCGGCCGACCGGCATGTCAAGATTGCCGGCATAGTGCTCGAAAAAGCCAAACGAATGGTTGAATGCGGACACGACGTGGTGATACTGCTCGATTCCATCACCCGACTGGCCAGAGCATACAATACGGTGTCGCCCGCTTCGGGCAAGGTCTTGTCGGGAGGTGTCGATGCCAACGCCCTGCACAGGCCCAAACGTTTTTTTGGAGCAGCCCGCAACATCGAAAACGGAGGCAGTCTTACCATCATTGCCACAGCGCTTACCGAAACCGGATCCAAAATGGACGAAGTTATTTTTGAAGAATTCAAAGGCACCGGCAACATGGAATTGCAGCTCGACCGCCGCTTGTCCAACAAAAGGATTTATCCGGCCGTTGATATTCTGGCATCCAGCACCCGTCGCGAAGATTTACTGCTCAACCAGGTCACCCTGAACAGACTTTGGATCTTACGTCGTTATTTGGCGGACATGAACCCCATCGAAGCTATGGAATTTTTGAAAGACCGTCTTGAAAAAACAGACAGCAACGAAGAGTTCTTAGCTTCTATGAACGACTAAATTCCTTCTGCTTTAACCTATTCTGCCGAATTGTCAGTGCTTCTGTCGCAATTCGGCATTTTTTTGTCCTGTTGACTGTATGGCACGACTTTTGACAAAGAATGGGTGATTGTCAAAAAATAGCCTGATTATCAACAAAGATTCACAAACAAAGAACAAGAAAATTTTCAAACGAATAAAAAACTATATTATGGGAAAAATCATTGGAATAGACTTAGGAACCACTAATTCATGTGTTGCCGTACTGGAAGGCAGCGATCCGGTAGTGATAGCCAACAGCGAAGGTAAGCGGACTACTCCTTCTGTGGTAGCATTCATCGATGGCGGTGAACGCAAGGTGGGTGATCCGGCCAAACGACAGGCCATTACTAATCCGAAACACACTGTTTCTTCCATCAAACGTTTTATGGGGGAACGTTTCGACAATGTCCAGACCGACGTAAAACGCATGGCCTACACCGTCAACAGGGGCGAAAACAACACCCCCCGCATACAGATCGAAGACAGAAGCTATACGCCTCAGGAAATATCGGCCATGGTGCTGCAAAAAATGAAGAAAACAGCCGAGGATTATCTTGGACAGGAAGTGACCGATGCAGTCATTACTGTGCCGGCCTACTTTAACGACTCTCAGCGTCAGGCCACCAAAGAAGCCGGTGAGATTGCCGGACTCAGGGTGAAACGTATAGTCAATGAGCCTACTGCTGCCGCTTTGGCATATGGACTCGACAAAAAGAGCAAAGACATGAAGATCGCCGTTTTTGACCTGGGTGGTGGTACTTTTGATATCTCCATCCTGGAATTGGGCGACGGCGTGTTCGAAGTGAAATCCACCAACGGCGACACTCACCTGGGCGGTGACGACTTTGACCAGGTTATCATTGACTGGCTGGCCGAAGAATTTATCAAAGACGAAAACGTAGATCTGCGCAAAGACCCCATGGCTCTGCAACGTCTCAAAGAAGCTGCCGAAAAGGCCAAGATTGAACTTTCCAGCTCCAATGTTACCGAAATCAACCTGCCGTATATAATGCCGGTAAATGGTATACCTAAGCACCTGGTTAAAAAACTGACCCGTGCCCAGTTCGAAAAACTGGCCGATAAATACATACAAGCTTGTGTTGAACCCTGCCGCAAGGCTTTGTCCGATGCGGGACTCAAGGCTGCCGATATAGACGAAGTTATTCTGGTGGGTGGATCCACCCGTGTTCCCGCCATTCAGGACCTGGTAGAAAAATTCTTTGGCAAAACCCCATCTAAGGGTGTCAATCCTGACGAAGTGGTTGCCGTGGGCGCTGCCATCCAGGGAGCCGTTTTGTCAGGCGATATCAAGGACGTGCTGTTGCTCGACGTAACACCTCTTTCGCTGGGTATCGAAACCCTTGGAGGCGTCATGACCAAACTCATCGAATCCAACACCACTATACCGACCAAGAAATCCGAAGTTTTTACTACGGCTGCCGACAACCAGCCTTCGGTCGAAATTCATGTACTGCAGGGTGAACGCCCCATGGCCAAAGACAACAAAACCATCGGACGTTTCCATCTGGACGGCATTCCTGCCGCCCGTCGCGGTACGCCTCAAATCGAAGTTACTTTTGACATCGATGCCAACGGTATTCTTAATGTTTCTGCCAAAGACAAGGCTACAGGCAAAGTGCAAAGCATTCGTATCGAAGCTTCCAGCGGATTGACCGATGCCGACATTCAGCGCATGAAAGAAGAAGCCCAGGCCAATGCCGAAGCCGATACCAAAGCTAAAGAACGCATCGACAAGCTCAATACCGCCGACAGTATGATCTTCCAGACCGAAAAACAACTCGAAGAACTGGGCGATAAATTGCCGGCCGACAAAAAAGCCGAAATTCAGGCTGCCCTGGACAAGCTCAAAGCCGCTCACAAAGCTCAGGATGTAGCTGCCATCGATGCTGCCACAGCCGAACTCAACAAGGTCTTCCAGGCCGCATCGCAGGAAATGTACAATCAATCCAACGCCCAGCCCGGCTCAGCTCAGGAACCCCAGGGAGCTCCTCAGGAAAATGCCTCGCAAAACGCCGGCAAAGAGGACAATGTGACTGATGTAGATTTTGAGGAGGTGAAATAAAATAATAAGAAACACACTCTTTTTAAAACCACTGTAAACAATTGTTTACAGTGGTTTTTAGTTTTGCCCGAATAAATACCGTATCTTTGTTGCCCATAGTTTCAAAGTTTTATGGAACTCGTGCACGATGTTGCTTTGTTTTTTCCCTGATCTGACAAATCCTGTCGTATTTCGTTGATTTCAATAGCAGCCTGGGTTAATATTTTTCACACGAAGCACTGTAATAGGTTTCGTTCATATTTTGTCGGATGTTAAAATCATTTTTAATAGGAAACAGGCAAATTTATTTGCCCCTTGTTCAAGGTGGTATGGGAGTGGGTGTTTCTCTCTCGGGTCTGGCTGCTGCTGTGGCCAATGAGGGAGGCATTGGAGTTATTTCCTGTGCAGGCCTGGGGCTGTTGTACAAAAAACACCCCGGCGATTACCTCAGAAATTGCATCTGGGGGCTTCGCGAAGAATTACGCAAAGCCCGTGAAAAAACCAGGGGAATCATTGGTGTAAATATTATGGTGGCCTTGTCTAATTTTGCCGACATGGTGCGAACCACCATCGAGGAAAAAGCCGATATCATTTTTGCCGGAGCTGGTTTAGCTCTCGATTTGCCCTCTTATTTAAGCAAAGACAGCCAAACTCAATTGGCACCCATTGTTTCTTCTGCCCGCGCAGCATCCATTCTATGTGAGAAATGGCAAAAGAATTACAATTATTTGCCCGATGCCATAGTGGTGGAGGGGCCCAAAGCCGGAGGGCATTTGGGATTCAAAAAAGAACAAATTGACGACGAGCAGTATGCCCTGGAACAATTGGTTCCCGAAGTGTTGGCTGTTACCGAAAGATACCGTGGTCAAAAAAGTATTCCGGTTATTGCCGCAGGAGGCATTTCGACAGGAGAGGATGTGTTGCGTTTTATGAGAATGGGAGCTTCCGCCGTGCAAATGGGTAGTATTTTCGTTCCCACAAACGAATGCGATGCCTCGGAGAGTTTCAAAAAGGTATATATTCAATCGTCGAAACAAGATTTGAAAATAATTCAAAGTCCGGTGGGTTTGCCGGGAAGAGCCTTTGGCGGTGCCTTTTTACAAGGAGTGGAGCAGGGCAGCGAAAAGCCCAAGGGATGCCCTTATCATTGCATTAAAACCTGCGATTATACCAGGAGTCCCTATTGCATCATCAAAGCTCTGTATCAGGCCTCCAAGGGAAACATGTTGAAAGGCTATGCCTTTGCCGGAGCCAATGCCTACCTCTCCGACCGCATCAGCAGTGTAAAAGAAGTAATTGCCCGGCTAAAAATGGAATACAAACTGGCTCTCGCAAAACAATAAGATCTATAACAATCAAATTCAACTCATAACAATAAGACAGCTACAACCAATTTATCAAAAGACATGGCGATTACATTCAACAAAAAAGAACAAGAGAAAAACAAACAGCGTAAGAAAATAGAAAAGCAGAAACGCAAAGAAGAACGCAAAAGCAATGCAGGCAATAAATCTTTCGAAGATATGATTGCCTACGTCGACGAATACGGGCGTATAGTCGATACTCCTCCCGAACGTCGCGCCAAATCGGACATTGATGTAGAGAGCATTGCCGTATCCACTCCCAAAAAGGCCGAGGAAGAGAGTGTCTTAAAGGGCAGAGTAGAGCATTTCAACGATGAAAAAGGCTATGGCTTTATAAAAGAAGCCAATTCGGTAGAAAAATATTTCTTTCATATCAGCAATGCCTATGCCGGTATTAGAGAGGGGGAACAGGTTAATTTTGAATTAGAGCGAGGCCTCAAAGGGATGAACGCCATCAAAATTCAGTTCATTGATCAAAAAAAATAACATACCTCTTGTATTTTATAAAAAATAACTATATTTGCGGCCACAAGTAAAACAAACTATGATCCACACCGCTCTGATTTCCCTGATTCTAATTGCTATTCTACTATTGACAAGTTAGGTAGTAAGACAGGTGTATATATCAGAGAACAACGATCGCAACATATAGAGCTCTTCTTGCTACCAGACAGGAGGAGCTCTTTTTTTTTGAACTAATTTTAATACTATTCAATATGTCAGACAAAGTTTTTATTTTCGACACTACCCTGCGCGACGGCGAACAAGTGCCGGGTTGCCAGCTGAACACGGTAGAAAAGATTCAGGTGGCCAAAGCCCTCGAAGCCCTGGGCGTGGACGTCATCGAAGCGGGCTTTCCTATATCGAGCCCGGGCGATTTTAAATCGGTGGTAGAAATTTCCAAGGCCGTTACCTGGCCGACCATTTGTGCCCTGACCCGTTCGGTCGAAAAAGACATCGACGTGGCTGCCGAGGCTCTCAAATACGCCAAGAGAGGCCGTATCCATACCGG
>CAZNQD010000032.1:0-22907 GCA_964575345.1 uncultured Bacteroidales bacterium
TTTCTATTGCCAGTCCCGGTTTTCACCGTTACGGAGGCTATCATTACGCCACCTGGAGCGGAATCAGCGGTGATTACTTTCATGCCCGTTGCCCCGGAGGCGATTTCAGTCTGGTCGACAATAATTGGGTGGACAACAACATTCAAAACAAAGGGCCTTTGGGACAGCAATACCCGGATATAAAATTCTTGATGGAAGGCGATTCTCCGAGCTTTATGTTCTTGATAGATAATGGGCTGGGTGATCCGGAACATCCCGATTGGGGAAGCTGGGGCGGTCGCTACGAATATTACCTGCCCAAATTTGAGAAATGGTTTCTTGAGCCTGAAACCCGTCCGCTGTGGACCAATGCCATGGACGAGGTTCTGGGCAGCGATGGCCGTTGGCACACCAGCAATCATGCAACCATATGGCGTTGGAGAGAACATTTTCAAAATGATTTTTCAGCTCGGATGGATTGGACAATCAAAACCTATGAGCAGGCAAATCACCCTCCGGTTCCCAAACTCGGGCACGAATCGTATCTTCGGGTACAAGCAGGGGAGCGGGTGAATTTAAGCGCAGCGGGCAGTTCCGATCCCGATGCAGACAGCCTTTCATACAAGTGGTTTTTGTACGGAGAACCCGGAACTTTTGCCATGAGTACGGCCAGGACGGGTAGTCCTTTGAAAATAAACGATTCAGACAAGCAGGAAGCCTGGTTTATTGCCCCGGAAAATGTCCGAATGGGGACCATGCACATCGTATTGGCTGTCAGCGATAAGGCTAGTCCCTCGCTGACCAGATACAAGAGAGTAATCGTTGAGGTACAACAATCGAAACCCCGCATTCTGGTAAGCACCGATATTGGCGGTACAGACCCGGACGACAATCAGTCCATGATTCATTTGCTGATGTACAGCAATGAATTTCAACTGGAAGGTTTGATTTCGTCACCATCCTACGGTGAGGGCAGCAAAGAGGAGATTTCAACTATGATAGCTCTCTACGAAAAAGATTTACCCCAGTTGCAAAAACAACTGCAGGGCTATCCTGATCCGGACTATTTGCGGTCAATCAGCAAGCAAGGTCGCCGGGGAGCAGCTCCGTATAAGGGTTATACTACAGCTACCGAAGGTTCTGATTGGATTGTACAATCTGCCGGAGCCAACAATGAACAGCCCTTGTGGATTTTGATTTGGGGCGGTTTGGACGATTTAGCCCAAGCCTTGCATGACGCTCCTGATATACAGTCCAGGATTAGGATTTACTGGATAGGAGGCCCCAACAAAAAATGGAGCGCAAACAGCTATGCTTACATTGCATCTCATTTTCCGGATCTTTGGTTTATAGAAGCCAATGCCAGCTATCGGGGATTTTTCTCGGACAAGGACAGCCGGGCTGATTTGAAAAATGAGCAGTACTTCTCCCGATATATTGCCGGCAGAGGCAAGCTGGGGGCTGCCTTTGAAAATTATTACCGGGGAAGTATAAAAATGGGAGATACCCCTTCGCTGCTTTACCTGCTGAAAGGCAATCCCGATTTGCCCGAAACAGATCACTGGGGCGGAAGCTTCGAGAAAATGAAACACAGTCCCTGTGTTGTGCTGGAGCATCCGCTGAGCCTCAAAGATACGGTGCCGGTTTATTCCATAGTGGAAATTCGTTTTAAGGGGCCGGAGCTTGACATAGAACGGGATTCCGGTTGTTTCATACTTTCCATCACTAATCAGGAATTGATCGGTTATTACCTGGGCGATGGAATGTATTCCGTTCGTTGTTGCCCCAAACAAGCACAAAAGCTGTCTTATCTTGTTTCTTCGGACATTGAAGCTTTATCCGGGCTCAGGGGAGAATTTATAGTTGATAACAAGTGGCCCGGAGCTGTAAAGCAAAGCAGCTACACCTTAGGGAATAATTGGTATACCGATTGTACAGACCCTGCTTTGTTTGAAGGTAGCTGGCAGGGCGCCCGCACTGTTTCGAGATGGCGCCAGGAGGTGCTGCTCGATTGGGTTGAACGCTGGGATTTCTAAAAAGATATTTTTTAAAAGAAAAGAATAAAGTAATAGCGAGAAAGAAATAAAAGTTCCGCTTATGCGTTATTAAATTATTCCTTAATTTTTGACTTCTATGCCGCTATGAAAAGAGTATTACATTACAGTCTCCTGCTTTTGGGGATACTTATTATAGCTGCTTCCTGCCTGGGAAAGAATAATCAGCCGACGGAGTTTAGTACCAAGGATATACTCGGTGAGTGGAAAAACGAAGAGAAACAAAAGCTTTTGGACAAGGATAAATTCTATTTGAGTAATTTCGTAAAAAAAGAGTGGTAATCAGTTTTTAAAACAACAACTATGAAAAAGTTTATCAAGTGGACTTTAAGCACGGGCAATTATTCTGCCCTGGTTTCAACCGCCTTATTGTTTTTGCGTATTATTGTGGCAGCCATGATGCTGACACACGGTTATGGGAAATTACAACTATTGACAGGCGAGGGGCCCGTACAATTTCCCGATCCCATCGGTATAGGGGCAAGCGCTTCCCTGATATTGGCAGTGCTGGCTGAATTCCTGTGCTCTGTTCTGCTTATATTCGGACTCACTACCCGCTATGCTGTTATTCCCTTGTTGACTACCATGTTGGTGGCTGTTTTCGTTGTGCACGCTTCCGATCCGTTTATGCGCAAGGAATTGCCTTTGCTTTATGCAGGTGTTTTTTTGTTCATAGGCCTGGTTGGTCCGGGCAGCTTTTCGCTGGACAAGTGGGTGGTGAAGAAATTCTTTTAAAATCCGGCATCATTCCATGAAAGAAAAAATTTTGGCCAACATTGAGCGCGAAGAGCAGTTGGAAGCTCTTTACCGTTCCGACAAAGAAGCTTTTGAACAAGCTTTTTTTGAGCTTTATCCCCAACTGGCAGGCAGCCCCGTGGCCGCTTTCTGGAAAGCCCGGCTAAGCTATACGAGCTTAAAAGGAACATTGCTAACCAGGGATTCCCAAGCCGCCCTGCCCATTTTGCCGAAAAACATCCTGTGGCTGATTCTTATCTGTGTATGCTGTGGTTTGTTGATTAAAATTCCGGAAATACTGAATTTAGAAGGGAAAGATTTTCTTTTTTTTGAAAGAAATACCGGCCTGATCGTTTTATTTGGGCTTTCCATGTATGCCTTTTCAATTCGAAAAGTCTATAAGCCCGAGCAAGTTTGGCTCAGCCTGGCCCTGTTCATATTATCGGCGATATATCTGAATGTATTGCCGGCAAACAGAGAAAGCGCTGTCATTAATTTGATTTATATTCATTTACCACTGATGCTCTGGTGTTTGTATGGCTTAATTTTTATTGATTTCAATTTCAGGGACAAGAGTCTGCGTATGGGCTACCTGAGGCATAACGGCGATTTGGTCATTCTTTCTACGCTTTTGGTGATAAGCGGAGGAATCCTTACGGCTATGACTTTGGGCTTATTTTCGGTGATAGACCTGAATATTGAGAATTTTTACTTCGAGTACATTGTACTTATAGGAGCTGTATCTATACCGGTGGTCGCTGCCTTTATCCTTAGGCATTATCCTAGCCTGGCCAACAAGATAGCCCCGATTATTGCTTCCATATTCAGTCCCCTGGTTTTGATCAGTTTGTTGGCTTACCTTTTGAGTATTTTTATCACAGGCAAGGATTTGTACGGCGACAGAGAGTTTCTGTTGTTATTCAATTTAATGCTCCTGGGGGTGATGGCCTTGGTTGTATTTTCTGTTTCGGAGCTCAAAACACAAAAAAGACAAGTTTTCAATCTCTATAGTTTGTTGGTCTTACTTATTCTTAGTTTGGTCATTGATGTACTTGCTTTGTCGGCTATTATTTACAGGTTGAGTGAATATGGTTTTACCCCCAACCGTACGGCTGTACTGGGCTCTAATCTTTTGATTTTGGTTCATTTGCTTTTGATAGTGTACGAAATCTTTAAAATTCTTACTAAGAAAAAGCCCCTGACAGGTCTTGAATCAGTTATCGGGAGTTACCTGCCTGTTTATTTATGCTGGACCTTGTTCGTTCTTTTGGGCTTCCCCTTTATTTTCGGCCTAAACTAAAGCTCTTTACCTGAGTCAGTCATTTTTGCGTTAGCAACCAAAATGCTGATTATCTTTGCATGCTCTTAAAAGAGGCTTTCCTTTTTTCTGGTATGGTATGAGCAGTGCGAAAGACAAAAAGATTATTTCGTTGTTTAACAAGCAAATCGTTTTATTTCTGATTAGTCAGAATGTATCTTTGTTTGGCTCCTCGGTAGTGGCTTTTGCCATCATATGGCATATTACGCTGGAAACATCCTCAGGTCTCTGGATGATGCTCTCCACGGTTTGTTCCATGTTGCCTCAGGTAGTGATTTCTCTATGGGGTGGGGTATGGGCCGACCGCTATAACCGCAAGCATCTCATCATGTTGGCCGACGCTTTTATTGCCTTGGCAACCTTGGGATTGGCTCTGGCCTTTTTGGCGGGTTTTCAACGCCTGGAACTTTTACTGGCAGTGGCGGTGGTTCGTTCCATTGGAGCAGGCGTACACAGTCCTGCCGTAAATGCCGCTTATCCTCAGCTTGTACCTCCTGAACAGCTCGCAAGGGTACAAGGTATCAACCAGACTCTCGGAGCGATATTGATGTTACTGGCTCCTGCTGTCGGAGGGGTGGTGCTTGGCTCCTTGACTATTGTATGGGCCTTTATGCTCGATGTCGTAACAGCTTTGATTGCGATTCTGATTCTTTGTTTTATAAAACTGGAAAAAGTCTTGCGCAGCGATGCACCGGCTTCTATGCTCAATGATTTGAAACAGGGAGTCAGCTATGCTTTCAAACACCCCTTGTTGCGTAGAATAATTATATGTTACGGCTTTTCTTTTTTCCTTTTGACGCCTGCGGCAGTGCTTACACCCCTGCTTATTGAGCGTAGTTTTGGCAATTCCGTATGGATGCTTTCTGCCAACGAAATTGTATGGAGCGCGGGCTCTATTGTTGGAGGTGTTTTTGTCTCGATTTACGGCAATTTTAAAAACAAAATTCGAACTATAGCCGTATCGCTGGTGGCATTTGGAGTGACTTTTGCTTTGTTGGGAGTAGCCGGGAACTTTGTTGTATACCTGATTATTATGGGTATAGCCGGATTCTTTATGCCTGTCATCGCAACAGCAGAAACGGTCTTTATACAGGAAAATACAGAAGCCTCCAAAATGGGCCGGGTTTTTTCCATCGTCCAGATTATTTCGGCCAGTGCCATGCCTATGGCTATTTTGTTGTTTGGGCCGCTGGCCGATCTGATTTCTGTAGAATCAATACTGATTGTATCGGGCCTGTTATTGGCCATGACCGGTATTCTCTATCAACAAAGTAATATAAAATATTTTCGGAAAACGGCCGTTATTAAGGAATGAAAGTTGTCGGAAAAACCCTATGGAGTTTAGTTGGCCTTACTGTGGCCCTGTTGTTGCTACTTTTTATACTGATGATAATACCACAATTCGGAAAAGCCCCTGCGGGCAAGCGTTTGGCCCGGATAGAGGCTTCGGCGCATTACAAGAACGGTCGTTTTCACAATTTGGAGTACACGCCCATGTTTGTGGAACAAAGCGGCAATAAAAGCATTTTTCCCAAGTTCCTTTTTCAAAGCAAGAAGAACTTACGACCGGCTGTCAAAATACCCTCGATAAAGACCAGGATCAAAGATCTTCCCCCTGAACAAAACCTCCTGGTGTGGTTTGGGCATTCGTCTTATTATTTTCAGCTGGAGGGCAAGCGTTTTCTGGTCGATCCGGTATTGGGCAGGAGGGCCTCTCCGGTGCCGGGTATGCTCAGGGCCTTTTCCGGGAGCGCTGTGTTCAAAGTGGAAGACTTGCCTTCCATTGATTATTTGCTGATTACACACGATCATTACGATCATCTGGATTACAAGACTATCAAAAAACTCAAACACAAAGTGGGAGTGGTGGTTTGCGGTTTGGGTGTCGGCTCGCATTTGTCGTATTGGGGCTATCCTGCTTCTAAAATAATCGAAAAGGATTGGAACGAAAGTCTGATGCTGGACAATAAGATTAGCCTGTATACCGAAACTTCGAGGCATTTTTCCGGCCGCTTTTTGTCCAGAAACAATACACTCTGGCTGTCTTTTGTAATTAAGACACCGAACTATAGTCTGTTTATCGGGGGTGACGGAGGTTATGGCAGTCATGTGGCAGAAATAGGAAAAAAACACGGCCATTTCGATCTGGCTGTTTTGGAAAACGGACAGTACAATGCCTTGTGGAGGAACATTCACAATTTTCCCGAAGACGTTCTTCTGTCCGCCAAAGATCTTCAGGCCCGACGAATTCTTCCGGTGCATTCCGGCAAATTCAGTCTGGCTTTTCACCACTGGAACGAGCCGCTGACTCGTCTGAGCGAATTAAACCGGCAATCATCTGAACCTGTTCCCCTGGTGACTCCACTTATTGGCGAAGTGGTGTATCTCAACGATCCTGGTCAATCATTTACCGAATGGTGGCAAGAGTTGGAGTGAAAACTCGCTGATTCATTTATTCATTTATTTATTCATTCATTCTAAGTGTCACAATAGCAGACACATAGAGCTGAAATAATTTTTTTCTGAATTTTTTTGCAAAAAAGTTTGGTAGATATAAATATATCGCGCATCTTTGTATCGTCAAACGATATAAAGACGAGCGGTACATTGCACGACGATGTAATCTATCAAGACAACATATTTTATCAGGACGATGTAATTTATCAAGAAGAAATAATACACACGAAGAAATAATACACACAATTATGAACAAATCCGAAAACATTGCGCTTACAGAAGCGGTTTTTTACATTTTACTGGCCCTGCACCAACCTCTGCACGGCTATGGTATAATGCAGGAAACGCAAAAATTGACCAAGGGCCGGCTCAACCTGTCGGCAGGCACTTTGTACGGAGCTTTATCGGCTCTGATGGAGAAATCCTGGATTAAAGCCCTCGAAAGCGAGGAGGAAAGCCGCAAAAAAGAATACATTATAACTGAATCAGGTAAAACTGTATTTAAAGCCGAATTGGACAGACTTCAGGAGTTGGTTCAAAATGGCATAAAAGTAATCACACAATAAATCTATGAAAAAAACAGTACGAAAAGTGTTCTTTCTATGGGAATACGAGAAAGAAGAGCGTTGGCTCAACGAGATGTCAGAACAAGGTTGGCAATTAACTTGGGCAAGTTTCCGAAAATACATTTTCGAAAAAGGGGAGCCCGGCCAGTATGAATTCAAGCTGGAATTGCTCGAAAAGAAGGCCGCGGCAAGCGAAAGTAAGTCCTACCTGGAATTTCTGAAAGATGCCGGCATCGAACAGGTGGGAGAATGCCGGAATTGGATTTACCTCAGAGGCAAAACCGCCGACAAAGCCTTTGCGTCGTCCAAACCCTGTCTGGAGCAACTCAGTCATCTGATGAAAGTTCAACAGTTTCAGAACTCACTCAGGAACATACTGATGCTGATGGTGGTATTTTCGTTTGTGCTTATTTTAGCCCTGGAAGAATTTGCCGGAATTCCGGTAGCAGACTTTTTCCGGGGTTTCGGAACCGGTTTTGGGCTTACCTCTTCGGTATTTGCCCTCTGTTTTGTGTTCCTTATGAAAAAACAAAACAGGAAAATGAAGGAGGCCATCAAAGAGCTGTACACCTGTGAATAAAGCCGAAGGCCCCGAAAGGGGCCTTCAGTGCTTTTTACCCGGGGGCCTTCAGAGAGGTTTAACCGGAATACAAATGTCTACTATGTAGCGATGTTCCGGGTGATCGCTGTAATGGTTGTGGTAAAGCTCGTAAGTACAACCGTCACCGGGTTGATAGCCGCTTTCGGTGAACCATTCACACATGGTGTTCCAGGCCTTTTCGAATTCGGTTTCTTTGAGTTCGAAGTGTCCGACCGCGTATTTTCCGGCAGGCAGGCCGGATTTGCCAATTTCACCTTCGACCATCACTTCATCATCCACAATAATGCAGGCATCCTGACGGACCTTGTCAACCTGCGTGATGGCGGGGTCGTCGTGATAAACGGTGATGGTTTTGGTGCCGGGCCCTGCCAGCCCGCGGGCACCTGCCCATTTAAACAACTTTTCGTAGGCTTGTCCGATTTTGTCGAATGCGCCCATGTGCCGGCAATAGATTAATTTGAACGCCGGCATTTGCTTCACTTCGATTTTTGTTTCCATAATGAGAATTTGTTTTAGTTCGACGCTGCAAAGTTGTCCCTTTACCGGCTGATCGTTTTTCCCGATCTTGCTAATGATTTTACCGTTCTTGCTATATCGTATGCCGTCTTTGATAAAAATGGCTTTGTTTTGAACCCGAAAGGCTTTGGCACTTAGTCCGAAATACTGCTTAAAAGCCCTGCTGAAAGAGGAGACATTGACAAAGCCGCAGCGAAAAGCTATATCGCTGATGCTGCTGTTAGGGCTGTTTTGTAAAAACTGGGCGGCTTTTTCAAGGCGAAGCCGCGAGACAAAGTTGTTGGGCGTTTCGTTGACCAAATAGCTGAAAATCCGGTGAAAGTGATAGGGCGAAAAAGCGGCGATTTCTGCCATGGCCGATAAATCGATGTTTTCATCGAGGTGTTGCCCAATGTAATCCATCACCCGGTTGATTCTGGCAGTATACTCCTTTTTACTAATTTCCTGAACACTCATAAGCATACACAACGACCTGTACAAAAATACAGAAAGCTTTCGGTGAAAATATACAAATCTTGCTGAAAATCTATTTTTTGTTCAATTAAGCTAGGCGAATATTGAAGAGGAATTTTTGTATTTTTGTAGCTGTCTTCTCAACATCAAGCCTATTGCTTCCTGTTATTAAAATCAACTTCAAGATATGAAAACAAGAAAGCCTCTTCTAATTAAGCATATAAACCTGCTCTTATTGTTTTTGCATGTTCTATTGACCGGCTGCTCTTTGGGCGGCAGAATCTATGAGAAATACGACCAGGTTCAGGAAGTCAGCCGTTATGAGCTGGATTTGAATTACCGGATTTTCGACCGAAGATCGCCCTTGTTGTTTATGGAACAATCCATAGTAAAAGAGGTGACCGCAAAGGAGAGCAAATACAGCGTTTACGATGCCTTGGTTTTGAATAGTTTGAGTTATCAGGTAAAAGGCGAGCTTTATATCATCATTGATGAGGAGGTTTTTAAGCCTGCTGTTACCAGCCTGGAATACGAAAATGCCAGGGAAATACAGGAGAAAAGCGAAGAGGTAATGAGGGCCGATTCAACCACAGTGAAAGTTGTAACCGGTTATACCGAGAACAATAAGAAAATAACCCGCTTCAGTTATTCACTAGACAACAGTATGATTGATGGCATCCGCACTGCAAACAACGTCTTGTTCCGTTATTATGCCGGCCCGGACATGATAACCATTAAGTTGAAAGGCCTTAAATTGAAAAGATTGAAAAGATTGATTGAAAATTAGAGAGCGTATGTTGAAATCGATCATGATAGTGGGTTTAGGCGGTTTTATAGGAACTGTTCTGCGTTTTTTGGTGTCAAGGTATTTTCAGTTTAATTACGCTACGGTTTTTCCCTGGGGAACCCTGACGGTCAATATTCTGGGCAGCTTTTTGATTGGCGTTTTTTTGGGGATCTCGGAAAAAGGGCATTTTATGTCTCCCGAATGGCGTTTGTTTTTGACTATCGGCCTTTGTGGTGGATTTACCACCTTTTCTTCTTTTTCGAACGAAGCCTTTATGCTGCTGCAAGGCAAGGAATTGCTGCGACTGGCCTATTATTCGGGTTTGAGCGTCTTTTTGGGTATAGGGGCAGTCATTTTGGGAAGGTTAATCATTAAAACAATTTAACATGGAACACCATTCTCCCGCGTTGATCTTGCGCATTTTTGTGAGTTCGACCGACAAATACAAGGATGGCCTGCTTTACGAACATCTGGTGTTTAAAGCAAAGGAATACGGCCTGACCGGAGCCAGTGTTTTTAAAGGAGTGCTGGGTTTTGGTGCGAGTTCCCGGGTGCTTTCGCAGAAGTTTTGGGAAATATCCGAAAAACTCCCTGTTGTCGTAGAAATTATAGACACGGAAGAGCAGGTTCTTTCCTTTTACGAAAGCATTAAGCCGGATCTGGAGAGCATGCGCTACGGATGTTTGGTCTTGATCGAAGAGGCCAGGGTTTTGTTATCTAAACCCGGCCGTAAACTTTGATTCAGCTTTTTCGAAATCGGACAGCACAGCATAATTATGGCAAATCATTCACAACATCATCAGCATGACCATCCTGGCCAGGGGCAGTCGGGCAAAAACCTGAGCATTGCTTTCTTTCTGAATCTGGGATTTAGTATCCTGGAGTTCTTTGGCGGTTTGTATGTGAATAGTATTGCCATTGTTTCGGATGCCGTTCATGATTTGGGCGACAGTATCTCTCTGGGTACAGCCTGGTATCTCGATAAGAGATCCAGGCAACATCCCGATAAAAAATATTCGTTTGGTTACAGGCGGTTTTCCCTGCTGGGAGCTTTGATTAACAGCGTTGTGCTTATAGCCGGCTCTGTCTATGTGATTTACGAAGCCGTAGGCCGAATAGTACATCCTCAACATTCTGATGCCGGAGGTATGCTGGTTTTTGCCATTATCGGCATTTTGGTAAATGGCTATGCTGCCTGGAGAATGAGCTCGGGCAAAACGCTCAACGAAAAAGTAGTCTCCTGGCATCTGCTCGAAGACCTGTTGGGTTGGGTGGCGGTGTTGATCGTAGCCATAGTATTGCATTTTAAGGATATACAATACTTGGATCCAGCGCTTTCCTTGTTTATCACTTTGTTCATTTTGTGGGGCGTCAGCAAAAGGCTTAAAGAAACAGTCTATCTGTTTTTGCAAGCTGTACCCGCAGACATCAACCTGAATGAAATCGAGCAAAGAATAGCCCTTACAGCTCATGTGCATTCCCTGCATCATACGCATATCTGGTCGCTCGACGGGGAACGTCATGTATTTACCAGCCATGTTAAATTGGAAAAACTGGAGAGTTTTGATCAGCTTCAGAAAGTAAAAGAAGAAATTAAATTAATTCTCGGCGAATATCACTTTGAACATTTTACTGTCGAGACAGAATTGGATATTGAAAATTGCCAATTGATGGAGACGGAAGGATTAAACGAGCAAGAAGAATTGAAAACAGAAGATAAGAAGAGTAAAAAGACCAACAATAAAAAAGACTAATAAAAAAACAGGATGATAAAAAACATTATTGTACCCGAAAGCCTGGCTTCGAGAAACGAATTCAAGAAAAAATACAACATTTGGGAAATGTATTGCGCTATGGTGTTGATACCTGCTGCGATAGCTCAATTAATCAAAAACAAAAGGAAGCATCTCCTGGATCGAAAATTTATTGAACGTTTGCAACTGGCGGTGACCGAAGTGAGTGGTTGTGCCGCCTGTTCGTACGCCCACACCTACATGGCTTTAAAACAAGGGATGAGCAACAATGAAATTCAATCCTTGCTGAGTGGGGAGGGATCTTTTATAAAACCCGAAGAGGCTAAAGCCATCTTTTTTGTTCAACATTTTGCAGATTTTCGAGGATACCCCGAAAAAGATGCCTATCAAGCTATCGAACTTGAATACGGCAAAGAGAGGGCAAGGATTATTTTGGCGGCGGCACAAGTAATGATTGCCGGAAATATGTATGGGATTCCCTACAGTGCTTTTATGGCCAGACTCAAGGGGAAAGCCTATAAAGACAGTACCTTATTCTACGAATCGGGGATGCAAGTGGCTGGTTTTATTTTTCTGCCCATTGCCCTGATCCATGGAGTATTAAGAAGTATTTTGGGCTTTTCGGCCCTGCGATTCAAAAAGGATTAAATTAATTGGAGATCAATCAAATGAAAGTCGGTATTATAATTTGTGAACGATACAAAAGCTGCGCCGGTGAAAAAACTACGATTAGTGCTGAAACCGGTTTGAATTATTTTCCGCAATCAATAATATCGTGTATGGTGATCAGTCCCACAATGCTTTCTGACTGCTCGTTTTCAGTGACTGCCAGCGAAGTGATTTTGTTTTGAGTCATCATGCGAAGAGCGTCCTCAATCTGAGCCCTGGCACTGATCTTCTTGAATCCCCTGGTCATAAAGTCTCCGGCCGTTTTATTGATGATATCGTCGTAGCCTTGTACGGCACGACGGATATCGCCGTCGGTGATGATGCCCGTCATTTGTCCCTGGTTGTTGACTACCATAGTCATACCCTTGCGCCGGTCGCTGATGGTATAAATAACATCCTTGAACAGGTCGGTTTCCATCACGCTGGGAATTTCGCGGCTCATCAGGTCTTCGACCCGCGTGAGCAGACGACGTCCCAGAGCGCCGCCGGGGTGGTACAAGGCGTATTGTTCGCTGCTGAAACCCCGTCGCTGCATAAGGCAAATGCAAAGGGCATCTCCCATGACCAGGCAGGCCGTGGTCGAAGTTGTAGGAGCCAGGCCCAGAGGACAGGCCTCGGAGTCAACAGCAATGTTCAGGCTCAGATCGGCTTCTTTGCCCAGCACCGAGTCCGGGCGCCCGGTCATGGCCACAATACGGGCACCGATTTTGCGAATGGGAGGAAGCAGATTGATGATCTCCAGGCTGCTCCCGCTGTTGGAGATGGCCAGAACAACATCTTCGGGACTTAGCATGCCTAAATCGCCATGAACGGCTTCGGTAGCATTCATAAAGATAGCCGGGGTACCGGTAGAAGCCAGCGTAGCCGCAATTTTACGGCCAATCAGCCCTGTTTTGCCAATGCCGGTCACAACGACTTTGCCCGGACTCTTGAAAATTAATTCGACCAGGGCATTCATTTCGCTGCCGATTTGGGCGCTGACCCTGGCCAGTGCTGCTATTTCCTGTTCAAACACCGAACGGCTAATTTCTACAAAATCCATCATTAGTATTAATCAGGAGAGTTATTCATTTACGCTGAGCGCCAATAAATCGTTTTTGACCAGCTTGTCCAAAGCTGCGGCTTGTTGGAGTATGCTTTTGAGGCTGTCCAGCCGGACTTGGTTGGGGCCGTCCGAGATGGCCCGGTCGGGGTCGGGGTGAACTTCGAGAAACAAGCCATCCACGCCTACTGCCATGGCGGCCCGAATCAGAGGAGGCACCATTTCGCGGTTGCCTCCGCTGCTGTTGCCCAAGCCTCCGGGTTTTTGCACCGAGTGGGTGGCATCAAATACTAGGGGATATCCGTAAGAACGCATCTCAGTCAGGCCGGTCATGTCCACGACCAGATTGTTGTAACCAAAGCAACTGCCTCGCTCGCAAAGCAGAATTTGTTTATTGCCGGCTTCTTCCATTTTGGTGATGACATTGCGCATATCCCAGGGAGCCATGAATTGCCCTTTTTTGATATTGACTACTTTGCCGGTTTGAGCGGCAGCGAGCAGGAGATCGGTCTGGCGCGACAGAAAGGCCGGGATCTGCAGAACGTCAACCACTTCGGCCACGGGAGCACATTGTCCGCTTTCGTGCACGTCGGTCAGCACCGGAAGCCCTAACTTGTCCTTAATCTCCTGCAATACGGCCAGGCCTTTTTCCATACCCACACCCCGGGCTGAGTGCAGCGATGAACGATTGGCTTTGTCAAAGGAAGATTTGAACACCAGGGGGATGTTGAGTTCCAGGCATAACTCCCGGATGGCGGCAGCTGTGTCAAATGCCATAGCAGCGCTCTCGATGGCGCAGGGGCCGGCAATCAAAACAAACTTGTCTTTTCCGCCAATAAACAGCTTGTCGGCAATCTTAATGCGGGCAACTTCGATCATAGTTTAATTTTTAAAGTCCTTCTGTGCCTTTGTGCGTCGGAACCACCGGCAGGAGGGAGCCCTCTGCCCCGAATTCCATTTTGTCGATGCAAACCTCGCGGTGAAATCCTGCGGCACGTCCCATATGGATGCCGGCCGGCCAGTTGAAGCGATGGTAAACGATGTACCATTCGTCTTTGCCCGGGATTTGCAACACCGAATTGTGTCCGGTGCCGTAAATGCCTGCCTCAGGATCCTTGGCAATTACCAGATTGTCTTTTGGGATTTCGATAGGTCCCAGGGGCGATTTGGAGGTGCCGTAACGAACCCGGTAATCAGGGTCGCGGGTGTCGTTTTCCGACCAAAGAAAATAGTAGAGTCCCTTGCGGTAAAACACCGTGGCACCTTCGCGGAAAGTCCGGTCGGGCGTGATCACTCTGAGGCTCTCTTTTTTGATAGAAACCATGTCTTTGTTGAGTTCAGCTACAGCCAGGTAGCCGTTGCCCCAATACAAATAATTCTTTTTGGATTTTGGATCAAAAAAGACTTCAGGATCGATTTCCTGGCCCCGGTTGATGCCTTCGGGTTTAAAGTCGATCAGGGCCTTGCCCGAATCCACAAAGGGGCCGGTGGGATGATCGGCCACGGCTACCCCGATTTTTTGGGCTGCGGTGAAATAATAATAGTATTTATACTCTCTTTTTATCTTTTTCTCGATGATGCAGGGAGCCCAGGCGTTGCGGCCGGCCCAGCTTACATCGCTTTTCAGGTTAAGTATGATGCCTTCGTCGGTCCAGTTGAGCAAATCGTCCGAGGAGAAAGTTTTGAAGTAAGTACCACTCCAGCCGTCGAATCCGTCGCTGGTAGGGTAGATGTAGTATTTGCCGGTTTTTTTGGAATAAAGCACATCGGGGTCGGCATAATAACCGTCGAGCACGGCGTTGCCGTTGAGAGCAGGAAAGCCTTCGGGCCTGCCCCATTTTTCCGTCAGTGATTTTAGTTCAGCCCGGGTGATGGGAATAATGGAACCGTGACGGGGATGAAAATTCATCGAAATAGCTTCGTCTATGATGTTGAAATTTTCCAGATCGCTGCTTTCGGTGAACTGATAGCTGCCCTTCATGTACACATCGTACATCAGGATGTATTTGTTGTCGGCCAGATGTCTGAACACCGAAGAACCTTCTACGGCATCGCGGGTTTGTTGCTTGTAGTCGTCCGATTCTGTCCATTGGCCTGAACTCAGTGATTTGGTGCTGGCGTGTTTGATGCCGTTGCCGTGGCCTTCGGTTTTGTAAAACAGGTGATAAACCCCGTCTTTGTAGATGATGTCACCGTCTATGCAGGAGCGGCCGTTTTTGGGGAAAAACAATTGTTTGGGTTCGCCTTCAATGTCTGAGAATTCTTCGTTGGCATAGGCATAGTAGATGATGTCGGGGCCCCCGCTGTGCATCATCGACCAATAGATCATGTATTTGCCCGCTTCCTTGTCGTAGATGGTTTGTGGAGCCCATACACGCAAAAGATTTTCCTGATGGGGGTATTTTTTTTGAATGTTTACCACGCTCGACTGCCAGTTGATCAGGTCGTTCGATTTGAGCAGGACCATGGCCCGGTTGGAACTCCAACCCTTGGCCGAAACCATGTCGGTGAGCACCATGTAAAAAGTGTTCCCGTCTTCGCCCCTTACTATATGAGGATCGCGCACTCCGCCCGTAGAACTGATTTCGCTTGAATTCAGAACGGGTTTGTTGTTGTTCAGTGCCAGATAGTTGTAACCGTCTGCACTGATGGCGTAATGTACGGCTTCCTGATCAATGCGGTTTCCGGTAAAATAGGCGAAAAGATAGGCACTGTACGGGCCGGGATTGGGACCGGGAGCAGAAGTTTGACCGGGATTGGGATTGATTGGTTGTGCCTGTAATCCGTAAGAAAAAAACAGAGCGGCCAGAACCAAAACGATTCCGGCCTTATTTATCAGAATCTGCCTGGTTAGTACCTGCCTGTTCGTGTTTTGTTCGTTCGTGTTTTGCTCATTCATGGTCTGCTTGTTCATGTCGGACAATTTGATATGGTTTTAAATCAATGGAATCAGGCTTATCGCTGAGCACAAAAATAAGCAAAACCGGTTTATTTTTTGATTTTTGTCCGGTAATTCTTCAATTCCGTCTTGATGACAGGCGCCAATATGTAAAGTCCGATAATATTGGGTACCGACATGGAGAGTACCAGCATATCCGAAAAATCGATGATGCTGTTTAAACTGGTGGTGGTGCCTACTACAATCATAAACAAAAAGAGCAGCTGATAGGTTTTTTCGGCATAAATGCGTTTGCCGGTCAGGCGTTTGGATAAACCGCCGAACACATAATCGAAACCTTTTACCCCGTAATAAGACCAGCCAATCAAGGTGGAATATACGAAAAGCATCATGCAAAGCAAGAGCACGTAGGGCGCCCAGGGCGCCAGCGTGGCAAAGGCGGCAGAGGTGAGCTGAGCTCCTTCCAGTTGCCCGGGGTTTTGATAAACACCGGTGAAGATCAGGCTAAGAGCGGTCAGGGTACATATAACTACTGTATCTATAAAAGGTTCCAGCAAAGCCACATAACCTTCTGTCACCGGTTCTTTGGTCTTAACCGAAGAATGGGCAATGGCTGCCGAACCAATGCCGGCTTCGTTCGAAAACACAGCCCGACGGAAACCCATAATCAGTACACCGATAAATCCTCCCTTGGCCGCCTCTGGCGAAAAAGCCCCATCCCAGATGACGCGAAAAGCCTCACCAAGATGATCAATGTTACTCGAAATAAGAATCAGGCACATAACGATATAAATGCCTGCCATTATTGGGAAAAGTTTGCTGCAAACTCTGGCGATGCTTCGTATGCCTCCCAGAATCACCAGGCCGGTAAGCAGGGCCAAAGCAATGCCTATCCACAGTCCGTGAGGTGTCAGGACAGGGAAGATGATGGAAAGCTGGGCGTGAATCTGATTCGACTGAAACATGTTGCCTATGCCGAAAGCAGATAAAGCGATAGTGATTCCGTAAAGATAGGACAAAAATTTTCCGGTTCGGGGCAGGCCTCTTTCTTTCAGACCGTCCAGGAGGTAGTACATCGGTCCGCCCGAAACCTGTCCCTGTTCGTTGATTTTTCGGTATTTAACCCCCAGAGTGCATTCGGCGAATTTGGAAGACATACCCAGCAAACCGGCCACGATCATCCAAAAAGTAGCTCCCGGACCGCCCATGGATATAGCCACAGCCACACCGGCAATATTTCCCAAACCAACCGTTGATGAGAGGGCTGTGGCAACTGCCTGAAAATGTGAGGTGTCGCCTTTTCCTAAATAACGTTTGTCCCGGCCGAAAGCCAGGTCGAAACCATGTTTGATCCCTCTGAAATTGATAAATTTAAGGTAAAAGGTAAAAAACAATCCGCCTCCTATAAGCCAGATAACAATAAAGGGCACATCGGCTCCAAGCTTAAGACCCACGGCAGCAAAGGGATCCCAAAAAAGAATTTTTCCAAGGTATTCGACCAAAGGTTCAAAGATGGTATTCACGGCAGGAGTTGTTTTGATGGAAAGCACCAAAAGTAGCACGAAATGCCAAAACTCACAAGCTGAAAGGTTGCTCCGGGAGTGCTGTTGGCCGATTTAAATCAGTTTTATGTTTTTTTGTAACTAAAATGTAGCAGGATTGACACCCTTTATTCACAACGCAGACGCAAATTTGCAGCGTAAAAGAACGAAATGAAAAAGAACGTAAAACATATTTTAGTTCCCGGAAGCTACCTCTTCCTGCTCTTGTCGTTTTTGGCTCTGGGAATAACAGCATCAGATCAGCGATCGGGCGAAAAGAAGTCTCAATCCTTACAAGAGCTGCCAATAAAGATCGAAGGCATTTATTACTGCGGTTCCGATCAGAACAAACTCTATAACGGACCCTACAGAGAGTATTTCGAAAACGGTGATTTAAAGCTGGAAATGTACATTGTACAGGGCAAACCCGACGGCACTTACGTGGTCTATTACTCCAACGCCAAAATCAAGGAAGTCCGTTCTTATTTAAACGGGGTTTTCAACGGAATATGGAGATCCTACAGTGAACAGGGCGTATTGATGGCTCAGGCTGAATACCTGAACGGAATGAAGCACGGCCTTTGGAGAATCTGGGACGAGCAGGGAACTCTGCGCTACGAAATGCAGTACGAAAGGGGCAAAAAAACTGGCAACTGGTCTATGTGGGATGAATCAGGTAAACTGATTTCTGAAAGAAAATACGACTAAACAAGAATAAGAAACTAAAAACGAAAACGAAGATGAAAATGAAAATGAAAACGACAACGAAAATGAAAGGATTCTTCACAATGAATCTATTGGGAATGTTTATGCTTGCTTTTACGCTTAGTGCAGAACCAACAGCCGAGATTAAAGCTGCCGGCAAAATGAAAAAAGCCACAGAGCTTAGCCCCAATAGTGAAGCTAAAAGCTTTAGCCTGAGCGGCAATATTTACGATCTCAGTTCTTCCGAATCACTGGCCGGAGCAAGCATTGAAATCAATGGCAAGGTCTGCTATGCCGATCTGGACGGTAACTTTAGCATTAAATCGGGAACAGAATTGGAAGGTAAATATCTTACCGTGAGTTTAATATCTTATGAAAGTAAACAAATCAAACTGGACAAGGCTCAGGATAAGGAACTCAAGATCGCTTTGAAGCAGCGATAAGTTTGATGAAAAGCCACAGAAAAGATTGGATTAGGATTAACAGGGAAGAAGGCCTGTCAGATTTTGACAGGCCTTCTTCTGTTTTATAAACCTGTCAGTACAGAAACACTAAAGCTGAGTTTTAAAGATTGATAAACCGAATCTGTTGCAGTTCTTTTTTGTAGCCCTTTTGTAACACAAACATGACAGCCTTGTCACCGAAACGTCAAGAGTTCATAACATGCCCAAAATACCTTTGCCCAGGAAAGATTGAAAACAGAAAAATGAATGACATCGATGCCTAAGAATCCTAAGAACAGAGCTGCCACGGGATTGAAAGCCTATTATTTTTTGATCGTCTGCATGTTATTCCCCTTTATGCTGAAGGCGGAAACAGGCAGTATTAGCGGAAAAGTACTTGATGCAGAGTCGGGCGAGCAACTCATCGGAGCTGCCGTTTTTATCGAGGGAACCACCCTGGGTTCTGCCACCGATTTGGATGGAAATTACAATATAGTCAATCTGGAAGCCGGGGTATATGAATTGACCATAAGCTATATTTCGTACAAAACTGAAAAGATAGCGGAGGTCAGAATTCAATCGGGAGAAGAGACCCGTTTGGATATTTCACTAAAATCGGCCGAGATTTTGTTGAATTCAGCCGAAGTGGTTGCCCGGGCCAATCGGGAGAGTTTTGCGGTTTTGCTGAGTGACCAGAAAATAGCTTTTGCCATTCAGGAACAAGTGGGGGCTCAGCAATTATCCATACAGGGAGTATCGGATGCTGCCGGCGCCAGTACCAAGATATCCGGGGTAACCAAAAGCGAAGGCTCCGGCGAAATTTTTGTCAGAGGCTTGGGCGACAGGTATTTGTCGACGACTATGAATGGCTTGCCCATTCCTTCGGATAATGTGGATAAAAAAAATATTAACCTTAGCCTGTTTGAAAGCAGTATCATTCAGAATCTTGGTATTACCAAGACCTATAGTACAGAAGGTTTTGTTGATCAGACTGCCGGAAACGTAAACATCCTTTCCAAAGAATACAGCGATAAATCAAGTCTGAGTATACAGGGAGGAACAAACAGCAATTTGTTGACTGCTTATAGTTGGAACAATCACAAACGATCTCCTAATGTAGAAAAGGCCTTTTTATCCTTTTTGGGCAAACAACAAAACTTGACCGAATCCATAAGTGGACAGTCCTGGAATCCTTCCATTTTGGGTTTTCCGGCTGATTGGGGCCTTAGCGCAGAGGGCGGGTATAAGTTCAATTTTAAGGAACAGTCTTTAAGGATGTTTTATACACTTTCGTATAAACAGGATTATACTTATTCGAGCGGGATTTATCGAAAATACGTCGAGAATATTTTACAAAATGAATTCACAGATACAGAATCCTGGTCATTCAATCAGAATCTGACAGGACTTTTTAATGCTGCCTACGATTTTTCCGAAAAACATTCACTGGGTTTTAATGCCTTGTTGATTCATAAATTATCGGATAATGTTTATGAGCAAGGTCGCAATCAGGAAGGTTATATCCGCGATAGCGGAGAGCCTTCTAATGACCATATTTTTGAAAGAGATCAAAACACCAAAACGACCGGCATGCAGGTTTATCAATTGCTGGGCCGTCACGAGCTGAAAGTAAACAACAAGTTGAACTGGGCTTTGGGATTTAACCTTGTGGATGCTGATGAACCCAATCGAATTCGCAACAGGGTGGGTTTTGATAATGAGGTGGTTTTTGTCAATATGCACGGAATTGGCAATTACGACAATCGCAAATCCAGTCAGCTCATCCGCGACAGAGAATTTAACGCATATATCAAGAACCAATTTCAGATTTGGTCTGCAAACAAAGAACATCCGGTTACGGCAGGTCTAAACTTCAGACATAAGACACGGGATTTTAACTCCACTTTTGTTGGTGCAGATATTAAGGAACTTTCAACCAATGGAATAGATGTAGACAACCTTAGCCTTTTGTTTACGCAGGATGCTTTTACCAGTGCTATGTTACGGAAACTGCCTCAGGATGTCTACACTGCTGTGCTTAATGTGTATGGTGCTTTTTTACACACAGGATTTGATGTAGGAAAATTAACGGGAAATATTGGTTTACGACTGGAAGCCGATCAGGTAAAACTTTCATGGGATATTAATAACGACCAGTACTACGATTTGGAAACGCGTGACACTATGTATCTTGGAGTTTATCCAGCCATTAATCTCAAGTATGCCTTTACAGAAAACAACCATTTGCGTTTTTCGGCCAGTAAAACCATTACTTTACCTGAATTCAAAGAATTAGCTCCTTTTCCTTATGTATCTCCGACAGGTAATATTACCAAAGGGAATCCTGAGTTGATGTTGTCCGATAATTACAATCTCGATTTCAAATGGGAATACTTCAAAAGCCGGACCGAATTGATTTCTATAACCTCTTTCTTTAAACACATTCGCAATCCCATCAACCTAACCATGGAACGTGGGGCGGCACGTTCGTTCGTTACTGCAAATACTGGAAAATATGCCAATGTTTTTGGATTGGAGGCCGAAGCCAGGCTTGATCTTTACCATACACAGAATCAGACATTTGGCCTGATTGCCAATGCGACTAGGATGTGGTTCACTCAGATTCTGTTGCCGGCATATTATTACAATGGCAAAACAACAACCGGATTACAAGGAGCTCCAGAGTATATAGGAAATATTACCCTGAGTTATAACAACAGTCTTTCCGGTTTGATGGCCGGACTTACCGCCAATTATACATCGGACAGGATATTCGCTCTTGGTCATCCGCTTAGCGCCACCTATCCGGATATCTATTTTAATGAAGACATCATCGAAAAAGCATCCTTATCGCTGGATCTCGTTGTAGGAATTAACATCACGAAAAAAATGAAACTAAAGTTTACGGGAAGGAACCTTCTCAATCCGGCTATTGTCCAAACTCAGAAAATTATCGATTACGATGGTGATATAAACGAGGTCATTGTAGAATCGTATAAAAAAGGCAGCAAAATGCAATTATCAATCGCTTATTTCCTATAAGATCTATTATTAATCATTAACAAACATTCAAATTATGAAGAAGTTCGTATTTATCTTAAGTTTACTGGTAAGCAGCTTAAGTATTTTTTTTACCTCTTGTGATCCAAAAAATCCTATTGCAGAAGATTTTGTGATTTCCTTGCTGGAAGAGGGTGTAATGAAGGGTGAATTAAAGGAAGATTATACCTTGGATGCAACAGTACCTTATTCATTGACTGGTGCCTTTGTGGTATCAAACGGAGCCACATTAACAATACCGGCCGGCACCTCCATATTGGCAGCTGCCTCCAACGGACAAGAAACCGAAACCTATATTGCTGTAATGACGGGTTCCAAAATCTATGTCGAAGGAACAGCAAGTCAGCCTGTTGTGATGCAATCGCCCTCAAGTAATCCTGGAGATTGGGGAGGTTTAACCATTTGTGGACGCGCAGTCACCACCGAAGGTGCTCCGGCAACAGCCGAAGTGGGCAACTTTCAGTACGGCGGATCGAATGCTGCAGATAATTCAGGTAGTATCAGTTACCTGGTTATTAAAGGTTCCGGCGCAGCCATTAACCCGGACTCGGAATACAACGGACTGACTCTTTATGCTGTTGGCTCAGGAACGACCATCAATAATGTGGCGATCATTAACGGAGCCGACGATGGCGTAGAATTCTTCGGCGGTTCGGTATCGGTAAGTAACCTTTACCTCGAAAACAACGAAGACGATGCCATAGACTGGACCGAAGGCTGGGACGGCACAGTGACCAACGCCTATGTGAAACATAGCATCAGCAATTTCTCGACTGTAGTGGAAGCCGACGGGGTCAACAACAATCCTCAGATCAATAATCTGACAGCCGTTTCTACTCAAGGCGGCACCGCCCTTCAATTCAAAAAACAATCGGGAGCGACTATGACCAATGTTTACCTGGAAGGTTATAGCACTTTGGTTGACATGAAAGACGAAGGCCCCCTGAGCAATGTTATAATAGAAGGCAATACCGCTACACTCGAAGGTCCCTACCAAACCGGCCAATTGGATATTTCCGCCTGGAACTGGTTCAAATAATCATTTTCTGTTTTTAGCTTTCAAAAGGGTTCCGAATTGATTTCGGAGCCCTTTGCTTTTTGATTGACTAATTTTTTAGTTTCAATAAAAAGCTTTTCTTAATTTTGTCCACTTAATAAAAGTACTTCTTGAAAAAGTACTTCTTGAATTTTCATTGCTTAATCTACTTTAATATTTTCACGAATGAAACATAAAATAATAAAGCTCAGCAGTATCCTGATCCTGTTTGCCGTCTTGCTTTTTGCCTGTACTACGAAGCAAGAGCAGATTACCCGCCTTTTTTTAATTG
>CAZNQD010000033.1:0-22895 GCA_964575345.1 uncultured Bacteroidales bacterium
ACAAAAGTAGGATTATTTCATTATCGTAAAACTAAAAAAATCAAAAACATAGGTACATAAACATTAATTGGAAGCATTAATACAATACCGGAGTTTATTAAAGCTTAATTTCTATATCAAGGCCTCTGTATTCCACAGTACGCATATGCTTGCATTGCACATCCAAACCTCCGGCTGAATCGCGGTTTATCAGTACAACATCAAAGTAGCGTTTTAAGACTTGTCCCGGGTAGGAGCCTTTGAGCCTTGAAATCTGCAGGATTCCTTCGTTGTCCTTATAGTTGAATTCTATGCGGATGTATTGCCCTTTTTCGTAATTATAATTGCAGCCTTCATCTTCGTAAATACTGCAGGAAGCATCATCGCCGGCATAAATATATAAACAGAGGTCGTGTTGAGGAATAGAGCTGTGTTGAATCAGCTTGCCCGTGGGAAGTATGGTCCCGGCAGGCACAAAAACCGGCATACGCTCGTAGGGGGCATCCACCGGACTTTCCTGTCCTCCGGGATAATACTTGCCGCTATAAAGATCGTACCAGCCGGCGTTTTGCGGGAAATAAACCTGGCGGCTGCGGGCCTGGTATTCGTACACCGGGCAAACCATCATGTTCGATCCAAACATATATTGGTCACCAATATCCATCACCCGGGCATCGTTTGCGAAATCCATCATCAAGGGACGCATGATGGTGTAATCGTCCAAATAGCAGCGGCCGGCCATGGTATAAATGTAAGGCAGCAGGCGATAACGCAGTTCGGTATAATATTTCATGGTTTGGTAGGCCGGATGCCCTTCGGGAGCAATATGCCAGATTTCCCGATAAGGATATTGACCGTGGCTGCGAAACAATGGCACAAAAGCCCCGAACTGATGCCAACGTACATTAAGCTCCCGCCATTCCTCCAGATCCTCAGACCCTTCCCGGGCTTTTTCGTAGCGTTTTTCCACACAAAAACCTCCGTTGTCCATGGTCCAGTAGGGATTGCCCGAAATGGAAAAATTTTGTCCGGCACTGATCTGAGCCTTCATATCTTCCCAGCGAGTACCGATATCGCCGCTCCAGACGGCGGCTGCATAACGTTGCGAGCCGGCGTAGCCTGAGCGGGTCAGGATAAAAACCCTGTTGCTGTCGTTTACCGAGCGTTGGCCTTCGTAAATGCCTTTGGCATTCATCAGCCCGTATGCATTGAAGTTCAGAGCCGAAGGACCCAAAGCAGTAGGGTGCATCAGTTGTTTGCGGTAATCCATGTCGGCATTGGACAAAATGTCCGGCTCCGAAGCATCCATCCACCAGGCATCAAATCCTTTGACGTAAAGATGTTCCTGCATTTGTTCCCAGAAAAGATCACGGGCACCCGGACTGAATGCATCATAGAATGAACCGATGTAGCCACGGCCTATCCAGTCGCGGATGCTGTCTTGTACAGCCAGGGGATAGATCCAGCCTTTTTGTTCGAATTCCTCGTAATGTTCAGTATTGATATAAAATTTTGGCCAGACCGAAATCATTATCCGGGCATTCAGGTCGTGGACATCTCTTACCATTTGTTCCGGATTGGGAAAGCGTTGCGCATCGAATTCATGGCTGCCCCAGGCCTTTTCTTCCCAGTACGACCAATCCTGTACGATGTTGTCGATGGGAATTTGCCTGCGCCTGAACTCACGGAGGACCGACAAAATCTCGTCCTGGGTTTTGTAGCGTTCCCGGCTCTGCCAAAAGCCCATTGCCCATCTGGGCATGACCTGTGCCTTGCCGGTAAGCCTACGATAGCCGCTCACGACATCGTCGGCATTTTTGCCCCTGATGACATAATAATCCATCTGTTTGCCCATTTCTGACCAAAAAGAAATTTTACCTTCTTCTTCGCCAGGCAAAGGACTCAGGGCTTTGAGCCCGATGTAGGAACTGCCTCCGTCGGCTTGCCATTCCAGCCTGAGCCGGTGTTTTTGGCCGGCCTGCAGAGGATACGAAAACTTGCAGGTGTTGGGATTCCAGGCAGTACGCCAGCGTTCGGGCACCACCAGCGTATCGTCAAGATAAAGTTTAACGTAACCCGCGTAATAGAGTGCAAAACGAAACAAGCCCGTAGTATCCGATTCGATGGACCCTTCCCAGCTTACCCGGGCATTTTGCAACGGAAAAGCCTGAGGGAAATCTTGTTGAGAGTTCAAATCCTGGTAATCAATGTTTTTTTCGATACGTTCCAGTTCTTTTTTTCGGCCCGGATTTGAATAACAGGCCGTCAGCCCACCTTCCTTACCGTACTTGTCGTATAGCCTGAATTGGTCCAGGTTGGCAAATTCCCGGGGATCGCCCCATTTGCTGTAGGAATTGTTGTCCCAGAGCAGGCCGTAGTTTTTGCTGGAAACCACAAAAGGCACCGAGACCTTGGTGTTGTACTGATACAGCGATTCGTGTTTGTTTTTGTAATTGAATTCGTCCGACTGATGCTGGCCCAGGCCGAAAAAGGCTTCGTCCTGAGGCGATTCGAACAACTGTCGGAAGGAATAAGCCCGGCAGCTTTTATAATCGACCGGACTAAAGCTTTTGCCCCCGCCGCTTTGTTCCCGTAAAAACACCGAACCATTCAAGTCGCTAAAAATAAGCTCTCCACTGTTTAGCAATGCAGTAGCTCTGATGGTGGCCGTTTCCAGCACCACACTGTCAGCGGAACGATACACCTGCCATTGACTGGCTAGTTTGTGTTCTTTGTCCTGCCAGGAACACATCAGTCCTGTTTTCAGGCTGATTCTTCGGTCGGGGCTGGCTATGACCCTGATTATGTCGTCGTTGACCACTTGTAGATAGAGACTGCCTGTAGCGGTTTTCTTCTTGTCGGGCCGAATAAGTACCCCGTTTTCGCTGACCCGGAAATAAGGTCCGGAACAGGCCGATAAGACCAGAGCCAGGGGCAGAAACAGAAACCTAAACCTAAACCTAAACCTAAACCTAAACCTAAACATAAACCTAAATCCAATCCCAGACTTAATCCCAGACCCAGACTGAAACCCTAAGGAGCGAGTGTCCATGATGTAATCACTTGTAATGACGGTAAAATTCCACAACAACTTCGATGCTTTGCAGCCAAAGATCCAAAGGATAGTTTTCGTTGGGGGAATGGATCGCATCCGATTCCAGGCCGAAACCCATCAGGATGCTTTTGATCCCTAAAACTTTTTCGAAAGTGGCAATAACGGGAATGCTACCTCCGCGCCTCAGGGCCAGCGGGCGTTTACCAAACACTTTTTGATAGGCAGCCTCGGTGGCTTTGTAAGGCGGCAGATCCAAAGAGCAGACGTAAGGATTGCCCCCGTGCTTGAAGCGGACCTCCACGTTGACTTCGGGTGGAGCCAGTTGCCTGAGGTAGTTTTCGAAGAGCCGGCCAATTTCCTGATAATCCTGATCCGGCACCAGACGGGTAGATATTTTAGCAAATGCCTTGGAAGGGAGTACCGTTTTCACCCCTTCGCCGGTGTATCCTCCCCAAATACCGCAAACATCCAGGGTGGGCCGAATACCAGTCCGTTCGATGGTCGTATAGCCTTTTTCTCCCTTGAGGCCGGGAGCTCCTACCGATTTGCGATAGGCTTCGTCACTGTGAGGCACGGCGGCCATCATGGCTTTTTCCTGGGCCGACACCGCCTGAACTTTGTCATAAAAGCCCGGTATGGTGATTTTGCCCTCGGCATCTATCAGGCGGGAAATAATTACGGACAGTTCCTGTATGGGGTTGGGAACAGCTCCGCCAAAAATGCCGGAATGCAAATCGCGGGCAGCTCCGGTCACTTCAACCTCCCAATAGGAAATGCCCCTGAGACCGGTAGTGATGGATGGGGTATCGGCTCCAAGCATGCTCGTATCTGAAACCAGGATCACCTCTGCCTTGAGCAAGTCTATGTTGTTTTGGCAGAATTCCTCCAGGTGAATGGAACCGATTTCTTCTTCGCCCTCGAGCAGAAATTTAACGTTGCAAGCCAGTAGCTTATTTTCGAGAGCCAGCTGAAAGGCTTTGGCTTGTATCATAGATTGCCCTTTGTCGTCGTCGGCACCCCGGCCTTTGATGAGACCCTCTTCGATACGGGGTTCAAAGGGAGCTGTAGTCCAAAGTTCCAGGGGATCTTCGGGCATCACGTCGTAATGGCCATACACCAGAACAGTAGGAGCTTTGGGATCAATACTTTTTTCTCCGTATACTATGGGATTGCCTTTGGTTTGAAAAATCAAGGCTTTGTCCACTCCCGAGGAAAGCAAGATTTCTTTCCAGCGTTGAGCGCAATCTTGCATATCCTGTAAATGTGCTTCTTGTCCGCTCACCGAAGGAATGCGCATCAGGCTGAACAATTCGTCGAGGAATTGTGTTTGTCTGGATTGAATAAGGTCTTTAATATTCATATAGATAAGCTTTTATGTATTAAGTAGGTTTTTCATTTCTTTGGCCAGAAACTGCACTTTGGGGCCCACAATCAATTGAATGGTGTTCTTGCCGGGCCGGATGATGCCTGCAATAGCAGCAGACCTTAGTATGGTATCGTCAACGGCTTCGTCTTGTCTGAGCACAATACGGAGCCGGGAGATGCAATTATCCAGTTCGGCAATGTTCTCTTTGCCGCCCAGACCCTGAATCAGAAGGACAGCCACTTCCCGGTAATTATCGCTGTTTTTGCTCTTTCGGGCCGGAGTCCTTTTGCCACTTTGACTATCCCTGTTATCCTCCTCCCTGCCCGGCAGGGTCTCCTGATTTTCGTTGCCCGGCAGAGTCATCCGATGTTCTTTGCCTGTCAGAGTCTCCAGACTTTCTTTGCCCGACGGAGTTTCCGGGTTTTCCTCCTCCCTGCCAGGAGTGCGTAAACGAAAGAATTGAATGGTAAAACGGAAGACCAGGTAATAAAGCAGGGCCGTGATAAGTCCTATCCAGAGTATCCAGAGGGGATTCAGAGCCATGGGCGATTTAAAACTAAGAACATAGTCTACCAGCCCGGCACTAAAATTAAAGCCGGCTCTGACCGGCAGATATGCCATAACACCCGCTGTCAGCCCCGTTAGCAAAGCGTGCAGGGCATACAAGCCGGGAGCCAGGAACATAAAAGAAAATTCCAATGGTTCCGTTACACCGGTCAGAAAGGCACTCAGGGCAGAGGCCAGCATCAGTCCACCCACTGCTTTTTTACGTTCGGGTTTGGCCGTGTGATACATAGCCAGGGCGGCAGCAGGCAGACCAAACATCATGACCGGGAAAAAGCCCGTCATATATTGTCCGCTTACCCCAAGGACACCCTGACCTGACCAAAAATCGGCCAAATCGTTGATGCCTGCCACATCGAACCAAAACACCTGATTCAGAGCGTGGTGCAAGCCCAGCGGAATGAGCAGGCGATTGAAAAAGGCATACAGCCCGACACCGACAGCTCCGGTATCCAAAATGCTTTTACCAAACAAGATCAGGCCGTTGTACATAAGGGGCCAGCTAAAAAAAAGCAGAATGCTGACAATACAGGCAAGGCCGGCTGCCACTATGGGAACAGAGCGTTTGCCTCCAAAAAAAGCCAAAGCATCGGGCAGCTGAGTGTTTTTGAATCGGTTGTAACAAAAAGCACCCAATAAGCCGGAAATAATACCTGTAAATACATTCTCGATTTTATCGAAGGCCGGATCTGCCACACTGCCGCTTAACTTTGCTACGCTGACCGGAGAGAGTAAAGTGATAATAACCAGCCAGCTTACCAACCCTGCCAGGGCAGCGGCCCCCTTGCTTTCGTCGGCCATTCCCACCGAAACGCCAATGGCAAACAGCAGGGGAATGTGATGGAGGATAGCTCCACCGGCCTGCAACAAAAACGTAGCCGGAATATTGCTGCCCAATGAAGATTCCAGCCAATAAGCTATGCCCAGCAAAATACCGGCCACCGGCAGGCAGGCCACCGGCAACATCAGCGATTTGCCCAATCTTTGCAGGTATTTCATCATAGCTGTTCTTCTAAAATTTTTTTCATTGCCTGGATTGCCTGCACTTCGTCCTCTCCTTCGATATGTATTTCCAGCTTATCGCCTTGTTTAAGGCCCAGGCTCATCAGGGCGATCATTTTTTTTGCACTGATTTCCCTGTCCCCATGGTGCAGGATTATCGTAGAGCAAAAGGCTGAAGCTGTTTTAACCAGCAGGGCGGCCGGCCTGGCATGGATGCCCAGGGGATCAGCAATTGTGTGTGTAAAGCTTTTCATAGCAAAGGTTTATTGCATGATTTTATAGCGAAGGTTCCGAGCAGGGGTAATGTTCGTGCAGGAATTTTTTGAAGCCGGGAATATGCACCGGAGCCATAGAGAAAGCACTGAAGCCCATTTCCAGAAGCATGGCCGTGTGTCTTGTATCGTGAGCCAGTTCTCCGCAGATGGAGCAGGGAATTTGCTCAGCCTTAGCTGCCCGGATCACCTCACGGAGCATACGGAGTACAGCAGGATGCGTCTGTTGGTAAAAAGGGGCAAGCGCAGCATTTTGCCGGTCAACGGCCAGGGTGTATTGTGTCAGGTCGTTGGTGCCGATACTGAGGAAGTCAGCTTCTGCTGACAGTTCTTTACACAACATCACGGAGGCGGGTGTTTCTATCATTGCACCCAGAGGCAGGTCGGGGACTTCCAGGCCTTCGTGCCGAAGTTCTTGTTGAATTTCGTGCAGCAGGCCTTTTACCCGGAGCAATTCGTCAACAGAAATCAACATAGGTACCAGCAACATAAGATTGCCGTATGTCGCAGCGCGGCAAACAGCCCTGAGCTGAGTCCTGAAAAGGTCCTCCCTTTGCAGGCACAGTCGTATGCCTCTGTTTCCCAGGGCGGGATTCTCTTCTTTGGTTAAATCTAAACAGGGAGCGTCTTTGTCGGCGCCGATATCCAGGGTTCTGATCACCACTTTTTTCCCTTCCATGCCTGTGGCCAGTCGGCGATACAGTTCAAACTGTTCTTCTTCGGAGGGAAGCTCCCTGCGTCCCATAAATAGGAATTCGCTGCGAAACAGTCCCACGCCATGACAGTTTTTTTGCAGGACCGGATCGAGTTCCTCCGGGCTGCCGATATTGGCCAGGACTTCAATTTCTTCTCCTTGTGGACTGTAAAACCGTAAATCGCCGGGAATTTGTCCGTTAGAGCCTTCCTGACGGAGTTTCTGTTTGAAATTGCTCATGAATTTAACCTCCGGATCCAGATAAAAAATCCCGGCCGTGGCATCCAGGGCCAGCACCGTATTTTCAAATGCCTGATCCGGTTCGATGTCGGCCGCAATAATACAGGGTATTTTCATGGCGGCTGCCAGTATGGCCAGATGAGAATGAGCCGATCCGCGGCTCAGTACAATTCCCTGTAATAGCGGTGAACGCCATTGCATCAATTCACTCGGGTTCAGTTCACTGGCCAGGAGAATAAAAGCTTCCGAAGGCAGAACAGGAGTCTCCGTTTGTCCGCTCAATATTAAATATAAGCGTTGTACCAGGTCGAGAACATCTGCCGATTTGCTGCGCATCCGCTCCTCTTCCATACCAAGAAACAGGGCTGCTATTTTTTCACCGCCTGCTCTAACCGCTTGTCTTGCACTTAGATTCTTTTCCAGAATCAGAGAGCTGACAACCTCCTCAAAGTCTTCATCCATAAGCATCATGGCCTGAGCTTCGAAAATAGCGGCTTGATCTTTGCCCAATGCTGCAGCGCTCTGTTCTTGTAAAAGCCGGAGTTGTTGCAGGGCTACATTTCTGGCTTCTAAAAACATATCCAGCTCGTGCGGGGGATCGGCTGCTTTTTCCGCTTCAGAACGTAATGATGCCCTGGACGGAACGATGACAAGTTTGCCGCTCGCCATCCCATCCACTATTCCAAGTCCTTTGCCTGTACGCATGAGTTATTTTTTTCGGATTCGAATAAAAGGCTTATCGAGCATTCCGAACACACGGCCCGGGAAACTTTCTATTGCGGCGTAATCGGCACTATTGCATACCACTACGGGGACAACAGTGCTATAGCCTTCTTCCCGGATGGCGGCAGGATCGAATTCAATCAAAGGTTCTCCGGCTCTTACCTGGTCACCTTGTTTTACCAGGGCTTTGAAGTGCTTGCCTTGTAATTTTACGGTGTCGATACCGATATGTATCAGCAATTCTACGCCTTCATCGCTGAGCAGACTCAGGGCGTGGGCTGTATCAAACAGCACTTCGACTTTGGCATGGAAGGGAGCCACGACCAGGCCTTTGGAAGGCACCACCGCCAGGCCTTTGCCCAGCATCTCCGCCGCAAAAGCCTCGTCACCGCACTCACTCAAAGGAAGGCTGCTGCCTTCGATCGGGGATAAAATCTCTATGGTCTTGCCGAATCCAAACATTTTAAGAGCTTAGGCTATGTATTCAGAGCTGTTTTATTTAAAGTGCCCGCGTCAGGGCTGTGATTTTATATGTTGCCAGGGAGCACGAATGCCCGCTCTTAACTTAATACTTTCATCAACCTGAGGCCCGTTGTTTTCCCAGTGATTCAGGCCGGGCTGATTTTGCCCGAATTTGGGCAGGCTGCACCAGTTGTCGCGTATAGTCATCCACGACGAGGCTTCGTCCAGATAGATGTAATAGCCCTGATTTTTGTCGTGCACATAGTCAGGATGATACATGTCGTGTACGTAATTCTCGGCTATCAATGTGCCTGTTTGAGCCGACAAGGTGTACAAGCCTCCGCAGCTGTAATTATGTCTGCCGAAACGATGTACCTGATTGGCTACGATGCGGTTGTCTTTCATACAGTTGGCTGTACGTGTCCAGCCCCAGCCGACACTGATGCCGGTGTAGGGTAGTTCGCAGACTTCGTTGTGTTGAATATGCACCTCTTGCACATAACCGGCCAGAATGCCGGGACAACCCCAGTATTCGGTGGCGCAGTTGAATATATAATTGTCTGTAATCAGAGCTTTGCGACTGATTTCGCGGTAATCTCTGGGTTGGTAGGGCAGGTGAGTTTCGGTGCCGGGTTCCGAGAAACGGCCCATCACCAGGGCGCTGCCGGCAATGTCCTGAAAAACGCAGCCTTCGATGCGGTCATTGGCCGAAGCTTCCAGGTAATCCAGTCCCGAAGCACCCAGGTGTTCAAAACGACAGGCTTCGAAGACCGTGTTGTTTACGGCATACAATTCAACGGCAGCGGCTTGCCGGCCTATCCAGGCCTGATTTTCGAGGGCGGCTTTGTCGGGAGTACCCGGTTGCTGCAATTTGTAGGCGTCCAGCAGAAACATGCCGGCCTGTAAAGGCACGTAACCCTGTTCTGAAGGACGCAACCAGCTGCTGTAGGCAAAACTCAGTCCCTTGAACCGGATATGTTGTACCGGCCTGTCCAGAGAGCCTTGCACACTGACAAGCGTTTCCAGTACCGGTACAACGCATTCTGCCTCTTGCATATCCTGGCCATTCAGAGGCAGGTAATACAGCAATGCCTCTTCCTGGTCGTAATACCATTCTCCGGGTTCATCCAGAAATTCTATAGCCCGGCTCAGAATATAGGGAGAATTGCCCCCTTCCGAGACTACGGGCGGTGGCCAGGGATGTTCAAACTCCAGCCGGCTTTCGGGAGCATGAAAACTCAGGATTGCTTCCTTGCCTTTGATTCTGAAATCTTTGATGCGCAGGATGGCCACTTCCCACATCTGGTGAATAAAAAACTCCATACCGTCGGTTGTGACGAAGTTTTTTTGTTCGGGGGCGGGAATGTGTATTTCCTGTTTTCCATAATCTACGGCCAGAATGCGTTGCATACGGGAGGTGTCGGAATGGGCGGCAGCCCGGGCTTTTTGTCCGTTTATGTAAAACTGACGGAAATCGATCTTACGCCCTCCGTATGTGGGGACTTTGGCTACCCATATCTTTGAACTGATGCTCTTGTTCATCCCTTTTACCCGTTTCTTCAAGGGCTTCCATTCCTCAATTTTGAGGCCTCCGCTGATGACGGCCTTGCCGTAATGTTCTGCTTTTATAGTGGTGGGACTGTCCTGGCTGCCGGAGTCTTCGGGACGTATCAACAAAGTTTCGGGCAAAACATAGCAGCCGTCTTTCAGAATGATCTCTATTCCTTTTTCGATGGCCGGATCCTTTAGCCTTCTGCTTTCTCTGGCCTTGCGCAAGGCCCCCTGCAGGCTGGCCATAGCTTGTTGTTCCGTACCGGAATTGGAGTCGGAACCCTCAGGCGATACCCAGATCTCAATCGCAGAATAGGCCTTAAATCCGGCTGAAATTAAGAGGAGAAAAACGAGCAGCGATTTCATAGTATGGTTGGTTGAAGCAATCAAAAAGCAAAAATAGGAAAAGCCTTTGATTTCGCTTTGTAAAAAACGCAAAAAACTCCTTAACGCCTGTTTTCATGCCAGATCAATATCAGAATCAGGCAGACAAAGGCCGCCAGCGAACCCATGAGGTCAAAAAGCAAATCCATTATTTCAGCCCCCCGGTAGGGTAAGTAATTTTGAATAAATTCTATCAAAACGCCGTATAAAAACGGAAGCGATACCGACCATAAAAATAAACGGCCGACAGAAATACTGGAGGAGGTAAAACTCCGACAATTGAGTTCCCACAACAAAAGCCCTGTCTGAACAAAAAACAAGAGGGCATGTGCAATTTTGTCGGCATAGGGAATCAAGGGTAAGTCTTTGGCGCTTTCGGAAAAATCAAAAACGAAAAGACAAAAAATAGCAAGAGCCCACAGCGATGAGAAGAAAAATCGCGGGAAATGCTTCAGGAAAGGTTTTTTCATAACGACAGCTGACTAATAAGAGTGCAAATATACGTTTTTATAAAGTGAATCAGGTGTAGAAAAATCATTTTCAGCAAGAGGCCGGAGATTTGTTACATTAACATTAAACAAATATATTTGTAAAGTAAAGTATAATTATGAACGATTCCTTATTCAGTACCAATAAAGGGGAACAGGCAGCATTGATTTTCTTATTATTAGGAATTGTTGCCCTTAAATCTCTATGTTTTGATTTTTGGCATTTACAACATCCTCGCATTCAAAAACGCCTGGCCCTGGATTCTGCTCGCTATGAGTTGCGGACATTTGCATTACAATATCGTGCTGATGGCCGTTATGGAATTTCAGGATCTGTAAAACACTATCCTGACGCAGCAATGAAATTCTCCGAAACAAACAAGAAATACCCCGAAAAAGGCGCAAAATACCCCGAAACCAATTATAACTTGCCTGAAAAAGCGCTGTCCTTGCAGGACTTTGATCCCAATGCGGCAGATTCTGCCCAATTGCATGCCTTGGGAATCAGCCCCTTTGTGTTGGGGAATATTCTTAAGTACCGCGAAAGGGGAGGTGTTTTCAGGCAAAAAAGCGATTTGGCCAAAATTTACGGGCTGAATCAGGAAACGTATAAAAGGCTGGAACCCTATATTTTGTTGCCGGAGAAAGTGCAAGCTTCCCCGGAGCTGACGCTGATTGAGCAAACAAAGAGGCAGCACCTTGATGTTGAACAGGCAAAACATCAATTACCGGAATCGGAAGAAATGCGTAATCAACAAACGGAAAGTAAATCAACAAGGCCAATAATGAAAAGAGAGCCGTCATCGGGGGTTAAAAATGCCCTCCGGCCGGAGGCTTTTTCTAAGGTTTGCAGAATCAATACCGCCGACACTGCCGATTTAATGCAATACCCCGGCATCGGTCAGTACACTGCAATCCGGATATTGGATTACCGAAACCGTCTGGGCGGTTTTTGTTCGCCGGATCAACTGGACGAGATTTCAGGTATTTATCCCGAGAATCTGAAAGTGCTGAAACAACGTTTGGAAACAGACAGCAGCGAGATCCGAAAATTAAAACTGAACCACGGCAGCCTGGAACAATTCAGGTTGCATCCCTATCTGACTTTTTACCAAGCCAGGGCTTTAGTGGAATTCAGGCAGACGAGGGGCAATATAAGCTGCCCGGAGGACTTGCTTTTTCTGGAAGAATTCAATGAACAAGACCTGAATCGCCTGCTCCCTTACCTTGACTTCAGGTAATTTGAATGAATCCGAATGGGAAAGTCCAAAGAGTTTGACCCAGGGTATTTTAGGGCTTAAAGTCCGGGCAGTCCGGCTACCAGATCAGCAATTTGCGTCAGGTAGCGGCGATCAACATCATCAAAGGCTGCAAGCTGCTCGCTGTCCACATCAATGACAGCTATCACCTTGTTGTTTTTGATGACCGGAACAACAATCTCGGAGCGGGATTTGGAACTGCAGGCGATATGCCCGTCAAACTTGTCCACATCGTCCACAATTATAGCCTGTTGTTGTTCCCGGGCCTTGCCGCAGACCCCTTTGCCGAAGGCGATACGGGTACAGGCCAACTCTCCCTGAAAAGGCCCGAGCACCAGCCAGGGCCCATCCACAAGGTAAAAGCCCACCCAGAAAAAACCCAGGGCGGACTTTAGTGCGGCCGTAATATTGGCCAGATTGGCTGTGTGATTTTCCTCGTCCCGGACCAAATGCCGTAACTGCGGCAACAATTGCTTGTAAATCTCTTCTTTGGTTCCGGAAAGAGGAATCAAACTATGGCTCATGAATGATCTGTCTTTGTTTATCGCCCAGCCATCACTTTGTCCAGGCTATACAAACCAAAACTGTTGTCTTTTATGTGGCAGAGCGCATCCAGAATACCGCGGGCGGTATCTTCTTCTTCGACTTGTTCGTCAATAAACCACTTCAACATAGATTGGGTGGCGTAGTCTTTTTCTTCCAAAGCCAGCGTGTAGAGGTCATTGATCAAACCGGTAACCACTTGTTCGTGATGCAGGGTGTCTTCAAACACCTTTTTGGTGTCTTTCCAATCGGCAGGCACCGCATCGTAAGCGCCAATTTCTGCTTTGGCTCCGCGACTTACCAGGTAATTAAAAAAGCGCATGGCATGTTCCTGTTCTTCTTTGAATTGTTTCTCCATCCAATGGGCAAAACCGGGCAATCCTTTGTCTGCAAACCAGGCAGACATCGAAAGATACAGATTGGCCGACCAAAACTCGGCGTTGATTTGTTTGTTGATGGCTTGGTGTAATTTTTCGCTTAACATAGTAGTATTTATTAGAGTTAATATTTTGTTTAATGTTGTTGCAAAGATACATCCTGCATTATATAAATCAAACAGATAATGTCTATATTTGCATAGATTTATTCAATAAGATGACCTTACAACAATTGCAGTACATTGTGGCCGTGGAACGTCACCGCCATTTTTTGAAAGCCGCCGAAGAATGCGGGGTTACTCAGCCCACCTTGAGCGCAATGATTCAAAAGATTGAAGATGAGCTGGATGTGAAGATCTTTGACCGGAGCAGACAACCTGTTGAGCCCACCGAAATCGGCCTGCAAATCATACATCAGGCAAAAACTGTATTAAGCAATGCCTTTCAATTGCAGGATCTGGTCAATCAACAGCGGGATGGCCTAAAAGGTGAATTGCATATGGGAATTATTCCCACCATTGCCCCTTACCTGATCCCTGATTTTATTTCGGGTTTTGTACAAAAATACCCCGATATAGACCTGAAAATTTCTGAATTGCAAACACGGCAAATCGTTGAGCATCTCAAGCATTCGGAATTGCACATGGCCATTTTGTCAACCCCGCTCGAAGATCCCGATTTGCTGGAAATACCCCTGTATTACGAGAGCTTTGTGGCTTATGTGTCGCCCCGCGAAGAACTTTATGCCCTGGACGAAATATCTTACAATGATATGCCTCTGCAAAAACTTTGGGTTATGCAAGAGGGGCATTGCCTGCGCAATCAGGTTTTTCACTTCTGCCACGACGTGCACAAACGCAACAACATTTACGAAGCCGGCAGTATCAACACCCTGGTGAGCATAGTCGACAAAAGCGGAGGCTACACCATCATCCCGGAGCTGCACATTCCATTCCTGAGCCAGGAGCAGGCCAAAAACGTTCGCCCGTTGGTCAGGCCTCAGGCCACCAGGGAAGTATCCATCGTGATACGCCCCGATTTTATCCGCGAGAAATTGCTCAATGCCGTTGCAGATACCATTAAAAAAATTATTCCTTCCGGTCTCCTGAACGAAAGGCTCAAAAAGTATTCTTTAAAAATTTAGCAACCGGCCACTATGCAAAGAGATCTGCGGATTTATTATCCAATTGCAGAATGGGCATAGGAGTGCATACCACCAAAAAAAAGAGGGCGTCTCAAATTTCTGAGGCGCCCTCTTTTTAAAGGAATGAATTTAGTTGAGATTGTCGGGAAGTTTTATGTCCTGATTCCGCTGACCGCTGATACGCACGGGATTTATCAATCCTTCGGGGATATGAATATCTTCAGCCTCCAGCTCCCTGACGTTGTAAAGAATCAGAGCCGGGCCTTCCTGGGGATATATACCTACGTTCTTGAACTTTATCCGGCTGGATTCTGTCAATTCGGCTCCAATTTGCGAAGAAAATACAGCGTTCTCGATCTGTATATTTTCGATGTTCATTTCGGGCAGGCCATTGAACAACATAGCCCTGCGGGAATTATGGGAATACACGTCCTTAATGAAAATATTCCGGAAGACGGGGGTTTCTTCGCTGACCGGAGGAATCGCCTCTTCGGCGGGAGCGGCGTCTCCGTCTGCCAAGGCTTCGGAGGCTGATTTACCCCCGTAAAACAAATTAAAACGCAGGGCTTCGGTCACCATGTCAATCATGCTTATATTGCGGATGTAGATATTTTCGACTACGCCACCGCGGCCTCTGTTGCTTTTGAATCGTAATCCAACGTCGGTACCGATAAAGTTGCAATTGGAAACGGCTATATTTTTGACGCCGCCCGACATTTCACTACCCACTACGAATCCTCCGTGGCCTTTGAAAACCAGACAATTGTCTACAAGTACATTTTCGGTGGGCATGCCTCTGCGACGGCCTTCCCCGTTGCGTCCCGATTTGATGCAAATAGCATCGTCACCCACATCAAGGGTGGAATTGAGCACTAGTACGTTTTTGCAGGATTCAAGATCCAGGCCGTCTCCGTTTTGGGCGAAGGAGGGGTTGCGAATAAACACGTTGTCGATGATGATGTTTTCGCACTTCAGCGGATGAATGTTCCAGCTGGGAGAATTTTCAAACAAGACCCCTTGCAGCATAATGTTTTTGCATTCAATAAAGCTGACCATTACCGGACGCAATACGTCCTTGAAATCTTCCCATTCTCCTTCGGTCAGGGCATTGCGCTGTGACGGACTCATCAGCTCCGCTTCGACGGCCTTTTGCGAGGGCAGCCAGTATTTGGGGTTTTTGAGTGCACCACCCGAGGCTATAACATTTTGCCAATAGCCTTCGGTCACTTTTTCTTTTTTCAGCGGCCTCCAGACCTGACCGGAACCGTTAATGGCTCCCTGGCCGGTAATAGCAATATTCTCGAGATTTTTTCCGCTGATAGGCGATTGACAGCGCCAGGCTTCCAGGCCTTCGTAGCTTGTTTTAATTACAGGGTATGCCGATTTATCCTGAGTAAACAGGATGAGAGCAGCCTTTTCGAGGTGCAGACGAACGTTCGACCGGAAGACAATGGGGCCGGTCAGCCAAACACCCGAAGGTACAATAAGACTGCCTCCACCCTTGGATGACAGCGATTTGAAAGCTTCATTGAAAGCCTCTGTGTTTAATGTCAGGCCGTCCCCCACAGCACCAAAATCCTCTATAGAGACTTCGCGGTCGGGAAAGACCGGAATTTCCACACGGGGCATATTGAATTCCAGCCCCTCGTAAAGGTAAGTGTAAGGATAATTGTCTTTTTGTTTGCAAGCCAGCAAGCTCAGGGCCATGAATAAGGCAGGAATTGTTTTTTTCATAGTCTTTTTTTGTTTTAAGGAGTTAGGAACAAGTGTGCTGTTTATAAATCTAAAGTTTCTCTGCAAGCTGATCAAAGTATTGTTAATCTTCTTTTCAAAGCAGCTCCAACAGGCTTTCGAGCTTGTTACTTCTGGAGCCTTTGAGCAATATGGTGTAATCCTTCAGAGGATTAGTCCTTAAGTAGTCGGCGCATTGTTGTGTGGTATTAAAAATTTGACCATTTTCGGGAGCTTCCATGCCTTCGAATTCTTTGCCTATGAGCAAGCTTAGGTCCGGTTGTATAGTACGTATCAGTTCTATAAGCCGGTCGTGCTCCACGTGGCTGTATTCGCCCAATTCTTTCATGCTGCCTAAAATGACAACCCTGCGGCCCGAAGTGTTGGTACCGAAATGCTCCAGAGCGGCTTTCATGCTACCGGGATTGGCATTGTAGGCATCGATGATCAGCCGGTTATGTGCAGTTTGTTGCCATTGGGAACGATTGTTGGAGGGTTGGTAATTTTCCAGGGCCTGGTTGATATCGGCCGGAGGAACATCAAAATACAAACCGATGCAGATAGCTGCCAGCACGTTTTCCAGGTTATAGGCTCCAATGAGGCGACTTTGTGCTACATAACGTTTTCTGTCGCGCTGATCTGTCCACCCGACACTCAGAAAGGCAGTACTCTCAGCCGGCCGTCCGTTTACCAGTACGGGAGCTTCACCCTCATGGCTGCTGTAGGCAATGCGTTGTATGCCCCGGGATTTTTCAACCAAATCCGGATGATCAAGATTAACGAAAACTTTTCCGCCCTTCTGGCGTAGATATTCGTAGAGCTCGGTTTTGGTCGCCAGAATATTTTCGGGAGAGCCAAAACCTTCGAGATGAGCTCTGCCCACGTTGGTGATAAGTCCGTAATCGGGATCGGCCAACAAAGCTGAGGCGCGGATTTCGCCCGGATGATTGGCTCCCATTTCGATCACTGCCAGCCGGTGTTCGTAGGTAAGCCTGAGCAGGCTCAGGGGTACGCCTATATGGTTGTTGAGGTTACCCTGAGTAAACAGGGTTTTGAATTTTTTCTCCAGTACGGCTGCCGTCAGCTCTTTGGTGGTGGTTTTGCCGTTGGTCCCCGTAAGGGCGATCAGGGGAATATGCTTTAGTGCCTGCCGGTGTCTGGCGGCCAAAGCCTGCAAAGTGCCCAGGCAGTCTTCTGTCAAAAGACAGCGTTCATCGGCCCAACGACGGTCTTCGTCACAAACGGCGTATGCACAGCCGGCAGCCAATGCCTGGGGAACAAAATCATTGCCATTGAACTGTTCCCCTTTTAAAGCAAAAAAGATAGAGCCTGCAGAGCAATTCCTGCTGTCGGTTGAGATGTCCGGATGTTTTAAAAATAACTGATACAGTTGTTCAAGAGAAATCATAAAAGCACAAAAGTCAATTCAATGAGCAAGTCATCGGCAAAGGGCTTCAAATGTACGGTTTTTTTGCTCATTTTGCAGAAGATTACAGAATATATTTTGTATTTTTGCGGCTTTGCAGAGCTGGCCTGAAATGCTTTGCAAATCAAGCGTCATACTATGGATCCATTTTCTGTTGTCACTCCCGCCTTACGCCTGAGAGGGAAGCTGATGTCCTTTGATACTCCCAGGGTTATGGGGGTGCTCAACATCACGCCGGACTCTTTTTATGCCGGCAGCAGAAGCAGCCTCAATGAACTGGAAGACAAAGTGGAAAAGATGATAAGCGAGGGAGCAGACATCATCGATGTAGGAGCCTGTTCCACCCGACCGGGCAGTCAAAGCCCCGATCAGCAGGAAGAATTGGCGCGCTTGTTACCTGCCCTGGAGTTGATTCGCAAAACCAGGCCTGATTTTCCTGTTTCGGTGGATACTTTTCGCGCAGAAGTGGCCCGGGTGGCGGTAGAGGACTATCAGGCAGATATCATTAACGATGTTTCAGGTGGCAGCCTCGATGCTGAAATGTTCGCGATGGCAGCCCGTTTGCAGGTGCCTTACGTTTTGAGCCATATACAGGGCCAACCCGAAAACATGCAGCAGGCTCCGCATTACCGGCACCTGATGGCTGAGATTTGCAGCAAACTGGCCTTCAATGCCGCACGTTTGAGAGACCTGGGCCTGAACGACCTGATTATCGACCCGGGTTTCGGTTTTGGCAAGAGCCTGGAAAATAATTACGAACTCTTGCGCAGACTGGAAGATTTGTCTATATTGGATGCGCCAATTATGGTGGGTTTATCCAGAAAATCGTTCATTTACAACTTACTGAATTGTCGTCCCGAAGAGGCTCTCAACGGCACCACTGTGGCCAATACCCTGGCTTTGTGGTTTGGAGCTCATATTCTCCGGGTGCACGATGTCAGGGAAGCCGTTGAATGCGTTCGTATGGTTCAACTATGTAAAACGGCAGGCCTATGTTGATGCCCAGTTTGTTGGATATTATTGATATTTTCCTGGTAGCGCTGCTATTGTACGGGATATATAAATTGATGAAGAGCTCGGGCGCCATTAATATCTTTATTGGTGTCTTGTCTTTTATCGCGCTCTGGATTCTGGTGTCCTATATTTTCAAAATGAAATTGCTGGGCGGCATACTCGACAAGGTGGTCAGTGTGGGTGCCATAGCTCTGATTGTTTTGTTTCAGAACGAGTTAAGGCGTTTTTTGGTGATGCTGGGTTCGCGACGGCGCTGGAAGAATATTGTGGCGCTGTTTGCTCAGAAAAAAAACAAACAGGTTGCTTCCAAAGCCTATATAGTACAAATAGTGTTAGCCTGCAAAAATCTTGCTGAATCCAAAACCGGAGCGCTCATCGTAATTGAAAACAACATTAGCCTGGATGAATACTTGTCTACCGGAGAACGCACCGATGCCCTGGTAAGTTGTCGCCTGTTGGAGAATATTTTTTATAAGAACACGCCCTTGCATGACGGTGCCGTGATTATTGCCAACGAGCGTATCAAAGCTGCAGCCTGCATTTTGCCGGTTTCGCGCGACGAAAGCGTTCCCAGGCAATACGGTTTGAGACATCGTTCTGCCTTGGGAATCAGTCAGGTTTCTGACGCTAAAGCCATTGTGGTTTCCGAAGAGACCGGCCACATTGCCCTGGCCTATATGGGTAATATATATGCCGATCTTTCTTCCAAGGAGCTGGACAGAATGCTAAACGAAGAAAACGGAGGCTTTTTGAATACACCCGGAAAATTGTTTTCACCCCGTCCGAAAAAAATAGCGGAAGAGGATTAATCAGATATTTTTTATGAATTTTTTACAACAAATGGCTGCCCGGGCCAAAGCAAATCCACAGAGGATTGTACTGCCCGAAGGCAACGAAATCAGAACCCTGAAAGCTGCCAACCAGATTTTGGCAGACGGACTGGCAGAGATCTGTTTAATCGGTAATCCCGAGGAAATACTGAATCTGGCCAAGCAAAACAAGTTAAGCAAAATAGCTTCAAAAGCTGTGCTTATAGATCCTGTCAACCAGCCAAACAAAGCGGTTTATGCCTCTTTGTTGTACGAATTGCGCAAAAACAAAGGTATGACGCCCGAACAGGCTTCCCGGCTTGTGGAAGATCCCCTTTACCTGGCCTGTCTGATGATCAAAAACGGCGACGCCGACGGAGAAATTGCAGGCGCCCGGAATGCTACCGGCGATGTATTGAGGCCGGCATTGCAGATTGTCAAGACCTTACCTGGTATTTCGGTGGTATCGGGGGCTTTCCTGATGTTTGTGCCCGATAAAAATTACGGTGTTGACGGTCTCCTGATCTTTGCGGATTGTGCTGTATTGCCCAATCCCAGCGCGCAGGAACTGGCACAGATTGCCGTTTCGACTGCAGGGACGGCACGCAGCATTGCCGGTTTTGAGCCACGTGTGGCTATGTTGAGTTTTTCCACCAAAGGCAGCGCCAAACACGAAATGGTCGACAAAGTAACTGAAGCGGTACGCATTGCCAAAGAAATGTGTCCCAAACTCGAAATTGACGGCGATTTGCAAGCCGATGCCGCCATAGTGCCTGCCGTAGGAAAAAGTAAGGCGCCGGGAAGTCCTATTGCCGGACAGGCCAATGTACTGGTTTTTCCCAGCCTTGAGGCCGGCAATATTGCTTATAAACTGGTACAGCGTCTGGCTGCGGCCGAGGCTGTAGGGCCTATTTTGCAGGGAATGGCTGCACCAATCAACGATCTTTCGAGAGGATGTTCCGTGGATGATATTTATAAGATGATTGTTATTACCTGTAACCAATCGTTGGGGATTAAGGCTAATTGATGTACTATTATGAAAATACTGGTTTTGAATTGCGGAAGTTCTTCCGTGAAATATAAATTATTTGATATGGACAGCCTCAGGGTTCTGGGACAGGGCTCTGTGGAAAAGATCGGCCTGAGCGGTTCTTATTTAAAATTGCAAACCTGCAGCGGCGAAAAGGTGATGATCGAAGAAGATTTTCCCGAGTACACCAAAAGCATACAATTCATTTTCAAGGTGCTGACCGAAAGTAAATACGCCTGTATAAAATCACTGAAAGAAATAGACGCGGTCGGGCACCGGGTAGTGCACGGAGGTGAAAAGTTCAGCAAGAGTGTGCGTATCAACGACGAAGTGTTGCGCAAGGTGAACGAATGCATCGACCTGGCTCCTTTGCACAATCCGCCCAATCTCAAAGGAATAGAGGCCGTAACCAGAATAATGCCGGATTTGCCTCAGGTGGCTGTTTTTGATACTGCTTTTCACCAGACTATGCCTGCTAAAGCTTATATGTATGGCCTGCCTTACGAATATTACGAGAAATACGCCATTCGCCGTTACGGTTTTCATGGCACCAGCCATCGCTATGTATCGCGCAGGGCCTGCGACATTCTTGGGGTAGATTATGCCTCTCAGCGTATTATAACGGCGCATATAGGTAACGGCGGTTCAGTGACAGCTATACGCGACGGAAAATCGGTGGAAAATTCCATGGGGCTGACTCCGCTCGAAGGTTTGCTGATGGGTACTCGTACCGGCGATATAGACGGTGGTGCGCTGACATATTTGATGGAAAAAGAAAACATCGGGCCCCGTGCCCTGAATAATATTCTCAACAAGAAAAGCGGTATTCTCGGGGTTTCGGGGGTTTCTTCGGACATGAGAGAACTCAGTGCCGCGGCAAAATCGGGAAACGAGAGGGCTCAGCTGGCTCTGGATATGTATAATTATATGATTAAGAAATATGTGGGTGCATATACGGCAGTCTTAGGCGGTGTGGATGTACTTGTTTTTACAGGCGGAGTTGGTGAGAATCAGGATGAATCCCGCCAGGTTATTTGTGAAAATATGGAATACATGGGCTTGTTGCTTGATTCTGAAAAAAACAAACTGATCCATGGGGAAGAAGCCATTATTTCTGCTCCGAAGTCCAAAGTCCGGGTGATGGTGGTTCCTACCAACGAGGAGCTCATGATTGCAATGGATACGGCGGAAATATTGTCGTAAGGCCTTTCTTTCGCAGTGGTCCGCCTTCGGGCAGTTCACTTTCACAGCGGTTCGCTTTCGGGCTTTGTACTCCTTAACGTTCAAGGAACAAGGCCCCAAAACTATAATCGTTGGTGTTTTTTGTCTTGAAAAAGTCCCAGGGCTTAAAATGCCCTTTTTGAATAGCAATTCTTTTGTAATTCCACAATCTCTTTTTGTAATAAAAGGGGTGCAATAAGTAATTCTTGCCGTTATCGGCAAATTCCTTGTTTCCTCTTATTCTCAGGCCCGAAGCTTGTACAAATTGTTTATAAACATCCTGGGGAGAGTTGATTTGTGCAAATTTTGATGGATTCCTGTAATCGAAGGTGATACTGAATTTTCCATCTTCCATTAACAAATCCCTGATTTTTTCATTGATGATTACCCTGTCGTACATGGGTATATGTTCAAATACACAAATAGAAGTGATGTGATTGAATTTTGAATGGAATTCTAATTCTCTCATGTCCATGACCTGATTCTTTAGATTCCAATTCATTTGCTTTGCCACATGGTTTGCATTGTCAACCAATTCTTTTTGAAGGTCGATAGTGGTAACCTTGATTCCTTTGGAAGCCAGGTAATAGGAAAATAAGGAGGAACTTCCACCCAAATCCAACACCTCCTGACCTTGTTTAAAGTCATTATTCAAAACTACCCAGACGATCTCCCAATACAAAAACCAGGGAAAATTTTTATCATCGGCTGCGCCCCCGATGCTTTGATAGCCGTACCCCCGATTAATTCTTTCGTTGGAAAGGGGGTCGCCGCTCAGGTTGAAACTTCCGTACCAGGAACTGATTTTTAAATTTTCTGACCTCAACTTGTTGATTAAGTCGTTTAGTTCATCGATTAATTGTAAAGCCCTCCCCGATTTAAGGTCTTCCAAATCCATTGTTTTGTTGATTATTTTTTCCTCGTCCATATTTTTTTGGCAAATTCTTTTGCATAGTTAGTTGAAATAATAGGAAAAACTGCAAAAGGTTGTCAATTTTTTTAAACTCTGATGCTAATCGCTAAGAGCTGGTATTTTTTGTATGTTTGTCCTCTTATAATTCAATTCAATTCAATTCAATTCAATCAAAACACAGTCGATATGGAATTCTCAGCATTAGTGAAGCAGCGGCAAAGCGACCGGAAATACTCGGAAACGAGGGTAGAAAAAGAAAAGATTATTCAATGTCTGGAGTCGGCTCGCCTTGCACCTTCGGCCAATAATTCCCAGCCCTGGAAATTTATTGTGGTCGATCAGCCCGAGCTCAAAGAGCAAGTGGCAGCTTCGGCCTCAGGCATGGGCATGAATCAATTTGCCCATCAGGCACCGATACTGGTGGCTGTGGTTCTTGAAAAGATGAACACCCTGTCAAACCTGGCTTCCGTACTGCAAAACAAAGAATATTCCCTGATTGATTTGGGCATCGCCGTGAATCAATTCTGTTTGCAGGCCGCCGATCTGGGTTTGGGCACCTGCATCATAGGCTGGTTCAACGAAAAGAAGCTCAAGAAACTGCTGAACGTACCCGAAAAAAAACGAGTTCCCTTGCTCATAAGCCTGGGG
>CAZNQD010000034.1:0-21247 GCA_964575345.1 uncultured Bacteroidales bacterium
CTCCGCAAGCTCGCTTGCAGGGCTGGAATTTTTTTGGCTGTCCCGATGCCACTGGCTAAGCCAAGGGAATCCCCACCCCAATCAGCCTCTGAATATCCCTCAATTGAGTTAATTCATCAGAGCTGCAAAAGGAAATAGCAACACCCCCTTTGCCCGCCCTTCCGGTGCGTCCTATGCGATGCACATAGGTCTCGGGGACTTCGGGTAAATCGTGATTGATAACGTGACTCAATTCCACCACATCAATGCCGCGGGCAGCGATATCAGTGGCCACCAGGGCTTTGATCTTGTGTTCCTTGAATTTACTCAAGGCCAACTGACGTGCATTCTGTGATTTTTCACCATGAATAGCATCGGCCGAGATACCGGCTTTGCTCAGATAACGTGCAATTTTGTTGGCTCCGTGCTTGGTACGCGAAAAAATAAGAGCTGAACTGATTTCAGGACCGTTGAGCAGATTGATAAGTAAGTCTTTTTTGTCGGCTTTTTCTACGCGATAAAGCGATTGTTTGATCATTTCTACCGTGGTAGCCGGAGGGGTGATGGCTACTTTTTCGGGTTTGTACAGAATGGAAGAAGCCAGTTGGGCAATTTGTGCCGGCATGGTTGCCGAAAAAAACAAGGTTTGGCGTTTTTTTGGCAGCAACGGTAAGATTCTTTTGATATCGTGAATAAAGCCCATGTCCAGCATACGGTCGGCCTCGTCGAGCACAAAATAGTCCAGCTCATCGAGCTTGATATAGCCCTGGCCGATCAAATCGAGTAAGCGGCCGGGAGTTGCAACCAAAACATTTATACCCCGTTTTAGGGCATCGGTTTGGGCTTTTTGCGAAACACCTCCGTAAACGACGGTGTGTCTGAGGCTGGTGTATTTGCCGTAATCGGCAAAACTTTCGTCAATTTGCAGGGCCAATTCCCGGGTAGGTGTTAAGACCAGAGCTTTGATGCCTTTGTTGTTCGTGTTGCTTTGATGTAAATGTTGGATAATGGGGATGGAGAAAGCAGCTGTTTTTCCTGTGCCTGTTTGGGCACAACCTAATAAATCTTTGCCGGCAAGTATCACCGGAATGGCTTTTTCCTGTATGGCTGTGGGTTTAATATAGGATTTTTCCTGAAGAGCCTTTAGTATGGGCTCTATTACATTGAGTTCTTTAAATGTCATAAATGGATAGTTGACCTCTCGGTCATAAAAAAATAGTGGATGTTTTAAGTGATTATGGTTGTATCTTTGAAAAGTGCTGCAAAGTTAAGGAAAATAAGTGGTTTAATATAATTATCAACGAAAAAACGTATTTTTGCATAAATTTAATAGCCTTTATTACTATGAAAAAGAGTTTATCGATTGTGCTCTGCGCAGTCCTGGTCGTGGCTGTCCGGGCAGAAATTAAATTACCTAATGTTCTGACTTCCAATATGGTATTGCAACAGGGGAAAGTTGTCAATATTTGGGGAAAAGCCGATCCCGGTGCACGTCTCACAATTAATTTTGCCGGACAGCAAAAAGAAACACTGGTCAATGCAGACAGCAGCTGGATGCTGAATCTGGATCCCATGCCGGCTTCTTTTGAGCCGCGGATTTTAAAACTGCGATTAATGAAAAAAACGGCCGAAACAGAAGAGCGTCAACTGGAGAACATTCTGGTGGGCGAAGTCTGGATTTGCGGAGGCCAATCCAATATGGAATATCCTATGGACAGGAGTTTGAAACGTTATGCTGCCCCCGCAAGAGGAACAGATTTGGCCGAACAGGAATGGCGTTCGGGAGGCAACAAAAATATCAGGCTTATGCTGGTTGAAAAGGTTCTGAGTTTGCCTGATTGTACCACCAAAGGCTGGCAGGAATGTGCCGCAAACAGCCTGGCTTCCTTTTCGGCGGCGGCCTATTATTTTGGCAAGAATATTGAGGAAGAGCTCGATGTCCCCGTAGGCCTGATTGCTTCCTCCTGGGGAGGCAGCCGCATCGAAGCCTGGATTCCCGAAGAAGACTACAAAGAGGCTGCATTTTATCAGAAAGAATGTAGTCAACATCCTGCTGTCAATCGTAAAATAGGTCATTTTTACAGGAGCATGATAGAACCGCTGGCTCCCTATGCCTTGCGTGGTGCCATTTGGTATCAGGGAGAGTCGGATGCTACATTGCATGATTCGCTTTATGTCGAAAAGTTCCAATTGATGACGACTGTTTGGAGAAATGTATTTAATCTGGCAGAAATGCCTTTTTATTATGTACAGATTGCACCTTATTTGTATACCAACCGTAAAAGAGATCCATACCCGCATACACCGCAAACCAAGGCTGAGTTTTGCGCCCTGCAGACTCTTTGCCTGGAACAGCCATTTACCGGCCAGGCTATTGTGACAGATTTGGTAGATAATTTAAGTGACATACATCCTTCTTACAAATGGGAAGTAGGGCGGAGGCTGGCTCTGTGGGCTTTGGCCAAAGACTATGGCTTTAGGAAAGTAGTTTATTCAGGCCCGGTATTGAAATCAGCCAAATTATGCAGGAAAAAAATAGTATTGCGTTTTGACCAAACAGGCAGCGGTCTGACGGCCGGCGAACGGGATACTCAGGATCAATTTACAACCCTTAAACGAAAAACAAACCTGAGCTGGTTTGAGCTGGAATGCGAAGACGGCAGCCTGAAGTCTGTCGAAGCCCGGGTGGCCCGTCCCTGTTGGTTCTTTGGTAAAAGCCGAAACAGAGTAAAAGTGATTCTGCCTTCCGATGTGAAAGCTAAATCTCTGCGTTTTGCCTGGGACGAAAAAGCCCGGCCAAATTTTTATAACAAAGAAGGTTTACCAGCCGTTCCTTTCAGGTATATATTCCAAAAATAGCCTGATCTGACTGTCGCTCGTGCAATAATGTCAGTTGTTCCGATTGCTTATGTCAAAATGCTGAACTTTTGTCACAAGATTTCTTTTGGCATAGAATTCGCTGTATGTCTTGCGTTCTCATATAAATTTCTTATTTACGATATACGTTAACTATAAATTTTAATTGACATGACACTAAAACCATTATCAGATCGTGTGCTGGTTAAACCCGCACCCGCAGAACAGAAGACCGCCGGAGGAATTATTATTCCCGATTCGGCAAAAGAAAAACCCCTCAAAGGTGAAATAATTGCTGTTGGACCCGGAACCAAAGACGAAACCATGCAGGTGGCCGTAGGTGATTTTGTACTGTATGGTAAATATTCAGGTACAGAAATCGAACTTGACGGAGAAAAGTATTTGATTATGCGTCAATCGGATATTCTGGCTAAATTCTAAAACGCTGTTACGATTCTTGTCAAAAACAAACATTCAACATTAATACTATACTATTATGGCAAAAGAAATTAAATTCGATATTGAAGCCCGCGATTTACTCAAAAGCGGCGTAGACCAGCTGGCAGATGCTGTCAAGATTACCCTCGGCCCCAAAGGCCGCAATGTGATTTTGGAAAAGAAATTTGGAGCTCCCCAAATCACCAAAGATGGTGTTACTGTGGCCAAGGAAATTGATCTGGCTGATGCTTACGAAAATATGGGAGCCCAACTGCTCAAGAACGTGGCTTCCAAAACCGGAGACGATGCCGGTGATGGCACCACCACGGCAACCGTACTGGCTCAGGCCATTATCCGTGAAGGTTTAAAGAATGTAACCGGCGGAGTCAATCCCATGGAGCTCAAGCGCGGTATCGACAAGGCTGTAGCCGGGGTCGTTGCCAGCATCAAATCTCAATCAAGAATAGTCGGAGACGATTTTGAAAAAATTGAGCAGATTGCCCGCATTTCTGCCAATAACGATGCTGAAATTGGCCGTCTGATTGCCGAAGCTATGAAGAAAGTCAAAAAAGAAGGCGTTATCACCATCGAAGAGGCCAAAGGCACCGATACTCATATAGATGTAGTAGAAGGTATGCAGTTTGACCGCGGCTATCTTTCACCCTATTTCGTGACCAATACCGAAAAGATGGAGGCCGAACTGGAAAATCCCTATGTGCTGATCCACGATAAGAAGATTTCGAACCTCAAGGAACTGCTGCCTATTTTGGAATCGGCTGTTCAATCAGGCCGTCCGCTTTTGATTATTGCCGAAGACATCGATGGCGAGGCGCTGACCACCCTGGTAGTGAACCGTCTGCGTGCAGGGCTCAAGATTTGTGCCGTAAAAGCTCCTGGCTTTGGCGATCGTCGCAAAGAAATGTTGCAGGACATTGCCGTTTTGACCGGTGGAATAGTAATAACCGAAGAACAGGGCATACAATTGGAATCTGCCACACTCGAAATGCTGGGTAAAGCCGAAAAAATCACCATTAACAAAGACAATACCACTATTGTGAATGGTTCCGGCGCCAAAGAAGCCATTGCCGACAGAGTAAACCAAATCAAAGCTCAGATTGCGGTAACTACTTCCGATTACGATCGCGAGAAACTGCAGGAACGTCTCGCTAAATTGTCGGGTGGTGTGGCCGTACTTTACGTAGGTGCTCCTTCCGAAGTCGAAATGAAAGAAAAGAAAGACCGGGTTGACGATGCATTAAGCGCTACCCGTGCTGCCATCGAAGAAGGTATAGTACCGGGCGGCGGTGTGGCCTACATCCGTGCCTTGGATGCCATTGCTTCATTAAAGGGAGAAAACGAAGAAGAAGAGTTGGGTATTAAGATTGTGCGTCGTTCCATCGAAGAACCCCTGCGTCAGATCGTGACCAACGCCGGCAAAGAAGGAGCCGTTATTGTTCAGAAAGTCAAAGAAGGCAAAAACGATTTCGGCTACAATGCCCGCACCGATGTATACGAAAATCTCTTCTCCACCGGAGTGGTAGATCCTGCCAAAGTGACCCGGGTAGCTTTGGAAAATGCAGCTTCTATTGCTGGCATGTTCCTGACCACAGAATGCGTGGTGGTCGAGAAAAAAGAAGAAAACCCTGCTCCTGCCATGAATCCGGGTATGGGCGGAATGGGCGGCATGATGTAAAATCGGCCTGCTCAGACAAGTTCTAATGTAAAAAAAAGAGCGTTTTATTAAATGAAACGCTCTTTTTTTGCTTTTCAGCCTCAGGCCACTTTATTCGTCTACCAACTCTCCATTGATATGCAGGTTCTCAAAGGATACATCTCTGGCTCCGCTGATGCTGTTGCCGCGTTCCACCCCATTGAATTGACAATTTTCCAGACGTATGTGGTAAACATTTTCATCTCCGGGTAAACCGGCGATCAGAACGCCATAGCGGCTTTTTTCGCAAGTGATGTTTTCGAGTTGGACATTGCGTACTGTTGGTGGAAAATCGCGTTGACAGTTCTCGCGCGATTCGTAGAGCAAATTGATCTTTAATACAGCTTCGCGGCATTGGCCTACTTTTAGGTTGCGGACAAAAATATTTTCGATCAGCCCGCCCCGGCAGGTGTTGGTTTTGATGCGGATCACCCGGTCAAGGTCGGGGCTGTCCATGTCGCAGTTTTCCACAAAAAGGTTGCGGTAACCTCCGGAGATTTCGCTGCCTATCACCACACCCCCGTGGCCGTTTTTCATTTTGCAGTTGCGGACAATGATGTTTTCGGAGGGGACTGCCCATTTACGTCCGTCGTTGTTTCTGCCCGATTTGATGGCAATACAGTCGTCGCCCGTATCAAACAGACAATCTTCGATAAGAACATTTTTGCAGGATTCCGGATCGCAGCCGTCGCCGTTGGGCCCACGATTGTAAATGTGTACACCTCTTACGGTCAGATCTTCGCAGAGCAGGGGATGCAAAACCCAAAAAGGGGAATTTAGTAAAGTAATCCCTTCGATGAGTACTTGTTTACATCGGTAAAAGTTGACCATTTGGGGTCGCAGGGCATCCTGAGGAGTCATAATGCGTTGGCTGATGTCAAGCTTTTCTTCGGCCGAACGCAGCAAACGGTTGCGTCCGCCCCGGTTTTGCCCGGGCAGCCCTTCGGTCCAGCCGTATTTAACGGCACCGCACATGCTCCACCAGCCTTTCTGTCCCTGGGCATCCAGCACCCCTTCGCCTGTCAGGGCAATATTGGTTTCGCCGTAGGCATAAATCAGGGGATGATAATTGTAGCAATCCACTCCTTCCCAGCGGGTAAGAACCTGGGGAAGATATAAACCGGTGTCGGTCGAGAATTTGAGTGTGGCCTCTTTTTCCAAATGCAGGTTAACATTGCTTTTGAGCCGGATGGGGCCGGTGTGAAATTCTCCGGCAGGTATCGATACAATGCCTCCGCCGTTTAGGCTGCATTCCAGGATGGCCTTGTTGATGGCTTCGTGGTTCAAAAAGCTGCTGTCTCCGGCCTTGGCTCCGAAATCCAGAATCGAAAAGCTGCGATCGGGGAAAGAAGTTTGTTTTATGTTTTTTTCAATTTGTGCAGCCTGTATAAAAGCCAGATCCATTTCGCTGGTTGTACGATTGCAGGCAAGCAGGGCAGGCAAACATAAAAACATCAGTAAATAATAAGGGTGTTGTTTCATTGATATAAGGGTTTAATTGGTTAATCTTAATGAATCGGATCCGTTAATTGCGCCAGAATGTACGGGAGAACAAGAGGAAAACGGTGTAAATCTCGAGACGGCCAACCAACATCAGGAAACCGGAATACCATTTGGCAATATCGGGTAAGTCAAAAAAGTTACTGAAGTAATTGCCCAGCCCGGGGCCTATATTACCGAAACAGGTCAGGAATACCCCCAGGGAATCTTCCATGTTGAGGCCCATAGCGAAAAAGATACCAACACTGAGTATCATCAGCAGGATATAAAAGAACAAAAAGCCGAACAAGCTGTAAATCAAGGTGGCCGGCATGGTTTTTCCATTGAAGAGTACGGGCAGCACCGCGTTGGGATGAACGTCGCGTTTTAGTTCGTTGTACGATATCTTGGCGTACAGAATAATGCGCCCAATTTTTATGTTCCCCGAGGTGGAGCCCGACATGGCTCCAAAAAGCATGGTAACTATAAGCAAAAAGCGTATACCGGGAACCCAGATGCTAAAATCTGCCGTTGTAAAACCGGTAGTGGTAATTATGGATACCACCTGAAAAAATCCTGTTCGTAGAGCTTTTGCCGGTGGCAGATCGGCAAAGAAAAATAAGGCGGTACTCAAAACTAAGGCTGAAACCAGGACGATATAAAAATAGGCCCTGAATTCTTCGTTTTGTCTGATTTTGTAGAACTTTCCGCTAAGTACTCTAAACAAAAAGACGAAGCTGGTGCCGGCCAGGAACATAAACAGCATGGTGACACTTTCGATATAAGCAGAGTCCCAATGGGCAATGCTGGCATTTTTGGTGGAGAAACCACCTGTGGCCATGGTCGTTAATGAGTGACAGACCGAATCGAACAAAGTCATTCCTCCGAATCGCAACAAAACAGCCAACAGAATGGTTAATCCTAAGTAAAGAAACCATAAACGACGGGCAGCTACTGTGACTCTGGGATGAATTTTATCGTAGACCGGGCCCGGGACTTCGGCTGTAAGCAACTGATAATTGCCCATTTTGAGCAAAGGCATTATGGCCAGCGAAAGCAATATAATGCCCATACCGCCCAGCCATTGTATCAGACTACGCCAAAAAAGTATTCCCTTCGAAAGGGCCTCAACATCGACCAGGATGCTGGAGCCTGTCGTAGTGAAACCGGACATGCTTTCGAAAAAGGCGTCCGTAAAGCTGTTGAAATAGCCGCTCAGGTAGAAAGGTAAGGCACCAAACATCGAAAACAAAATCCAAACCAAGGTGACCATTACAAAACTTTCGTGTTTACCAATGTCTCGCCTGGCGTGAATTCCAATCAATGCCAAAAACAGTCCTGCACAAAAAGTAAGGCCGCCTGCCTTCAAAAATACAAGCTGGGTATGGTCCTTAAACAAAAAGTCTATCCCGCTGCATGCCAGCATCAGTAGTGCTTCCAGCAACAGCAGATAGCCCAGAAACTTAAAGATGATACGTATATTGAACAGCGATTTTGACATCCGGTCAATTTATTTAAAAAATTTCTCCACTTTATGCAGGTAGGCACTAGGGCAAAATAATACGACTCTGTCTCCGGGCAGTATTTGAGTGTTTCCGTAAACTATAATCCCTTTATTGTCACGGGTGAGTCCGCCGATACTTACATTTTCGGGTAAACGGAGATCCATCACTTTGGATTTGGTTATTTTGGCACCTTCCCTGACTACAAATTCTGCCACTTCTGCATCCGCAAAAGTGAGGCATTTCATATTCGAGACATCTGCATCCAGCATCATTTGGTAAATATGCCCGGCTGCAATCAATTTTTTGTTTATTACTATTCCAATGTCCAAGCCTTCAGCCAGGGGGATGTAGTCGTTGTTTTCGACTTCGGCCACAGTGCGTTGTACCTGAAAACGCTTGGCTGCCAGGCAGGAAAGAATGTTGGTTTCGGAGTTTCCGGTCAGGGCAATGTAAGCTTCCACTTGCTCAATGCCTTCGTCGTGAAGTAAGTCAATGTCCCGTCCGTCACCCAGAATCACCATGGCTTTGGATCTGAGCCTTTCTTTGACCATTTCGGAACGCTCCTTGTTTACTTCCAGTATTTTTACATCGAATTTTTCTGCAATTTTTTCGGCAGTAAGCATGGCTATACGGCTGCCGCCCATGATCATAACCTTATGTACTTCGGTATAAGGTTTGCCTGCCATTTTTCGTACCGTATCTATGTAGTCTTTGGTGGTGACAAAATAAACCATATCGTCGGTTTTAATTATGTCGCGTCCACCAGGGATAATGGTGTCTTTACCTCTTTTTATGGCAGCAATACGGCAGGATTCGTTGTGAGTGAAAAGACTCATCAGTTCTTTTCCTATAATTTTGGCTCCTTCTCTTACTTTGACACCGACCAGGATCAGTGTACCGTTGTTAAATTCATGCCATTGACGCACCCAGGGGCGGACCAGGCTGTCAGCAATTTCTTTGGCTGCCAGAATTTCGGGACAGATAAGGGAGTCTATGCCTAATTGTTCAAAAAAGGCTTTTTGGTCGGGGTGCAGATATTCGGGGTTTTCAACCCTGGCCACCGTTTTTTTTACTCCCAGTTTGGCGGCCAGCATACAGGCTGTCAGGTTGCGGCTTTCTTCGGGAGTAACAGCGATAAAGAGGTCGGTCGAAGAACTGCAACCTGCGTCTTTGAGAGCAGAGAGTGAAGTGGGAGACCCTAAAACCGTCATCAGGTCGTAATTGGAATTCAGGTTTTCCAATACGTCCTCTTTTTGATCAACTACAACTATGTTGTGGTTTTCTCTGGACAACATTTTGGCCAGATGTAATCCGACTTCGCCTGCTCCTGCTACAATAATGTTCATAACAGAGGATATTTAATTCTGATGGTAGTGGCTGATAATGGCCAGCCTGATGCTTTCTTCGTCCAGTGCACAGAGTTGATGTTGTTCTTCAACTGTGCCATGGGGAATAAAGCGGTCGGGCAAGCCCTTACGAATCACTTCTGTACGGTAATTGTTTTCTGAGAATGCTTCCATAACAGCGCTGCCAAAGCCTCCTCTGACAACACTGTTCTCGATAGTAATCACTTTTTTAAAGCGGGAACCTATTTCGTGTATCAGTTCCTGATCTAAGGGTTTAACAAAACGAAAATCGTAAAGGGCAATTGAAAAGCCTTCGGCATTGAGCTTCTCTACGACTTTTTTTGCGGTCAGGCCTATGGGGCCTATGCTCAGTACAGCCAGTTTATCGCCTTTAATCAGGCAACGGCCTTTACCCGGCGGAATCTCTTCCATGTTGTTTTTCCAATTGGCAAGATAACCTTTCCCTCTGGGATAACGAATTATAAACGGCCTGTCGCCCAGCAACTGAGCTGTGTACATCATATTGCGAAACTCGTGTTCATCCAGCGGAGAAGCTATCGTTAAATTTGGAATACAACGTAAATAGGCCAGGTCAAAAGCTCCCTGATGAGTGGATCCGTCTTCTCCTACCAGGCCGGCCCTGTCCAGGCAAAGCACAACGGGCAGTTTTAGTATGGCTACATCGTGAATAATATTGTCGTAAGCTCTTTGGGCAAAGCTGGAATAAATGTTACAGTAGGGAATCATGCCCTCTTTGGCCAGGCCTGCCGAAAAGGTGACGGCATGCCCTTCGGCAATGCCGACGTCAAATACCCTGTCGGGGAAACGACAACTCATTTCGGTCAAACCACAACCGGTTGGCATGGCCGGGGTCACCGCTACAATTTTTTTGTTTTGTTCGGCCAGCTCTATAAGGGTGTAACCAAAAACATCCTGAAACCTCAGTGGCTGGTTTTCTATTTTGTCGGAAGTCTCGCATTCGCCGGTTTGTTTGTTGAATTTACCCGGCGCATGATATTTGGTGGCATCTTTTTCGGCTGCGGGGAAGCCTTTGCCTTTGGTAGTACAAACATGCAGTATTTTAGGCCCTTTCATGTCTTTGATGGTGCGTAACACCCTGACCAGGTTGCTGACATCGTGCCCGTCTACAGGTCCGAAGTAGCGAATGTCCATCCCCTCGAAAAAGTTGCGCTGGTGGCTGAACAATCCTTTGATGCTGTTGCTGAAACGAAGGATTTTGTTTTTGCGGGCATCGTTCATCAGACCCATCTTTTTTAGTAACAGATAAAGTTGCCAACGCAATTTGTTGTAGTGTTTGGAGGTGCTTATCTTGGAAAGATAACGGCTGATTCCGCCGATGTTTTTATCGATGGCGTATTGGTTGTCGTTTAAGATGATAAGCAGGTTGTTTGGGTAAACAGATGCATTGTTCAGGCCTTCGAAGGCCAAACCGCCGGTCATGGCACCATCACCGATAACGGCCACTACCACTCTTTTTTCTTTTTTGAAAGAAGCTGCCATATCCATCCCCAAAGCAGCTGAGATGGAATTGGAAGCGTGTCCGGCAATAAAATTGTCGTATTCATTCTCCAAAGGATTGGGAAAACCACTGATTCCGTTGAGTTTGCGGTTGGTATAAAAGAGCTTCTTACGGCCGGTCAGGATCTTGTGTCCGTAAGCCTGATGCCCAACGTCCCAAACAATCCGGTCGTTGGGGGTATTCAGCACATAATGTAAAGCCACGGTCAGTTCTATGGTACCCAGGCTGGCAGCCAAATGTCCGGGATTTTCGGAAAGTGCATCAATAATAAATTGTCTCAGCTCTTCGCACACGTTAGCTAATTGTGAGACCGAGCACTTTTTAAGATCCTCAGGGTACTGTATCCCGTCCAACAAAGTAGTTTTCCTTTCCATAATAGCGACAGCAAAAGTAAGACTTTTTCCATAATAAATGAATTAGGAAAATAAATTCTGTAATCAAGGCAAAATATATGTATTTTTGTCTTCAATTATGGATTTCAAGACCACTTTAACACTGCCAAGAAGCAGTTTTCGGCTAAACCATACAGACAGCATACTCTGCCTGGGTTCCTGTTTTGCTGAATCCGTGGGAAAGCAATTGCAAATAAGCGGTTTCGACTGCCTGAACAATCCTTTTGGAGTGCTTTATAATCCATTGTCTGTAATAAAGGCTCTCAGAGCGATGCAACAGAATAAATCCTACAGCAAAGAGGATATATTTGAATACGGAGGCCTTTACGGCAGCTTTGATTTTCATTCAGGCTTTTCGGGCAAAAAGGCCGAAGAGGTACTGAAGAGTATTCAAACAGCTTGTTCAACATCGTCGTCGGCGTTTAAATCTTCGACCTGCCTTATCCTTAGTTTTGGAACAGCCTGGGTATACGAGTTGGCATCCAGCGGGCTTGTCGTTTCGAATTGTCACAAATTGCCGGCTTCCTTTTTTCATCGCAGACGTTTATCTGTTGAGGAGATGTTGGAACAAACAGCCGTTTTTTTTGAGGAGTTGTTTCAGGCCAGGCCCGGTTTAAGGGTGCTGTTGACAGTGAGCCCCATACGTCATTTTAAGGATGGTGCACACGAAAACACTCTGAGTAAGGCTGGTTTGCATCTGTTGGTCGACGAATTGTGCTCTCGCTTCGGGCAAGTGGTGTATTTTCCCGCGTACGAATTGCTAATGGACGATCTGAGGGATTACCGCTTTTACGAACAGGATATGCTGCACCCTTCGGCTGCTGCTTTTCAGTATATCTGGGAGCGCTTTGGTGAATTTGCCTTCGAAAAATACACCCTCGAAATTATCCGCCAGTTGGAACAAATTCACAAAGCGATGGACCACAAACCATTTCGTCCTGACGACGAGGAGTATCTTCGTTTTATAAAGAAAAATATAGCAGCCCTGCATTTGTTGGGCAAACGTTTTCCCGAACTGAATCTGGAAAAGGAAAAAGATTTTTTTGAATCAGTATTAATTTCCAATGCATCTACCTGTTAAAGAAGTAGCCCGCTTAATCGGGGTTCAAAAAGCAAGAATTGTTCAGGACACGGTCATAAAACGTCTGCTCATAGACAGCAGAGCTTTGTTGGTGTCGGAGGGCTGTTTGTTTTTTGCCATTAAAACCGAAAGCAACAATGGGCATAAATACCTGTCCGATTTATACAAAAGGGGGGTAAGAAATTTTGTGCTTAGCGAAAGACAAGCGGAATCACTCTTTGATCAGGCCAATTTTCTATATGTGGAAGACGCCACCGAAGCCTTACAATTACTGGGTAAATACTGCCGGAAAATTTTTAAAGGAAAAGTACTGGGCATAACCGGCAGCAATGGTAAAACAATAGTAAAAGAATGGATTTGGCAGCTGTTGCGCGATGATCTCAGCATCAGCCGTTCACCGGGCAGCTATAATTCCCGTTTGGGAGTGCCCCTGTCGTTGTCCATACTTAGCGAAGACAGTCGTTTGGGCCTTATTGAAGCCGGGATTTCTCAAGTGGGCGAAATGCAAACATTGCAAAACATGATTCAGCCCGATTGGGGCATTTTGACGCATATTGGCCAGGCCCATAAGGAAAATTTTGATTCCGTCGAAAGCCTGATACGGGAAAAATTGCTCTTGTTCAAAGGCTGTAAACGGGTAATTTACTGTCAGGACGAAGAACCGGCTGCCGGCATACTGGCCGGAATGCTGGAACCCGAACGCCTCCTGGCCTGGTCTTGCAACGACCTGAGTGCAAAATTGTATTTTCGCCGGGACAAACAAAAAGACTATACCCTGATTCATACTTTATGGCACAGGGAAGAAGTCAGCTTTGTTTTACCTTTTGTGGATGAGCCTTCGGTAAAAAATGCCCTGCATTGCATTGCTTTTGTTTTTCTGCTCGAGGAAGAAACGGACTTTGTAATGGATGCTTCGGTCCTTGCCGGGCGTTTGAAACAACTCGAGCCGGTGGCCATGCGTATGGAAGTCAAGGAGGGCAGGAAGGGCTGCGTTTTGATAGACGATGCCTACAACTCAGACCTGCAGGCTCTCGAGCTGGCCTTGGATTTTCAGTCGAGGCGGGCTCTGGCCGGAAACATGCGATCTTGTTTAATCTTGTCTGATATCTTCCAAAGCGGTAAGTCCATGGACGATTTATACAGTACAGTGGCAGAACTGATTAAACGAAAACAGATAGACCGTTTTATTGGTATAGGCTACGGCCTGGTAACGCATGCCGGTTTTTTCCCCTCTTCTGCACGCTTTTTTTTGACCACAGACGATTTTTTGCTCTCGGATCTGCCCGATCAATTACAGGATGAACTGATTCTGATAAAAGGTTCCAGGCAATTCGGTTTTGAACGCATCAGCGAACGCCTGGAATTGAAAGCACACAACACCGTTATGGAAGTTGATCTGAATGCCCTGGTGCACAACCTGAATTATTTCAGAACTCTTATCAAACCTCAAACCAAGGTAATAGCCATGGTCAAGGCCGAAGCCTACGGACACGGAGCTCTTGAAGTGAGCAGGACTTTACAGGCCCAGGGCTGTGACGCATTAGCCGTGGCTCTGGCTGACGAGGGAGTGAAATTGAGGCGTGGCGGCATTCATACCCCTATTTTGGTAATGAATCCCGATCCCGGCATTTTCCCTCTCTGTTACGAATACAAACTGGAGCCGGAGATTTACAGTTTTGCCTTGCTGGATGCTTTTATGGCCGCCGCCGAACGTCTGGCAGTCCGCGATTTTCCTGTGCACATCAAACTCGATACCGGTATGCATCGCCTGGGTTTTACCGAAAAGGATTTGCCGGAATTGTTGTTCAAGCTCAACAGCCAGCCTATGCTGAGAGTCTGCTCTGTCTTTTCCCATTTAGCAGGCAGTGACGAAAATGCCTTTGATCAGTATACGCAAACCCAGTGGGAACTTTTTGAATTCTATACGCAGCAATTGAGCCGGGCCTTGCCTTATCGTTTTGAACGTCATATTTTGAATTCCGCCGGCATAGAACGCTTCCCTCAATGGCAATGCGACAGGGTACGTCTTGGCATAGGGCTTTACGGAGTCTCGGTTTGTCGTCCTGAAGCCTTACAACCGGTCGCCTCTCTCAAAACAAGAATATTGCAGATTCATGAATTTAAAAAAGGCGAAAGTATAGGATACAGTCGAACCGTCGTGCTCGAAAGAGATTCACGCATAGCTACTTTACCTGTAGGCTACGGTGACGGTTTCAACCGCCACCATACCGGTGGCGACGTGCTGATCAAAGGACAGAGAGCAAAAATTCTGGGCAATATTTGTATGGATTTGTGTATGGTGGATGTAACAGATATAGCTGTCCGCGAAGGCGACACGGTGGTGTTGTTTGGCAAAGGCCTGCCTTTGACGGAGCTGGCACATCGCTTATCTACCATTTCGTACGAAGTGCTGACCTCTGTATCCGAAAGGGTCAAAAGGGTGTATTTCAAAGATTAGACCAAAGTATGTTTCACGATATCGGTCTTTTAGAGCTTCTTTGAAGACAAAATAGTTACCAATATGATTAAGAAATCGCCTAAAGGCTGTCTTCTGGTTTTTCTGGCTTGCCTGTTTGCTTCCTGCCAAGGGGAGAACTGGTTAGGACCCTACGGAAGGGAAGAAACGGACAGCCTGAGATTGAACAATAAATACGTAAATGAATGGATTTACAACAGTATGTCCCTGGTATATTATTGGAAAAATAAGATGACCGAGCCCGAAGATTACACTCAGTCACCGGCCTCCTTTTTCGATGCACTGCTTTACCATTACCATCCCTCGACAGCTGCCGACGGCGACCGCTATTCTTTTATTCAAAGCGATTACGTCAATTTGCTGAATACCTTTAGCGGCCTTCGTTCACAAGAAATAGGCTTTGATTTTCAATTGTATTTGCGATCGGAGACGGACATGGCCATAGTAGGGCAGGTGACATATGTTAAACCCGGCACGCCTGCCCTGAACGCAGGCGTACAAAGAGGCTGGTGGTTTGACCAGGTAGGGGGAATTACCCTGAATACCGACAATTATATGGATTTGCTCAACAATTTGCCTGCAGAAGTCAATCTGCGCTTTTTAAGCCGGGCGCCACAACAAATCCCCGGAAGTTTTGAGGCTTACCTCGATGCTATGAACAAAGACACCCTGACTTTTGCTGTCCTCGAAAATTATGCAGAGAATCCCAATTACCTGGATACTGTCTATCAAATAGGGAACAAGAAGATAGGCTATTTTATGTGTAATTTTTTTGCCTTTGACAGCGGAGACAACAGCGATCGGTTTTTGGTAGAAATGAACGAGAGTTTCGGACGTTTCAAAGCCGGCGACGTCAACGAACTGGTACTGGATCTGAGGTACAACAGCGGCGGTTACGTTATGATGTCTGCCTATCTGTCCAGTATGATTCTGCCCGCGCTGAGCCGGGATAAAGTATTTTGCTATTTCCGGTACAACGACTATTTGCAGCGACTTTACGAAAGTCGGTATGGTGAAGACTATTTGTTGATGCATTTTGAGGAGGAGTTTCTCGCCGCAGGCTCCGTTCGGGCCACTTTGCTCAACAATTTAAACCTGGAACGCCTGATAGTACTGACCGGGGAATATACTGCTTCGGCCAGCGAACAACTGATCAACGGACTGAGAGCCTATATGCCTGTTATTCTGATTGGTAAGACCACATATGGTAAGAATGTGTCTTCACTGAGCATGTACGAAGAAAACGATCCCAAAAATCGCTGGGGAATACAACCCATCGTTGCCAAAGTATTCAACAGCCTGGGAGAATCGGATTATACAGCCGGCTTTGCGCCGGATATAGAATTGACAGAGCTGAGTGTTTACGATCAGTCTGCCTTGGGAGATACCTCGGAATTGTTGTTGAACGCAGCCATTTCTCTGATTTTCGACAGAAATACTGCAGCTCTGCGATCGGCACAGACAGAAGTCCGGACACCAATATTCCTCCCCGATGAGACCAAAATAAGGGGTTCGTTATTACCGGCAGAGCTAGATCTGAACGAAAGACAATAATGCAAAAATTATGCTGTAGAACATATTTTCGCCGAGATTGATACTAAAAATATGGAGTAACTTTGTAAGTTTTCAGTTTTAATACGATTTAGGTACGAGGTTACAACTATTAATTAATTATATAAATCTATAACAACACATTATGAGTAAACATCCCAAAGTAGGAATACGTCCCATAATTGACGGAAGAGAACGAGGCGTGCGAGAAAGCCTCGAAATACAGACCATGAATATGGCAAAACGAGTGGCCGAATTGATTTCGTCCACGCTTAAATACGGTGATGGAAAAGCCGTAGAATGTGTCATTGCAGACGACACCATAGGCCGTGTACCTGAAGCGGCAGCCTGTGCCGAAAAATTTGAACGCGAAGGCGTAGGGCTCACTATCAGTGTAACGCCCTGCTGGTGCTATGGCAGTGAAACCATCGACATGAATCCTCATTACCCCAAGGCTATTTGGGGCTTTAACGGAACAGAGCGCCCCGGTGCCGTGTATCTGGCAGCTGCCATGGCCGCTCATAATCAAAAAGGCTTACCCACTTTTGGCATTTACGGCCGCGACGTTCAGGATTCCGGTGACAACTCTATCCCCGAAGACGTAAAAGAAAAATTAATACGATTTACCAGAGCAGGACTGGCCGTTGCCGAAATGCGGGGTAAATCTTATCTCTCCATAGGTGGCGTTTGTATGGGCATTGCCGGCTCAATGGTCAATCCTGATTTCTTCCAGGAATACCTGGGCATGCGCAACGAATACATCGACATGGTCGAAGTGAGCCGTCGCATCGAAAAAGGCATTTACGATCACGAAGAATACAAGAAAGCCTGGGAATGGACGCTTAAGTATTGCAAAAGCAATGAGGGAGAAGACTTTAACGATCCTCAATGGCGTAAAACCCGTGCCGAAAAAGACGCCGACTGGGAATACGTGGTCAAGATGTATTTGATTATACGCGATTTGATGGTGGGTAATCCAAAATTGGCCGAACTGGGCTTTAAAGAAGAATCTTTGGGGCACAATGCCCTGGTGGCCGGTTTTCAGGGACAACGCCAATGGACAGATTATTTGCCCAATTGTGATTTTCCCGAAGCTCTGCTCAATAGCTCTTTCGATTGGAACGGTGTTCGCAGGCCTTATATTCTGGCCACCGAAAACGATTCTTTGAATGGTGTTTCGATGCTGATGGGCCATTTATTGACCAATACGGCTTCTATCTTCTCGGACGTACGCACATTCTGGAGCCCCCAAGCGGTTAAAAGGGTTACAGGCTATACTCTCGAAGGCAGAGCTGCCCACGGCATTATCCATTTAATCAATTCCGGGGCAACCACTCTGGACGCCACCGGACAGCAAAGCAACAAACAGGGCAAACCTGCAATGAAACCTTTCTGGGAAATCAGCCAGGACGAAGTAAATAAATGCCTCAAAGCCACCACTTGGTCTCCTGCCAATTGCGGTTATTTCAGAGGCGGAGGCTATTCTTCCAATTTTCTGAGCAAGGGTGACATGCCCGTTACCATGTTCCGTATCAATATGATAAAAGGACAGGGTCCTGTGATGCAAATTGCCGAAGGCTGGACCGTTGATATTCAACCCGAAGCTCACGAAATAATAAACAATCGTACCGACAAAACCTGGCCAACCACCTGGTTCGCTCCCCGTTTATGTAACAAGCTGCAATTCAAGGATGTCTACAGCGTTATGAATAATTGGGGTGCCAATCACGGGGCCATCAATTTCGGACATATCGGAGCCGACCTTATTACCCTGGCCTCTTTGCTGAGAATTCCGGTTTGTATGCATAATGTGGACGAAGATACAATTTTCCGCCCGGCAGCCTGGAGTGCTTTTGGTATGGATCCGGAATCGTCCGATTTTCGTGCCTGCAACAATTTTGGCCCAATCTATAAATAATCTTACCGGGGGAAAGCATTTTTGCTTTCCCCCTACTTTTACTTCTCTTACAACTATGACAAAAACACAGGTAAAAGTGGTAACAAGACAGTTCTTGTTACCTTTTGTTTTGGTGACCTCTCTTTTTTATTTCTGGGGGATAGCCAACAACATGACAGATACTTTGCTGTCTGCTTTCAAACGGATTATGAGTATGACAGATGTTCAGACATCCCTGATACAGCTGTCGTTTTACGGCTCTTATTTTTGTTTTGCCTTGCCCGCAGCCCTTTTTATCAAACGTTATTCATATAAATCCGGTGTTTTATTGGGTTTGATTCTTTATGCAGGCGGTGCGATGTTGTTTTATCCGGCCGCCCAGACTGCCAGCTATGGCTTTTACCTTTTTGCCATTTATGTATTGGCCGGAGGTTGTTCCATCCTCGAAACGACCGCCAATCCCTACATATTGAGTATGGGTTCTCCCGAGACAGCTACCCGCAGGCTCAACCTGGCTCAGGCTTTCAATCCCCTGGGCTCAATCACGGGAATTTTACTGAGTCAGTATTTTATTCTTGCAGAACTCAACAGTGCAGATGCCTCACAGCGCTCGCAGATGGATGCCGGGCAATTGAAGCTTATGCAGGCCGGGGAACTGAATGCGGTCACCTATACCTATATGGGTGTTGGTTTTGTTTTGTTCGTCATTCTCCTGATCATGATATTTTCCCGTATGCCCAAAAGCTTTGACAGTAACAAATCAATACAACTGGGATCGACTTTTAAGCGATTGATAAAGAATAAAATATACAGTTGGGGCGTTATCGCTCAGTTTTTCTATGTAGGAGCGCAAATTGGTGTTTGGTCTTTTACCATCCGCATTGTCATGCAGGAATTGGGTATTAACGAACAATCGGCCGCCAGCGTATATTTGCTGTCAATCATTTGCTTCAGCATCTCCCGGTTTATTTTTACCTGGTTAATGCGCTATATCCGCCCCTCACGTTTGCTTATTATTGCCGCGATCGCCGATATCATTTGTACGGCTGCCGTAATTCTGGCCGGAGGCAGCGGGATGTTTTTGATTGTTATGTTGGTAGGGGTTTCGGTGTTTATGTCGCTGATGTTTCCCACCATTTATGGTATTGCTTTGGACGGTTTGGGCGAAGATGCCAAGATCGGTGCTTCGGGACTGATTATGGCCATTCTGGGCGGAGCTTTGCTGACTCCTTTGCAAGGTAAGATTTCCGACCTGGCCGGAATTAATCTGGCTTATATAGTACCTTTGTTGTGTTTTGTAGTAGTGCTGGCTTATGGCATGATGGCTCAAAAAGCCGGTAGGTAAAGATGACTTTTATGAATAAAGAAATGAAATCTGTAGATCCCCGTTTAGTGCCAGCTGTTCGTTTGGCTACGGGTGACGAAATTCCTGTCATTGGCATGGGCACTTTTGGCTCGGACAATTACAGGGCTGCTGAAATTGCCGAAGCGGTGAGATCCGCTGTTAAAATGGGTTACAGACATATAGACTGTGCCGCAGTGTACGGCAATGAAAAAGAAATAGGCGATGTGCTCCGGGAATTGTTTCAGGAGGGAGTCGTCAAACGCGAAGAACTTTGGATTACCTCCAAAGTATGGAACGATAAGCATCACGATGTCAGAGGAGCCTGTCTGGAATCTTTGCAAAAACTAGGCCTTGAGTACCTGGATCTTTATCTGGTGCACTGGCCTTTTCCCAATCATCATCCTCCCATGGTCGATGTGGCATCGCGCGATCCCCATGCCCGCCCCTATATTCACGGGGAATACATGGCTGTATGGAAAGCCATGGAACAACTCGCTGACGATGGTTTGGTGCGCAATATCGGCACTTCTAACATGACCCGGGCCAAGATGGAATTACTGTTGCGTGATTGCCGGATTAAACCGGTTTGCAACGAAATGGAACTGCATCCCCATTTTCAGCAGCCTGAATTGAAAAAGTACATCGAAGATCAGGGTATTGCGGTGATTGGTTTTTCGCCCATTGGTTCTCCCAACCGTCCTGAACGGGACAAAACACCCCAAGATACTGTCCCCATCGAAGATCCGGTTATAGTCGACATTGCCCGTAAACACGGAGTACATCCGGCAGTGATCTGCATTAAATGGGGTGCTCAGAATGGACAGATTCCCATTCCATTTTCGGTAAAACCGGAAAAACTACTCAGTAATCTGCTGGCAGTGGTACAAGATCCCCTGAGTGCCGAAGAAATGGAAGCCATCCGCAAACAAGATAAAGATTGCCGTTTTATAAAAGGCCAGGTCTTTCTGTGGCCCGGAGCCGGATCCTGGGAAGATCTCTGGGATTTGGACGGCATTATACGTCAATAAAAGCAGAATGCAGCCTATGCTGCAGTATCCGCTTTAAATAGAAGTAAGGTAAAATAAGCAAGAAGTGTGAAGTGTATGAAAACAATGCAAGCAGCTTATCTGCCCGGCAACAGTACTGTGGTACTTAAAGAGGTAGAAATTCCCGTCCCGGGACACGGCGAAGTCCTGATCAGAATGAAGTCGTCCACCATCTGTGGCAGCGATATACGTGCAATATACAGAGAGCATCTGGGCAAAGGCCCCGAAGGCTATCAAAACAAAATATGCGGACACGAACCCTCGGGGCAGATTGTGAAATGCGGCCCCGGTTTGCGTCGTTTCAAGGAAGGCGACAGGGTGGTGGTTTATCATATATCGGGTTGCGGGCTGTGCAACGATTGCCGCAGAGGTTATATGATCAGCTGTACCAGCCCCTACCGCAGGGCATATGGCTGGCAGCGTGACGGTGGCATGGCCGAATACCTGCTGGCCGAAGAAAAAGATCTGGTTTTGCTGCCCGATTCGCTCACTTATACCGACGGGGCACAAATTGCCTGTGGTTTTGGTACCGTTTACGAAGGATTGGAGAAAATAGGCATTTCAGGTAACGATGCTGTTTTGGTAGTGGGTCTGGGCCCTGTAGG
>CAZNQD010000034.1:21347-22890 GCA_964575345.1 uncultured Bacteroidales bacterium
TTGATCGGCGAAGGCGGCACTATGGAGCTGAATCCCAGCCCGGACCTTATCCACGATCAAAAAACTGTCTACGGTTCCTGGGTTACCAATATCTGGCGGATGGAAGAGCTGGTTGAGCGCATAGTACGCTGGAATATTCATCCGGAAAACCTTGTAACGCATCGGTTCAAGCTTAATCAGGCGTCCGAAGCCTTTGCTCTGATGGCCGAAGGCAAATGCGGCAAGGTGGCCGTGGTTTTTGACGAGGAAATTCGTTAAGAATCGAAAAGCGCTAAGATTATTATTTTTCGAGCACAAAGAACATATAGCGTTTTTGAGTAACAAAGAGTGCAGGATCAACGCTTCTGCGCTCTTTGTCTATTTTGGCGTCTATGGACTTGCGGATGCGTTCGCTCAGGTAAAACAGCCAGGCTTGCTTGTAGCGCAGTTTTTCGTAGGCGTAATGCCTGAGGGGCAAGAGGAAGCGCTCAATATATAAATTGACGTAGGCTATGGTCGGTAATACATTGGCGGTAATATCCTTTTCGAGTACTATATTCCAGCCGTGTTCGCTGATTTTTTGTTTAAAGTCGCTGAGCAAATGCGAGCCTTTGTTGTCTGTAGTTTCTTCAGTTCTGAAATAATCGGTAATGATCCAGCGGGCTTTGGGCAGCACAATACGGTCTGCTTTGTCGAAGGCATCTTCCAGTTTGATGTATTGAAGCGATTCGGAATTGATGATGGTTCCGTATTGTGTGCCGGTTTCAAAATCTTCGAATTTGCAGCGGTGACAGCTTAGTTTCGGGTGTTTTTGGGAAATAAAGCTGATCTGATTTTTGTTTGGTGTAAGTACCTCCACAGGAATGGCATTATCCATAAGCATTTCTGCCAGGCCTCCCATACCGCAACCTACATCGAGTACCGCTGCCTTTTTGTCGGCAATTTGCTCCATCAGATTCGTGGCATAGCGTTGCTGAGCTGCCTGGAATTGATTCAGGGAGATATCGCCGGGATCTATCCGGGCATTTTCAAAGTATCCCCAATGCAACATGTTGTTGTTGAGAATCTTAGAATAAAAATGTAACTCCAGGTCGTAAGTTGATTTCTCGAATGCGGCGTTTTTTCTGTGAAAACGCCAGGCCTTGTACCAGGCAACAGGATTGAAGAACGGGGTCAGCTTGCTCATAATGCGCTATGGCTCATAATGCGCCAAAATTACACAAATTATATATACATACAGTGTAGGCCGAAAAATAAAAGTGAGTAGAAAATCCTTTTTTGGCTCTACGATTTTTTTTAAAAGCTCTAAGAATAGAAAAATTAAATATCGCAATATCAACAGATTGCTCTGGCAAGAAAAAAAACTTTGATTTTTTCTTCAAAAATATTTGGAGAGTATGATGAAAACAACATATCTTTGCAGCCCTTTTCGATCACAAAGTAGTCCGTCGGGATAGCTGGAGCGGAAAGAAAATGTAGAAATACAATCGATCTTTGAAGAAATTGAAGAAATAGTAGTACAAGAGAGAGCGGGCAAAAAGTCCGACCGTCAAGAGTAATTTTG
>CAZNQD010000035.1:0-22468 GCA_964575345.1 uncultured Bacteroidales bacterium
ACTGATTCGGATTCTTCTCCAGGTAAGAAACGACTGTTTCTCCTACAAAGGTGTAATATGCTTCCTGGATTTCTTTACAAGATTGAAACGATTGAAGCGCAAGAACCAAAATCGCTGCCATTTTCAAAGCAGAGAATGCTTTCTTTGAAATAATCATGACTAAATTGGTATGGGACTTATGTTTGAAAAAAATATTGATACTCTTCATAGCGATGGTCATTTAAGGTTTTCAGCCTTAGCCATTAAAAAACGATGCAATTTTAATGCTTTTTGCCGAATCTTCCATTATGCTTGGCTCGAAAAAAAGATTATTTAGCATAATATAAGAAAAAAACTAAATCGCTTTAGCCATTCCCGGCAGATTTATTCAGCCCTTTGCCATTCATAAGCTCCAAGATCGGGAGCAATATCTGAGGTCCGGCTATTGCCGTCCAGGTCGAAAGGAATGGTAAGAGCAGCGCTTTCAAGCCCCTTATCGATGGCAACCGACATAGAATCAATTCTGAAATTATACAGATAATCTTTACCGGTATTTATAAAAGCCGGATCTTCGTTGTAAATACAGGTCTCTGCAAATTCCGGAACAAGTTCAACACTGTTTCTTATCAGACAATTTTTGAAAAAGAAAGCATGAGCACTTTCTTCTGCTATTCCCAAACCCAATTCATCTATTTGTGAACCATAGATAATACTATTTATAAAAAGGGCTTGGTGCAAAGGATAATAGACCGGGGCTTTACCCTCCTCCCCTAAAAAATTAGCCAGTACCAGAGCCGGGCCGTCCCGATTGACCAGGCGTTGGTAATTTGCAATAGTACAATGTACAAATTCAGCATCACCACCCAGTACAAGTAAAGTATAGGAGCCGCTGTTGGCCAGCAGGCTGTTGTTTACCCGTATGTTGGAATGAATACTATACAAATTGGAGTAAACCATGTTGAAAATAATGGAGTTGTTTATCTCCAGTTTGCGCTGCTCCAAAGAAGAAGAATCGGCAATAATGCCGTAATAGGCACCCCGGATTTCCACCCAATCAAACTCATTGCCGTAACTCTCTTTGTCGAGGTAAATGCCATACCACTGCCCGGGATAATACTCGTAAGGAAAATCCACAAACAACTTATCCAGGCGATCTCCCCTGAAAATAACAGGATTATCGACCTCCCCTTTGGCTTTAATGCAACCGTATACCACTAAAGCTGCCTGGTCGTGGAAATGCAGCCGGACACCGGGATCAATGCTCAGTACCACACCGGGATCAATCACCAGGCTGTCGTAGATCAAATAAGGCAATTCGTCTTTCAACAAAGTGTCCTGTTCAATGCGTTTACCTTTCCATATTAGGGCATCCTGGGCATAAGCCAGCAAAACGATTTCCTGTTGATGCCCGTTCGTGACAAAATACACGGCGTCTTCGATCAAGACAGGGCCTGCTACTCCCTGCAAATCAGCCGTTATTTCTACAAACAAATACAGGCTGTCGCGTGGCGGCAGTTCCACCTCCGAACAGCTCAGGGATGAAAGACCGTCAATGCTCAGACGAAAACCGCTGTTACCCTGCGTTTTCAATCCGATCTCGGATATCAGCAACTTTTGTTTATATGGATTGTAAATCTTGATTCGGGCAGTAGTAGAGCCGATACTCGAAAAAATAGTGTCAAAACTGAGCGTATCTGTTGATAAACGCAGCATGCCCTGTTGCTCAAAACCATACTCCCGCGTACAGGAAACCGCACAAAGCAACAAAACCGACGACAGGCCGGAAAAAAACAGACGAGACACTAAGTTCATTTCTTTCTATCTTTTATACTAAGCCCTCTGCTCAGAGCAGGACTTTTTGTAAAAACAAGCTCCTGGTCCGGGAGCTGACTTACATTTGTTTTAAGCTCCTTACCAACCAATTCCAGAAATTCTCTACCGTAGGGATATGCAGTTTCTCGTCAGGAGAATGCACACCTGTCATAGTGGGGCCAAAGGAAACCATGTCCAGATCGGGATACTTCTGCAGGAAAAGCCCGCATTCCAGACCGGCATGTATAGCAGTGAGGACCGGCTCATAGCCCAGCACTTCCCTGTGTGTTTTAGTCATAATCTTAACTAATTCCGAGTCGGGATTGGGTTTCCAGCCGGGGTATCCTTCGTTGTGTTCCACTTTCATGCCTGCCAGATGGAAAACAGCTTCCACCCGGTGTGAAATATCTCTGTTCGACGATTCAACTGAACTGCGTTGCGAACTGGTAATAACCCAGCTGTTTTCTGCAATTGGCTTAACGGAAGCCAGATTGGTTGAAGTCTCCACCAGGCCTTTAATTTCTCTGCTCATGGCAATGACGCCGTTGGGACAGGCATACATAACCTGAATAAAACGTTCACTGTCGGCTTTTTTCAGGACCTCTCCCACTGCATCATGCGATTCAATCGTGAATTTCAGTCCGGGCTCCATCGAAGAAAATTCATTTCGAAGATCCGCTTCGTATATATTGACCCTGGCACTGACCTTTTCCTTCTGAGTCACCGGAACGGCTGCTATACAAGAAGCCTCCCGGGGAATGGCGTTACTCAGGTTACCGCCGGTGAAATCGGCAAGATACAGCTCGTTCAGCTGAGTTTCCTGCCAAAGGAAACGGGCCAGCAGTTGATTGGCGTTCCCCCGGCCTTCGTGAATGTCACAACCGGAATGTCCTCCTTTGAGGCCTGATATGTTCAGCCGAAAAAAGAAAAGCTTTTCTTTGGCCGCTTCCTTTTGAAACTCAAAATACGCCTTGGTATTGATGCCGCCGGCACAACCGATAAAAAGCATGCCCTCGTCTTCGGAGTCAAGGTTGAGCAAACGTTTGGAACGCATAAAACCGGCCTGAATATTGAAAGCGCCCACCAGGCCGACTTCTTCGTCCACCGTAAACAGACATTCCAGGGGGCCGTGTTCTACATCTTCCGAAGCCAGCACAGCCAGCTGGGCTGCCATACCAATACCGTTGTCGGCCCCCAGAGTGGTTCCTCTGGCTTTGAGCCATTCTCCGTCAATATAGACATCGATAGGGTCTTTCCCGAAATCGTGCTGTACGCCGCTGTTCTTTTCACAAACCATATCCATATGCGATTGCAATACCACGGAATCAAGGTGCTCCATGCCTTTGGTTGCCGCTTTACGTATAATAACATTCCCTACCGTATCTTTATTATATTCCAGCCTGTGTTTTTTGGCAAAATTCAACAGCCATTCCTGCATAGCCTGAGTTTTCCCCGAAGGCCTCGGAATCTTGGTTATTTCTATGAAATAAGACCAAATCAAAGCCGGTTTTAAATTGTCCAATGTTTTCATTATATCTCTGTTAAAGTGTTAGGTGAATTTTCCAATAAAAATAGTTAATTTCGAATTTCTTCCAACGAAATTGCTACAAAAATAGTAAAACTTGAGGGTTTGAACAACAGAATGTCCTATCTTTGCATGCTCAATTGTAATTATCATGTGGCAACTCATTTTTTTAACCATCTTGCTTGTCGGAATAGCCATTCTCTTGCTGGGGATCAGGGTCTTTTTTGTCAAAGGCGGCAAATTCCCCAACAGCCACATCGAAGGCAATAAAGCCCTCAAAGATAAAGGCATTTGTTGTGCAGCCCGTCAGGACAGCCTGGCCGGAAACAAGTCATTTAAATTTTAATTCTGATATGAAGCAAATCAACCTGATCAGCAACCTTATTTTGGCCATTGCCTTAATAGTGCTTTATGTATTGTTTTTAAATAAAGACGGTAAAACATCAAGCAGCAACGTAGTAAATCAAAATGATTCAGGCCGGGTGGAAACAAAATTACCCATCGCCTACATCAATCTCGACTCCCTGCTTCTGGATTACAATTATTCCAAAGACCTCAACGAGCAATTACTGCGTAAAAGAGAAAACTCTCAGGCCAGTTACAATCAAAAGGCCCGCCAGTTTGAACAGGAAGCAGCCGAATTCCAGCGTAAATACGAAAACAACGCCTTTTTATCCCAACAAAGGCTGCAAAGCGAACAACAACGTCTGTTACAAAAACAACAGGAGTTGCAGCAACTGGACGAAAGCTTGTCTCAACAGCTGGCAGTTGAAATGCAGAAAATGAACGAGCAATTGCGAGATACTATTTATTCCTTTTTAAAAGTCTACAACCAAGACCGCAACTATCATCTGATCTTTAGCAATACGATGAGCGACAATATAATGATATCCAATGATATGTATAATATCACCAAGGAAGTTGTCCAGGCTCTCAATGCTCGTTATATCGGTTCAGGATCAAAATAAATCCAGTTTTGTGGAATTATTGTCATGATAACTCTTTTTTCAAAACAACTGTTTTCTTCTGATGAGGAAGAGGGGGGGGATTTTATTCCCATGATCTCCGAAGACGAATCAGAACAGGCTCTTAACCAGACGGATTTACCGGACACACTACCCATACTGCCCCTGCGCAATATGGTCTTGTTTCCCGGTGTGGCCATGCCCGTTAGTATCGGCCGCAATAAATCATTGCGCCTGGTCAGGGAAGCCTACCAAAAAAACACCATCATCGCCGTCTTTACGCAAAAGGATGCCAAGACCGAAGAACCCGAAAAGGAACATCTGGTGCCGGTAGGCATAGTCTCCCGCATAATCCGGGTACTGGAAATGCCCGATAATTCAACCACCATCATCCTTCAAGCCATCAAACGCTGCATTCTGGACGAACTTACCCTGACCGAACCCTATTTAAAAGGCCGTATCCAGATTCGCGAAGATGTTTTACCCGAAACAGAAGATCAGCAGTATGAGGCTTTAATTCAGGCCATCAAAGATTTATCGGTCAAGATTATCAAGAATTCTTCCGGCAATATTCCACAGGAAGCCATTTTTGCCATCCGCAACATCGAAAAGCCCTTTGCCCTGGTCAATTTTATCTGCGCCAACTTTGCTTTCAAGATTCAGGACAAACTGGGGCTGCTGCAAACCGATAATTTCAAAGACCGTTGCTATAAGCTGCTGGACATCATGAACAAAGAGTCGCAGTTGCTGGAACTCAAAGTCTCTATACAATCCAAAGCCAGGGAAGACATGAATCAACAGCAAAGGGAATACTTTTTGCAGCAACAGATCAAGACTATACAGGACGAGTTGGGAGGCAGTGCCCAGGACCAGGACATCAAAGAATTAAAAAGCAAAGCCAAAAACAAAAAATGGTCTGCCGACACCCTGAAGGTATTTAAAAAGGAAATTCAAAAGCTTGAACGCATGAGTCCGCATTCTCCGGACTATTCAACCCAAATGAATTACCTCCAGACCTTGCTCGATTTGCCCTGGAACGAATACTCCAGAGACAATTTCAATCTAAACCGCGCCAAAAGGACGCTCAATAAAGATCATTTTGGCCTGGACAAAGTGAAAGAACGCATTTTGGAGCACCTTGCCGTGCTCAAGCTCAAGGGTGACATGAAATCGCCCATCATCTGCCTGTACGGCCCTCCCGGAGTGGGCAAAACCTCCCTGGGTAAATCGGTGGCCGAATCACTGGGGCGCAAATACCTGCGTATTTCTCTTGGAGGCCTCCACGACGAAGCCGAAATAAGAGGTCACAGACGCACTTACATCGGAGCCATGCCCGGACGCATTGTCAAAAGCCTGATCAAAGCCGGCACATCCAATCCGGTTTTTATTCTGGACGAAATAGACAAACTGAGCCAGGACGCCCAGGGCGATCCTTCGTCGGCTTTGCTGGAGGTGCTCGATCCGGAACAAAACTCTACCTTTCACGATAATTTCATCGATATAGATTTCGACTTGTCCAAGGTTTTGTTCATTGCCACTGCCAACAGCCTTAACACCATACCCCGTCCCCTGCTCGACCGTATGGAGCTTATCGAGGTTTCGGGCTACCTGGCCGAAGAAAAAGTAGAAATTGCCTACAGGCATCTCTTGCCCAAGGAACTCGAAAACCACGGTTTAAAAGCCGGTCAATTGGTTCTGAACAAAACCACCATCCGGCATATTATCGAAAAATACACCCGCGAGTCGGGAGTTCGTGAACTGGACAAAAAAATAGCCGCCATCTTCCGCAAAGCTGCTCATAAACTCGCTTCTGATGAATCCCTTACTCAGCTCGAAATCAAGCCGGAGAACCTGAAAGATTACCTTGGCAGCCCGCGCTACATCAAAGATAAATACGAAGGCAACGATTACGCCGGCGTAGTCACGGGACTTGCCTGGACCTCTGTAGGCGGCGAAGTGCTTTACGTGGAATCCAGCCTGAGCAAAAGTAAAAGCGGAGGTAAACTCAGCCTCACCGGCAATCTGGGCGAAGTGATGAAAGAATCGGCCATACTGGCTTTGGAATACCTCAAGGCCCACGCCGACGATCTGGAAATTTATCCTGAGCTGTTTGAAAATTACAACATCCATATTCACGTTCCCGAAGGCGCCATCCCCAAAGACGGCCCCTCGGCCGGCGTAACTATGGTTTGTTCTTTGGCTTCGTCCTATACCCAACGAAAATTGCGCAAGCAACTGGCCATGACCGGAGAGATCACCCTGAGAGGAAAAGTACTGGCAGTGGGCGGCATCAAAGAAAAAATACTGGCAGCCAAGCGCTTCGGTATCAAAGAAATCATTTTGCCCGAAGAAAACCGCAAGGACATCGACGATATTCAGCCCGTTTATATCAAAGGCCTGAGTTTTCACTATGTGAGCGATATCCGCGAATTGTTGCAACTGGCTCTGCTCAAAGAGAAAGTGAGCAAAGCTCAACAATTTCAATAATATTGTCTGAATCTCTATTTGGGAGCCTGCAGGTAAAGCCCGAAGGCTATCAGCGAATACACGGCATTGGGAATCCACACCGCCACAAAAGGTGTGGCAGAGCCCGAGAGAGCAAAGGTTCCCGACAAGGTATCGAAAAAAACATACGAAAAGCTGATCAAAAGTCCCAGCCCCAGGTGCAAACCGGTGCCTCCCCTTACCTTGCGCGAGGCCAGCGACACACCAATCAAGGTGAGAATGAACACCGAGAAAGGAAAGGAAAAACGTCGCTGATACTCCACTTCATATTCCTTGATATTGGCCACTCCCCTGCGTTTCTGCCTGTCCAGGTATTGCCTGAGTTCAGTAGTAGTCAATTGTTCACTGTAGCCTTTGGTAATAAAGAACTCCGTGGGATTCATTACGATAGTAGTATCCAGGCTGGCTCCCATGCTGATGTTTTCGTGTAATCCTTCAAAATCGCGTATCAGGTATTCCATCACTCTCCATTGATAGAGCGAATCCAGAGCAATTCGCTTGGATGTCATCCTTGATACCAGCTGTTGGCCTTCGTAGCGTTCCATAAAGAAATTGTACCCTATTTTCCTCTTATCGTCGTAACGCTCCATATAGATGATTACACCGGGCTCAATTTCCATCTGCACATTGCGGACATAATCGGAAGAAACTTTGCGCACATATTGATCTTCGAATTGCAGGCGTATTTTGTTGGCAGGCGGAATAACGTAGGAACTGAGCAAAAAAGCCATTACTGCCAGCAAAGCAGCCGAAATAAAATAAGGCCTGAGCAGGCGGTTGAAACTCAATCCTCCGGAGAGCATGGCAATGATTTCGGAATTACCGGCCAGTTTGGAAGTAAAAAAGATGACGGAAATAAAAATAAAGAGCGGGCTGAATTTTACTCCGAAATAGGGTATGAAATTCAGGAAATAATCGAATGCTATGGCCCTGGCCGGGGCTTCAAATTTAATAAACTTGTCGAATTTTTCGTTGTAATCAAACACCACCACAATGGCCAGAATCATGATAATCGAAAAAAAGAACGTACCCAGAAACTTACCGATGATATAGGTGTCTAAACGCGTCAACAAAGGCCTTTCGGATTTATTTAATCCCAGGATCTGCTTTAGCTTTAGTATACCGGATGTGATTGAATTGTTTTTCATTTTTTAGCCCATTGATTGATCATTTGCTTTTTCCATTCCGTGAAATCCTGGTTTATAATATGTTTCCGGGCTTCGCCTATCAACCAGAGATAAAAAGCCAGGTTGTGAATAGAGGCCAATTGCAAGGCCAACAATTCTTCGGCAATAAATAAATGCCTCAGATAGGCTTTGGAATACAGGCGGTCAATGTCGGCAGCACCCTCAGCTTCGATGGGAGAAAAATCGGTGGCCCAACGTTTGTTTCGCATATTGAGCTTGCCTTGTCTGGTAAACAAAGAGGCATTTCGACCATTGCGGGTAGGCAGCACACAATCAAACATATCCACTCCCCGCTCTATGGCTTCCAGCAAATTTTCGGGCGTGCCCACTCCCATCAGATAGCGGGGGCGGTCTTGAGGTAAGATTTCGTTGACCACTTCTATCATTTCGTACATTTTTTCGGCCGGTTCTCCCACAGCCAACCCACCTATGGCATAGCCGGCGCATTCGTTGGACGCTATGTATTCAGCCGACTGACGTCTTAAATCGGGGTACACACAACCTTGTACTATAGGAAAATAAAATTGTTTATAACCATACAGAGGCTCTGTTTCACGGTAACGCTGCAGTCCCCTATCCAGCCAGCGGTGCGTCAGCTCCATCGAACTTCGGGCATAATTATAGTCGGCTGTGCCGGGGGTGCATTCGTCCAGTGCCATCATAATATCTGAACCGATGATGCGCTGAGTATCCACCACATTTTCGGGGCTGAATAAATGTCGGGAGCCGTCAATGTGCGACTGAAAAGTGACTCCCTCCTCTTTCATTTTACGGCGATGCGACAAGGAATAGACTTGAAAACCTCCACTATCCGTCAGAATGGGCTTGTTCCAGGACATGAATTTATGCAGCCCGCCGGCTTCCTTCAGAATGGACAAGCCGGGGCGCAGGTACAAATGATACGTATTGCCCAAAATAATCTGAGCTTTCACCTGAGCTTCCAGTTCCTGTTGATTGACAGCCTTGACGCTGCCGGCTGTGCCCACAGGCATAAAGATGGGGGTCTGTACCTCTCCGTGAGCTGTTTGCAGTAGGCCGGCCCTGGCCTGGGAATTCTTGTCCTTAGCTAGTAATTTAAAACTCATGCGTCGGAATTTGAGGCAAAGATAACATTTTGCCTACTTAGAGCAGCTCTTCCAGGCTGTTTTTTATGCAAAGGGCAGCCGGCGAGTCGGGAGAATATTCCACTATGCTTTTCCCTTCGACCATAGCTTCCACCACGAGAGGATCAAAAGGAACCTTTCCCAGCAATCTGAGATTTTGCTTCTTACAATATTCTTCAATACGAATACTTATCCCGGGGTTCAAATCGTATTTATTAATAATCACTGCCTGACTGAGCTTGAAATGCTCGCACAAATCATGGATACGCTGCAAATCGTGCAGTCCCGACACGCTGGGTTCAGTTACTATGATTACCTTATTTACCCCGGTAATAGTAGAAATCACCGGACAACCTATACCGGGAGGACCGTCCAGCAAAATAAAATCCAGCATATTTTCACGGGCTGTTTCCCTGGCCTGCTGCCTGACCAGATCTACCAGACGACCTGAATTTTCTTCTCCAGGATACAACCTGCCATAGACCATCTTCCCGTAACGGAAATCGCCTGCGTACAATCGGCTCTTGTTTTCGGGCTCCATTCGAATAGCCTGCTCAGGGCACAGCCTGGAACAAAGGAAACAGCCATCGCAGGAAAGCCCGGATATTTGTACTTCTCCCTCAACCAAGTGTATGGCATCGAAACGACAATAATCGATGCAAAGTCCGCAGTTGCTGCAAGATTCTTTGTCAATGACTGCCTTGTAACCCGACACAAAGACCTCTTCCAAGGTATGTTCGGGTTGGAACAAGAGATAAAGGTTGGCAGCATCCACGTCGCAATCGGCCAGTAACAAATGCTGCTTCATTCCGGCTAAGGCAGCCGTAATGCTGCTTTTTCCTGTTCCTCCTTTACCGCTGACGACTGCAATTTCCATAATGTTCTTTTATTTGGTCATACAGCCCGACAAAGCGTTCTTTCCAAAGCGGATCCTCGCGGGCAGGAATTTTTCCGCCCGAATACATAGCTGCTAAATCTTTGTCGAATGGGATTTCCATCAAGAGCGGAATTTGTTTTTCTTCCAGATAGGCATAGACTTCCCTGTTGCCCAAACCTGCTTTGTTGACAACAACTCCACAGGGAAGTCCAATACTGGCCAAAGTATCTACCGATTGTTTCAGGTCGCTCAAGCCAAAAGGGGTAGGCTCGGTAACCAACACCACGTAATCGGCCCTGGCCACTGTTTGAATAAAAGGACAGGAAGTGCCGGGAGGTGCATCCATCACCAGGAGTTCAGCTCCCCTGGCTTCATGAATAGCTGCTTTTAACACAGGCACCGAAGTATGCACCCCCACTTTGGTTCTGGATTCAAACAAGGTGCTGTTTTTTGAAATAGTATAGGTATTGATTTCGCCCAACAGATTGTCTCTTTCTGTAATGGCTCCGTCACGACAAGCCGCAATACAGGCACCGCAACCATGACAAAAATCATACAAAACCGAAATCTTTTTGAGATCCGGAACAAAGAATAATGCGTTGTAATGACAATACTCATAACAACGCCCACAAAAAGTACAGGTTTGCAAATTGATGACCGGCACTTGTTGAAAAATTTCTTTTTTGTGGCCGACAGCGGTTTCAAAAAACATCTTGTCGTTGGGTGCTTCGGCATCGCAATCGACCAAGTGAATAATAAGACCCGTTTGTTCCAGCGCATAAAAAAGATTCACCGAAACAAAAGTCTTGCCTGTGCCCCCTTTGCCGCTGGCTACAGCGATGCTGAATTGTTTATCCGGCCTGGTGCTTTGAATCATAAGCGCCCGTTCAGTGTCCGCAGGAATGATCTTTGTCTTTATGACAATAGTTTGCTGAAAGTTCCAGCTTATTGCCAATAAAATCCTCCACCAATTCCCTGGCCGATTTTTGCGGAGCGCCCACAAAAGCGTTAATATTTTGTGCATTAAACAATTGTATGGCTTTTTCTCCCATACCTCCGGCAATAACGTCTGTCACGCCGAATCCGGCCACCCAGCGGGGATACAAACCGGGTATATGCTCCGGCGGAATGACTTCTTTGATAGACACGATCGTGTTATCCTGCAATTCTACAATGGCAAACGACTGACAATGCCCGAAGTGGGCGCATAACAGCCCATTTTCCATGGGAAGTGCGATGCATCTTTTTTTATTTTCCATATTCTTAGAGTTTTACTCCTGTTATTTATTCCAGATTATTAATGACTTTATCCAGGCTTTCAGGCTGTATTTGCCGCTTTTCAATGTTCAAATCCTGCAGCAGAGATACAATTTTTGCTCCGAATTCCCCGGCAAGCACACGGCTTACCCCCAGACGGGCCACAAACTGAACCGCTGCCGGACCGGCTCCCTGAGCAGCTTCTTTAGCAGGGTTGGCATGAAATGTTGTTTGTTTGGTTTCGGTATCGTACACTGCGAAATAAGCGCAACGCCCAAAGCGGGCATCGACCATGGCTTGCAGATTGTCGCTTTCGGCTGTAATAGCAATTTTCATAATTCTGTTATTCTATAATTCTATAATTCTTAAATGGTTCATTCGATTTCATAGCCTGTATGGAAAAGCTCCAGCCGTGAATCGAGGCTTTGTTTCAAAAAAGAATAAACCTCAGACCCGGTGCAATGACCGGTATAAAAACGAGTGTTTGGCTGACTCGTTTTCAAATATCCGGCCAGGTCGGCCAGCTCTTTTTCTGTTTCGTAAGTATACAGCTCATCGCTGTCCGGTAAGTGAAAACCACCAAGCATGGCTGTGATGGGCTTATTTATCTTATCATTGATGCTTTGTAAAATATTCGCCAAACCATGATGAGCGCAACCACAATACACAAAAAGCTCTTCCCTGCCAAAGCAGGCAATCAGTTCATGACCGAAATCATCGGGCTCCTTTCCCTTTCCGCATTCTTTAAATAAATGTTGATTTGCTTTAGGTAAGGGAAAACCCAAATATTGTGGTTTAATAACTTGAAAATCAGGCATTATAAAAACATCTTCGTACACAAAAACAAAACGGCCGGGATACTTATCCGCCATCAGCTGAATGCCGATTTCTCTTAAACTTCTTCGATTGGAAAAAAAGCGTTGAGAGAGAGCTTCGGGGCTTACTATTACTTTTGCCTTGGAATTGATTTCCAACAAAGCGGGCAAACCACCTATATGGTCGGCGTGGCCGTGAGAAATAAAAATACAATTGACATCCTCCAAATTGATCCCTAAACAGTTGGCGTTACGGATACATAAATCGGAAGCTCCGGTATCGAGTAACACTTTATAAGCTCCCCTATCCAGATACACCGACAAACCATGTTCGGTTTCGGGCAGAACAGAGGAATTGCGATTATCGGACAGAACTATACCTTTCATAATCAGGGTTCATTTACACGGAAAAGTTCTTCGTCGGAATACATATTGCAATCCGTGCAGGGGAAATGGTTTTCCAAGCCTTCAATCAGGCGGTGGCAACGTTTGCATCTATACCATTCCCCTTCAAATGTAACCTGGCCGCCTTCTATCATAATCATTTTCCCTTCCACAAAAGCCTGAGCAATAGTTCTGCGGGCTTTTTCGTAAATACGGGTCAGTGTAGGCCGGGACACATTCATTTCATTGGCGGCTTCTGCCTGGGTCATACCCTGATAATCGAGCAGCCTTATTGCCTCAAATTCATCAAAATGCAAATAAAGCTCACTCAGAATTTTTCGTGGAATCCCAAAAGGTTTGTACCCCATCATCAATGGCGGGCCTGCAACTTTGCGATCCAGTTTAGGTCGAGACATAGTTATTATATAATATAGAAGTGCAAAGATAGGACGAATTTTGAACTTATGTTCACCACTGCCATTAATTATTTAATTTCGTTCTATAAAAATCAGGGCTGAGAACTAAATTCATCGTATGCAATCAGCGCATCGTAATCTGCCCCTATTGGCCTGTAATACACAAAAATCTGGTATTCGTTTTCGGTTTCCCAAAAACTTCCTTCCACCGGAAAAGTAGAACCCAGGTCTTTCTTCCCTGCAATTGCAGAGGTCACTGAGCCTGCAGAAGAATTAAGGTTTTTTGTGGTTCCGGAAGTAGCCTTGCTTTTAGATAAATACTGATAATTGTAGGCCCCCTGCTTCAAAAACAGACTGTTCTCGTAACAACCGTTCTGAGCATTGTATTTCATTTTGTATTGGTTGTCAAATGGGGCATAAGTAAAATCACCCTGTAAATAAATATCGGTTTCGCTCAACGACTCAGGGGCCTTTAAATAAAAATGCACCCAAAAATAATCGGCCCGGGTTTGTTGTTTATCTTCTGCATCAAAATTCCGCACATAAAAACGCCCGTTCTGGTCCTTATCGAAGCTATAAGCCCCATTACGTACGGCCGACTCCATCAGATGAGCATGATAGCAGGGCTGTTCAAACCTGATTTTATCTACTCCCAGGCCGGCAAATTTATAGCTGCCGATTTCAAAACGCCGGTATTCGTTGCCACCCTCAAATACCAATTCGGGCAAATGTTCGTAGCGAATTTCATTGGCTGAATTCATCAAAGCCTGTATGCCAAAAACCTCATTATCCGGACGACGGTTTTGCCGCACCAGAATCTTTAAATCGGTCTCGGGCCGTTCAATTTGATTGGCCGTAGTGTTTAGTATAAAATTCAGTTGCTGATATGCTGTATTATAGCCTAAATCGGTGGATCTGCTTACTTCGGCCTTGATACTGATACGACGTTCCAATACAGAAAAACAGGCAACAGCCAGTATTTCTTGCTGCCGATCCCTGTCCGTCAACAGTAGAGCATAATTGCCCGACAATTTAAGTTTAAGTTGATCATTGGGCAGCTCCAGTTCATAATGAGTATAATCCGTCAAGGTACCCTCCGATGTAGAATACTGATTAATATCCTGCAGCGAAAAGCCTTCCAGGTATTCCAGTTCATTCAGGCCGGATGCCGTCCAGTCGGCATTGCAATGAATCAACCTGTAAGCATAGCGTTTGTAGTCATGCGACAGCTGGTCAAAAGAGACATGAATTTTTTCGCCGGAATTCAATACAATAACCGGATTGGCATTCCATTGCCCCTCTTTGTTCACTTCTAAACCGTGAATGTCTTCTGCCAAAATTGCATTACGGTAAGACTGTGCGGCACAGGGCATCAACAACAGGCAAAACAGCAGAATTCCATATAATTTCATAACGACCCTCTTGTTTGGTTTTACCACAGAGGGGCAAATATAATGAAAAGCTCTTAGAACTGGAAATAGATAAAAGGTTGTAAACCGGCAGTGGCAAACTGATAGACCACAAAGATTGTAATAACCACGACCACAGCCATCAACCACAAGGGCATCAGGGCAAAATTGATTCTGTACCACCGCTTAAAACGCTCCGGCAGCCAGTGCACAAACAGACCGAAGGCAATCAGGATAAAGACGTAACGATATTCCCACAGCATCTGTGGTATCAATTGAAAATTCCATTGGCCCCCAATTTGAGAGATCATATCGCTGGCAGTATTCCATGCGATACGATTGGCCTCCGCCGGATCCAGATTGGAGCCTGAACGGAAAAATAAACGCGTAACCGTTATGAAAATAAAAGTTTGATATACACCCCAGACCATCCCCATTCCTTTGGGCGAAAAGAAAAAAAACTGATCCAAGCCCGGACTGAATTTTTTAATTACAGAAACAAACAGGCGAATCAAGGTACCTACGCTGAGCATACCCGTCCAAATCAAAAGTATCCTCAATACGGGCAATGCCTGATATTGATACCAAACCAAGACACTGGCAAACAATAAACAAATTACAAAAGTTCTCAAGCCCGGAGACCATTGTTTCCAAAATTTGTATATTAAAATTCCGACTCCGTTCAATCCTCCCCATAGTACAAAATTCAGGCTGGCACCATGCCACAGACCTCCCAACAGCATCACGGTCATTAAGTTGATGGCAGCAATACCCTTTAAACTGTCCTCCTTGTTTTCGAAAAAGATAATCAGGCCCGTCAGCCCCAATAAAAAGACTACCGCCACAAAAACCCAGATGCTGCCGCTAAGGGCTACAGCAATTAATGCGATTAGCAAAATCCAGAAGTAAGTGCCGAAGGTGGCACGGCGATTACCCCCCAATGGAAAATAAAGATAATCCCTGAGCCAGGAGGATAGAGAAATATGCCAACGTTTCCAAAAATCGGATGCATTAGTTGCTTTGTAAGGAGAATTGAAATTCTTAGGCAGATAAAAACCCATTAGTAAAGCCACACCTATGGCAATATCGGTGTAACCGGAAAAGTCGGCATAGACCTGAAGTGAATAGCCAAACAGTGCCGATAAATTTTCGAATCCCGAAAACATCAAAGGATTGGCAAAGACCCTGTCAATAAAATTTACCGCTATATAATCGCCCAAAACAATTTTCTTGACTAAACCGTTAAGTATCCAAAACACCGCCATCCCAAATTGCATACGGGAAAGTCTGAATTCCCTGTAAATTTGCGGAATAAAATGAGAAGCCCTTACAATAGGCCCGGCTACGAGCTGGGGGAAAAAGCTGACATAAAAGGCATAATCCAGAATATTGTTGACAGGTTTTAATTTTCCCCTGAAGACATCGAAAGAATAACTCAGAGTCTGAAAAATATAAAAGCTGATTCCTACAGGCAGCACAATCCTGTCCACAGAAAACACGGGGCTTCCGGCGATCCTGTTCCCAATAATGGCAAAAACATCCTGCACCACAAAGTGGGTTCCAAACAATGAATTCGCCAGATCGGCAAAAAAATAAGCGTATTTGAAATAGCCCATCAAGGCTATATTAATTAATATACTCCCTACGAGCAGGAAGGCTTTCTTTGTTTTTTTCCGGGCACGATAAATTCCCCCGGCCAAAAAATAGTCTGAAATAATACAAAACAACAAAATCAACAAGCTTAAGCCACTGGTTTTGTAGTAAAAGAACAAACTGGAAAAAAGCAGAAAGATATTACGCAGCTGTTTGCGCTTATTAAACAAACTAAACAAAGCAAACACCAAAGCAAAAAAGCCCCAAAAATAAAATTGTGTAAATAACAAGGGAGCATCCTCGTTGTATGCAAATGTATTTTTAAGGTAGCCCCAAATATGGGTCAAACTGCTTTGAATGTCCATTAATCCGCTTAATATTAAGCCCTCAGGCAATTCTTTTATTATCTATTGTTTGTATTCTTGTTCAATAATTCCAAAAATTCATTCAAGACTGCTTCACTGTCCAATTCCTCCGGCAAGCTGTCCGAGGGACTCAGCTTTTCGCGGATTACTTGCTCAAATTCTTCGGCATAATCGCTGTAAATCCGTTCCATACTACTTAGCCCGAGCTGGGTGCTGTCGTTAAGATTATTTTTTTTGCGAAATTGATAATACGAATAACAAAGAGCAATGTTTTCATTGAGTAAATCTGCAATCTTATCGGCTCCTTTTAGCGTAAAATGGATGTGATCGGGAGCAGCCAGAGGCGGTTGGGTATTTACCCAGCTGATCATGGAATTGCGTCCGCCCATCACCTGGTAGAGATCCCAAAAGGAAGCATCGTTTTCCAGAACCACCTTTTTGAGGCCCTCAATCAATTCTTCCAGTAGTGGGTAACTCTGCATTTCTCCATCGATGGAACAGGACATATCAGCCGGGCCTATAAAAAGTACTTCGGCACCGGGTACCAGCGTTTTGAGGTAGCGAATCTGGCGTCCGATGGCATCGACATAATTATCGATATCTTCCTGAGAATGTATGGAGGGCATACGGTTACCGCCAAATTCAAGCATAAACAACTGCACATCCATTGCCCGATAGGCTGCGTGGAGCAAACGGCTGTCGATTCCGGTAAACAAATTTCCCGAACTTCCCCGCAGGGGAATATTATCAACCGCCACACCGGCAGGGCCATCCAACAGTATTCCGTAAATTTCGGCCGAACCGTTCAAAAACAAGCTGAAACTATTTTCCGGACGGTTTAATTCCCAGGTAATCACCTTAAAATCAAGGCCTGCTTCTTTTATGGTTTTAGTGTCGTATTTATCTTTTAACTCAAGAGTAGCTTTGAAATCGCTTGAATTATTGCCTACTAATAAACGTATTTTGGTGAAATGGTTGGAAATGTCCGAATCCTGACGTCTGAGTGCATTCACAATCAAATAGGCGTATCCATCCACTTCAGATACCGCAGCCATGGGGCCATAACGGGTGTGCGGAGCTCTCAGGCCTGTAGGCCCGTAAAGCAAATAACGTTTTATGCTCCCTTCGTATTCCTGTCTGAGAGTTCTGGAGGGGATGGTTTGTACAGCAGGAATCATTCCTACCCCCATGCCTCCTGCAATTTTTTGCAAGCCGTCTCTCAGGGTGGCCGACAGCCGATCCTGCTCTATTTGGGAATCGCCGTAATGCAACACGCGAACTACTCTGTTTTGAGTCTTACAAGAATCCAGAGTTTCAAAAAACAGGTCCAGCATAGCCGGATCATTGTCGGGGAAATGTATACGTACAGGGCTTTCTCTGAAAAAACGCTCATAATAGTCCATCGAATCGGATAAGGCCTCCATTTTTTCCTGTATAAACGATTCCGCCATCAAAGCCAGCTGTTTTTCGGGATCCGGAGCTGTAACTTGTATTTTTGCAGGAACAATCAAGTCCATGGTTGAACGGAATTGCAAGTTGACCGGGCCCAGACGAATTCCTTCTTTTGGGAAAAAGAATCCGATCAAGGCCAGAAGAGCCAATACAAATAGAATAAAAAAAAGAATTCTCCGGACAGACATAAAATTCGATTAGCCCCCTAAATAGAGGGCTTGTGTAAATAAAGCAATCATTTAACGAAACGGATCGCAACAAACATCGTGCCAAGAATACTCTTTTAACACAAAACGCCAACAATGTCTAAATTACCAACAACCTGTATTGCAATTTTGCAAAGAAAATAATTTTTTTTATAACAAACTACATAAAATTAAAGTTTTGCTCAATTTCTTTTTTATGTGTTGATGCTATTTATAAAGCCTCGATGTTTTTTTCGTTAAAAACATCTTTGCCGGCAGCTGTCATCATGAATTCAATACGATCTGCGTACAATTTCTCTACTTTGCCGCGAACAATTTTCATGGTGGAGTTCAGTAATTTATTCTGCTCGGTAAAGGCTTCGGGTAATACGGCAAAAGTAGCCGGTAACCAGCGATCCGGAAACATTCCTTCGTGTAATCCTCCTTTTTTGAAGGCATTAACTTCCTGCAGAATAAGCTCAATGGCTTGCTTTTTGCCTTCGGGGCTGTCGTAAACCGGTATGTCTTTTTTGAGCATTTCCTTGTTGACTACTATCAAGGCTACTGTATAGGGACTTTGGTTGTTGTACAGTACCACCTGGTCAATGTGCGGAGATAAAGTAACCAGAGATTCTTCTATACCTTCGGGGCTGTACTTTTCACCATCACTTGCAATCAACAAGCTTTTGAAACGTCCGTACACATAGAGGAAACCGTCCTTGTCCATGGCTCCCATGTCGCCGGTATACAACCAGCCGTCCTTGACGGTTTCGGCCGTTGCGGTAGGATTTTTCCAATAGCCGGCCATGACGTTTTCGCCTTTGATGACGATTTCGCCCTTCTGTCCTGTGGGAAGGATGTTGCCGTTCTCGTCGCGGATGGTCAGCTCCATAGGCTCTACCGGAGCTCCCGAAGAACCCAGTTTGTGTTTGGTAAAGAAATTGGTCGAAATCACCGGAGTAGCTTCCGACAAACCGTAACCCTGAAACATAGGAATACCGATGGCATACCAGAACTTTTGCATGTCAATGTCCAGCAGGGCCCCTCCGCCTATGAAAAATTTCATGTTGCCACCCAGGGCGTCACGCAATTTGGAGAACAAAATCTTATCGAAGAGTTTCACCAGCGGTTTTAACATGAAAGTTCCTCCGGTGCCTTTGTTGTAGCCTTCTTTATTATACGCCACGGCCACTTTCATGGCAAAATTGAATAATTTTTGCACAGTCGGGCCTTTGGCCGCCACGCCTTTTTCCACATTAGCCTTAAAACTTTTGGCCAGGGCCGGTACCGACATCATCAAATCGGGTTTGATTTCCTGAATGGAGATAGGAATATTTTTCAGCGACTCCAATGCGGTTTTGCCCACCGGAACAGTAGCAATACCGGCTCCACAATTCATAAACACATAGAAACAGGTTACATGGGCAAAACAATGGTCCAGAGGCAGAATCATCAACATACGGTAATGTGAGGGAATATCGGCCCGGGAGCGCGACTGTTCCACATTGGCGGTATAATTGCGATGCGTAAGCAAAATACCCTTGGGATCGGCCGTTGTCCCCGATGTATAGGAAATATTAGCGTAATCGTCGCCCTGCACGCTTTTGGCTATTTCGAGCAACTTACCCGGCTGCTCCTTGTTGAATTTATCCCCCATTTTGCAGACATCCTCAAAATAGAGTTCCTTGTCTTGCAGAGCAATGTCCTCGTCCATGACTATCACCTTTTCGACCAAAGGCAATTGATCCATGATTTCGCGGACTTTGGGCAATTGAGTACCCGAAACCAGTATAAAACGGGAATCGGAATGTTTGATTCTGAATACCAGGTCGCTGCCGCTTTGCAATTTGATGGACAAGGGCACATTGACAGCCCCGGTGTACAAAATACCCAGCTCACCAATCATCCACTTGTTGCGGCCTTCCGAAAGCAAAGCCACTTTTTCATCCTTTTTCAAGCCCATGGCCAGCAAGCCGGCTCCGAAACGATAAACCTCTTTTTGGGTCTCTGCATAAGTAGTAGGACGGAATTCGGTATCCCTTTCCCATAGAAAGACATTTTGTGCATAGCGGGCACAGCTTTCTTCAAACAAGTCTACAATGGTTTTCTTTTTCATGGCTGTTATTAAATTAAGATTTAAATACTTGTTCGGCTATGGCTTTGCCCATGGTCAAGGCTTTGAGATTAAGCTCCACCACCGCTTCGCCTTTGCGCCCGAAAATATGCCTGACCGCTTGTTCCAGGCCTGAATAATCCAACCTAAGGAAAGGACTGGCAGCTCCCAGCAATACCATATTGGCAGCCCTCACCGAACCGGCTTCGCGGGCAATGCTTTCCACGTCCAGAATTACCTTGTGCTTCATTACTGAAAAACCGACATCTAATCTTTCCTGATCCGGGTAGTTGGGAATATTCACATAGGGTACCGAATTGCTAACCAACCATCCTCCGGCAGAAAGATAGGGCAAATAGCGCAAGGCTTCCATAGGTTCCAGAGCGAGTACCAGGTCGGCTTTGCCTGTAGGTATCAGGTCGGAATGGATAGCCTGATCCGAAATACGGAGATTGGACTGAACATCCCCGCCCCGCTGACTCATGCCGTGCACTTCGGATTGTTTCATATACAAATCCTGGCTCAGGGCGGCTTCACCGATGACGGCGGCTATGGATAAAATGCCTTGTCCGCCTACTCCGGCCAGTATAATATCAATTTTCATTGCTTGCTGTTTTTTTACGTTTCAGGGTATGAATGCAGGCTCTTCGGGGAATAATAACCGAAACACCCGGATAATTGATTTCTTCTTTGATCACTCTTAGCATTTCGTCGTGGTTTTTTTTGAGAGGCACCAGGCTTCTGATGTGTTCGGGTTCAACCCCCAGGCCGGCACAAATGGCTTCCAGCCTTCCGGAACCAGGTGAATCCTGACCGCCGGTCATAGCTGCCACCTCGTTGTCCGAAATAATTACGGTAATGGCTGTTTTCTCGTAAACGGCATCCAGCAAAGAAGTCATGCCCGAGTGGGTAAAAGTGGAATCACCAATCACCGCAACGGCATATTCCAGACCGGCATCAGAGGCTCCTTTGGCCATAGTAATGGAGGCTCCCATATCCAGACAGGCGTGCAGCGCCCTGAAAGGAGGCAAATAACCCAGAGTGTAGCAGCCTATGTCTCCAAACACCCTGGCCCTGTCTCCGTATTCTGATATGGCAGCGTTCAGGGCATCGTACATATCGCGGTGTCCGCAACCCTGGCATAAAGCCGGAGGACGAGGCAAAACCACTTCGGGCTTTTCATACGATTTATTTGTTTTCAGTCCAAATGCCGCAGCCACAATGTCGGGATTGAGTTCTCCGTCGCGGGGCAGGCTGCCGCTTAAGCGTCCGGTCACCTTATTGCCTTCGTTCAGCAAGCCTCCAATCATTTCCTCGGCCAAAGGATAACCTTCTTCCAGCACCACTAGCTGTTCGCAGCTTTGCAGCATTTCTGCAATCACCGCTTTGGGCAATGGATATTGTCCGATTTTCAAGACCGGCCAGGGACAGCCCCCGGGGAAATTTTCCATCAGGTAATTATAGGCTATACCACAGGCAATGATGCCTTTGGATAAATCCCGGCCCGGTGTGAAAACATTAAAAGACGAAGCCTCGGAAAGTGCCTGCATTTCCTGCTGGGCTGCCAGCAGTTTTTTGTAACGCTGCCGGGCATTGACCGGCAACAAAACAAACTGACGGGGATCTTCAGAAAAATGCAAAACATTTTGCGCTCTTTCTTCCCGACGGACAACACCAGAGCGTGAATGAGCCAGGCGTGTAGTAATTCTGAGCATCACCGGAAAGCCCAGTTTTTCGGAGAGTTCAAAACCATAATATGCCATGTCGTAGGCTTCCTGTTGATTGGAAGGTTCCAGTACAGGTATCATGGCAAAGCGTCCGTAAAACCTTGAATCCTGTTCGTTTTGCGAAGAATGCATAGAGGGATCGTCTGCTGCCACAAAAACAAGGCCGCCTACTATCCCCGAAATGGAAGAATTCATAAAAGGATCGGCCGCCACGTTTACCCCTACGTGTTTCATACAAACTATGGCGCGTTTTCCGCAAAAAGACATGCCCATAGCCGCTTCCATGGCCGTTTTTTCGTTCGCCGACCAGGCATGGTGAATATTTTCTTTTTGTGCTTTATCTGAAGACTGTATGTATTCGGTAATCTCGGTGGATGGAGTGCCGGGATAGGCATAAACCCCTGATATTCCCGCATCAAGGGCTGCCTGAGCCACTGCCTCATCTGCCAGTAATAATAATTTATTCATTCATTTGAGTTTTTACAATCGGCAAAAGTAATAAATATTACTTTAAGATGCGCCGTTGATTTAAGGCCCTGTGGTATTTTTGAGCATAGCGGTTATGTTCTGCCAGGCTTGAAGAAAAATAATGCCGGCCGGAAAAATCGTCTCTGGCACACATATACAAATAATTATGTTTTTCGGCATTAAGCACGGCCAGTAAAGAACTTTTTTGGGGGATGCGAATCGGGCCGGGAGGTAAACCCAAATGCAGGTAGGTGTTATATGGAGAAATCACTTCGGTATGCTCTTCGAGTACGCGTTGAATACTGAAGTCGTTTAAGGCAAACTTCACCGT
>CAZNQD010000036.1:0-22251 GCA_964575345.1 uncultured Bacteroidales bacterium
GCCAGTTACTCAACAACAGAGCATCACCAAAACAACCGCAATCGCTCACCGGATTTCCAATCGCAATAACCAGGGTAAGCATAGTCATCAGCGACATAAAGACAAAGGCCAGCCAGGAAAAAAATCGTTGTCCCGTTCCCAGCAGCAAGGCCATGCCCAGCATAAATTCGAAACAAAAAACCACAAAGGAAAAAAACAGGGCATACTGATCGAAGAAATTCAAACCAAAAGCCTGCAGATAATCCTGAATTTTATACATGGTACCCAGGGGATCCACTGCCTTGACAAAGCCGGAAAACACAAAAGTTATTCCTAAAAGCAACCTGGAAACTAAAGCCAGAATTTTGTGTCCCTTCTTCATATTCTATTTATCGTAACCAAGGCGAATCAATCCAAAGGCAGCGTAATTCAACATATCAAGGTAATTGGAATCGATTCCTTCGGAAACGATGGTATGGCCGCCTAAATCCTCAATTTGCTTCACCCTGTTTATTTTCATCAGAATCAGATCGGTATATGAACTAATCCGCATACCTCTCCAGGCTTCTTCGTAATCAAAATTCTTGTTGAGCATCAATTGCCTGGCCATTTCCATTTTTTCGTCGTACAGAGCCAGCGCTTCTTCCGGACTGATATCTACCTTTTCCGATGAGCCATGTTGCAACTGGATAAGGCCGACAATGGCATAATTTATGATACCCATAAATTCGTCAGCGATATTATCCTGTATTCTGCTCTCGCCTTTGATTTCGAGAGTACGAATGCGGTTGGCTTTGATAAAAAGTTGATCGGTAACGGAAGGTATGCGCAAAATACGCCATGCGGCTCCGTAATCGTGCAGTTTCTTTGAGAAAATACTGCGGCATTTAGCGGTTACGGCATCGAATTGTTCATTGGTGGTACTCATAAAGTGAGGCGTTTCGGTTGGATTGCAAAATTACGGATTTTTAGGAATAAAAACCAACTTTTCGGGCCGGGCAAAATAAAAAGACTTATAAATAAATTAAGGCTTAAAAACTGTATGACTGCCCATTATAACCTGCCCTGTAGGCGGTGCCATTTTAAAGGCCAGGCCCCGGCCGGCGAATTTTTCCATACAATCAAACACCAGGGAATACTCCAGGTCTGCCGTACAAAAAACAAGTTCCCTGATGCTCTTGTCTTTCAAAGCCTCCGCCACCTGCTCCTCGTCGGCAACCCGGATAAGATTCAGGGATCTGACGGAACCGGTCTTGTACAAGCCTCGTACTCTTTCGAATTCAGGGGCGCTGCCCCAAACAAGAACAGAAGCCTGTTCTGCCGAAGAGCTGATTTTTTTAATTATGTAAAGGCTTTTTCGCAGCAGGCCGGAGAAAAAAGAAAAGGCTCCGCTCAACCATATGGCAACATTGATGAGCATGGCGTAAAAGAAGCTTTTGCCTAAGAAGTGCTTTTTGGCAAAAATAGCCATTGCTTTGTAAAAAACATACACGTAATTCAGGCTGCCTTTTTTGGTACTTTCGCCCTTGTAATGAAGTATGCGGCCGGGGGGAAAATAAAAATTCCGGTAACCGGCTTTTAAAATACGGTAAGACCAGTCGATGTCTTCGCCATACATAAAAAAATCTTCATCCAGCAAACCGGCTTTGGCAATAGCTTCTTTGCGGACTAACATACAGGCGCCGGCCAAAATCTCGACCGGATGGATTTTATCTTTATCAAGCCAGCCCAGATGATACCGTCCAAAGCGCCGGGAACGGGGAAACAGTGCAGACAAACCGGAAATCTTATAAAAAGAGACCGCCGGCGTTGGCAGGCCTCTCTTGGATTCCGGCAAAAAACGGCCCTGGCCGTCTATCATCTTAACTCCCAGGGCGCCGGCCTCCGGATGTGCATCCATAAAGGCCAGCATATTGCGAATGGCCTCTTCCTGCACCAAAGTGTCCGGGTTCAGCAAGAGCACATATTCTGATTCGGAGGCTGCGATGGCCAGATTGTTGGCTTTGGCAAAACCCAGGTTTTCGCTGTTGGCAATCAGCTTCACTTCGGGATAGGACTGCCGGAGCATCTTCAGAGAATCGTCCGTGGAACAATTATCTACAACAATAACTTCTGTTTCGGTGTTGTTTATTGCTCTATACAAGGAATACAGGCATTGTTCCAAAAAATACCTGACGTTATAATTGACTATGATTACCGATAATTTCACCTCATTACTAACTGATAACCCCCCAATTTATTTTCTTGCCGTAGCGTTTTTTTAATTCTTCGGCCATCAAAGCATTTTCGGGCAAAGATAAGTCCGGGTCATTCTCGAGGCATTCCCCCGCAATTTGGCGGGCATATTCCAATATCTGGGCATCTTTGCCCAGATCGGCAATCTTCAGGTCGAAGGGAACCCCACTTTGCTGTAAGCCTTCCAGGTCGCCCGGTCCGCGCATTTTCAGATCAGCCTCGGCTATCTCGAAACCGTCGTTGCTCGAGACCATAATCTCTATACGTTTGCGGCCCTCGTCCGAAAGCTTATATGAAGTTAGTAAGACACAATAGGATTGTTCAGCACCTCGCCCTACCCGGCCTCTCAATTGATGCAATTGCGACAAACCAAAACGTTCGGCATTCTGTATAAGCATCATAGAAGCGTTGGGCACATCTACCCCTACTTCGATTACTGTGGTGGCAACAAGGATACGGGTTTCCCCTTTTACAAAGCGGGCCATTTGTTCTTCTTTGTCGGCCGCTTTCAACTTACCGTGTACCATGCCTACTTTAACGCCGGGAAAAACTTCAGAAATATGCTGATAACCATCCAGCAGATTTTTGTAATCCATTTTTTCGGATTCTTCAATCAGAGGATAAACCACATAAATCTGTCTGCCCGCCTGCAGTTCCTTGCGCATAAAAACATACAAGGCGGCCAGCTTGTTGTCGTAGCGATGCAGGGTTTGTATGGGTTTGCGTCCCGGGGGTAATTCATCTATTACGGAGACCTCGAGGTCTCCGTATACTGTCATGGCCAAAGTCCGTGGGATGGGTGTGGCTGTCATCACTAGCACATGCGGCGGCATGGCATTTTTGGTCCAAAGCTTCGAACGTTGAACTACACCAAAACGATGTTGTTCGTCAATAACCACCAGGCCCAGGTTGGCAAACTGCACTGTATCTTCGATTAAGGCATGGGTGCCAACCAGGAAATGGATTTCACCACTCTGCAAATCCCGGTGTAGTGCTTCGCGCTCTTTTTTACGGGTAGATCCGGTAAGCAGAGCCACTTTGACGGGCATATCTCCCAGCAGTTTGCACAAAGTTACGTAATGTTGATTGGCCAGGATTTCGGTGGGCGCCATCATACATGCCTGAAAACCATTATCGGCAGCCATTAGCATAGACATCAGCGCAACCAGGGTTTTGCCACTGCCCACATCGCCCTGCAAAAGACGGTTCATTTGCGCCTGACCGCCTACATTGCTGCGAATTTCTTTGAGCACTCTTTTTTGGGCTGAGGTGAGCTCAAAAGGCAAATATCTATGATAAAAAGTATTAAAGTAATCTCCGATACGGGTAAAAGGATAGCCCTTGAATTTTTTGTCCCGCTTACGGGCATAGCGCAAAATATGAAGCTGCAAATAAAAGAGCTCTTCAAATTTAAGTCTGTATCTGGCTTTTTCGAGCGACTTATTGTCCCCGGGAAAATGCACTTCGCGCAAGGACTTGTCCAAAGGCATCAAACGCAGCTTCTCGAGCAAAAAGCCGGGCAAGGTTTCGGGAATGGGTGTTGTGAGGCTTTGAAACAAGGAAATCTGAATCTTTTGAATCGCTTTTGAATTCATGAAATTCGATTTCATCCTCTCGGTTGTGTTGTAAAAAGCCTGCAATCCCCGGGTAAAAGCCAGACTCTGCTCGTTGAGCGGATCAATGTCCGGGTGGGCAATTGACAACTGGGCACCGTATTGTGAGGGCTTGCCAAACACCAGGTATTCCTGATTGAATTTGTATCTGTCCTGAGTATACTTCAAACCCTTGAACCACACCAATTCCAGCAAACCGCTGCCGTCGGTGAAACCGGCCGATAAACGTTTTGCCCTGCCCTCGCCTATAATTTTGAACGAAATAATACGCCCGCTAACCTGCACATAGGGCATGTTGGCGTTCAACTCTGAGATTTTGTATATACGGCTGCGATCGATGTATTTATAAGGGAAATAATACATCATCTGCTCCTGATTATAAATCTGCAATTCCTTTTTCAGGAGTTCAGCCCGCGCAGTACCTACTCCGCGCAAATAAGTCAGTTCCAGAGAGGATAGCTTCACTTCGATTGCTTTAACCAGTATTCGGCCAGAAGTAAGTCTTCGGGCACCGTAATCTTAATATTTTTGCGATGGCCTTCCACCAGACGGATGCGGTGGCCGGCAGCTTCCATTACCGAAGCATCGTCGGTAAAAGAAGGACGATAAGGCTGTTTGTAGGCCTCCAACAGGGCCTTGGCATTAAAAACCTGGGGGGTTTGCACGGCGCAAAAATCTTTGCGGTCTTCGGCCAGGCTCCACTCGCCCTCCCTGCGTCTAAGACTGTCTACAAGAGAAGTAACGGGAATAGCCGAACCGTAACGCTGAGCTGTTTCAAAACAGGCTCCAATGAGATCAGTTCCCACCATAGGTCTGACGGCATCGTGAATAGCAATCAGGCTGTTTTCTGCATCAAAGCCTTCTGATTCGGCTATCTTTTGCAGGCCGTTTCGAACAGAATCAAAACGTTCCTTCCCTCCGTAGGCCAAGAGGTGTGGCAAATCAAAAGTATATTGTTTGCAAACCTTCAGCCACAATTCTTCCTGTTGCTGCGGAATAACCAAAATCAGTTTTATGGTAGAACGGTATTGATAAAAAGCGCTTATTGTATGCATCAAAATGGGCTGTCCGTGCAGCAGCAAAAATTGCTTGGGCATTTCTGCAGCCATACGCTGTCCCGCCCCGCCAGCCATTATTAATGCATAAGCTTCCATTTTATTGTTTCAATTTCATCAGGCGGGCTAAGGTAGCTTTAAAATAAGTATTCTCCAAAACACCTGTAAAATTGTCCGAGCCGGGACCAAAGGAATAAACAGGCACGGGAACTCCGGTGTGGCCGTTGGTCGTAAAACTTACTTTAAGCACTTCGCCTTTTTTATATGGAGTATTTTGTAAAATACTCAGGCCTCCGGTTTCGTGATCGGCTGTAACAATTACCAGCGTATTTTTGTTTTTCCGGGCAAAATCCAGGGCCACTTTGACAGTCTCGTCAAACTCCAGAGTTTCGGCAACACTGCCCATTATATCGTGCGAATGACAGCGCATATCTATCTTGGAGCCTTCTACCATCAAAAAGAAACCTTTTTTGTTGCGGCTTAATCGTTCCAGTGCTATACTCAAAGCATCAGGCAACATATATTCCCGTCCCGAAATCACATCGGCCAAATGATCATCGGCCAGCAAAGCGGCCAATTTATTGGAACTTGAAGCCTGAGCCTGTTCCAAATCATACACAACATCGTAGCCTTTGGTTTTGAGTTGCTCTGTCAGATTCAATCCGTCTTCGCGTTCTTCGAAATACCTGCGACCACCTCCAATAAAGACATCCGGCCCCTGTTCTACAAAATCCAGAGCAATCTCATCCTGTAAACCTCTGGAAACCTGATTGGCCACATAAGAAGCCGGGGTTGCATGAGTTAAAGCAGAAGTAGACATAACACCGGTTGACTTGCCGTTACGGGCAGCCAGGTGTAGTATGGATTCCACATCCAGACTGTCCGGAGACATTCCTACCATGGAATTACGTGTTTTGATGCCGGCAGCCAGAGCTGTACCGCCGGCTGCTGAATCGGTAATACCGTTATCGTAAGAATACGTAAGTACCAAACCTGTTTTAGTGTCCTGCATCATATACAAGGGTACTCCCTTGACCAGTTCAGCGGCATATACTTGATTGAGGCCCATACCATCACCTATCAGAAATATCACATTCTTAACCGGTTTCGCGGCAAGATTAAACAATACCAGACTTAATGCCAGCATCAACAGAATTTTTCTCATCGTATTTTTCGTTATAACATTAATTTATACCGGCAAATGTACTTATAAAAGAAGCGAGCATTGTTTTAAGTATTGTTAATCAGCCCTAAAATGATTGATGCAGGGCTATTTTTGTTCCAGTTCTTTAAAAATGGCCTGCAATTCTTCATCGGTTTTATGCAATTTTTCACGGCAAAAACCAATCAATTCGGTGGCTCTTTTTAATTTTTGAGTCATTTGGTCCACATCGGTTTCGTTCTGTTCAAGAAATTGTAAAATACTTTCCAGTTCTTCGACGGCTTTTTTGTACGAAATAGGCGCTTTCATCTTGAAAATTTAAGTCTGTTATTGTATTGTTTTAGAAAAAATACGACCGTCCTCCAGGCGGGTTTCGATCAGGCTGTCCGGGGGAAGCCCAACGGCGGAACGCAGTATCCTTCCCTGATGCAAAGTGATCGAAAATCCACGCTTCAACTGCAATTCGGGAGAATAGGCTTCCAGCTTCAATTTCAGCACATCCAGCCGCTGCAGCTTCTGTTCGAGCAATTTGGGAGACAAGAGATTGATGGTTTGCACTGCCGTGTCCAAACGATGCTTTCCTTGCCGAAGACCTTCGCGTGCGGCCCAACGTAATTCGGATTCGATTTTTTGTAATTGCAGTTGTCCCCTGTTATTTTGAGCAGACGACAACTGCACGATGCGTTCCTTGTAAAACTGCAATTGCCGGACACCTGCATTCATAGCTTCTTGCCCTGAAGCAATTAAAGTTGCAGCCATGTCTTCTACCTTCTGGTCTTCTTGTTCCAGGCAGGACAGAATCAGTTCGGCAGCTGCTGTCGGAGTCTTGACCGAAGTATGTGCTACCATATCTGCCACCGAGCGGTCGCGTTCGTGCCCTATACCCGACAACAAGGGCAAAGGAAACTGAGCCAGCGCCGAAGCCAGTTCGTAGCTGTCAAAACAGGAAAGATCGGTCGTAGCTCCTCCTCCCCGTATCAACACAAGCAAATCGAAAAGTTCCTGATGTTCCAACACCCTGTCCAGGGCATCCAGAATGGAAGATTCCGCCTGTACACCCTGCATAAAGGCAGGGAAAAGGCAGGTATAGACCACGAAGCCCCCGGAATTATGTTGTAGTTGATGCCTGAAATCTTCAAAGCCTGCAGCCGTGGGTGACGAAATTACCGCCAGGCGCCGGGGCAGACGGGGAAAGTCCAGCTCCTTGTTGAGTTCCAGGATACCTTCCTGCTCCAGTCGCAATAAAACAGCCCGGCGACGCAAAGCCCATTCGCCCATAGTGTACGCCGGATCAATATCCAGCACCACCAGACTAAGGCCATACAATTCATGGAAATCGGGCTTAACCAGAATCAGGATTTTTTGTCCGGCCTGAAGTTGACTGCCGGTTTGTTGAATAAATACTTCGCGCAGGAAAATCCACACATTCGACCAAATAACAGCTTTGGCCCGGGCACGCAGATAATCGGTATCTTCCTGTTTTTCGATCAGTTCCAGATAGCAATGCCCCGAAGCATTTTCTTTGCATTCGGCAATCTCTGCCTGTACCCAGAGGTTTTCGGGAAAATATTCCCGAATGCCCCTGCGCAGCATATTGTTGAGCTCATAGAGGCTTTTGGGTTGAGGCCCGCCTGTCTTGGTTTGCCTAAAGTCAGAAAAAAAATCTTTTGACATAAACCCTTGTTTCTGTAATCAACTATTCTGTTTCGGAGCAAGAGCTATAAGTTGTTTATTATATCCTTTTCGAGTTCCTTGAGCGAATCGCCCGAAAGATAGCGCTTAACAATGTTGCCCTTTTTATCTATCAGGAATTTATTAAAATTCCACTTGATGGCAGCCCCGCCTGTCTGCTCTTTGAGGTATTTGTACAATGGATGTGCTTCGTCGCCGTTTACCTCTATTTTGGCCAACACCGGGAAAGTCACTCCGTAATTGAGGCGGCAAAATTCCTGAATTTCTTCGTTAGTGCCCGGTTCCTGATTCATAAATTGATTACTGGGAAAGCCCAGAATCAGAAAGCCCTGGCTCTTGTATTTTTTATACATTTCTTCCAGAGGTTCGTACTGTTTGGTATAGCCGCATTTGCTGGCCACATTCACAATGAGCAGAGTCTTGTTTTTGTATTCCGCCATCGAAATGGAATTTCCCTGACTGTCTTTTACAGTAAAATCATAGATGCCCGGCTTGTTTTCGCCCGGGACATTTTCCTGGGAGTAAACAAATGCAAGAGCCCCAATTAACAGGCTTATGGTAAAAAGGATTGTTCTCATTCTGTTGATCTTTTAAAATTAGACAAATATAGTAAAAAAAAGAGCTCATTATTTGCAGGATAAAGAGTCAATCGATATTTTTGCCCATCTAAAGCAGGAATCTAATGAAATCCTTCCGTAAGGAGCTCAGCTTCCAAACCGATACCCGAAGAGCATACCTAAACATCACTCCCCAAATTGAGAGTTGTTTAAGAGAATCCGGCATACAGGAAGGGCTCTTGCTCTGCAACGCCATGCATATCACCGCCAGCGTCTTTATCAACGACGACGAAGCAGGACTGCATGCCGACTTTGAACAATGGCTCGAGAAACTGGCTCCCGAAAAACCCCACAGTCAATACCGCCACAACGGCTACGAAGACAATGCAGATGCCCACATGAAACGTCAGCTAATGGGCCGGGAAGTAGTAGTGGCTATCAGCGGGGGCAAACTGGATTTCGGCCCCTGGGAACAAATCTTTTACGGCGAATTCGACGGTAAAAGACGCAAACGTGTGTTGGTTAAGATAATAGGAGAATAAATGTATTCTTCGCAGTAATAAATACCTTTTTATTTCATTTAAAAAACCACTTATGAAAAAAAGTCTGTTTCCGGCATTGTTGCTTGCTGCAACAATACTTAGTGTCAACGCTTTGAAACCCTCCTTACAAAGCATTGAGGACCTGGATTTTCCAAAATCCCAGGTCAGGTTCTCGTCAAATGTGGACAGAAACCTGCCCGCTTCTGAGAAAACGGCTCCCATGCAATTAAAGAAACCTGCTGGTTCATCCGGCTTAAGTTTCAGTCCGGCTCTGTCAATAAATCCTCAATATGCCGATGAATATACAGAGCGTTTGGACAGCGCAATAACCATCTATGCCGACGAAGATTTAGATCAAAAATACGAATACGGCTACAACGAACAGAACCGGGAAATTTTTTATATTTCCTATTCCGGCCGAGACAGCAGTAGCAATGCCTGGATTCCTGAATACAAAACCACCACGGAATACGGTACAAACCAGTCGGGTTACGACACCGAGATCTCTGTCGAGTACAACTGGAACGAAACCAACAAACAATGGGATTCGGTCTATAAAACTGCTTACGAGCTCTATGCCAACTCTTATAATATCAAATCAGTACTGGAACAAGAATGGATAGATTCCCTGGGGGCCTGGAAAAACGTTTACAAAGTGCAAAGCGATAGGGATGATTCACAACATTTTTACGCATGGGAAGAATATCAATGGGTTGACAGTTCCGCCACCTGGGAAGGCATGTACAAATACGAAAGAATCTCCAGCGAAGACGACAGCCACATCGTGTCAAACACGAATTATTTCTTTGACACAGAAGCCGGAGAATGGACCATGAAGTACGTTGAATATTTTGATAACCAGGGCCAAATTACATCTTTCGAAGAGTATCATCTTGATATTGCCAACGATACCTGGATCGGAGATTCTAAATACGATCTGGCCTACGAGGGTAACATCACCATTCGCACGGATTATGTACGCAACAACCAGGAATGGGAAGCTGTTGTGAGATCGGAATCTGCCTACGATGAATACGGCAATCAAATCCACAATGCCGCCTACCTGTGGAATAATGACTTGTCGAGTTGGGTTGGACAATTTAAAGCGGAATTTGGCTTCAACGAAAACGGGGATACTACTTTAACTATTCAATACAGCTGGGATACAGACAAAGCTGACTGGTTGCCCGAAACAAAAAACGAATACCAGTACGACGGAATGGGAATGCTCGAATGGACGGGCAATTCAATATGGTCAGAATCGGATTATTGGCAGGAAATTTACTCGCTCTCTTATTTCTATGGCTCCAACGAGCTGGGGGAAACAGAAATTGTGGGATGGATAGAATATTCCTGGGACGAATATGGCAATGAAAACTACATGGAACAATGGTACAAAGGCGAGCCTGGAGCCGACTGGATTCCCGTTTATACCTGGAAAAGAACCAGTATCTACAACGAAAATCACCAACTTTTAGAAAGAAATCAATACGCTTGGAATGCTGAACAACAAGCTATGGTTAGCACATGGCATTTGGTGTATACTTACACCGAAATGAACAACATAGCAACTATTGTTCGTTACTTGTGGAACGGAAGGGATTGGGAAACCGAGCTTGTAAGAACCTACTATTATACACAGGTGGCCAGCGGGAACACAAACCCCTCTTTCAGCATCAGGCTGGACACTTATCCCAACCCGGCCAAAAGCAGCCTGAACATTGTTGGCACCAAGGCCGGACAAAAAATTCAGCTCCTCGACCTGAACGGAAAACAAAGGGGCAGTTTTGTGGCTGATGACCAAAACACCGAAATCAATGTTTCCTCGCTGCAAAAGGGCATATACCTGGTCAACATCGAGGGCGAAAGCATCCGGATGATCAAAGAATAAGCCGGTTTCGCTCAGCAATTGTACAAACAAAGTCGTTTGCAACACAAAAAATGCTTATCTTGTGTTGCAAACGATTTTTTATGTAATTATGAGTAAAAGAATTGCCTCACAGATAGTTAGAGGACAAAAGGCCATCGATGGAGCCGGTGTGCATTTAAGAAGAGTATTGGGATTGAGAACCCTCAAGGCTTTTGATCCTTTTTTGATGTTGGACGGCTTTGATTCCGACAATCCTCAGGATTATATCAAAGGCTTCCCCTGGCATCCCCACCGGGGCATCGAAACAGTAACTTACCTGCTTCAGGGTGAGATTGAGCATGGCGACAGCCTGGGCAACAAAGGAGTAATCCGGGATTTGGGCTGCCAGTGGATGACAGCCGGTTCGGGCATAGTCCATCAGGAAATGCCTCAGGCGACACCCAGGATGCTGGGTTGCCAGCTATGGGTCAACCTGCCGGCCAGCGATAAAATGACCGAACCTGCCTACCGCGATATTACTTCAAAAGATGTAGCCCTGGTGCAGGAAGAAAAAGCCACAGTCAGGGTACTCTCGGGCGAGTACCGGGGCAGACAGGGCGCAGTGAAGGGAGAATTCGTCAAAGTGCAGTATCTGGATATTAATCTGGAAGCTAACGCCATTTGGTCGTACAACGAAAGCCCCAACGATCATACCTTGTTTCTGTATCTGATCGATGGTAGTCTTGCTGCAGACGAGGCACTGGAACAATTCGAAGAGCAAGCCTGCGCTATTCTTATGAGCAGTCCATCAGACAAAACAGCTCCCAACGACCAGGTTCAGGTAAAGGCCGGCCCCCATGGTGTCCGGTTTTTTCTGATAGCCGCCAAACCACTTCATGAAGCTGTTTCCTGGGGAGGTCCCATAGTAATGAACACCAGAGAAGAACTGGATCTGGCCTTCGAAGAGCTGGAAAAAGGAACTTTCATTAAGCACGCCAGGCCAAAAATGTTGTAAGTTTGTATTTCTTTCATCAACAAAGTAAACCGCTAATGAAAAAGCCTCAGGATCTTATACTGGTCATTTTTGGCGCATCAGGCGATCTGACTGTACGCAAACTCATCCCGGCGCTGTTCAACCTCTTCCTGAAAGAACAAATGCCCGAACATTTTGTCGTACTCGGGCTGGGCAGGACAGTCATGGATGATGAACACTTTCGCCAACAAATGGAGTCAGGCATCGAGCGTTACGGCAAAAACAAAGGACAAGCACCGGACAGAAAGGCTTTTTGCCGACATCTTCACTACAGCAGCGTCAATCCATCGGCTCAGGCAGACTATGCGATTATAAAAGAGAAACTGGAAGCTCTGGAACGGAAATGTCCCTGCGAGGGAAACTATATTTTTTATATGGCTACCCCGCCCTCCATGTTCGAAATTATTCCTCAATACCTGCAGGCCCACGGTCTCAACAAACAAGGCTCGAGCCTTCCCTCGAGGCTGGTGGTGGAGAAGCCTTTTGGCGTTTCGCTGGAATCGGCCAGAACGCTTAACCGCAAACTTCAGAATTATTTTGACGAAAATCAGATTTACCGCATCGATCATTACCTGGGTAAAGAAACCGTCCAAAACATGCTGGTAACCCGTTTTGCCAACGGCATTTTTGAACCCCTCTGGAATCGTAATTTTGTGGAACGCGTCGAGATCACCTCGGCCGAAAGCATTGGAATAGAGGGACGTGGAGCCTTCTACGATCATATCGGAGCCTTACGCGACATGCTTCAAAACCATTTACTTCAACTCCTGGCCCTCGTCGCCATGGAACCCCCTTCACAAATAGATGCCACGGCCATCCGCAACGAAGTGGTCAAGGTCTTTCATGCCCTGAGACCCATCAAAGAAGAAAACACAGCAAAACAAGTCATCAGAGCCCAGTACAGCCCGGCCAGTTCCGGGGGAAAGCCTTTGGCCGGCTATCTCGATGAAAAAAACGTCCGTCCCGGTTCACGTACCGAGAGTTATGTGGCTATGAAATGTTACGTGGACAACTGGCGCTGGGGTGGCGTGCCTTTTTACATCAGGACCGGTAAACGCCTGACTAACAAAGTTGTGGAAATTGTTATCCATTTCAAGGAAACCCCACATCGTTTATTTTGCCCGGTTTCCTCTGAGCTTAACCACAACAACCAGCTGGTGATCCGCATACAGCCCGACGAAGGCATCGTATTTAAATTCAACATGAAAGTTCCCGGCGCAGGCTTCAAAGCCCAAGCTGTTGATATGAACTTCAATTACAGCGACCTGGGCGACGCATACATAAGCGAGGCCTACGAACGCCTCTTGCTCGATTGTATGAATGGAGATGCCACTCTCTTTACCAGAGGAGATGCCGTTGAGGCTGCCTGGAAATATGTCGATCCGGTACTGGCGGCCTGGCATCATAATCCGGAGATACCGCTCTATTCGTATCCGGCCGGCAGCTGGGGCCCAACAGCCGCGGACGAATTGATGGAAGGGGAAAATACTGCCTGGCGGAAACCCGGCTCAGTCGATTAAGCTGATTACCACACCTACACTAACAACATGGGAAATTCACCTGATTATCAACTTATTCTATACTCTGGTTCAAAAGAACTCATCCGCGGTTTTTGCCAGGCCCTGGCCGAAAAAATCAAAAACCTGGCCGATCAGCAAGCCCGGGTCCATCTCTGCCTGTCGGGAGGCAACAGCCCCAAAGCAGTATTTACATTGTTGGCCCGGGAATACGCCTCAGCACTACCCTGGCAACAATTGCATTTCTACTGGAGCGACGAACGCTGCGTGCCCCCGGAGCATTCCGATAGCAATTACGGCGTAGCCAGGCAGTTACTGCTGGATCCGCTCAAGATTCAGGCCGACCATATCCATTTTATCGACGGCAGCCGGCAGGCCGAAACCGAAGCACAACGCTATGCCGAAGAATTAAAAAGAGAGCTGCCCGAAACAGGAGGATCGTCCGTTTCAGGAGGCTTGCCCAATACAACAGGATTTCCCGATTCAGAGGGGCTGCCCCGCTTCGACCTGCTTATTTTGGGCCTGGGCGAAGACGGACACACAGCCTCCATCTTTCCCCACAACCTGGCCTTGCTCAAGGACAAGCGTTTATGCCTGGTAACAGAGCATCCCCTCAGCGGACAAAAACGCATCAGTCTGGGAGGAGGGCCCCTGAACAACGCAGCCAACACCTGGTTCCTGATCAGCGGCAAAAGCAAAGCCGGCGTATTCAAACAAATATTACAAAACGAACCTGCAGCTCTGCAATACCCCGCCTTTCACATCCGTCCTGCGGCAGGCAATCTGATTTATTTTGCCGACCAGGAAGCTATACAGTAGGATTTTGTTTACAACCGTGTCTAATACTCTGTGTACAATCATCAAAAAAAAGAACAATATGAAAGATGCTGATAACAAACTTCGTCCCTTTTTGGAAAATCTCAGTCCTTACTCTTTTGATACCACCATCGAAAAGTTGTCTCTGCTTATTCAGGAAAAGCAGTGGAAAATATCCCATATCTACGATTTGCAAAAAACCTTGCACGATCACGGCAAAGAGATCTTAGCCGTAAAAGTGATCTCTCTGTGCCATCCCCGGCATTCAGGAAAATTGCTCGCCACTGACGACGAGCGTATGGTTTCTTCTTTGATGCCCTGCCGTATAAGCGTGTACGAAAAAAGCGACGGCAAGACCTATATTTCCAGACTAAACAGCTCTATGCTTTCCCCTCTTATCGGAGATCTGGCTGCGGATGTCATGAGCCGGTCGGCGGCTGATGTAGAAGAGATTATTCGGCTGGCGCTTCAATAAATTCAATACTTCCGAAGAGTCAATCATCTTCCGGACACAGTGCACCATTGGCCTTGTGTTGCATTTTGTTTATCTTTGCCGCCTGCTAAAGCATCACTATGTCCAATGCTGCTCTAAAAACCAACAAACATATGGTTTTGGCCGTCACGATGGTGGCCAATTTTTTCAATCCTTTTACCGGATCGGCGGTGAATATTGCCCTGCCGCAAATAGCCTCGGACTTGCAACTTCATGCCGGGCTGATGAGCTGGGTAACCATGGCCTACCTGCTGACGGCAGCCTCTTTTTTGGTACCTATGGGCAAACTGGGCGATCGGATTGGCCGAAAGAAAATGTTTCTCTGGGGAAATTTTGCTTTTATGGCCGGTTCTTTTGGCTGTGCACTGTCGGGCGCTGCCGCCTGGCTCATCGGATTCCGCCTGCTGCAAGGCGTGGGCGGGGCTATGATGATCAGCGTGAGTATGGCCATTTTGATGTCGGTTTTTGAGGCCGGAGAACGGGGCAGGGTGATCGGGCTCAATGTGGCCTCGGTCTATTTGGGCTTATCGGCGGCGCCGGTGCTGGGAGGCATCCTGACTCAATACCTGGGCTGGCGCAGTTTGTTTTACATCAACGGCTCTGTTTCGGTCTTGGTAGCCCTTGGGCTCTACCTGGTCATTCGCGACGAATGGAAAACCAGGGAACAAGGCCCTTTCGACTGGAAAGGGGTGTTGTGGTATATCCCTTCGGTTTTGCTTTTGATGTACGGCCTGTCCAATTTGCCGGGCTGGCCCGCTCTGTTCATGAGCCTGGCCGGAGCCGGCGGTCTGCTTTGGTTTATCCGGCTCGAGATGAAAACCGCTCTGCCGGTGCTGGATGTCCGCATGTTTAAACAAAATCTGGTCTATGGTTTGTCCAACCTTTCGGCTTTTATCAATTACGCGGCCACCTTCGCGGTCAGCTTTATGCTGAGCCTTTATCTGCAATACGTGCATTTGCTCACACCCCGCGATGCCGGCCTGATACTTATGATACAACCCGCGGTGATGGCCCTGGTATCGGTAGGCGCCGGCCGTTTGTCCGACAAATGGAGCGCCTCCGCTCTGGCCTCCATAGGGATGGCTATCAGCGCTCTCGGCTTATTCCTGTTGATTTTTTTGGGACAACAAACCACTTTTGTGTACATACTCGCCTCATTGGCCACTCTGGGGCTGGGCTTCGGCTTGTTTTCATCGCCCAATACCAATGTCGTAATGAGTTCCGTCGATAAAAGCCTCTACGGGGTTGCCTCGGCCACTCTGGCTACTATGCGCAACCTGGGCATGCTCTTTAGTATGGCTCTGGCCAGCCTGGCCGTGCATGTCTTTTTGGGAAGCCGACACATGAGTGCCGACACCACCGGCGAATTTTTGCAGGCTTCCCGCCTGGTGTTCATTCTCTTTTCGGCTTTTTGCCTGCTGGGCGTATTCACTTCCATGCAGCGGGGACGCAGAATTCCGGTACAATAAGCAGGTTCTTACAGACAGGAGTACTTCATTATTTCTTCAGGTTCTCAGGCCTGGTCTTCTTCATCAATTTGACGAGTTCCTTTTGGCTGAGAGCGTAATCGTACATGCGCAGCGAAGCCATATAACCGCTGAAATTTTCACCCACATCAGAAGCTCCCACAATAAAGCGGGCTCTGTCCACCGCCGAAGCCAGGGTCATACTCTGAACATTATCGAGTACTCCGTTCACATACATCTTTTCCAATACACCATCGAAAGTCACCACGATGTGATGCCATTCGTTCTCGGCCGGCAAGCTACGGTATCGCATATCAAAATGACCGTCCAGATGCGCCATGGCTCCATGGCCGCTGCGATTGTAAAACAAGGCATTGTAGGAATTGGCCAGACGCAGGGCATGACGGTCGCACCAGGAGAACAGGCAGTCGCCTTCGCGACCGGCCTCGGGATTCCTGACCCAGGTGGCCACCGTAAACGAGCCATTCCAGGCCAGTTGTTTAGGCACAGGCACATCGAGCACCAGTGATCCACGGGTAAATTCAAGGGCTTGCACACCCAGGTCGTCCGTGCTGACTGACACTTCGCCCCTGAGTGTAAAGTTTCCGCCCAGCCTACCTTGGTTGGGCAGACTGCTTAAATTCTCTGATTTTTTAGAGATATCAAAACACAGCAGCATCTCCCGTTTGCTTTCGGCTCCGGGGCCTGCTTCCGAAGCTTTGTTGACCAGACCCAGCGGAATATCAAAAGCTGAACCGTAGGCCTTGATGTTCCAGACAGCGGCATAAAGCCCGGTTTTTTCGGTACCCAAAACTTTGAGTCTCAGATAACGCGCTTCCACTTCCTTATCATCAATCATGGGGCTGCCCGAAACCCTGTTGTCGGAGCGATCGGCGTATACAGCCCACTTTTTGCCGTTGGCAGAATACTCCAACAGGTATTGATAATAATAAGAGGCAAACTCAAACTGGGTCATCACTCTGCTGATTTTCTGCACACTGCCCAAATCTATCTCCAAAGTCTGGGGAAAGGAATTATCGCCGGCTTTCCACATGGTAGCGTTGTTGTTGTCGCTTGCCAGCGAAGGCTGATAAGCATAATTATAACCGGGACTGTTCATACGGTAATGCGACGAAGCCTTGGTTTTGGCGCCAAAGGCCAGGTCGGCCGGCAACTCCGAAGGAAAAATATCGGCTATGCCCTGATGCGAAGGAAGCACTTTTCGAATAGTCGAGTCGTTCTCAAAGATCATGCTGTCGATGCAAACCTGGCGAGACATGCCGCCCCGGGTCATGGGGTAATCGTGACGGTGATACACAATGTAATAATCTTCGCCCTGCTTCAGCACCGAATGATGTCCCGGACCGTGTACCGACTGGTCGGCATTGGTGCTGAGTATCGGATTGTTGGCACCGGGTGTAAAGGGTCCGTAAGGACTGTCGGCATAAGAATAGCGCACATTATAGCTGGCATCGTGACAGGAAGCGCTGGAATACATCAGAATGTATTTACCATTACGCTTGAGCATATAAGCTGCCTCAAAAGGCTCCGGTGTCTGCTCCAGAGGTATATTCTCGCCGCTGATCATGCCGGACATGCTCTTATTATCGAGTTCGCCCACGGCATAACCACCGTTGTAGTGAACCCAGGTGCCCCAATAGGCGAAGATTTTTCCATCGTCGTCCCTGAAGAACTGAGCATCCAGCGAAGGGAAGCCCCTGCGGGGAAAGCCGTTGCTGATGACCGGGGTGTCGTCTTGGTGCAATTTAGTCCAGGGGCCCACCGGGGTAGAGGAAACATAGCCGTAGATATTGCATCCGGCCTGGCAATTGCCAAAATACAGGTAATAACGCCCGTCGTCGCCCTTCATAATATCGGGAGCCCAGAAATTCCTCAGATTTATGGATTCCAGCGAAGGTATATCCAAAGTATAATTGTACCAGTTCAACAAATCGCGGCTATACCACAAGGTAGGCACTCCCGATGCCAGCATTTCGTTGTCGGTGGTGGCATAGATGTAATAAATACCATCAAACTCTACAATGGTGGGGTCGGCAAAATATCCGGGCAACAATGGATTGCCCGTGGCAGGCGATTGGGAACTGAGGCCGGTTTGTACATTTGGATTGGTTTGTGATCCCGGACCGGTTTGCGCAGTCAGTCCGGTTTGCGCACATACAGGCAACAACAAAGCAGCCGTAAAGCTCAGGATTATCGTTCTTAATTTCATAATACTTGGTCTTGAATGATAGTCAAAGATAAAGGTTTTTGCCAAAGCCGCAGGTTGAGATAACGGAATCGGGAAGATAATTGTACTGAACGGGATAATAATTTCACTTTAAGCACCATACCCATGGAGAAAAGTCTACTCCTGGTCGCCAGATTCAGCAGGGAAAAAGTTTTAAGCGAGGAGCCTGCGCCTGACAAAATCGTCCCAAAAGCATCAAGAATTGTTTATTATCGCAGGCTCCGGCAGCAAAATCGTCAGGAATATGTATTTTTACGGCTGTATGTCAACAGCCTTAGTCAGAAAAATCCTTGCCCTTGGTAGCAACGACCATGCAAGCAAAAGTCTTAGCCTTGGTAGAAACAAGCTTGTCTTTGGCCGCAACATTCTTAGTTCTGGCAGCAAGATCTGCTCCAAAGTTTTGCTGTTGATCTTTGTGCTGTTATTTACAAGCCTTCCCAACATTCGGGCCCAAATCCGTTTTGAGCAAGGCAGCAGCTTTCGCTACCTCAAAGGCAATGCCAACCACGAAAACCCCGAAGCCTTACTCAGCAAAGACTACGATGACAGCCAATGGAGCACAGGCTCTGCTCCTTTCCGCTACGGCAAAGGCAGTGGGGGCACTGTGCTGAGCGACATGCAAAACAATTATACCTGTTTTTACCTGCGCAGCACTTTCCGGGCCGAAAACGTAGACAGACTGGAACAGCTCGATTTCACTATCAACTACGACGATGGTTTTGTTATCGCCATCAACGGACAAATCGTACTGAGGCAAAATGTGCCTGCAAGCCTCCTGAACAACTCACTGGCACTGAATAATCACGATCCCGGCACCAACGAAAATTTCAGACTGAACGCGGCTGATATTCCTTTGGTCGAAGGCGACAACAGCCTTGCCGTTATGGTGCTGAATGTGTCTTCCTATAGTTCGGATATTTATTTCGATCCCGGAATGACAGCAGAGCCCGCATTGCCTCCTTTTCCTTACGGTGGCAAAGTGCAGATAAGTCGTGAAGCCGGCTTTTATGACGCAGCCTTCGATGTCGTGCTGCAATCGCCTTATCGCGACTGCAACATTCTGTTCAGTTTCGACGGCAGCGAGCCCGCAACCTCTTCTACCGCCATCAAAGCCGGTACGCTTAGAGAATGGCGAATCGACCCCACACAACCCATTTCGAGAGGGCAGACGCCGGCTTATGTTTTGCGAGCCTGCCTCGTAAAGGAGGGTTACAAACCCTCGGTTTCCATTACCAGAACTTATATTTTTAGCGATAAAGTAAAAACCCAGACTTATCCCGGCTGGCAATGGCCAACCAGCCCGCACAACGGGCAAAGGCTCGATTACGAGATGGATTCAGCCGTGATCTACGATGAAGACTATGCCCCTTACATAGATGCAGCCCTGAGGCAAATTCCCAGCATCAGCATAGTGACGGATATGGATAACCTGTTCAGTGTGAGTAGTGGCATCTACGTGAACGCCGAAAAAAGCGGCAGAGCCTGGGAGCGTCCCTGTTCCATAGAGCTCATCGACACCTGCAGCACCAAAGGTTTTCAAATAAACGGAGGACTGCGCATCAGGGGAGCTGCCAGCGCCAAACAAAAAGAAAGTGCAAAAAGGGCTTTTCGTTTATATTTCAGAGCAGAATACGGAGCTTCAAAACTGAAATACCCTCTGTTCGATAACGAAGGAGTGGCAGAGTTCGACTGCATCGACCTGCGCTGCGAACAAAATTACGCATGGAGCAAAGACGGCAGCAAATACAATTCCATGATTGCCGATATTTTCAGCCGCGACCTGCAAGGACGCATGAAGCAGCCCTACAAGCGAGGACGCTATTACCATCTTTACCTCAACGGCATGTACTGGGGGCTCTACCAAACCGACGAACGAGCCGAAGCCGACAACGCCGAGCATTATTTTGGCGGTAACGAAGACGATTACGATGTAGTCAAAGTCAATTCAGAAGGCTGGCCCTATTTCAACGAAGCCACCGACGGCAACCTGGAAGCCTGGACTTCCCTGTGGAATAAATGTGTCGAAGGCTTTACCACCAACGAAGCTTACCTGGCTCTGTTGGGCAAAAAATCCGATGGCAGCATGGATCCGGAGGGCAGGGTCTGGGTGGACATCGATAACCTGATCGATTATATGCTGGTTATTTTTTATACCGGAAACTTCGATGCCCCCACTTCGGCTTTTTACGGGGACGACATGCCCAACAACTTTTACGCCGTATACAACCGCAACGACCATTCCAGGGGATTTCGCTTTTTTGCACACGATTCGGAACACAGTATGTTTGTGGATAATGTCAATTCGGGCGGATTGAACTGCAACCGTGTAAACATAGGCAGCAACGGCAGTATGCTAATAACCGGCATGCTGGGATTCAATCCTCAGTGGCTGCATTACAAACTCTGCTCCAATCAGGAATACCGTTTTCGCTTTATGGATCGCGCCTATAAGTATTTATCCGTTGGCGGTCTGCTAAGGCCCGATTCTGCCGCAGCCATCTACCGCGAAAGAGCCGCGCAAATAGATCAGGCCGTTATTACCGAATCGGCCCGCTGGGGGGATGCCGTGAGTCAAACAACCCTGGGTAAAAAAGACTGGGAGACCTTGCTCAATTCGATGTACAGCACTTATTTCCCGAAACGCAGCAATATTCTGATACAGCAACTCAAGACAGAAGGCTTGTACACCTCCATTGCGGCTCCGGGCATCAGTGTGGGCAATTATCGCTTTTACGGATCGTACTATCCCTTTCAAAACACAATTACGGTAAACATCAGCAATCTTTCCGGTCAAAACAGCAGTCTTTACTACACGCTCGACGGCAGCGATCCCAGAATTTTCGGAGGCGGCATTTCGTCCAGGGCCCTCAATATTACCAACAGTCTTTCGTTCAACCTGGATCAAAGCACAATACTGTCGTGCAGAATTTACTCGGGAACGAACTGGGGCCCTCTGAAACAAGTCTTTTTCAGTCGTGCAGACGAAGATTACCGGGCCTTGAAAATTACCGAAATACATTACCACCCCAAAGATACTTTTGTAAATTCGGTATTGACCCCGGGGCAAGACTTTGAGTTTATCGAATTCAAAAACACCGGCAATAAAGCAATCGATTTGTCCGGACTAAAAATTGACTCAGGCATATCTCACCGCTTTCCCGAACAAGAATTGCTGTATCCGGGCGAATTTTACGTGGCTGCCTCCAAACCCAATAATTTCTTTTCGCGTTACGGGCGTTATCCTTCCGGCAGTTTCTCGAGAAACTTGGCCAACTCGGGCGAAAAAATCGTTTTGCTGGATGCCGATAATCAGCCCCTGATCAGTTTCGACTATTACGACAACAGCCCCTGGCCCCCGGCTCCCGACGGATCGGGTTATACCCTGACAGCCGCACAAGCTCTGCCCGAAGGAGATCCCGGCGATTATTCCTACTGGATGGCCTCCAGCCTGATTGGCGGATCGCCTTTTGCCGATGACCCCGGATCTGCCGCCGCCATCAACAAGCCCGGCTCCCTCCTTGCCAATCGCCTCGAAGTCTATCCCAATCCCTGCAAAGGCCTGTTCTTTGTCAATACCGGACAAAACGAAAGCTATCGCCTGCGCATGTACGACAGCAAAGCCAGACTGGTCTTCGACAGTCAATTTGAAGGCATCGCCGCAATAGATCTGAGTGCCGAAAACCTCAGTCGCGGGCTTTACATCCTCCGCGTCGAATTGCCTACTGAGGTATTAAGCTCCAAGTTGATTTATTTGCCTTGATTAGAATGATTGGGGAACTTCTTTCTGTTTTAGTCAGGTCTTTGATATTGTGTTAATTTCCGAGTATGCGTAATTGTTTTATAAGCTCAGTTTCATTTAGGATGGTATCGTTTACTATTTGTTCGGCCATATTTTTCAGTTCAGTCATTTTATCGTCTAAATAAGCTTCGTGTACGTTTTTGGTATAAACAGAATCAGTGTCTCTGCAATAAAAAGTGAATCTTGTACCGTCCA
>CAZNQD010000037.1:0-17980 GCA_964575345.1 uncultured Bacteroidales bacterium
GCATGGCCTGGGGATAATCCTCGTGAGAGTCGACTATTCGGCCGTCTTCTCCGAAACTGCGGCGCTGCGTGGGTGTAATCAATATCGGTATGGCCTTTTTTTCGCGAGCTTGATCGATAAACTCAGTCAAACTGTTCCAATACGAAAAATATGCCCCTTTGCCCTCTCCTTTTTGTTTTTGGTCGTTGTGTCCGAATTCCACCAATACATAATCATCGGGCTTGATTTGTGTCATGATTTTTTTCCATCTGCCGGCAGTAATAAAACTATTGGCCGATTCACCCGACTCGGCGTAATTGGCAAAACACAGTCTGTCGTCAAAAAAAACCGTAATCATTTGTCCCCAGCTGGCCCAGGGTTCATTGTCCTGATCAACCACGGTGGAATTACCGCAGAGATACACCACCGGCACTTCATTTGTCGCTTCTATAGATAAGCTGCTTAGTTGAGCTTGCTGCCCGCTGATTTCCAGGTTGAGAAATTCGTCCCAATTAAGCTTGCCGACTTCTCTGGGTTTTAACCTGACTTTTTCCTGAGGCGAAATAACCGGGCTTCGCCTGTGTACGGTAAACGACAGCTCTTTGAACTGCCCCTTTTCGGTAACGATCTCCCTGGCATACAAACGACGCGATTCTGCGCGCACAACCGTACGACCGGATGATTGGCCGGAACCCAATACCAGACGAATACGGTACAATCCTTCGGGCAAAGGAATCTTCAGATTGTAAACACCCGAATCGTCTTTCTGCAAATCAACTGCCACATCCAGCCTTTGAGCCTCCGTTGCAAAAGCAAATGCCATTAAAAAACACAGAAAACTAAGGCTCTTTTTAACGGCAGCCTCAAACCTATGGCTTACAGGAGCTTTATAACTCACATTGACAAATATTTAAAAGCCTCCAGGACCATAAAGACCGGCCATACCAAGGCTTTAAGAAAACCCAAAACGCCCATCCAGAAACCGGTAGCCTGACCTATGTAAAAGATCGCGGCTCCAATCAGGCCTAAACCATAAACAGCACCACCTCCCGGGTTGCTTGCGGCATTGCATTTTTCTTTCATAACATCGTCCTCCAAAATAATTACAAGAGGTTAAGTAAATAACAGGTAGTAGAATTAAGCTAAAACGAGCTTTAATGCTCGCCTTTGGTGTCTTTGAGGATTACATCGTGTACACCTCCTTCTATAATACTGGTAGACGATACCAGTGTAATCTTGGCTTCCTTTTTCAAGTCAGGAATAGAGAAAGCGCCACAGCTGCACATGGTCGATTTGACTTTACCCAGGGTAATTTCCAGATTGTCCTTGAGCTTGCCGGCATAGGGCACGTAACTGTCAACTCCTTCTTCAAATTTGAGTGCGGGATTGCCGCCCATATCGTAGCGCTGCCAGTTGCGGGCACGGTTGGAGCCTTCGCCCCAATATTCCTTTACATAATTGCCGCCTATAAACAATTTTTTGGTGGGGCTTTCGTCGAAACGGGCAAAATAGCGGCCCATCATAATAAAATCAGCTCCCATGGCCAAAGCCAATACCATATGGTAATCCTGAACTATACCGCCATCAGAACAAATAGGAACATAAATGCCTTTCTTCCTGTAGAGTTCGTCCCTGGCCTCAGCTACATCGATCAAGGCAGTAGCCTGCCCCCTGCCGATACCTTTTTGTTCACGCGTAATACAGATGGAGCCTCCTCCTATGCCTACTTTAACGAAGTCAGCTCCGGCCTGGGCCAAAAAATTGAATCCGTCCCGATCTACCACGTTACCGGCTCCAATCTTGACGCTGTCGCCGTAATTATCACGTACAAAGGCAATGGTTTCTTTTTGCCATTCCGAAAAGCCGTCCGATGAATCTATGCATAATACATCCACTCCTGCCTCCACCAGTTTGGGAATACGCTCTCTGTAATCGCGTGTATTTATTCCTGCCCCCACGAGCAGTCGCTTATGGCTGTCCAGGAGTTCGTAGGGATTATTTTTATGGTTATCGTAGTCCTTGCGAAAAACAAAGTACCTCAGGCATTGATTATTGTCAATAACAGGCAGCGTATTGATTTTGTTGTCCCAGATGATGTCGTTGGCTTCGTCGAGGCTGATACCGTATTGGCCGGTGACCAGCTTGGAAAAAGGGGTCATGAAATCACGAATTATTTTTGACGGATCGTCCTTGCCCGGACGGTAATCCCTGCTGGTGACAAGGCCCAGTAGTTTTCCGTTGGAACTGCCATCGTGGGTAATGCCTATAGTCGAGAAACCTGTTTTGGCCTTCAAATCTATTACATCCTGCAAGCACTGATCAGGCCTCAAATTGGCATCGCTGACCACAAAACCCGCCTTGTATTTCTTTACTTTACGTACCATTTCAGCCTGTTCTTCGATAGGCTGCGAACCGAAAATAAAGGACAAGCCTCCGTTTTTGGCCAGAGCAATCGCCATATTGGAATCCGAAACGGCTTGCATGATGGCCGACACAAAAGGAATATTCAATTCTATTTCCGGCTTTTGCCCTTTGGAATAACGAACCAGCGGAGTCTTCAGATTAATCTTGTCGGGAACACAGCCTTTGGTAGTCAAGCCGGGAATCAGAATATATTCATTAAATGTTCGGGAGATTTCTTCTATTAGGAGTGCCATAATACCTAAGATTAAAATTTGGCAAAGTTACATTTTTTTACTCAAAAACAATCAAGCTTTGGAAGTATTATCGTTCCAGACATTCACAGGTCATTTCCCGGGCCTCCAGCGCCGTAAATACGTAATGGACTTTGTGGGGAAAACACCTTTCTTTCGTTCGCGCAAATCTTCGGCAGTATAGAAGGTGTCCTTATCAAACTCTTGTATAAAACTGTCAATTTCTTTCATGGCTTTACGCTCTACCACGGCTTCGACGATATACACTTTTTTCTTGGCACCCATGCCCTCTATGATAGTAGTACCATAGCCTTTCCCGGAAAGCATGGCGATCAATTTTCCCGGTTCGTTATTGGTGTAAATGCGGCAAACCAATACCCCAAAAGCTATTCTCTGTTCAATGATTATACCCACATAATTGCCGGTTGCATAGCCGGCGGCATAACTCAGATAAGCAACCAAATCGTTGGCTCTGGATAAAATCTGAGAGATTACCACAATCCATATAAAAACTTCAAAAAAACCAATGAGCGGTGCCAGTGTTTTTTGTCCTTTGGAAACAAAAATAATACGGAGCGTACCCAGGGTTACATCGATGATGCGGCCAAAGAAAATAATCAGAGGCAACAGAATGGGATAGTTGTCCAGAAAGTCAAACATAAAAAATAATCCTTAGAAATACCGCCGGCAAATTAATTATTTTACCTAAGTAGAATAAAAATGCAAAGATATTTCAAAAAAACACCTTTTGCAAGCTCTGCGGGCTTAAGCAACTAATTAAAAATAGAGAAAATCAATTGTCTGCCTTCTTCTTAATGCCGTAGTGAGATGTTAAGATCGGCATAAACCAGCAAGAAGGAAGAATCCGTTTGAGCAATACGGCCAGTTTTTGATCCAGTGTTGCTACAACATAACGATGTCTGGGTCTTTTGGCTGCCACGATTTTCAGCAGAGTACGGGCCATCACGACGGGTTGGCCTCCGTTGATTTCGTCGGATTCAAAACAGGCTTTGGAAAGCTCAAACTGCCTGGTGTAAGGGCCCTTTTCGTCACAAACATTAATACGATTGGCAGTGTTACTGGTATGGAAGTCGCCCGGATTGACAAGCACCACCTTAATACCGAAGGCCTGAACCTCCATTCTCAGGGCTTCGCTCAAACCTTCGATGGCAAATTTGCTGGCAGAATAAAAGGCCTGAAAGGGAAGACCCATTAGGCCTCCAATAGAACTGAAATTAATAATTAAACCTTGACCTTGCGACCGCATCGGCGGCAGTACAGCTTGTAATAAATGCACCATGCCGTGCAGATTGGTATCCAGTTGCCTGCGATATAGTTCAGAGGGAGTTTCCTCGATGGGGCCTCCTAAATGCATACCGGCATTGTTGATCAACACATCAATACGTTTTTCGCGTTCCAACAATTCGGCAACAGCCTTGTCAATGCTTGTCGGCTGTGTCAGGTCCATGTTGAGCAGATGCACGCCCTGAAGCGGTTCAAGGGCTTTTCGAACGGTTCCGTATACAGTATACCCGGCTTGGGCCAACAAAACAGCAGCCTCTTTTCCAAAGCCTGAGGAAACACCGGTAATGAGTACCACTTTTTTCATGCTGCCTGAATTAAAATGTTACCCGGTTTGAAAAGGCCGGATATTAAACTTCCAAAGTTGCCATATCAAAAACTCCCAGTTTTCGTGCCACACGCGACATTTTATCTACGGCTTCATCCACTTGTTCAAAACTATGTGTTGCCATAAGAGAAAAACGAATTAAACTGGAACCCTTGGGCACTGCCGGCGAAATAACCGGATTGACAAATACTCCCTGATCGAGCAATATTCTGGTCATCTTCAAAGCTTTGAAGTCATCCCTGACCAATAAAGGAATGATGGGCGTTTCCGAAGGACCGGTATCGAAACCATTAGTCTGGAAAGCCTTTCTTGCGTAATGCGTCAACTTCCACAGATGTTCGATGCGTTCGGGTTCCTGCTCCATAATATCGAGTGCTGCCAGAGCAGTGGCTGCCGAAGCCGGTGTCATGCTGGCGCTGAAAATGAGCGAACGGGAATTATGCTTGATAAAATTTATTACTTCCTTGTCTGCCGCAATGTAACCACCCAGTGACGCCAGCGATTTGGAAAAAGTACCCATGATGAGTTCCACCTCGTCGGTAAGGCCAAAATATGCAGCGGTTCCGGCACCGTTCTTTCCCAACACGCCCAGAGCGTGGGCATCGTCCACCATAACAGAAGCCTTGTATTTTTTGGCCAAGGCTACAATTTCAGGTAAACGGGCAATATCGCCTTCCATCGAGAAAATGCCGTCTACCACAATTAAAATATCGTGTCCCGGTTCGCAAAGCTTTAATTTTTGCTCCAGGGCTTCCATATCGTTGTGAGCATACTTCATGGTTTTGGAAAAGGACAACCTGGAGCCTTCTATGATGGATGCATGATCCAGATCATCGAGTATCAGGTAATTATTACGTCCTCCCAATACAGAAACCACTCCCAGATTTACCTGAAAACCGGTACTGTAGCAAAGAGCAGCTTCCTTGCCGCTCAATTTGGCCAGTCTGCCTTCCAGTTGAGTATGGATATCAAGGGTCCCGTTTAAAAAACGGGAACCGGCACAGCCGGCGCCGTATTTTTCGGTAGCCTGAATAGCAGCTTCTTTAATTCTGGGGTGGTTGGTCAAACCAAGATAACTGTTTGATCCGAACATCAACACACGCTTTCCGTTGATGCTTACCACTGTATCCTGATCCGATTGAATCTCGCGGAAATACGGATAAATCCCTGCTGCCATCAATTCCTGAGGTGCAGTATAATTGATAAACTTCTCTTTTAATATCCCCATCTTGATATTTTTTTTATTGTTCGCTACACGCAAGCAGACAAACAAAAAACCGGTCAAAAATAGAGAAGAATTTTCAAATCCTGAACAAATACAACCGATAAACAAGCATAAAATACAAGCCAAAAAGATATCTGATTGAATTATACTCTATTACAAATTCAAAAAAACTAATTCAAAAGACGAGCACAAATTAAATACGCCAAAAAGGCAACTAACGGCAATGGATTTTTGTAAATAAATACACTATATTTGCAGTTAAGAAGCTAAAAAAACCATAAGCATCCTATAAAACAAGTATGAAAACAAAATTACTATTGATTTGCCTTATTGCCCTGAATTGTACGCCGACAACAGAAGCTCAGGTCAATATTTCGGTAGACACCGATCAACCTGCTGTCCCCATGAGCCAGGATTTAATCGGGGTATTTTTTGAAGACATCAACTATGCCGCAGACGGAGGCTTGTATGCTGAATTGGTTCAAAACCGTTCCTTTGAGTATTATGTCGTGGATGGTTATACCAGTATGGGGCCATTAACGGCCTGGTCAGTAGTTCAGGAAGGAGGAGCCTCGGTAGCCTTAAGTGTAGTAGGTAATCAGGCACTAAATCAGAACAATACCAAATGTCTTAAATTGCTGATTAACAATCAGGGAACGGCCGCCGGAGTCAAAAACACAGGTTTTGACGGAATCGCACTTGAAGGAAATGAATACTACGATTTCTCCATTTACCTGAAACGCGATACGGACTACGACCAGGCAGTAGTGGTTCAACTAAAAAGTTCCGGTGGTTATGTTTTTGCCAGCGATACCATTGCCGGCACCAGTGCAGAATGGCAGCAATATAAACTAACACTTCAAAGCAAACTTAGTTTTGGTGATGCGGCGTTGTATATTCTGCCTCAAGGCGTTGGAAACGTCTATATGGATATGGTTTCACTCTTTCCCGAGAAAACTTTCAAGAACCGCAAGAACGGATTGCGAATCGATCTGGCACAAGCCATCGCCGATCTGGAACCACAATTTCTCCGCTTTCCCGGAGGCTGCATCTCGCACGGCAGGGGTCTGGACAACGCCTACCGCTGGAAACATACCGTAGGCGATGTAGCTGAACGTAAGCCCAACTGGAATCTCTGGGGTTATCACCAAACTTACGGTTTAGGTTTTTACGAATATTTTCTCTTTTGCGAAGACCTGGGAGCAAAGCCCCTGCCTGTCATACCGGTAGGAATTTCCTGCCAGTTCAGAAGCAGAGAAGTAGCGCCTCTGGAAGAAATGGGCCCCTGGATACAAGACGCCATCGACCTGGTTGAATTTGCCAACGGCGATGTATCTACCACCTGGGGAGCCCTGCGGGCTGAGATGGGACATCCCGAGCCTTTCCATATGGAATACCTTTGTCTGGGTAACGAAGAGGACGACATTCCTGAATTCAGAGAACGCTTCCTGATGTTTAAAGACAGCCTGCGCAACTATTGCCCCGAGATCAAAATCATCGGAACTTCGGGCACCGACGACACCGGCAGCCACTATACTACGCTATGGGAATTCAGTCGCGAAAATCAGCTGGATGCTGTAGACGAACATTACTACAATTCCCCGGACTGGTTTTTGAACAACAACCATCGCTACGACAACTTTGATCGTCAGGGCCCCAGGGTTTTCATAGGCGAATACGCTTCTCAGGACGACAGATTGTACAATGCCATTGCCGAGGCCGCTTATTTAACCGGTGTGGAACGCAATGCCGACATTGTTGAACTCACTTGTTATGCTCCTCTTTTTTGCAACGACAAACACCAGCAATGGCATCCCGATTTGATCCGCTTTGACAACACAGAGGTCGTCAAAACTGCCAGCTATTACGTGCAGCAAATGTACAGCACCAATCCGGGCGACGAGTATTTAAATTCCCTGATAAGCTACGATCCCTCTTTTCAACTCAGTGGTACAGATTTTAGAGGTAAAGTTGGTGTAGGCACCTGGAATACCCAGGCCAGTTACGATGATTTAAGTATCAGCAGCGGCGAAAACCTTCTTTATTCTGAGGACTTTTCGGCCGGCAGCAGCAACTGGCAAGTGCTCTCGGGCAGTTTCAACGCAACCGGAGGCCTCTACAATCAGACAGCCAATTCAGAACCGGCTGTCAGTATATTCAATCAAACCGTAGATACCGATAATTATGTCTTCCGTATCAAAGCTCAAAAAACCGGAGGAAACGAAGGCTTTCTGATTCCTTTTGCTTATCAGGACCAAAACAATTATTACTGGCTCAATATTGGCGGCTGGGGCAACACACAACATGCCATCGAAAAAGTAAGCAACGGCGTCAAGAGCGTCCTGTTAACCGCAGCCGGAAGAATCAACCCGAACCAATGGTACGAAATTCGTCTGGAAGCCAGGGGCGAGACCATGGAATGTTACCTGGACGACACCCGGCTTTTTGTCGTTCCTGCAGCCACGGGGCCGGTCACCGCATCCATCAGCCGCGACAACGAGAGCAATGAGCTGATTTTCAAAATTGTGAATTCGGGCGATCAGGCCGTCACAGCTAATATCAACATCACCGGAGCTCCAATTGACCAACAGGTCGATTGTCAGTTACTGACCGGTACAGCAACGCAACGCAACAGCCTGGCTGAACCTGAACTGATTAAACCAAGCTTCTACAGCCTGTCAGTCAGCAATCAATTTCAATGTCAGCTGCCGGCTTATTCCATGCAGGTATTCAGGGTAATAGAGAACGGATCAGCTCTGGACAAACTGCAACAGGATAAAAGCTCGCTGCTGAAAATAATTCCGAATCCTGTTCAAAGCAACAAAGCCGACATCGTTTTCGAGCAACCCGACCGGCAAGCTTATAGCCTGAAATTGTTCGACGGTAATGGCAAATTACTCTGGCATAAAGATAAAATACACTCCAGGATAACTACCATAGAAACCAGCCAATTACCGGCATCCGTCTATCTGGTGCAAATCGTACACAACAACACAAAGTACACAGCCCCCTTGATTCAAAACTAGCCTGAGGTCTGTCAGCTTTCGCCAGCTGCCCATGGGCGGCAAGTCCCGGCAAGCATAAACGCTTGCCCGGGTATGCTGCAACTTCCGCCAGCTGCTTGCGACAAGGCAGTGGTAAGGATCCGCTTATGCACCTGAGAAACGGAATGTCCACTATTATTTTAGTGTCAGAGGACACAAAGTCAGAGGACACAAAGCAAACACTATAAGACCGTCAACAACATCGTTTTGCCTTTGGGTATCAGAACGTCGTATTCATAGATTGGCTTCAGCTCCGGAAGTTCGAGGACTTCTTGATTGTTCATCAAAGGAGCCTTGATCCCGGGAAGCTGATAAAACGGGTTGCTATTGGGTCCTTCGGCCGCTTTCAAACCCTTAGCCTTGAGGGGCACGTAAGAACGAATACGACAATTCCCTCCTAAGGTAGATTTAATCAAAATTTTGTCGGCCCGGCCTTCTTTCCAGGACAGATCCACCCGGAATCCTCCCCTGGCCCTTAGTCCTTTTACACTGCCTTCTATCCAGGCAGAGGGCAAAGCCGGCAGTATATGCAAAGCACCATCGTGGCTTTGCAATAACATTTCGGCTATCCCTGAGGTGCAACCAAAATTGCCGTCAATCTGAAAAGGCGGATGAGCATCCAGCAAATTGGGATAGGTACCGCCGGTTTGGCTGCCGTCGGGCCGGATGGCGGGGCTAAGTTGTTCGGTGATAAGTTTCATGGCCCGGTCCCCGTCGAGCAGACGAGCCCAAAGATTCACTTTCCAGCCCATGGACCAACCCGTGGAAACATCGCCTCTGGCCTGAAGCGAAGTTTTGGCTGCCTCAAATAACGCGGGATTACGATAAGGCGAGATCTGGTTGGAAGGATACAAGCCGTATAAATGCGATACATGCCGGTGGCGGTCATTGGGCCTGTCCCAGTCCTGCATCCATTCCTGCAATTGCCCCCAGCGCCCGATCTGCATAGGAGCCAGTTGTTCACGGAGCATCCGCAGGCTGTCGGCATACGACTGATCTTTGTCCAGAATTTCTGCCGCTGCCATCAGATTGGAAAACACATCGTAGATCAATTGATTGTCCATGGTAGTACCGGCCGTTATGCTTACTCCCGAACTATGGGAATTCTCGGGCGACATGGAGGGGCTTAATACCATCCAGCCATGAACCGGCTCTTTTTGCAATACGTCTTTCAAAAACTGAGAAGCCCCCTTCAGTACCGGATAATATGCTTCGAGAAAAGCCTGATCGCCCGAGTAGAGGTAATGCTGCCAGATGTGCTGGCTCAGCCAGGCGCCTCCCATAGGCCAAAGACCGTAAAAAGCCCCGTCCACCGGTCCGCTTATACGCCAGCGGTCGGTATTGTGGTGCACACACCAGCCCCTGGCTCCGTACAATTGATCGGCGGCCTCTGCTCCGGTAAGGGAAAGATCGCGAAGCATAGCAAACAGCGGCTCGTGCATTTCCGGTAAGTTGCAGGATTCTGCAGGCCAGTAATTCATTTCGGTATTGATGTTTATCGTGTATTTGCTGTCCCAGGCCGGGCTGAGTTTATCGGTCCACAGGCCTTGTAAGGTGGCAGGCTGAGTGCCGGGCATAGAGCTGCTGATTAAGAGATAACGGCCAAACTGAAAATACAGGGCAGCCAACTGAGGATCTTTACCTTCTTTGAACTGTTCCAAGCGTTGGTTTGTAGACAAATTCACAGCAGCGCTGCTTCCCAGGTTTAAATCAACTCTCTCGAACAGTGGTCGGTATATGGCAATATGGTCTTTGCGCAATTGCCTGTAAGATTTGGCAAAGGCTGCATCCATTATAGACTGTGCCAACTGGTCGGGATCGCCGCTGATGTCGTTGTAGTCTTTCACATTGCTGGCCATTGAAACAAACAACACCAGCCGGTTTGCTTTGTGTACCTGCAAAGATTGTTCTTTGAGTTCCAGTGTACCACCCTCGAGCCTGGGTTTAACGATAACAGTGAAGTCCACAGCGCCTTCTTTGTTTTCTCTGCTGCTGCTCGTGGCTCTCAGGTAAAGGGCAGACTGAGCTGTTTCAATCCGGTGTCCCGGATGTTCGCCGTTTAGTTTTATTTCCATATCCAGGGCTCCGGGGCGATCGGCCGAGATTTCCATTACAATGAGATCGTCACTGAAAGAACTAAAGATTTCGCGATGAAACTCAATGCCACTGCGCCGGTATTGTATATTGAGCAAAGCTTCGTCCAGACTCAGCACACGGCGGTAATCTTCTACCTGTCCTTCTCCCTGTTGATGCAGAAACAGACGCCCCAGCGGCTGGTAACACATGCCGTGATTGCCCTTGGTCCCGATGTTTTTAGGTAAAGCACTGAAAGCCAATTCCTGGGCTTCCTGATATTTTTCATCGAAAATCAGCTGACGTATTTCGGGCAACAGAGATTTCAGTTCCGGCTGGATATTGTTGCCTGGCCCTCCCGACCAGACATTTTCTTCGTTGAGTTGCAGGTGCTCGGTCTCTACACCGCCAAAAACCATGGCCCCCAGGCGGCCGTTGCCAATGGGTAGGGCTTCTTCCCAGATTGATGCGGGCTGTTCATAAAACAAGCGCATAGGATTTTCCTCAGGAGAGGATTGTGGGATACCTTGTCCGCCACATGCTGCAAATACTAAGGCTATGCCGCCTAATAAAAGAGTTGTTTTTTTCATCTTCAATACTTTAAAAAGAGGTGGTCTTAGGATTTATATATTTTCTTACGATCGAAATTGTAAAAGGCATCAAAGACCACTTTGTTGGAAGCAATTATACTTAAAAATAAATTGAGCGTACAACCGGTAAAAATAGCCAACATGATCATTATTTGATATTTGATGGCAATCGCAGGAGAACTGCCGCCCAAAAGCTGACCGGTCATCATACCCGGCAAAGAAATCAGTCCCATCACTGACATATTGGCTATCATAGGATTGATGGCCTGTTTTAGGGCTTCCGCAATAAACGGCCGTATACTTAATCTCAGGTTGTTTCCTGTGTTGGTCAACAAAAAATGAAACAAATCGGACTTCTCGTTCAATTCTTTAAAATAGCTGCGCATACCCACAATGTTGTGGTTAAGAGCATTCCCCAGAATCATTCCCGTAATTGGAATAAAATATTGTGTATCAAATATATAATCCAATCTTATTACAAATCCCAGAAAAAAAGCATCCACTATCAGCACCGTGGTAAAAGAAGTAATAAACAAGGGTAACAAAAAACTTTTCCAGTTGAGTGAGGCTCTGCTGATGGTCGTTGTTATGCCCACAATAATCATGATCAGCACCCAGAGTATATTGAGCCAGGCGTTGTTCAATTCAAAGATCCATTCCAGATAAACCGCTACCAGGGAGAGTTGGACTACCATCCGGACAACGGCGATCAAGGTACTTTTGATCAATCCTGTCTTATAATAGTACAAAAAGGCCAGCGGTATGATCAGAATAATAAAACTCAACAGCAAATCTTTGATGCTTATATCAATGGCTCCGCTCATAAGGCTATTCTTTTTGGTACAGCATTAATCCAAGTTTGGTTGTGCGATGCAGACAAGATGGTTCTGTCTTTCATTTGTCCGATAGTACTTAAAAGCAATTGAATAGAATCTTCATCCAAAGAGGCAGTCGGTTCATCCATAAGTATTATGCTTTTATCCAGGGCAAAACAAATGGCCATTACAAGCCTTTGCTTTTGCCCTCCGCTGATAATGGTAAAGGGCTGCTCTGTGATTTGAACTTCCAGGCCCAACTTCAGGGCGTATTGTTCCACCTGGGGGCGTTTATGCTTCATATGGAGCATTTCGAGCAATTCCAGGCCGTTTTGTACCGGGAGGTTACTATTTTGAGGAATCCAGGCCATGGATTCTCTCAGGACTTTGATATTGGCCGCGTTGAGTTCTTTGTCCTGAATGATAATTTGACCCTGGTCGGGACGAACATAAGCCTGAATCAGTTTAAGCAGAGTAGATTTTCCCCTGCCGGATGAACCGGTTATGCAGTAATGCTCCCCTCGTTGAACCGAAAAATTCAAATCACTGAATATGACTTTATCTCCAAAATTCAGGAAAATGTTATTACACTCTATCATTTAAGCATTTTCTTTCTTGATACAATAACTGTCCATGCGATCGCTTATTCAGTTTTCATTGCTTATACAGTGTGATCCGTTTAAAAGCCTTCATTGTTTCTTTGCAAGGCGATCCTGAAAAAATATCTCAGCTTTTTGAAAAAACAAATTTTTCTACGGCCCCGAAGCCTGCCGCCTTTAGTTTGACATGATAAAGGCCTTGCGGTAATCCCAGTCTGTGCAGAGAGATGATTTCGGTTTGGATGCCCGGTTCTGCCATTTTTTTCGCCGTAGAAAAGACGAGCAGGCCTGTCAGATCAAAGACTTGAATTTGTATTTCGGTTGCTTGAGATAAACTGAATCTGATCAGCAATTCTTCCCTGGCTGGATTGTAGGATAACAACAAAGGCAGCTGCCTGCTTTCAACTACCGCGAGCTTGTTCTGGGTGGTATCTTCGCTCAGGGAAGGAGGGTTTAAATATTGGTCAAAGAAATCGTAAAGCTGCCCGAGCGAAGCGGAGTCTTTGGGTACGGAATGGCCGTTGTCGTAATCGACCACGCTTACAGGCGGTATAGCCCATTCTTCGAGTTTTTCTTTGAATTTCTGAATTTGATCCAGGTAATAATGGCTGTCGGTGTTGTTGTAGAAAAACAGCACCGGAGACGACAGTCCCGATTGCACCAGGTAAGCGGCCCCCATCGTTTCCCAGAGTTCATAATTGTCTTTCAAAGCTCCCCAGGCCCAGGGGCAGCGCGTTTCTAAATTACCGTCGCCATCGTTTGTTGTATTATATATTTGGGTAAAATCGAACACGCCCGGGCCCAGAGCAGCTGCCTGTACATCATCGGATAAACCGATATGTAATCCGGCATTTTCGAATTCAGGTACAGAGCGGTCGCCCACCGCCATGGCACCGGCATCGGAGCCACGCGAGAATCCGTAAATTCCAATTTTACCCGACAATCCGAGCTCCTGGCTTTTGGCTCTGAGCGTTCGAACGGCTGATTTAACTTTTTGTGCGGCGTCCGGATTGGTCTGATAGGATTTGTAGGTGTCGTTGGCTCCGCCGGTGGGTTTACCTGAGCCCCAGTTGCAATATTTGGGGTGATCTGCAATGGCCCAGGCGATGCCTCTGGCTGGCGCGCCTTCCAGAAAGGAATCATCGAAAAGTCCCAATGTGTAGGGCAAATACAGACGTTGATGTTTTTGGGCGTCTGTCATCATACCACTGTTACTGTCGTAAGTGGCGTAGCTGTTGCTGTAGGAAAAAGACAAAACCACCGGCACGGGCTCCCGGGGATTGGCCGGATAAATAATGTCCATATACAGGGAATCGCCCTGAGTATATCCGGAAGGCCAGTTATAAACCGTAGGATCGTCTTTGAAATAGGCCACGTCACGGGCTATGCGATAGCCCTCGAACAAAATGTAGCTTCTGTAGTCCGAACAGTTAGTGAGTCCGCAAAAAGAGCCTGATTGCAGCGCGTTGTTAATGGCAATAATATCTTTGTTTATAGTGGGGGAAACGGCTGTACTACGATTGGCATAGTCCAGCTCGATAACCCGGTAACCCTGCGCCAGCAACCAGGAAACATTTTCGGCATTGCTGTATTGGCCTATCTTGCCAAATCCGAGATTTTCGAGATACACCACAGTGATTGACTTACCTTTGTAATCCTTTTGAGGAGACTCGGGTTCTGTAACAGTATAGGCAAGCGGTTCTCCGGAAAGCGGACTGTTCCACAGGCCTGTAGCAGCATTCAACACTAAAGGCAGCAAAAACAAAAAGAGCGGAAAAACGATTTTTCTGCTCATCAACAGGGCACAAAACTTAAAAAAGGCTTTCATCACTAAGGGTTATTACAAAAAAACTTAAGTGCCGATCAGCACAGTTGATTAAAACGAGCGTAAATATGGCACAAAATTTTCATAAAATCTATGTCCGGTGCAGTTTCCTGCAGAAAAAAAATCCCCGGGCTATCCTGTCCATACAAAATCGGGGCTTCGGTGCTTGTGCAAGACATAAGAGAAATCGCTATATTTGTCGCGTTCATAATTACAAATATGAAACAGCATTTTAAGCGATGGATAGCAGCTTTGCTGATCAGTCCTTTATTGATTTCCTGCCTCCGGACAGGCGAAACCGACCTTAGCCTGCAGGTAAACACACTTGATCCGGGCCTCACTGTTTCTGATCAGATGATTGGGCTCAGTTACGAAACCAGTACCCTGCTGCCCCGCCGGGGTGTTTACTATTTTGATCCGCAAAACACGGAGTTGTTGAACGTCTTTCGTACCCTCGGTATCAGACACCTCCGGCTGGGAGGAAACTCGGTAGACGAAGCAGGCATTCCTCAACCCGCCGAAGCCGACGTTCGTTCTTTTTTCGAATTTGCCAAAGCGGCAAACCTCAAAGTGATCTATTCTTTCCGGCTCAAAGAAGGAGATCCGGTTTACGCAAAAAACACAGCCCGCTTTATTCTGGACAATTACCCTGAACAACTCGAAAGTTTTGCCATCGGCAATGAGCCTTCCTATTACAAAGAGTACGAGCTCTATGTTTCCAGGTGGACAGCCATTCGCAATGCCATTTTGGAAAGCTGTCCCCAGGCCGTTTTCAGCGGGCCCGATCAGAACCCCGATGCAGAAAGGCTTAAACTGTTGGCCGATGATTTTGCACACGGACAAGGCCCTTTGGTTCAATTAAGCCAGCACAATTATCCTTTTGGCTGTTCTTACGTCAATTACAAAGAACACGATGTCAGTAAACTGATTCGGCGCGATACAACTTTGCGCAGGAACGATTTGCTCTCCGATTCTGCCTACAGCATTTACCGGGAAGTACGTGACGGTATGCTGGATGCCGTCAAAGGGAAAAAGCTCAGCTTCAGGCTTACAGAAACCAACAATTTATGGTACAGTGGCCTGGAAGGAGTCAGCGACCGTTATGTTTCGGCCTTATGGGGCCTGGATTACCTGCATTGGTGGTCTGCACAAGGTATTGCTGGTTTAAACTTCCACACCGGAGATTCCACCGGAGGAGCCATTGCCCTGCCCTGCCGTTACGCTGTCTTTGTCCGCTCAGACAAGGGCCTGGAGGCACGTCCTCTGGCCTATGGCATCAAAATGTTCGAACAAGGAGCCGCCGGTCAGGTTTTACCCTTGAAAATCAACTCGGGATCTGCTTCCCAATTGAGTATCTACGCTTATTTGAACGACGACAATGAGCTTCTGATTACATTAATAAATAAGAACAATCTACCCTCAGGTCCCTTCGAAACTACAAACCGGCTCTCTGATACTACGAACAAGAAAAACCATCTTCCTATTAACAATAAAGAAGAAAGGCCTCCCGTCCACAGCCGAACTGTCAGCATATCCTTTGACCGGGAATTTTCCGGGGCAGCCTTATTAGAAATGAAGGCCAAAGACAACTACGTTGGCGCCCTCGCGACTGATATAAGCCTGGGCGAATCCGGTATCGATACCGGCGGAAAATGGAACGGAAAATGGCAAAAAGTAAAAAAACCGGCCCTGCGCAAACAAGTAATTACAATTAAGCTGGCTCCGGCCAGTGCAGTGGTCTTAAAAATATCTAACATTACAAAAATTTATAACTAAAATGAAACTACCCTTCCTCCCCTTAAGTCTCTTTTTTTCCTTGCTGATGCTTTCCGGCCTGAACCCTGCTGAAATCCAGGCAAAAGAGCTTACCAAAGCCAAAAATACCCTTGTGCCCCAATACCGGCTTTTTGAAGCCTCGGTAAGTAATACTAAAGCCTACCAAAATCGTTTTACAGACGTTGAACTGTTAGTTAGCTATCAGTCTCCTTCGGGCCGCCGCCTTGAGTTTCGCGGATTCTTTGACGGCGACGGCGACGGCGGTGGCAATGCCCAGAGCGGTAAGATCTGGAAAATGCGTTTTATGCCCGACGAAACCGGCATCTGGCAATACGAATACCGCTGGAGCGACGACAGTCCGGGCGGCAAAGGCAGTTTCAGCTGCACGGCCGAAGGCGCCGGCAAAGGCGTACTTCAAGCCTACAAAGAGAATCCTCACTGGTTTGCCTACAACGGCACTGAACCCGTTTATTTAAAATCCTATTACGAAACCGGCCACGGCTCTATAGGCCAGGACTTCGACTGGATCAGGGAACATGTTTACGGCCGCCTGATAGAACACGGTTACAACCATTTGCAGGTTAACTGGCTTTTATCGCTTTGCTGTTTTGGTCAATACTACAAAGACGGCCCCGAACCCGAATGCCCGGAACTGACCTTGTACGAACAAGGCAAAGCCTCTTCGACCATGAACCTTGGCGTCTGGAAACGCATGGAACAACACCTGGGCTTTCTCAACAGCAAAGACGTGGGAGTGCATATGTTTTTGGGGGTTGACGGCAGCCGCAACGATGGCCCGGCCTGGACTGCTCTCAGTGCAGAGGAAAAAGACTTTTATGTCCGCTACATGGTGGCCCGGCTGGCTCCTTACGCCAATCTGGCGGGCTGGAATTACGTCTGGGAAGTACCCGGAGACCGCGAAGACCAGGAATTGGGCTTTGCCCGGCTAATCAGCCAATACGATATATTCAATCACCTGCGTACCTACGAAGATGAATTTCCGCGTGAACATCACTACACGCTGCCCGAATACACTTTTGCCGCTATCGAGAACCACCAGATAGCCGCTCCTCAAAAAAGTCTGGAACGCCATCTCTGGCGGGATGCCTGGACCCATCATATGGCCTGTCTGCTGGGCTATGCCGGCAAACCGGTCTTTATGAGCGAAGGCAATGCCTTGTGGAGACGCTACTGGCACGAACGGACCGGAGCCACCCAGGACGACCTGCGCCGCTCTGCCTGGGCCTGTGCCACTGCCGGAGCCTCCTTTACCTGGAACGGCCACGCCAGCGAATACGAGCTCTACGCCTACGGACCCGAAGGCTTGCCCTTTAGCGAAGACAACGAATTCAAACTCTCTGAAAGATATGTAGACATTCTGACCAAGGTACTGCGCAACGAAGTGGACTTCTATCGTATGCGACCTCACGACGAACTCCTGGCCAATCAACAAGCTTTACGGGTGTATGCCCTGTCTGAACCGGGACAACAATACCTGGTATTTGCCCCGGATGGAGAAAACTTTGCCCTGCATCTCGAAGCCGGAACCTATAGCCGTTGCTGCTGGATAGACAGCAAAACCGGCGAAAAGCAGGCTTTGCCGCAAGTGCAAAACGCCGGCCCAGAGCAAGCCAAAGCTTTTACTCCGCCCAACAAGAATACCGACTGGGTGCTGGTGATCAGAAGATAAAACTTCCCTATCGATACTAAAAACGGATTTTCCTTTTACCGGGGGATCTTACCGGGAGCTCTTCCGGGAGCTCTTACGGG
>CAZNQD010000037.1:18080-22192 GCA_964575345.1 uncultured Bacteroidales bacterium
GATTTTCCTTTTACCGGGGGATCTTACCGGGAGCTCTTCCGGGAGCTCTTACGGGGGATCTTACGGGGGATCTTACCGGGAGCTTTTACCAAGCTTCGTTGGCGATTAAAGGCCAAATCCTGTCTTGGTAGATGCTGCGAATTCCCTGCATTTGTTCCTCTGTCAGGGCAGGTAATTCCATGGCCTGCACGTTAGACTGCAGCTGCTCGGGTCTGGAGGCCCCGGGAATTACTGTGCTAACCTGGCTGAACATCAGAATCCATCTGAGTGCAAGAGCTGACAAGGAAGATTCGGCAGGAAATAATTTTTTGATTTCCTCCACAGCGGCCAGACCCCGGGCGTAATCCACTCCGGAGAAAGTTTCTCCCTTGTCGAAGGCTTCTCCATGGCGGTTGAAAGTACGATGGTCGTCCTTGCCGAAACTGGTATCAGCCGTGTATTTCCCTGTGAGTAAGCCGCTGGCCAGGGGCACCCGCACAATGATGCCGACATCTCTTTTGGCCGCAGAGGCAAAGAAATCCTCTGCCGGACGCTGTCTGAACATGTTGAAAATGATCTGTACACTGCAGACATTGTCGTATTCTATGGCTTTTAAGGCCTCTTCCACCCTTTCGACACTGACCCCCAAATGCCTGATCTTGCCTTCTTTTTTGAGCGTATCAAATAAGGCAAAAATCTCCGGACGATCGTAAGTCTCGGTAGGCGGGCAATGCAGCTGAATCAGGTCGATGGTTTCCAGTCCCATGTTGCGCAGGCTGTCTTCGACAAATTTGCGCAAGACATCTACCTGATACGAAGCATCCACGTGAGGATTTAATTTACGTCCGCATTTGGTAGCAACATAAATACTTTCGCTGCGGGAACGCAAGAGCCTGCCCACAGCCTTTTCGCTCTCTCCCTCTCCGTAAACATCGGCCGTATCAATAAAATTGATACCCATGTCAACAGCCTTATTCAAAATGGCATCGGCATTGCTGTGGCTAAAGGGGCTGCCCCATTTACCACCTACCTGCCAGGTGCCCAGGCTTATTTCGGACAGTTCAAATCCGGTTTTTCCTAATCTTCGTTTATTCATTGCGTCATTATTTTTATACACTTCAATTTTTAATTATTCTCCCCTTCTGCCAAGTATTTTCAAGCTCAGCACAAACAAGGCCAGTTGATCATTGATTTCCATAAGATATCCGCTCAGGGCTGAAAAGCTTAATACTCCAGAGTGTTACTACGCCAGGTCAAAAAGCTTCAAATCTTCTTCAACTGTTTTGATCGTTTGAACACCAAATAATTCTTGCACAGTTTTCAACAAGTTCGGTGTCAGCCAGGCCGGCAAAGTGGGACCCACATGGGTATTTTTAAAACCAAGATACAACAGGGACAGGTGTACAATAATGGCTTTTTGTTCGTACCAGGCAATATTAAATACTATGGGCAATTGATTGATGTCGTCCAGTTTGAGAATCTCTTTCAATTTAAGCGCCACAAAAGCCCAGGAATAACTGTCGTTGCACTGACCGGCATCCAGAACTCTGGGGATTCCGTTTATATCGCCCAACTTCAGTTTGTTGTAACGGTATTTGGCACAGCCCGAAGTCAGGATCACCGTATCTTTGGGCAATTGCCGGGCAAATTCAGTATAATATTCGCGGCTTTTTTGACGAGCATCACAGCCGGACATTACTACCATTTTTTTAATGGCTCCGGCATTGACAGCAGACAGAATCTGATCAGCCAGGGCAAGCACCTGATTGTGGGCAAAACCAATAGTAATTTCGCCTTGCTCAATTTCGGAGGGCGCTTGACATTTTTTGGCCAGGGCAATGATTTCCGAGAAATCTTTCTGTCCATTGGGCAAAGTTTTGTCTATGCGCTTCCATTCGGGCATACCTGTGGCTCCGGTAGTAAAAACCCTGTCGTTGTAGGTAGAAGACTTACGGGGTGGCACCAGGCAATTGGTCGTAAAGAGTATGGGGCCGTTAAAACTCTCGAATTCTTCCGTCTGGCGATGCCAGGCGTTGCCGTAATTTCCAACCAGATGCGGGTATTTTTTAAATTTGGGATAGGCATTGGCCGGCAACATTTCCGAGTGAGTGTACACATCTACACCTTGCCCCTGGCTTTGAATAAGCAATTGCTCCAGATCTTTCAAATCATGACCGCTGATTAATATGCCGGGATTCTTGCCAACCCCTATGTTGACTTGGGTGATTTCGGGATTTCCAAAACTCGAAGTGTTAGCCTTGTCGAGCAGGGCCATAGCCTTGACACCGTGTTCACCGGTTTTCAATACCCAATTGAAAGCCTCTTCCAATGTGATTCTTTTTGAAATCATCAGCAGGCTTGCTTCCATAAAAGAATAAATTGCCTGGTCCTCGTAGCCCAGATTAAAAGCATGTTCCACATAAGCAGCCATTCATTTGATGCCAAACAGCACATACTGCTTGAGGCCACGAATGTCTTCGTTGCTGTCGTAGCTTAGTGTACTGACTTCTTTGTCTTTTTCAGTAAAATCAGCCTCAGCCTGAGGATTCCAATTAAGCGAGGGATGTTGCTCTTTGATCATAACGATAGATTGCAATTTATCGCGATAACGCAAAGTGTCTTTTATTGCCTGCATTATTATCTGATCATCAAAATTGGCATTGGTGATGGTCATAAACAGACAATTGGTGATGTGCTTGCTTTCGGCATTCGTGTCCATCCCCTGCATTCTGGCTTCTATCGTCAAAAGAGACAAGCCCTGGCAGGCAAAAATCAACAAATCCTGCAGATTGGAACATTCTTCCGTTTTTCCGCAAACTCCTTTTATAGTACAACCTGTATTTTTGGCTGTTTCCTGACATTGATTACAAAACATACTCATATTGATAAAAAAGCAAATATAAGAATTAAGGCCTGATTTTGGCAAAAAAGCCTCCTCAGTTTGTATTGATAAACTTCGATTTTGTTTTGTTGGCAATCCCTACCAGTGTGAGCATCACCGGCACTTCTACCAGCACACCCACTACCGTGGCCAGGGTCGCACCGGAATTCAGTCCGAACAGCACGATGGCCACAGCCACCGAAAGTTCAAAAAAATTGCTGGCGCCTATCAAAGCTGCCGGTGCGGCAATGTTGTGAGGCAACTTCGACTTGAAAGCCCAGCCGTAGGCGATAAAGAAGATCAGGAATGTTTGAATAATCAGGGGAACTGCAATCAGGAGAATATTCCCGGGTTTATTGAGTATGATTTCTCCCTGAAACGAAAAAATAATAATCAGGGTCAACAACAATCCCGAAATGGTGGTACCGGTAAATTTCTTCAGGAAAACTTTCTCAAAGAATTCCTGGCCTTTCTGGCGTATGACAAGGCGACGGGTAATCAGGGCCGAAACCAAAGGAATGACTACAAACAACACCACCGAGAGCAAGAGTGTATTCCAGGGTATGGCGATACCGCTCACACCCAATAAAAAACCAACAATGGGCAAAAAAGCGACCAAAATAATTAAATCGTTGATGGCCACCTGAACCAGAGTATAAGCAGGATTACCTTTGGTAAGATGGCTCCAGACAAAGACCATGGCAGTACAGGGAGCAGCTCCCAGCAAAACCGCACCGGCCAGGTATTCTTTGGCCAAATCGGCAGGAATCAGGGCTTTGAATACCACAAAGAAAAACAGCCAGGCAATGCCAAACATAGAAAAAGGCTTGATGAGCCAGTTAACCACCAAAGTAACAGTCAGCCCTTTGGGCATTTTCAGGGCCTGAACTATGCTTCCGAAATCGATTTTCAACATCATGGGGAAAATCATAATCCAAATCAGGACAGCTATGGGAATGGAGACATTGGCGTATTCCAGCTTGCCCAGGGTCTCTGGCAGCAGGGGCAGCCATTTGCCAATGGCGATGCCGGCCACAATACACAAGGCAACCCACAAACTCAGGAAACGGTCAAAAAACGATAGGCCCTGTACTTTGCTCATTGTTGATTACAATTTAAAATGGATTCTTCGATTTTTGCAAAATGGATTCTTCGATCTTTATTTTTTATATCCGGAAACGGTAATGCTGAAAATACCGTTATCGCTTTCTTTGAATTGCTCTGTTTCCTGCCCGCTGAGGTATTTTTTCAG
>CAZNQD010000038.1:0-17329 GCA_964575345.1 uncultured Bacteroidales bacterium
CCCGCTGCCGGCACTCTTTCCATTTCCATACGCTTTTCGGCTCCGACAAAGAGTATTTCGGCCCCGGGGCATTTTTGCCTGAGAGCATTGGCTATGGAAATAGCCGGGAAAATATGTCCCCCGGTGCCTCCCCCCGAAATAATAAAACGCGGTTTGCGCACTTCGTCAGCCTGCTGTTTCGATCTCTTCCTGCTGTTCATAATTCAACTCGTCTGTTTCGTTCGATACAAAATTTTCCCCTTCGGGTATAGGTTTCTGTGTAGCAAAATTACTCACACTCAATATGATGGCGAAATACAAACAGGTAATAACCCCAGAACTGCCTCCTCTGCTTATCAAAGGCAAAGGCTGCCCGGTAACCGGAAACCAGTTCACCGCCACCGCCATGTTGACAAAAGCCTGCATAGATACAATCAGTGCCGAACCCAGCACCAGGAGCATAGGTACTGATTTCGTGCATTGTTTGGCAATTTTTAGCGCCCTGAACAACAAAAACAAATACAGGAAAGGCATCCCAAACAAACCCAGCCAACCCAAATCCTCTATTATAATGGCATAAATAAAATCAGAGTAGGCCTGAGGTAAAAAATCACGCTGACTGCTGTTACCGGGTAAAACACCCAAAAACTTACCCTCGGAAATAGCAATTTTGGCATGCGAAACCTGTCGGTTCTCGTCCGTAATTTTGAATCCTTCCTCCCTGACGTCCAGCTCTTCGGTTACCAGCCTGTTGTGCCAGGTTTCCCAGCGGGGCACTCCGTCCAGGCGCTCTATCCTGATTAATAAAAACAAGAGCAAAGCGGCTACCGAAGCAACCAGCAGAAACAAAATCAAGAGTTTTTTCCAGTCCACTCCGGCCACCACCATCATTACAAAAACAAAAAGGCAGAGTAAAATAGCTGTGGACAAATTCTCAAACACAATCAGAAAAGCAAAGGCGGCCGTTACAATAAGCACTACCCAAAATGCTTTGTCCATGGCTTCTTTGGAACCCTGAGCTCTACCCAGAAACCAGGCCGAAAACAAGACCATCGACAATTTGGCCAGTTCCGACGGTTGAATCTGTATGCCGAAAATCTCTATCCAACGTGCTGCTTCGTTCAGCCTGACACCTATTATGGGAGTCAGAATGAGCATAATAACCGATAACAAAAGCAGAGGAAGCACCAGCAGGGCAGTATATTTGTAATGGAAATTATGAAAAGCCACCACCAAAGCAGCTCCTATAAGCAAAAACAATCCGTGTCTTATAATAGGCTCGAAAGGATCCATTCGGGCATAAGCCAGGGTGCCGATGGCACTGAAAACCTCTACCAGCGAAATAATGCATAAAAACAAAAAGATCATCCAGATCACTTTGTCGCCTTTGAATATGCTTTGTATCAGTTCCATCACTTATAAATTGCGAACGCAGTCCTTGAATTGACGGCCGCGGTCTTCGTAATTTTCAAAAAGGTCAAAGCTGGCGCAACAAGGCGACAACAAGACAGTATCGCCTTTGCTTGCCAGGCTGCCCGCCAGGTTTACTGCTTCTTTCATCGATCGGGCATCACGAATATCGTTCACTTTACCCTCAAAGAAATCGTGCAGTTTCGTATTGTCAACACCCAGACAAACGATGGCTTTCACCTTTTGCCGGACTAAAGCCTCAATTTCGCTGTAGTCATTTCCTTTGTCCGTACCCCCCAATATCAACACTATCGGTGTTTTGACCGATTCCAGTGCGTACCAGCAGGAATTCACGTTGGTAGCTTTGGAGTCGTTAATGTATTCAACTCCGGCTACTCCTGCCACTTTTTCCAGACGATGTTCCACTCCTTTGAAGCTGCTCAGGGCCATACGTATTTCCTCTTTGCGTATATGTGCTATGTTGGCCGAAATAGCCGAAGCCATGGTATTGTAGAGGTTATGGGTTCCCTGTAGTGCCAGGGCTTCCTGCTCCATTTCGAATTGCTGATCCGGAGTATTGATCACCAATATTTTATCTTCGATAAAGGCTTTGATGCCGGCTTCCTTCCTAAGTGAGAAGGGGTAAGTTCTGGCCCGGATGTTCCTTTTTTTTATCTCCTTTTGAATGATGGGGTCATCGTTCCAGTAAATAAAGGCATCCTGCTCTGTCTGGTTTTGAATAATCCGGAATTTGGCATCCACATATTCCTGCAGGTTGTAATGATAGCGATCCAGATGGTCTGGAGTGATATTAAGCATTATCGCCACATCCGCCTTGAAATTAAACATATAATCCAATTGAAAACTGCTGAGTTCAATTACATAATAATCGTAGTCTTGCTGAGCTACCTGCAAGGCAAAACTTTGGCCCACGTTTCCGGCCAGCCCCACATTGAGCCCTCCGTTCTTGAGAATATGGTAAGTGAGCAGAGTGGTGGTAGTTTTACCGTTACTCCCTGTAATGCAAATCATTTTGGCTTTGGTATAGCGTCCTGCGAATTCAATCTCCGAAATGATGGGTATTCCCTTAGCTTTGATTGCCTGAATCATAGGAGCTTTGTCGGGAACTCCCGGGCTCTTGATGACTTCGTCGGCATTCAAAATGAGATCGGGGCTGTGTTGTCCTTCTTCGAATACTATCCCATTATCTTCGAGCAATTTACGGTAACGCTGAGGAATAGGAGCCTTATCAGTCAAAAAGACATCGAAACCCTGTTTCCTTGCCAACACAGCAGCTCCGCTGCCACTTTCGGCTCCTCCGATAACAACAATTCTCTTCATGCTTACCTGATTTTGAGTGTTACTATGGCCAAAGCGGCCAACAACAAACTGATAATCCAAAAACGAATGACAATCTTGGATTCGGTCATGGCTTTGATGGGTTTTTGAATAAGGGCTTCGATACCCGCATTACCGGGCTTTTGAAAATGATGATGCAGGGGAGCCATTTTAAAAATGCGCTTCCCCGCTCCGTAACGGTTTTTGGTCCATTTAAAATAGGAGACTTGCATCACAACCGACAGAGATTCCAGCAAAAACATACCACAGAAAAACAACAACATCAATTCTTTGCGGATGATAATGGCAAAAACGGCAATTACACCGCCCAGCATCAGGCTGCCCGTATCGCCCATAAAGACTTGTGCCGGATAAGAATTATACCACAAGAAGCCCACAGTAGCCCCTACAAAAGCCGACATATAAATAACCAATTCCTCTGAACCGGGTATGTACATAATATTCAAATAGGACGCAAAATTCATGTTACTGGACACATACGCCAAAATACCCAGGCCGACTCCGATAATGGCCGAAGTCCCCGTAGTTAAGCCATCCAGACCATCCGTCAGATTAGCGCCGTTAGACACGGCAGTTACTATAAAAATGGTAACCAGCACAAAAAGCACCCAACCCGCAGCCTGTTTGTGCTCTTTCATAAAACCAACCATATTGGCATAATCCAGGTTGTTGTTTTTCAAAAAAGGAATGGTTGTTTTGGTCGATTTTACTTCGCCCTCGTCAAAACGAACTTCTTCGTTGGGCATTCCGTTGTAGAGCTGGACATTTTCGCGAATCACCACTTCGGGGCTCAGATAAAGGGTTAGTCCTACAATTAATCCTATGCCCACCTGGCCGATAATCTTGAATTTACCCTTGAGCCCTTCTTTGTGATTTTTGAAAACCTTGATGTAATCGTCCGCAAAACCCAGTACGGTAAGCCAAACGGTACTGATCAGCATCAGGATGATATAAATATTGTTCAGCTTGGCAAAAAGCAATACCGGAACAATCAATGAAAGAAAAATAATGACTCCGCCCATAGTAGGTGTGCCTTTCTTGCTTAATTGACCCTCCAGGTCCAGATCACGGGGGACATCGCCTATCTGCATGCGTTGCAACCTTCGGATTATTTTCCGGCCGATAAAAGTGGCTATGAGCAGTGAAAATATAAAGGCCATAATAGACCTGAACGATACATACTGAAACATTCCTGCTCCCGAAAAGTCAATACTGTCTAAATAATCAAACAAAGGCACTAACATATTCTTTTGTTTTGTGGCTGTAAACTCTTATTAATCAAGTCAACAACCGGGTATTAGCATCAAAGTAATTCTTTAAATATTTCTGCAATTATTTTTTTGTCGTCAAAAGGAAATTTCACCCCTTTGACTTCCTGGTAATCTTCGTGTCCTTTGCCGGCCACCAGCACATAATCGCCTTTTCCTGCCAGTTTGCAGGCAGTACGTATAGCTTCCCTGCGATCAACGATGCATAAGACTTTGTTTCGTACATCGGCAGGGACTCCGGCATACATATCGTCCAGAATAGCCTGCGGTTCTTCAAACCTGGGATTATCAGAAGTCAGTATCAGAGTATCACTGGCCCGTACAGCCTCCAGAGCCATTTCGGGACGTTTTGTTTTGTCGCGGTTGCCTCCCGCTCCTACCACGCTGATAATCTTACCTTGCTTGCGTATCTGAGCCAGAGTTTGTAAAACATTCTTCAAAGCATCCGGTGTGTGAGCATAATCGACTATAGCAATATAACCGGCGGGCGAGTTCAAAAATTCCAGCCTTCCCGATACCGGACGCAAGGTGCTCATGATTCTGAGCACTTCGGCGGCATCCATCCCCAACAAGACGGCAGCCCCGTATACGGCCAGCAAATTCGACACATTAAATTTCCCTATAAAACGCACATGCACTTCCTTACCGTCAAAATCCAGTTGCATACCGTCGGGATGAGTTTCGAGTAATCTGGCCCTGAAGTCGGCCAGACTGCTGCAGGAGTAAGTGTAACGGGCAGACCGGCAATTTTGCAGCATCACTCTTCCGTTTTTGTCGTCTGCATTGCTCAGGGCAAAAGCCTCTGCCGGCAAACGGTCGAAAAATCTTTTTTTGGCCCTGAGATAAGCCTCCACTGTTTTATGATAATCCAGATGATCGTGGCTGAGATTGGTAAAGATGCCTCCGGCAAAGCGCAAACCGGCTATCCTGTCCTGATCCACCGCATGCGAACTCACTTCCATAAAAGCATAGTCACAACCGGCCTCCAGCATCTGCGACAGCAAACTGTTGATGGCGTAAGCATCGGGGGTAGTATGAGTGGCCGGCAATTCCTTTTCGTCCACGCGAACGCAAACCGTAGATAATAAACCGGCTTTATAGCCCAGGGCTTTGAAGGTATTATAAAGCAAACTGGCAATAGTGGTTTTGCCGTTGGTGCCGGTCACTCCCACCAGTTTCAGCTTATGCGAGGGATGCCCGAACCAGGCGGCAGAAATTAAACCCAAAGCCACATTGCTGTTGTCGGTGCGGATATAAGTCACTTCCGGATTAATCTCCGGGGGCAGGTTTTCGCACACGACCACCGTGGCTCCTTTTGCCACCACTTCGGGAATATACTCATGTCCGTCGCTACGGCTGCCTTTTTGAGCAACAAAAAGACAAGAGGGAGCAGCCTGGCGGGAATCAAAACAGACGGACTTGATTTCCTTGTCCCGGAGGCCCAGATGCTCCAGGACAGTCAGTTCTTCTATGCAGTAACTCAGTTTCATGTTTATCCTTAATTCAAACGTAATACAATTTCCTGTCCTTCGTGCGCGACGGTGCCCGGACGGAGCGATTGTTGCACCACCTTGCCTTTGCCCGTAAGCCTGACCTGCAAATCCCATTTTTCCAGCAACAAGACAGCATCCCTGGCTCCCATGCCCAACACGTTGGGCACCAGGTGCTCAATAAGGTTTCTTTCTTCCAGCAGCAGTCTTTTGTTTCCTTCTTCCTGTCCGGCAACAATAGGTCGTTCACCGTAAACTCCGGAATCGTCGTATTTAATATTCAATTTGTCCATAATATAAATGCTGGGGCCGGGCAAGCCTGTTTTCATTTTGGGGGGACCTGCCTCTTTAGTCTCTTTGACCAGTTTACTGTTCAGGTCTATCCACAATTCCCGGGCATAAACCTGCTCGGCAATTTCCTTGAAAACCCCTCCGGCCATGACACCTCCCGAGGCATAACCCACTACCGGATCGCGTATCACTACAATGGCGCTGTATTTGGGATGATCCGAAGGGAAATAACCGCAAAACGAAACCTGATAGTTTTTGCCCCCTGCCTTATACCCCATGGAACCTTTGGACAAAACCGCGGTTCCGGTTTTGCCTGCTATGGGGAAAAACTTGCTTTTGGCGGCGGCTCCTGTTCCTTTTTCCACCACGCTGTCCAACATCGCTCTTATTTCGCGCAAGGTCTTGTCGGAGCATATTTTTGAATTCAGGACATCTGTATCAAAACTTTTGTGTACCTGATTTTCTCTGAAAATTTCTTCAACGAAAAAGGGCTTTACCATGCAACCGTCGTTGGCAATTGCATTGTAATAGGTCAGGGTATAAATAGGCGGGATTCGTACCACGTAGCCGATTGACATCCAAGGCAAGTCGGTTTTGGACCAATAACGGTTTTTATTTTTGGGATGAGGAATGTCCGGGTAACCCGCGCCCGGAATTTCGATATCAATTGGCTGATTGATCTTCATTTTGTATAAGCGATCTACAAAACGGGCCGGATCGTCGGCAAAAGCCTTGTCAATCAGAGTAGAGATACCGATGTTGGAAGAATACCAGATGCTCTTGGCGGCGGTTATTTTACCATAACCTCCGTGTTCCTGATTATGGTCGCGCATCACCTGGCCATACATTCTGACCAGGCCCTTTTGAGTATCGACCGAATCATTGGGCCTGATCTTGCCTTCTTCCAGGGCGGCCATCATGGTGATTGTTTTGAAAGTGGATCCAGGTTCGCTCAAATCGCTCACCGCGTAATTTTGAATTTCCTGATAACTGCCGCCGGAGGTTAAACCCAAATTACTAATGGCTTTTACTTTGCCGGTTTTTACTTCCATCAAAACAGCCGTTCCAGAGGCTGCCCCGGTCTTTTCGAGCATTTCTTTCAAAGCCGTCTCAACGATGTCCTGCATGGGAATATTAATGGTTGTTCTTAAATTCCAACCATCCTGAGGCTCTTTGTCGTTAACATTCATATATTGGCCGGCTACTTTTTGACGGGTCGAAATGCCGTCATGCCCCCGAAGCAAAGAATCGTATTTGAGTTCCAGCCCGTTGCGCCCGCCTTTGTCGAATTCGGCATAAATATCCCCTATGGTCCTCGAGGCCAGAGAGCCAAACATTTTTTGACGTTCCAGGTATTTTTTTTCGTACAAGCCACTTTGATAACGGCTTTTACTAAATAAAGGGAAGGTCTTGATCTCTTTCCAGTCGGCGTAAGACACTCTCCGTGGATGTATCAGGTACTCGCGGCTGGCCCTACGCTGCCCCTCGCGCAGCCTTGCTTCAAAATCGGCCGGTGACAGGTCGCCAAATTTTTGTGACAAAGCCCGGCAAAGAGGTTTCATGTATTTATTGAGGGTATCTCGGTGAACGGCCTGAAAATCCATGTACAAGGCATAGCTTGGCACGGTAACGGCCATGAGCAGGCCCTCGTCCGAAAAAATATTCCCCCTGCTGGCAGGAACAACAACGTTTTCGCGCTGTTGTTTGTTTTTCCATTCTGCCCAGGCCGCCCCTTCGGCAAATTGTATATGAAAGGCTGCAGAAATAATACCAAACAGCATGATACTAAAACACAGAATCACTATAATCAAATAGCGTTTACGTATACCTTTTGATATGTCTTCGCCTGTGTATTCGTCCATTTCTTTTCTAAGCCTGCAAGCGGCTTATTACTGTTTATTTCACTTTCAAAGTATAGGGAGGCTCAGTTAACTCCTTTAATTCCAAGCCTTTTTCCTCTACCATCGATTTGATATGCGATTGGCGGCTTTCCTGCATAAACTCCGAAGAATACATCAAAGCCTCGTATTTTACATCGTTGAGCTCCTGCTGCAGCCTGTTTATTTCGGCCAATTTCATTATTACCGAGTAATGATTGCCTATATAAACAAAAAGTAATACAACAATCAGGAGTATCAACTTGGCGTGTTTGCTGAAAAAACTTTTATCAAGGAAGCTTCCGTCCAAAAATTCGCCAAAGACAAAACGTTTGGTACTTTTTTTATTTTCTTTTTCCTGCTCCATCTCTTAACGCTTTTCTGCAATTCTGAGGCGGGCGCTGCGCGAACGCGGATTTAATTCCTGTTCTTCCGCCGAAGGCACCACCACTTTGTTGTTGATCAGAATAAAAGGGCTGAGGTTGTTGCCGTAAAAATCTTTTTTTACCTCACCCTCCAGATTTCCGGTCTTCATAAAATTTTTAACCAGGCGGTCTTCGAGCGAATGATAACTGATTACCACCAATCGCCCTCCGGGCTTCAACTTCTCCAGGGCTTGTATTAACAAATCCTCCAAGGCTCTGACTTCCTGGTTCAACTCAATACGCAAAGCCTGAAAAGCCCTGGCCAGGTCTTTTTTTTCGGTTTGCCTGCTCAACAATGGCCGCAGCAAATCCACCAGCCGGCCTGCCGTCTTTATGGCTTGTTCCTGTCTGGCCTTTATTATGGCATCGGCCATCCTTGCAGCCTGATGAAACTCTCCGTATACGCGAAATACTCTGCAGAGTTCTTCTTTGGAATAGTCTGCCAGAATATCCGCAGCCGTGAGCGTGGCCCTTTGATTCATTCGCATATCCAGATCGGCATCAAAACGAAAAGAGAAACCCCTGCCGGCCTGGTCGAAATGATGGGATGATACTCCTAAATCTGCCAGGATCCCATCCACTTGATCCACTCCGTAGTAACGCAAAAAATTGGATAAAAAGCGAAAATTGCCGTGAATAAACTGTAAACGTTTATCTTCCGGCAAATTTTTCAATACTTCCTCATCCTGATCAAAGGCATACAGCCTACCTCCCTGCAATTGCGCCAGAATGGCGCGCGAGTGACCACCTCCTCCAAAAGTTGCATCCACATAAATGCCCTCCGCTTTCAGAGCCAGGCCATTTATGCTCTCTCTCAACAAAGCCGGAATGTGGTACTGTGTTTCCATGACGTAATTATTCCGGGGTTTTGGTTTTGGTCATTAATTCCTGCATCCGGGTTTTGAATAGCTCCGGTTCCAGCCTTGGCTGCTCAAGAGCTTCTTTTGCCCAGATTTCCATGGTATTGTCCACACCTAAAAAGCGCAAGTCCTTTTCTATGCCGGTTTTTAACAACAGGCGTTTGGGAATAAGTATCCGGCCGTTAGGATCCATTTCTACGGCCTCCGCTTCCAACATAAACTGCCGGTAAAGTTCCTGTTCCTGGGGATTCCATTTATTGAGCCGGACACGTAATTCGCTCAATTCTTCTTCCCACACCGGAGCAGGATAGACCACTATACAATCCTGGTAAACATCTTTGCGCAAATACAAAAGTTTGTTTTGCGAGCCTTCATCGGCTTTGGCAAAAACGGAATTATCCAGTACTTTCCGAAAAGCGGCAGGAACAAACACTCTGTTTTTGGCGTCCAGTTTAGCTTCGATATTTCCTAAAAATCGCATGTTTCTGTTTTTTTACAGCCTATATTTTGTCTATTTTACCTTAGAAAGACAAATTTCCAGACAAAAATAAACATTTTCACCCACTTTGCTACATTTCCACCCACTTTTTTCATACAAAATGAGATAAAAAGTTTTCAACAAGTTTTCAACATTCTATATGGCTGATTATCTACAACATACGCTTTATTGAAATTTTTTTCTGTTTTAGTCTTATTTTATAATCCTCTGTGCTTTTTTAAAAATAATCCTAACGAGGTTCAGAATCAAAGCAATCCCTGAAAAAAACCATTAACTTTGCGGTTTTAAAATAAAAGAGGAAATTAATACTACTGATTCTCAGGACAAGCACATGAATTCAACGACTTTTGTTGATGTCAGAGAAGTGTTGCGCAGTAAAGCTCCCAAGGCTAAAGTGCCGGGCTTTATAGTTCGGTATCTGGAACACATTGTGCACCAAAAAGAAATCAACGAGTTCTTAGCTCACAAAGGACATTTATACGGTATCGATTTTGTCAGGGCCGTAATTGAATATTTTGAACTTCAAATCACAACCGAAGGCCTGGACGATTTACCCGACGGACGTTATACTTTTGCCGGCAATCATCCCCTGGGTGCCATAGACGGTTTAAGTACCGGCCTGGCTGTCTACAATAAATACCCGGAGCGCGGTATTAAATTTTTGTCCAACGACATTCTGACTGGTTTAGTTAACCTCAGGCCCATTTTTGTTCCAGTCAATAAAGTGGGGAATCAATCTCAAAAAAGAAGCTTACCCGAAAGGCTTAACGAAGCTTATGCTTCTGAGGAACAAATGGTTATTTTCCCGGCCGGCCTTTGTGCCCGCCGTATCAAAGGCGAAGTCTGCGAATTGCCCTGGGCAAAGTCCTTTATACAAAAAAGCATTGAATTTAAGCGTGATGTCGTTCCGGTATGGTTCGAAGGCAAAAACTCCAACTTCTTTTACAACCTCGCCAATATTCGCAAGGCCTTGGGTATCAAGACCAATATCGAAATGCTTTATTTGGCCGACGAGTTGTTCAAACAAAAAAGCAAAGTTTTTCACATTATCTACGGCAAACCTATACCCTGGCAATTTTTCGACACCGGCAAGACTCACCAGGAATGGGCTTCCTGGGTAAGGGAACAAGCCATTGGACTTATAAAAAAATAAAGATTGTCTCAAGTACTTTCTCATGGAAAAAATCATCGATCCTATCGCTAAAGAACTTATTATTCGGGAACTCAAAGAAGAATACCTGCTCAGACATACCAATAAGGCTGAAAATCTGCTGTATATTATTACTGCTAAGCAAGCCCCAAACACTATGCGCGAAATAGGGAGGCTGCGCGAAGAAGCCTTCAGATTGGCCGGCGGTGGCAGTGGTATGGAAGTGGACATAGACGAAGCCGACACCATGGAAAAGGGCTATAAACAGCTGATTGTCTGGAATCCTGAAAACCAGGAAATCATGGGTGGCTACCGCTTCATACTGGGTAAGGATGTTAAGTTCGACGAGCAGAGACAGCCCATTCTTTCTTCTGCCCATTTTTTTCATTTCTCCGAACTTTTCATTCAAAAATATTTACCGCAAACCATAGAATTGGGGCGCTCCTTTGTCACCGTAGGCTATCAGTCTTCGGTAGCAGGAGCCAAAGCCCTGTTTATTCTGGACAATCTCTGGGACGGACTGGGTGCACTAAGTATTGCCTATCCGGGGACCAAGTATTTCTTTGGAAAAGTCACCATGTACAAAGATCTGGGCGAAGATAGCCGCAACCTGATTCTCTATTTTCTGCACAGGCAGTTTCCCGATCCCGAACGCCTGGTTTACCCCAAAACCAGCTTTGACACCAGGATGGACTGCGGCCAGATGAATTTGATCTTCAACGGAGGTAATTTCAGGGATAATTATAAAATACTCAATAAGCGCGTACAGGAGCTCAGTAAAAGAATACCGCCCCTGGTCAGTTCTTACATAAAATTATCCCCTTCCATCCGTATTTTAGGAACCGTCATCAACACCGAATTCAACGATGTAGAAGAAACCGGCATACTGGTGGACATCGATGAAATCTTCGAAGAAAAAAGAGAACGGCACATTCTGTCGTACCTTAATGAACTGACCACACGAAAGTACATTGAGGAACTCGATGCCCGCAACCGAAGACGGCAAAAAAAGGCAGAAAACAAAGAGAAAAAACAGAGTCGTAAAAAGCCCTGTTAATTCCCCGATAAATTTGTACTTTTGCGGCTCAAAAGCATTAGTACATATGACCCGACAATTCAAACGGACTACCGTCACCACCGCTCTGCCCTATGCCAACGGGCCGGTTCACATCGGACATCTGGCCGGCGTTTACGTCCCGGCAGATATTTATGTTCGCTATCTCAGGCTCAAGGGACAAGATGTCTTGTTTATCGGAGGCTCCGACGAACACGGCGTGCCCATTACGCTCAAAGCCAAAAAGGAAGGACTCAGCCCTCAGGATATTGTAGACCGCTACCACCACATCATCAAGAAATCCTTCGAAGATTTTGGTATTGCTTTTGATATTTACTCACGTACCACTTCGGCCATCCACCATAAAACCGCTGCTGCCTTTTTCGACAAGCTCAACCGTCAGGGCAACTTTATCGAAAAAACCAGTGAACAATACTACGACGAGGAAGCAGGGCAGTTTCTGGCAGACCGCTACATTACCGGCACCTGTCCGCATTGCGGCAACGAAAACGCTTACGGCGACCAATGCGAATCCTGCGGAAACTCCCTCAGCCCCGACGAGCTGATACATCCACGTTCGGCCATCAGCGGAAGCAAACCCGTCATGAAAGCAACCAAACACTGGTACCTGCCCCTGGACCAATACGAGGTATTTCTGAAACAATGGATACTCGAAGAGCATAAAGAATGGAAAAGCAATGTCTACGGACAATGCAAATCATGGCTCGACATGGGCTTGCAAGCCAGGGCGGTGAGCCGCGACCTGGACTGGGGTGTTCCCGTTCCGGTCGAAGGTGCCGAAGGCAAAGTACTTTATGTTTGGTTTGACGCACCCATCGGTTATATTTCAAATACCATAGAGCTCTTGCCCGACAACTGGGAAAAATGGTGGAAAGATCCCGAAACCAGGCTGATCCATTTCATAGGCAAAGACAACATCGTGTTTCACTGCATCGTCTTTCCGGCCATGCTCAAAGCCGAAGGCAGTTTTATTTTGCCCGACAACGTGCCGGCCAACGAATTTCTAAACCTCGAAGACGACAAAATATCCACTTCGCGCAACTGGGCGGTATGGTTGCACGAATACCTCGAAGACTTCCCGGGTAAACAGGATGTTTTGCGCTATGTGTTAACGGCCAACGCCCCCGAAACCAAAGACAATAATTTTACCTGGAAAGATTTTCAGGCCCGCAACAACAACGAATTGGTAGCTGTATTCGGCAACTTTATCAACCGGGCCATGGTACTAAGCCATAACTATTTTCAGGGGAAAGTACCGGCCGCGGGCGAACTTGGTGATTACGACCGGCAAACCATTAAGGAATTTGTTGACGTCCAAAACAAGGTCGAAGCCCTGCTGGATGTGTTCCGCTTCAGAGACGCCCAAAAAGAAGCCATGAATCTGGCTCGCATCGGCAATAAATACCTGGCCGATACCGAACCCTGGAAACTGGCTAAAACAGATATGCCCCGGGTGGGCAGCATACTGAACCTCAGTCTGCAGATTGCCGCCAACCTGGCCGTTGCTTTTGAGCCCTTCCTGCCTTTCACGGCCGAAAAATTGCGTAAGATGCTGGGCATGGAAGGCTTCAACTGGGAATCACTTGGCCGTACCGATCTGCTGCCAGTAGGTCATCAGCTCAATCCCCCCGTATTGCTCTTCGAAAAAATCGAAGACGAAGCCATAGAACTACAAATTCAAAAATTGCTCAACACCAAAAACAACAATAAAGCCGCACAGAAAAACCAGCCGGAGGCAAGCTGGACCCCGGCACCGGCCAAAGCCCTCATCGATTACGACAGTTTCAGCAAGATGGACATACGTGTTGGTACCATACTGCAGGCCGAAGCCGTCCCCAATACCGAAAAGCTCATGAAACTGCTGGTCGACACCGGCCTGGATCAACGCACTATTGTTTCGGGTGTATTGGAACATTTCAGCCCCGAAGAACTTACAGGCAAACAGGTATCTGTCCTGATCAATCTTGAACCTCGAAAAATCAGGGGCATTGTTTCTCAGGGCATGGTACTCTACGCCGAAAACGACCAAAAAAGATTTGCCCTGGTTCAACCCCAGGCCGACAAAACAACGCCCAACGGAAGCATCATCTGTTAATACCAGATCACCTGACAAAGCAAGCTGCCGGCTGTTTATAGGGCAGCATCGATAAACAAAATAATGAAAGACCAATTCAATATTTATTCTTCCGACTCTCAAGCCAGCAAAGTTCAGCCCTTGAGGCCGGAAGAATTTGATTTTGACGCCTATGCCGAATACGAAGCCCGCTTAAACCAAGGCTGTAAGAAGTTTTGGGAAGCTACTTCCGGTGTGATGGTGTATCGTCGTATGCGGGTAAAAGAAGTCTTTGCCGAAGACAGTGCCGATTGGCAGAAATCCCTGCATTGGCAGCTGGGAGCCCTGCAACAAAGTACGGCCTACAAAGCAGATATTCCTAATTTTCTTGAGCCCTGGTACGGTATTGGCACCATTGCCTCGGCTTATGGTTTCGGCTATCGCTGGGAACAAGGCCAGGCACCGGCCCTGAACGGAAAATTTGAGCAGCTGGAACATTTACTGCAGGCAGATTTCAAACCGGTGGCTCAAACAGCCATCGGCAAACACAGCATGGAAATGGCCGAGTACTTTCTGGAACAGACCCGGGGGCGCCTGCCGATGTCCTGGTGTGATGTTCAGTCTCCCCTGAATGTCCTGTGCAACCTGGTCGATTCCAACATGCTTTTTCCGGAGTTTTACCTAAATCCAGGACCGGTGGAACAAGCCATGGATCGAATCACCGATTTACTCATCGAGTTTACAAAACTGCAAACTGAGCTCATAGGCCCGGCCTTAGCCAAACCCGGACACGGTTTTGCTTCAAGCAGATTTTTTGAAGGATTTGGCATGAGCGACGACAACATCGTGATGCTGCCTCCCGAACTTTACATGAATTTTGCCATGCCCAGAATGATCCGGGCAGGCCAGCCCTTTGGAGGGCCTGTATTTCATTCCTGCGGCAATTGGTCGGACAAAAAAGAGGACATCGCCCGTATGGCCGGACTTCGAATGGCCGACGGCGCTTTTTCCAAAGCCACCGACCCCGACGCCAATCCCTGCGAAGGTTTTGCCGCTGCCTTTGCTCATACAGGCATTGTGCTGAATGCCCGTATTGTCGGCAACCTGGAAACTCTGGGTCAAAAAGTAAAACAGCTTTGGGCCCCGGGCATGAAACTCATAGTGGTCACCTACTGCGAAAGTCCGCAGGAACAAGCTGCCGCTTACGATTTAATTCATGAGATTTGCCGGGAATAAACTCAAAATCCACATATCATACCCCGGCCGCCTTTTTTAAACACCAACAGATCCTGATAAAAACTTATTGTTCAATCAAAAAGGGAATGCCTGGTTAAGACAGGGTTTTCTGATTTTGACAGACACAGCTCACTGTTCAACAAAAAAGAGGGTGCCTCTCGGAGGCACCCTCTTTTAATTAGAAGCATTATTGCTTATGCCTATCGGGCATAAATAATGATCTTTTTGGTTTCGATGGCACCGTCTTCGTACACAGTGCGCTCAATATTGATGCCTACACCGGGTTCAAGCAACCTGATGCCGTTCAAATCGTAATAGCTGCGCGAAACAACTACTCTGTCAAGGGATACTCCATTCAGAGCATCTTCTTTCTCCACTTTGATTTCGTCAACAGTGGCCAGTGTGGTCGAATCGGCCATAATACAAGCCTGGAAGGCAGGTATCACAGGATTGGCTGTTTTCACAAAGGCTGTACCTTCTTCGTTCATCACGTAAGCATAAACGGTAGCGGTATCTGAACCAAGAGCTTGAGGTATAAAGCGCCTGTTGGTTCTGTAAGCTATGCCACTTGACGGAGCGTTGAAGGTGGTCTGAGCAATACCCAGCTCAAGGCCTGTTTCGCTTTCGTACAAGAAGGTTATGGGCTGGCCAACGTATTTTTCGGCTACTTTAATTACATAACCTACCGTGTTAGCTACGATATTGGCGGTTTCTCCCAATTCAACAAATTCTCCCGAGGAGAGTCGTCTTATAACGTAATCCGTTCCGCGTACCAATTCATTCTTGTCGGCATCCATAATAAGCGGCTTGTTGAAAGGTGCTACAAAAGGTTCGTAACCTGAGCCGAAAATACGGGTAAAGTTTACAGATCCTGTTACAGACAACACCTCATTCTGAGCGATATTCATAGCCTTGTCGTATTCCACGAAAACATTTCCAGCAGCAGTAATATCTATGCTTACCGTATTTACATCCAAGTAAATGTCAGGAATGAAGACATTTACCTTCTGCAAGGTTTTATAACGGTCCATTGTATAGCTGCAAGAGGTCGAGGTGGATTTTACTATGTAGGATACATCATTAATAATGTACTCGACAAACTGACCGGCAGTAATATTACTAACAGTAACAGCCCTGCCTCCGGTGGATTGGCTGTACAAACCGGCGGGTTGACCATCGGCTCCGGTGCGGAGTATGTAGCTGTCAAAGTTTGCCGCGAAATCGGGGAAGTACTGAATCTTGACAGAATCCTGATCGTAATAGAAAAGGTTATCGGCGTTTTTATCACTGCCGGCACCTTCGTTCAGGTAAATGTCGGTCAATACATTCAGCGTGTCACGAGTTTCAGTCCAGCCATTAGCCAACATCAATTCAATAACAGCCGAATCTACCTGAGTAAAGTCGTAACACTTGGCTACCCGGTAATTGGTGCGGCCATCGATAACAATGCTGGTACTGGCAGAAGTATAGCCCTCTGCCGATGCAGTAGCCGTCAGCGTGCAGCTTTCATCGATAATCAGAGGTTCTGTGTAAACACCACTGTTCGTTCCGTATTCATAATTAATCACCGAAACCGGAGCAAACAACACATCGCTGTTGTTGTAGCTGATGGCATAGGTCTTAGCCGTACCGTTCACAGCGATCAGGCTAATGACAGGTGCATTTACGGCAACTTCTGTTCCTGCGGCAAATTTACTCTTTACCAGCGGTGAATTCACCGTACCGTTCGTTGCGTAAGCCAGCAGATAAGTCGTATCTGCACTGACTGCAAAGGGAGCAGTGTAAGTCTGCCATTGATACTTAGTCGTATCAACATCGGCAATTTCAACAGCTGCCTCGTAGTCTTCGACACTAACACTGGCATACATCAGGCCGGCTTCGGGCTGGGTCGAAAGCATGGTAATGATACGGGATATTCCGTCCACTCCTGTCATCAACACGGTCGGTTCTACCATGACGGCACCCTTGACCAGTTTGCTGAAAGCGATGTTGTCAATCTTCATATAGGAATAATACCTTCCTCCAAGTAAATGCAAACCGACACATTCTATGCCGGCGCTGGCAGAAGTAATCGGAGCTTTATCCAAAATGGCAGAATCTGCACTATTGGTTATGGTCAGTAAAATACCCTCTGAACTAACTTCAGCATAGTAATGATACAATTCTAATGCATTCAGTACAACATCATAACTTTCGGCACCACTTCCGGTAAGAGTCCAGGTAGTAGAATTCGTGGTTTTCAGCTTAAAGAGATAACCACCTGCCACAGCATAATTGATATTACCACTTTCCAGAGCAAAATCGGTTCCCTTGACAGCAAATTCTGTGCTCTGGTTATTGCCGGCAGTCAAGGCCAG
>CAZNQD010000038.1:17429-21959 GCA_964575345.1 uncultured Bacteroidales bacterium
TGTCGGTAATGGTAAGTTGAATACCATCGGCTTTGACCAAAGCAAGGAAATGGTAGTTTTCGAGCGCATTCAAAACAACATTATAGCTTTCTGCACCACTACCAACGATGGTCCAGGTGGTAGAATTGGTGGTGGACAATTTAAAGAGATATCCTTTTTCTGCACCCCAATTGACATTACCATCATAGTAGGCAAAATCAGTGCCCCTAAGCGCAAATTCGGTTGCCTGGTTATTTCCGGCTGTCAGGGCCAGGTCAAACTCTATCAGATACTCCGAAATATCCGTATAATCGATGTCTAAGTTGCTGTAAGCACCTCTGGAATTGGCGTTACCGTGAACGTAATTGATATACTTGTTGCCTTCTTCTTCGACCAGAGAGAAGCCTGCCTGATTGTTGGGCGAAGTCCATACATCCGAAGCCTGAGCTACCAATTCATAATCCTGACTGTAGAAGGCCACATAATCGTCTTTGTTGATAACGACCGGTGGCTTGGTATTGGCTTCCACAAAGGCCAGGATGGCGTCGTTCAATGCTGCAATAGCGGCCTGCAGTTCGGGTACACTGGCACCCGTTCCCCTGTCGTACACTGCCTGAGCTGTAGCTATGGCTGCGGCAAACACATCGGCTGCTATCTTAGTAGTATCTAATTGAGCATTCGCCTCGTCCAACACGGATTTCAACTCGATAGAGAAGTTATAGAACTGATAAACAGTATCTTCTACTTCGATTAAGCTCCACTCGGAATTGGCCCCGGCAGCTTTGTTACCGTAAACACCCGACCCGCTGGTGGCCGCATCAGTACCGAACAAACCATTGACAGTTCTGAGATTGTATTTGCTGCCGTCGATCATTTCAAGAATAAATTTGACATTATTGTCCGAGGATGCTGTTTCCTGTACAGATGTACTCCAGGAATTGGCACCCGACAAGCCGACAAATTTTTCGTCAACAGTCATTATGTTGTAAGCATTCAATTCGCCGGTATTGAGCGGAATCACTCTAAACCATTGATAATAGGCAGAATCAGCAGCTGCATTAATCTTAACGCCATCAGCTACATCCAAGCGGTTCTGGGAACTATGTACAATATAGAAAAATTGAGTGGCCAGCGGCTGATTCATCTTCTTGAGATTGTTCATAGCTGCTGTCAGGAAGTTTTCCATTTCTACGTATTCGTTTACCGTAGTACCTGCAAAAGCCCCGGCTGAATCTATGGCAGCATTGAGGGCGTCCAGATTGGCAGGAGCGTATTTAAACAACTCGTTACCCAACATGGCACTGTCCACTCCGGCAACTACAGCTTCTGCTTCAACAATCAAGGCATCCAGGGATACTTGCTTAGCTGCCAGCAAGGTAGAAACATCATGGCTCATCAACTTAAATCTGTCGATTGCAACCCAGTTGGCCGTACAACTGATGCCGGCAAAGCCTATTTTCAGCGTATTGTCAGCTACAGTCACGTTGACAAAAAATTCTTCGGGCGTATTGTTTAAGCTTGATACAGCCGTAGAATCATTATTGCCATAGAGGTATACATTCTGAACATAGGTTTTGGAAGCCTCGCCTGCCTGATTTTGCTTAGTGGCAATAATCCAGGCGCTCAGGGTATAGGTTCCGTTGGGTAGATCAGCAATGATTTGGTTTAAATCGAAATCGGCCAGATTGCTGGCAGCACTGATCCATTTTTCGAGGAATTTTCCCTCAAAACCGGCATACTTGGCTGTCTGTTCGCCAAAGTCACTAGCCCAGCCCGGGGTTTTACCTTCGGTCATATCGGGATTTACCACATAGGCTGTGACATCGTTGGCAGCTCTGTACGAAACCGTGGCAGCCACCAGAGCGTCGTAAGCGGCCTGGTCGGCGGTTTTGGCCGTAAAAGCATCGTTAGCAGCTGTGATAGCGGCCTGGAATACGCTTGCCTCAGCCGCTGTAGCACTATAGATGTAATTGGCTTTTGCCAGTGCAGCCGGGAATGCAGCGTACAAACGGATAGAACTGTCAGCAGCTCCAATAGCCGTGCGCAAGGCACTAAGAGAAGCAACTACATCAGCCTCAATCCTGGATGCAACGGCAGCTTTGGCAGCTGTTATGGCATCAGCAAGGCCGGTAGCCACACTTGCCTGCATATCACCGGTGATGGCTTCGGCCTCAATAATGACTTCTTCCAAAGCTGCAATCATATCGTTTAATATGAACCCTAAGCTGTAGAGCTTAACGTTATCCAGACCAATCCAGTTGTTGGTGGCCTGTTCGGCCAGCAAGCCAATTTCCAGCGTTCCATCTGTAACAACGCCAATCACTTCGTGGAAAGTAGGCGCGGTGGTTTTAACCTGAGTTTTGCCGCTGTTGGCGAACAAAAACAAGCCATCACCACCATTATTACAGAAAGCGGCAGCTCTCAACAGATAGGATCCGTTGGACAAACCATTGATAACCTGTGACATCTTACCAGTATAATTGGTGTTTTTCCAGTTTTCCCAGAAGGGCCCGGTGAAGTCTCCGGTCTGGTTGGTGGCAATCTTGTTACTGCTTGCTCCAGTGGTACTAGTCCAACCAGTGATATTGGTATCAAAGTTGGGGTTCACAACAACAGAGTCGGTGATTTCTGCCTTAGCGTCGGTTTTGAGGCCTTCAGCATAGACAAAAATGTCGGTAATCGAAGTTCCGTCGTTGCTTGAGGCTGTGCCCGCAACGGTCGATGTGTAATCGGGTATCCAGCGAATGTATACTTTTGAAGCATAGTCCGCTTCCTGAGGCAGGGCAACCGTTTTGGTATACCAAACTTTATTGCTGGACATTACAATAGTATCCAGAGTAGTAAAGTTGGTACCGTCCAGAGAATATTCTACCAATTGCTTCTGATAGGCATTGTAGTTGTACAACATGGAGGCAACCACCTTAATGTTGTTGAACATGGAAGCATTTACACAGGTTTGGTAATAATATTTATCAACCAGGGGTTTCCAGTTGACAGCACCATATTTGCCTTCGTAACTGGCTCCCAGCATTTCGGACTTGTCCAGCCAGCTGTTGCTGGTGCCTGCTTCATTGATAAGTGAAAGTTTGGCAGCCTGATTTTCGGCCGAAGCAAAATCGGCAGGACGGTCTTTGTTGCCCGCCACATAGAAATCCCAGCCGGCCAGATAACTTTTGACATCGTAGTCAGCTTCGAGGATAACATTGGCTGTCATGGTCACTGTGGTATCAGGTCCGGCATTTCCACCGGCCCAGCCTGTAAAGTTCATTATGGCGTTGGAGCGAGGGCTGACCAGAACTGAACTGCCAGTTTCATACATTTTTTTACCAGCAACCGGATTAAAGGCAGGATCCAGATCAAACATATAATCCTTTACACCCGCCGGAGCAGTAATAGTCAGCTCGTAGGTATTTATGGGCGTAAAATTGGCAGTTACCGTAGTATCTGACATCAAGACCAAATCAAGCACATTCTGGTCTGTCAGTACAGTACCTTCTGAATTGGTCCAGTTGACAAATTCAAAACCAAATTCTCTCCAGGCTTCCAGACTCAGGGCTGTACCTTCGTCAAAGAGCGTTCCGGGAGGATTAATGCTGATTTCTCCTCCCCCTTCGGGACTGACAAGCGGAGTAATCGTGTATTTCGGTACAAAAATCACCGTACCGTCTACCACACCGGTGATTACCAGATCACTTACGGCACAACCTTTGCCCAAACGCATACCTTTACCCCAGGGATAAAGCTTGAGGATATAGGTTTCGTTCGAAGCAGCAGCATCGGTAATATCCAGAGATACGCTGGTATAATAACCTCCGGCAGCATCGTTACGAGGAACCGTAATTGTTGACACCAGAGCCTCTGCAGCCTCGCCGCGTTGATTCATAACATCAATCTTAACTTCGTCTCCTGTGCCATTTTTAAAGGTTTTAAACGAGATGTTGGTAGGTTTGAAGGTTACGCCCTTCGAGGGTTTTAAAATAAACGTGAGCACATAATCGGGTAATTTTCCGCTCATGGTCAGAGCAGTAGCATTGGGTTCTTCAAACAAAGTGGCCGTCAAATCGTTGGACACTTTCTGAAAAGTTTTTACCTGCAATCCCGGACCCAGAATAAACTGAGTGGTCGAAAAGGCTTCTGCAGTATCCACATCGGCCACCGAGGGCAAAGCAGCTCCCGACAATACATAGGTCGATTGGACCGTAGTGTTTTCGAAGACTGCTTGCGCTCTGAGCCATGTAGGTAAAAGCATCAGCACTAAGAGCAAAACATACGCTTTTTTCATAAATGGTTAGATTAAAAAATGAGTAATAAAGATATTTGTTGTAACTATTCGTCGTAATAGAACTTTTGAACTTCAACACTACCGTCACTAAAGGTGGTCCGGATAATATTGATGCCCCGGGTCAGCGTTTTGGTCCGGATACCCGTCAGGTTGAATATTTCGCGCTGTCGTACAAATTTATCCGGCAGCTTAACCTGATTTACACCCGATGGTCCGTTCACGATATTACCTTCCACATAGCCCGGCCCGGTAATGGCAATGATACCATC
>CAZNQD010000039.1:0-5877 GCA_964575345.1 uncultured Bacteroidales bacterium
ATCTGGCTGAAGCGGCCGCCAGAAGAAAAATTTTTGCATAAATCCACCCGAACAGTGTTGGCGGTGGGAGCCATTACTTTGCAGAGCGCATCCCGGGTTTGAGCATTGACGGCCGGATACAATGCAAGGAAGGTGTTGGTCGAAGAGGGTTTGAAGCCTTCGGGCAGGCTTTCTGCCTGTTGACCGCGCATCATACCTGCAAACTGGGCAAAGCTGAAATAGCTAATCAGCAGAAAGATTAAAGTAAAAGAAGTTTTTTTCATGAGTATAGATGTTAAGGTTTGTGCATCAATCAGGTAGACAGTTGATTTCGTGTTTTAGGGCTGAAACCTGAGCCAGTCAATCTCTACTTCGGTTGCGGAGCGGAGCAGAACAATCAAATCGGCTCTACCGGCTTTGGTCTTTTTAGTTTTGAAGTCGTAGTTTGCCCAGTCAGAACCGACCGGGAGCCTAAGATTGGCCAAAAGAGGCCCGTCGGGGCTGTTTAACCTGAGCTCAAGTATGCCGCCTTGTGGTGCCAGTGCCCTGATTTGCACTCTCTGCTTCTTTTTATTGCCAAAGTCGACGGCATTATACTGAACCCAGGCTCCAGGCTTGCTTAATGTTGTTTTCCACCCTTCAAAAGGGCTGCTTTTGTCTATGAAATGGATTAGGGCCCCTTCGGGGCTGAGGGCAGAATACCGGTCAGGTTGTATCGCCGTATTGGCCGGAGTCAATCCTACTCCCCGCAGACTGGGGCGTACTTTTTGTATTTTTCCGTCCGCCATGAAGAAAAGGCTGTCTATGCGTATGGAGCGGTTTTTGTCAAAATCCGGAGAATAGTCGTTGTGGTGATAAAACAGATACCACTGGCCCTGGTATTCCAAAATGGAATGATGATTGGTCCAGCAAGCCGTGGGCGATTCGTCCATGATGACCCCCGACATGGTAAAGGGGCCCATAGGGTGCTTGCCGACAGCGTATTCAAGGCGTTCTGTTTTATTTTCAACATGGGGGAAAGTCAGGTAGTAGATCCCCTCTCTTTCAAAAACCCAGGGCCCTTCTTTAAGTCCTTTTTCCGGCAAGTTGGGTATAATGTAAGGCTCTGAATCCAGTTCAAGCATGTTTTCTTTCAATTTGGCCACATAAATGTGCTGTTGCGACCAATAGAGGTAGGCCTGGCCGTCCTTGTCGATAAAGACGTTTGGATCTATTCCGTGTACACCCCTGATGGCTTCGGCTTGGGGCAGATAGGGGCCTTCGGGCCGTTCAGCCACGGCTACTCCAATGCCAAAACCTCTACGGCCGTTTTGATCTGCCCTGGTGTTGGCCGGAAAATAAAAGTAGTATTTCCCATTCCTTTCCACGCAATCGGGAGCCCACATGCTGTACGAAGCAGAATCGACCCAGGCAGGCTCGTACTGGCTAAGGATGGTTCCGTGGTCGGTCCAGTCGCTGACGTTCTCTGACGAAAAAACGTGGTAATCTTCCATACAGAACCAGTCTTTGCGCAGGTTTTTGCCCTGGGGCGCTCTGATGTCGTGCGATGGAAACACATACATTTTGTTGTTGAAAACCCGGGCCGAAGGGTCAGCCGTAAACTGATCCCGGATAACAGGGTTTTGCGCCGCAAGGGGAGTAAAGAGAGCGTCTGAGATTATAATTGAAAGGATTAAGCAGACAAGATGGGGCTTGAAATCTAAGATTGCAAGTTTTAGCGAAGTGATAAAAGATAGAAACGGAGCGCTAATCCGTTTGAGATTTATTAGTTCAAGTTTTTGCCTGTGACAGGAAGCATGCTCTTTATTAGTCATTGTTTTCAATAATTTGGTCATTGATGCGAAAATAATCAAAATCGGCACAGCCGCCGCTTTGTTTGGTGGCGTAATTAAAAAGCCCGAAGCGATAGCCCATAAAATGCTCTACCAGGGTGTATTCCATTTTGAGGGGCCGACCGATTTCTTTCCAGGTTTTGCCGTTCAGGCTATAATAGAAGCGGGCCACATCGGTCATTTCACGAAAATCGCAATCAATTCTCAGGTACACCTTTTTCTTATTCAGCGGCAGTCTCTCAATTTCGGTGGGGGTGTCGGTTTTGTTGCTGGTCATAAACAAGTACTTGCGACCGTCTTCCATTTTGACACCTACCTGTCCGAACTTGCGTTGCAGGGCCACCAGACCGGCCACGTCACCGTCTTTCAAGTTGGAAACATCCAGCAGGGTGCTACCAGAACTCCGGGGTCCAAAACTGCGTTGAGTCAGCGTGTTGCGTGACAGCAGGAAGCTTTGGTCGATTCGCCCGGTTTTCAAACGCAGGTAGCCGGGACGTTCGCTCAGCGACCAGAGGCTGTTGTCTGGATTGTGATTCCATTGCCAGACCAGAGGCAAGCCGGGTTCGCCGGGTTTGCGATTGAATTCATCGTCGTTGACGATGCCCGGTTTTAGGCCCTGACTGGCCGGCAGATCCAGCTCATCGGGCACTTTGCCCTCTATTCCCAATACAGGCCAGCCTTCTTCCCAATGCACGGGAACCAGGTAAGGTATCCGCCCTACTGAACCATAATCGCGGAAAAGATAGGCAAACCAGCGCCCGTCGGGAGTGTCGATTAAACCGCCCTGGGCCACACCCTTGTCCTGCAAGGCAAGTCGCCCTTCCCAGGGGCCGTCGAGGCTGGAGGCGCGATGTATCACCACCGTGCGCATACCTCCACGGGGCCAGCATATATTGAACAAATAATACATGCCGTTTATTTTGAACAGCTGAGAACCTTCGGACTGCAAGCCCATCTGATTACCTGCCGGTGCGCTGGCATTTTCGATCAACACCCGTTCCGTTTCTTTTTTAACACCGCTCAGGTCGGCCTCGAGCTCGATGATGCGCAAACGGCCCACACCCCAGATAAAGTATGCACGGCCGTCATCATCAAAAAACAGACTGTGGTCGTGGTAAGCCGGAGAAAAGGAGGTCTTTTTCCATTCACCCTTTTCCGGATCATCGGTGGTAAAAAAATAAGTTTTGTTGGTGGTTTGGGCGAAAGTGGATACGTAAAAAAGTCCCTTGTGATAGCGTATGCTGCTGGCCCAGGTGCCCCTGCCGTAAGTGCTTTTGCCATTGACCAGGTTCAATGCATCCACATCGTCCAGAATGTCGTAACAATAACTGGCCATTTCCCAGTTAACCAAATCCTTTGAAGTCATAATGGGTACTCCGGGAGCCATATGCATAGTGGTGCTGCTCATGTAATACGTATCGCCCACACGCATCATAGACATATCGGGCACGTCGGCAAATATTACAGGATTTTGGGCTTTTTGGGTCGGAATCTCTGCGCTGCCAAACAGGCAAAAAAAGCTGAATAAAACGATTAAAAAGCGTTTACAGATCATAAGCTTGATTTTTGTAAAGTTGGAACAAAAGGAATGCTGTTAGTTGTTGATTGGTTTGAAGGTAAAATTAGTTTTTTTTCTTGATTCTTTAAACAAAAAAGAAAGAAAGCCTGTTCCCTTAGGCATAAACAAGTCCGGGATGTCAGAAAAACATCCCGGAGTCAAATCATTTACATCAGTCTCGATTACAGTTGCCAAAGTAGCCTGGTATACAGAGAATCAATTCGTCAATACTAGCCGGGACCTCCCGAGCCAGAGTTTTGATGCCTGGTCTCCGCCTCTCGCTTTAGGGGAAGGATTGCACTACAATTTTGTGGTTGCTGTACCGATTGTTGTATCGGATGCGCAAGAAATAGATGCCGTCGCTGAGGCCTTCCAGTTCTATCAGTTGACGGCTGTATTGCTGTTGGGGCAATTTTATAACCCGGCCCGAAATGTCGTACAGTGAAATTTCTATGACTTCGTTTTTCAGATTCCCCAGATCGATGCTGAATTTCCCCTTATTGGGATTGGGATAAATGCGTATTGTTCCAAGTTCTGTTCCGTCAAGATAAATACTTTGAATAACGACCTCAACTGCTGCTTCTGCCAGCTTGGAGCAGCCCAATTCGTCCGTATATAAATAACTTACCAGGTGTTTCCCGACTTCGTAATTTAAAGGATCAAACTGACTGGCTTGTTGATTGTCGATAAAATAAATCCCGCCGGCAGGGGAGCCTCCGCTCAATACCTGAGCTTGTTCTGTTTTGGCCAGGGTATCAAAAGGCAAGACAAGACTCACATTGGGAAGATCCGCTTTGATAAGCTCAAGTATGTAATGTACCGAACAGGAATCGCCAGCAATACTGTCGTGATAAATGCCGGCTTCTCGTATCCATCGGTCACTGATGTACAAACTATCCTGGTCTCCGCACAGTACAGCTTTTTGGTAAACTTCCTGCATACAGATCACTTCAAAGGCAAGCTGTTTGCTTAAAAGAGAATCCTTGTCGCAGGCAGTAATGATTATCTCCGAATTTTTGAGCGGTGCAACAAACCAGCCTGTTTCAGTTATATTTCCCGCGCTTGCTTTCCAGAGGGCTCCAAAATCAATGGGATAACCAAACTGATTGAATCCTTTCGCCTGGAATTGAATCCTTTCGCCTGCCTTGATTTCCTGAACTTCCGGTAGAATAGCAATGCTGTCAAGGTAAGGCTGAACATCGGTAAGCATTAATTGAGTCGAAGCAGATTTCATAGAAACAGTGTCCGTAGCTGTCACAACAACTTGTCCTTCGAAGGCCTCCGAAAATCGCAGCCAGCCTTCCTGGTCAATATTTCCGGCAGAACTTTGCCAGCAAAGGGCAGGGCTCATTTCCCATTCGTATTGGTCGTAAGCTGTGGCAACAAATTGTATACTGTCCTGCCAATGCAGGGTCATCCTTTGGGGTTGAATTTGTATGTTTTTTAGTTCCTGCCCGTAAATAGCCAGAACAATTGAATCCCGGGCCAGGCTCCCGTACTTGACCGAATGCACCTCGGCTTTGACAAGATCTGTTGTATAGGCACTGCGGAGATTGTTTTCGCCAGCAGCACTGAAAACCACATAAAACAAAGTGCCGGTGCTGTCGGTAAAATGTCGGGACTGAACTTTTTCATTGCTAATCCAGCCGAGAGGATCACTTAAATGGACGAGCACACTGTCGTTTAAATCAGCGAAATTTTGCACATGAAGTACCAGGTTGTCTTTTCCTCCGGAGGGAACAAAAAGCGTGTCAAATGGAAAATCGCAGACCAGCGAAACGGGTGTTGATAAATTATTGACTGCATTGATCTGTCCCAGGGTATTAGCCAGGTTTTGGCCCTCAAAATAATTATTATGAACGCTTATTTCAGCAGAGCCTGCCTGGGATCCAATCGAATTTTGCGTATTGTTCCCAATGCCTATGGCATTATTGATAAAATTATTATTGGCTACTAAAGAGGGCCGGCTGTTGTCAAAGAGCAAGGCGGCACCCTTGTTGTTGGTAAAATTATTGTTTACAAAGTCCGAGCCCGAGAGTGTTGAACGTAAACCTGTGCTGTCACACTGGCTTTGGTTGATATTGTTGGCAGAGAAATGGTTGTTGTTGCAGTTGCGTTCTATAATGCCGGTACACATTCTGTTGATGTTGTTGCGAACAATTTGGTTGTTGTCGGAATTCTTTAGAAAAAGCCCCACATAACTATCCATTTCGTTCATGGCGATATCCCCTTTGAGTTGTACTGTATTGGAAATCAGCTTTACGTTAGTAATATAACTTAGTTCAAATCCGTTGAAAGTGGTGAGGATTTTTTGATTGCTTATGTTTCCTGAATTAAAGATATTGTAGGCATAGATGCCGGTTTCAAAATCCTGAATTTCATTTTCGTCCAAATAAACCTTCTTGTTGTCCGTGATAAGAATAGCTGTTTGATCCGGACCTCCCGCCGTTTTTTTACCCGAAAAACTGTTTTTGTAAATGTAGACATCATCGAAACGATCAGCTTCGG
>CAZNQD010000039.1:5977-20828 GCA_964575345.1 uncultured Bacteroidales bacterium
GAATGTTCCATTACAATATGACCGTAATGCCCCGACAGACCTGATTCGCAAGCCTCAAAACCTGCTTTGTTGAGCATGATTCCGGCTTTGTTTTCGTTTTTGGAAAAGATTGCTCTGTCCAGGTTTCTGAAGTCTACGTCAGTGATAATTAATGAATCGCCCCCGACGTGGTTTTCTATGTATATGCCGGTACTGCTGTTGTCTACATGTACAACAAGTTCATATTCGTCAATGGTTTCATCTTCGGTGTTGATCAGCCTGGCGGTCAGCTTTTGTTTATCCGTTTTGGCGTTTTCGTCCAACGTCCAGTTGACCGAGGCCAGGCCGCTGGTATTGGCCACTACCCAGGGAGCGTTGAGCGTACCGTGGCTGACTTCAAGAAACAAGGCGGCAAAAGGGGCTCTGTTCCGCAGATTGTCAGAGATTTTGAAACTCAGGGGCAGGGTAGCCGGGAGAATATAGCTGTTGTCGGGCTTGTTGCTTAAATCAATGTTGCAGGGCGATTCCCAGATTGTATATTTGTAAAGTTCAGTGGAATAGGGCCCAACTTCGCCCAGCAGGCATTCCAGAAAAGCCGGCTTAAGTCCGGCTCTGAAATCGATGCCGAAATTCAGACTGCTGTTCCATTTTAAATCGCTTTCTCCGCCACTGCTCACCATGGCTTTGGCCTTGAAATCGGCGCTGAGATAGGGGGCCACATCACAATAGGGCCCCGCGGCACTGTAAATCATCATACTGGTACGGGGGAATATTTCTGCTTTGGCATTCACGTCTGCTTCGCCCACCACAATCAAGGGTTCAAATTCGTAGCTGAATTCTTTTTCGGCTATGGGAGAAAAAGTGCCGCCAGCGGTGATGTATTTACCTCCGATTTTGACCGTCTGTTTGGCCTGGGTCCCCCAGGTGGCTACGACTTCGGCCTGAGCATTGTAACTGTAGGCAGCCATAATGTCCAGGCCAAAACTAATCCAGACCGGAACGGGGCCTACCATAAATTTGACCGTAACATCTATCAGGTCTTCGAGCAATTCAATTTCGTCATCGGTGGAATATTCTGCACTAAAGCTCATTTTGTAATTGCTTTTGGCTTCGGCTATGCCCTGCAGGTAGAATTGAAACTCCTGGAGCTCACCGTCCCGGATAATTTCTTGTTCGCCCGAAACTTGCCTGGCGTTGAAAACAAAATCGAGTACCGCATCAACTTTGAACAACAGATGTCCCTCTTCGATGAAAAAACGAAAATCGCCCGACTGGTACAAATCCATATCGCTTAAGTCTTCGTAGATATTGATGATGTTGAATTCTTCGGCCGCTTTTGCAGGCTTACCGGTTTCGGCAAAGCCATTGGTCTCAGCAAGCTTTTCGCTTCCGGCAGGCCCGACCGCCCGGGCAGATCCGGTGGTTTCTGCAAGAACAGGGCTTTCAACGGGGCCTCCTCCAGGGGAAGGTTCATTCATGTGCACAAAGTTGATTTTTCTGATTTCCTGTTTGCCCCGGGTATTCTTGCTTCGAATTATGTATTCTACCGGGTGAATATGTCCCTGTTCGTCTGTCAGTGCCTTTGAAATATCCGCAGCCGACCTGAGAGAAACCCCCTTGCGAAGACTCATACCGGTAGTATTGAGAGTAAAGGACTTGTTCATGAAAACATCTTCCATGTCGGCCCGGCTGGTTTTGAGCATTAAGGTGTTCCCGTTTTCCTGAATCTCTGTTATTTTTCGCAGGAAATAGCCTATAGTGTCGTTCGATAAAGTGGTCACGGTTTTGCCGGCAATAAAGTCGGGTTTCTCACCGGTATAGCTGAGTACAGCATCACCACTGTAGCTGTCGTAGCTGAGCAGGCTCCAGTTTTCTTCGTCGAAGGCAAGAAAGTTGGGACTGATTTCGGGCACTTCATCGTTCTGAGCCAGTACATTGAATGCCAATGCAAAGACTGCTAGTATGGTGCAACAAATCCGTTTCATGGCGGCCTTATTTTGAAATTATAAATTCTTTAAACTCTGTTTTATTGGCTTCGGGCATAAGCTGGAATATGGGCTTGTCCTGGTCTTTTGCTCTGACTATGGTGGCTTTTTTACGGTCTGGTTGACCTGTAATGATCAGGTTTTTATCCAAACTCACATTGGTTTCGTGTTCTAAGGGGCATAAAATGATACTGCCACCGGCCGCAGTTTTATCAACGGCTTCTTCAATAGTGGAAAAGGCTGCATCCATATCGTTCAGGACTCTGCCCAGGCTCAGTGTTCGCATTCGGGCAACTCCTTCTATCAATCCCGGACTGTAATGAACGGGAAAGGCTTGTACGCTTCCTGCATTGGTGATCCATTCAAAGGTTTTGACGGTGTCCAGGGCATAGGTTTCGGGATCAAAACCAAAATTGTACAAAATATAAATTGTAAAGCTGGTGTTTTCAGGAATAACAATGGGTGGTGTTATAGTAACTACCGCTTTGCCGTTGTCCGAAGAATAATGGCAGATGATTTCTTTGTTGGCTATTGCCACAACGGAGTCAATGTCTGCCAAATCATCTCCGGTACCACTGCTGTTCATTGTGAAGCCCATCAGCTTCCAATCGTCCTGAAGCGCACTGAATGTAAGACTGCCTGCCTGGTAGAGGGATTGAAGCACATTGCAACAGCAATCTGTTTCCCTGGGTTTGCTGTCTGTCAGTAAAAGGATAGGCCCAAAAACACCCGTGACTTCGACATCACCTTCAACCAGCACTTCAGATTCTGCTTCGCCTGTGGCTCCTTCCCAGTGGCTGAAAAACCAGCCATCGCCGGGGCTGGCTTTGATGGGCACCGTGGTGGGCCTGGTATAAATATGGGTTTTCCCGGGCTCGGGAGTTACAGTGCATCCGTCAACTGCGGCCTCCTCGGGCGAAATTCCCATAGTGAGAGAATGGATTTCGGAGGGAGTTTTGCTGACTTTGTACAAGTTTTGGGGAGGGGAGCCGCTGCCGTAAACATTGCCTGTTGAAACAGCGATAAGCGTTTCATTCAATGTAGAAGCGGAACGCAGCAAAGGTGTCGGTAATTCCAGAAAAGTCAGGGAGGCATCAATCCAGTCGGGGTAAACCTTGCTGCTCAGGCCTTGATAAATCTGATTTTGTTTGGCGTCGTAAACAAAAGAGACCAACGAAAAGTTCGGACGGACAAAGCCAAAAATACTACCCTGGTATTCACTGATTTCGTAGATGCTGCAGCCCTCGGGGAGTGTATGAATCTGTTGGCTCGAAGCCTGGGCCGGGTTGCTGGTGTCAAATACTTCCAGGTAGCCTTGTTTGTAGTTGTCTTTGTTGTAGGCCAGGACGACCTTTTTGCCAGTTAAAACAAAGCCGCACACATCCTGATGAATTTCGGTACAAGAAAGTTCATCGATCGAGGAGGGGTTGGAAATATCGAAAATACTTAAGAGAGAGCAGGTATCGTTGCAATAGCCAAGTATATAGAGTAAGTTACGATCTTCGTCAATAGTCATAACAGACCAACCGGTAAAAGCAAGCGTTTCGGTATGAACTTCGGTGATGGACGCCGTGTCTCGGAGGTCAGCCACGCCCAGAATGGGGTAGCTGCTTCCGCTTTGGGAAATCACGTACGCATGCTGTTTGTGGAAAGCCATTCCTTTGGCTTCTCCCTGAATAAGCCAGCTGTCAATATGAGCGGGGCTGTTCGCTTTGCTGCAGTCGTATATTTCAAGGCGGTCTGATGTGGAGCCGACAAATAAATAATCACCAAAAAAGGCATTACCCACGGAGGGGATATTCAAAGTGGAACTTAGCAGAGGCGAGGCCGGATTTGTGCAATCGTAAATCCTCAGCGTGTTTTCGAAATCGGGAGAGTAAACATGGGCTCCGTTGACGGCCGTATGTTGATAACCCTCGTTGTCGGGCAATTCGGTAACTACGCCCAGATCGGCAGGCAGTGAGTCACTTCGATAATTTAACTGAAAGTTGCTGACACAGGTGTCGCCTGTACCCAGGCTGATTTGCTCAAATTGAGTGGCATGTTTGGGGGCTTCGCACCAAACGGAGTAAGTACCGCGCGGCAGGCCGTTTAAAACATAATTTCCGTCCTGGTCAGTTTGTGCAGACAGATCACCTATCACAATACGAGCATTTTGCACCGGATTATTGTCAAGTCCATAAACAGAACCTGTGACAGTATTGTAGGGTTCGAATACAAGCTGAATATCGTCGATGGCTGCAGGAGGCTGTACTCCGGAGCTGGCGTTATTGCTCCAGCTAAACACCAGCCTGCAGGTTTTACCTGCCAGGCTCTGGTCTAATTCGATGATTCTTTCGCTCCAGTTGGGGTTGTTGTAGACTTGAGCTTCACCGATGTAGTAACAGAGTTTCAGGCCACTGCCCGCCAGGGGTAAGTTGTTGGCATCGGTTATATGTACCCTCAGGTAGTCCAGGAATTGGCCGTAACCTTTAATCCAATATTCTAAATAGAATTTCCCTTTTTGCTCAGGAAAGCGGATGTCACGGAATATATGCACCAGCGATGTCTCGTTTGTGTTGTATCGATTGTCGGTTCCTTCGTTGTCTGAGATGTAAACAGCCTGTGAACCCTGGTGTTTCTCTGCGCCGCCTAAGTGCCATTTGTTGTATTGACTGCCATTAACGATCATCCAGTCGTTGGCGGTGCTGCTTTCGAAATCTTCCAGAAAGGGCACTTGCAGGGCTTGCTGGTAGGTGCCAAAACTTACAGGCCCGGCCCATTCGCTCTGGCTTAAATCTGCAAGAATGGAACGCACATAAAAATCGTAAGTGCTAAAGCTGTTCAGATTGTCCAATGTTGCCGAGGGAGTATTTTCAATAATTAGCGAAGTGCCTTCTGTCGATGGATTAAAGCCTTTTGCCCCGTACTTTATTTCCCATTTATTCGCACTGCCGTTTTCGCTCCAGCTCAGGTCGGCTGCAGAGGCCGAAGTACCCAGACCGTAAAGATTGGAAGGGGCAGGATTGGCAGGCAGAATTTCCAATTCAAAATCATCAATGTAAATGGGCATATTGCTTTCCCCTTCCAAAATGTTTCCATGCCGGAAAGCTATATAGCGAGCCTCGTCGGGTAAATCGTGAAAACCTGCGGTCTGCGATGCGGGAGTAAAAAAAGGCATGTGTTCTATTTTTTGTACGGACACAAAAGTGGATGGGTCTTTGGGGTCAGTCATATATCCCACAAGCAAAGTGGCCGGATATTGACTTCCATTCCAGGCCTTAAAACGAAGCAAGCTGTTGTTCAGCATGCTTATTTCCGGCGAAATCAGCATATATTCAGCTGTGCTGCCCTGAATATAATTTGACATAGAAACAGCTATGTTATTGGTTGAATAGTTGACGATAGTTGTTATTACCTGGTTTGGGTAGTAGGCAGGCAAAGAGATGGATGTCCATCCCTGGGGTAGAGCCGGTGTTGTAACGGCATCAAAATTCTCTGAGCAGGGCAGGCTCGGTACGGCATAGGAAGGCAAAGCCAGGCTAAGGAAAAATACCAGACAGAGGCGATGTGGAAACAATAGCAGGCGCTTAAGCAGAACAGGTGTTTTCATGGCTGTTTTGGATTAATCGGGGAATACGATCCAAAACTAAAAACTTGAGGAATCTAAAAATTGTAAAAATTCAAACTAATCCATCAAAACGAAAACATCACCCATTAACTTTTCTGTTCTGCTAAAAGTGTGGGGATTGATTCCGGTAAATTGTTTGAATTCTTTGTTGAAGTGAGCCTGGTCGTAATATCCTTGTTCAAGGGCCAGGTCGATGTAGCGCATTGATGGTTTTTCTCTGGAAAGTTCAATAATGTGTTTTATCCGGAGCAGACTGCTGTATTTTTTTGGAGAAATGCCAATGTAATGATGGAACAATCGCTCCATATAGGTATAACTGACAGCATGTTTTTCGATCAGTTGTTGAACATGGATTTGTCCTTTGTTGTTTAGAATATCCCTGATAATTTCCGAAAATTTCTCATCGCGTACACTTGGCCTATTTAAGGCTAATTGCTCAATAAAATCTTGAATAAGGTTGACCCTTTTTTGTAAGTCGTCTGTTTTGATTAAATTTTCAATAAGCCTGCCACTGTCAACATCCAGCAGTTTGTCAAAGGCAATAAGTTTATTGGCATAGAGGCTGGCATCTTTGTCGGTGAAGCGAAAAATGCTGCATGGAGACAGCCGGAAATTGATCATTGTTAGTGCTCCGTCAAGACTGATTTTGGCATAATTCGGGCTGACACCTGAGAAAAAGAATTGTTCACGAAAATATGTTCTGATTCCAAGAATTTCATAATAAAAAGCCGAGCCGCAACAAAATGACAAATAGCGCCTTTCTTCGGGTAAAAAGCGCAAGCGAAGCGGAGTATCTTCTTTAGGAACCTCGTAGATTTCTATCAGATCGAACAATTCACTCAAAGAGGCTCTGGGCTGGAGTCTTTCATAGGTAATCATATCCGGAAAGCTTTGGTAATTAAGCCAAAACCGCAACGAATATACGTTTTTTTCTATCTTTGCAAAAATTGTTTAAACCATAAGACATGTTGTTAAACAAGGATGCTGCCGTTTTGAGGATGAATAAGTACGGAAATCAATCGAAGCCTTTTTTGTTTGTGGTGGATTTTGCTTGTTCTTCGGTCTGGGTAGGCGAAAAACAAGAATCCTGCAACAAGGGGGTACTATTCAATTTCGATGGCGTATCCAATTATCCTTCTCAGTCGGATCTGGCAGGGAAGCTCGATTTGAATCAAAAAAATATCACTTTCAAAGAATACGAACGGGCTTTTAAAAAAGTGAAATCTGCGCTGAACAGAGGCGATTCGTATTTGTTAAATCTGACCTTTTCTACTCCGGTACAGCCCGCTTGTTCGCTCAAAGATATTTTTCATCTTTCCAGGGCAAAATACCGGCTTTTGTTTCAAGATCGTTTTGTGGTGTTTTCTCCGGAAACCTTTATTCAAATCAGGAAGGGGAAAATCAGCACATTTCCCATGAAAGGAACCATTGATGCCGGTCTTCCCGAAGCTGAATCCAAGATACTTGCAAACAACAAAGAAATGGCGGAACACGCTACTGTTGTCGATTTACTGCGCAACGATCTGAGCCGGGTAGCGACAGAAATTAAGGTGGAACGCTATCGCTATGTGGAAGAAATTCAAGCCGGAAACAAGAACCTCCTGCAGGTAAGTTCTACAATCAGCGGGCAATTAGCTGCTGATTATAAGAGTCACCTTGGGGAAATCTTGTTTGAAATGTTACCGGCCGGATCTATTTCGGGAGCCCCCAAAAACAGAACCCTCGAAATCATTGAGATGGCCGAGACTCATCAAAGAGGTTTTTATACAGGCGTGGCAGGCTATTTTGACGGTGAGAATCTTGATAGTTGTGTATTAATACGTTACATTGAGAAAACGGAGGCTGGCTTTTTTTTCAAGAGCGGAGGTGGAATTACTTTCAAAAGTAAGGCGACCGAGGAATACAAAGAATTAATCGATAAAATATATGTTCCCTTTGCTTGAAACCATACGAATAGAGAGCGGGAGACTGCAGCTTATTGAATTTCACAATAAGCGTTTTAACGGTACGCGCAGAAAATGGTATGGTGTGGATTCAGATTTAAACCTGGAAGATATTATCAAAATGCCTGCAGATTCAGAGAGTTTTCGTTACAAATGCCGCGTGTTGTATAACGATAAACAGGAGCAGATTGAAATTACGCCTTATCGGCAGCGTGTCGTCAGTAGTGTTAAAATAGTTGTGGCGGACGACATAGACTATAAATTTAAGACCGCAGACCGCACTTCTCTGAATCGTTTGTTTGAGCAGCGGGAACAGTGTGACGATATCATTATTGTAAAGAATGGAATGCTGACAGATTCTCTGGCGGCCAATCTTTTGTTTTTTGACGGCAAACGCTGGTATACGCCCGACACTCCTTTGCTGAAGGGCGTTCAACGCGACTATTTACTGGCTGCCGGGAAGATTGCTGAGAAATCCATTCCCTTGTCAGAAATAGCTCAGTATTCGAAGTTGCGATTAATCAATGCCATGATCGATTTTGAGCGTGCACCTGAATTGGATGTGACAAAAGATGTGTTTTTTTAGCAGCGCTCCCCGCGCCCTGTCTATATGTCGGCTTCGGGGCAGGGCTTTCCCGGCGGCCTACTCGATTGTGCTTTCGTGCTTTATTTTAAACAATTTGGAAACATTTCTAAAAATCCTAAACAGTTGTCGTAATTCAATTCGTAATAATTTACTCCTAAATTTATTGTCTCATAGTATCTGGCTTGGTTTACCTTATAATATTCCTCTGAGGATATTTTCCAAAAATCACGTCCCAGTTTCTCAGTGATAAACCACTTTTCAATTAATCTTGCGGCTCTTCCGTTTCCATCTCGAAATGGATGGATATGTGCAAATCTTAAATGAATCATCGAAGCAAAATAAAAAACTTCTTTTTCGCTTAGGTTTGAAGAAATTAATTCTTCAATATCCTCGAAGTATGTTTTCATTTCTTGCTCAACAAATTCAGGTTCAATTGCCATATAAGCTAAGCCGGATTTGCCAAATACTCCAACTTGCTCAATCCTGTATTTTCCTCTTTTGCTTTTAATCAGTAAAGTCTCCGAGAAAATTCTATGACAAGTCAATAAATTAGTCTCATTCAAATTATTTTTTTGGGCAAATTCGTATGCCTTAATTAAATCTTCAATTTCCTCTATCTCTTTTCCAGGCTTGAATTTATCTTTGTTCAATTCATAATTCATATAAGAGTTTAAATCAATACTATTTCCTTCAATATTAGAAGAATAAACAGCAGATGATTTTGTCAGATAGTCAAAATTTCTATTATTTTCAGAAAAATCAAAGTTCTGAATTAATCTTGGAATGTCATGTCCAATAGTCTGAATATAAGTATCTAAATATTTTCTTTCAGTTATTCTCATTTAGTCAGATTATTTAAACACAAATATATTCATTTTTATCGTCAAATCATTACGGCAGTGCAGTTTCCCGGCCTACTCGATTAGCGGCAGTCTCATATTTTTTCATTGCTTCCGTTTTCAAGCTTTTCGGCATTTTTTCTTTCATTCTGACGATTTTTAGCGTAGATTTTTTTTGTGATTTAGCAGAATGATAAAGTCTTGCAATATTTCTTTGTTTTTTATTTCCAGTACTAAGGGAATGAGCTTTCCAACAGGTTCTTTTGTGGCAAATTCAGATTTAATATCCTGGTTAATATCCAAGGTTGACAAAGTTGGACGAGTTTTTTCGGTAAAGTAAAAACTGGTTTTGATGAATTTGTCCCAAACCGAAATCCAAACCATCGTTTTGTTCTTGAAAGTAGCTTTTCCCAACCACGCTTTTCCATCCCTATAATATTTCCACTCGAAGTCAATACCAGCTATTGAAAGTTGTTGGATAATCATTTTCATTATTTCAAAAGTTCCTTTTTCAAGAATACTTTTGAATAGAATTTCATCAGGTTTTTGTTCCGGATTTCTGAGAAGTTGTTTAGGTGTTTCTTCGTTCATTTTTGTCTAATTTTGATTTTAGTGGTGCTCCGGTTAGATTGCCCATAAGGGCTGGGTGGCCTGCTCGATTATGCACTTGCGATAAAATATTTTATATTAAGGACTGATCTGTATTGGTATTATTCGTTTATCTTATCAAGAAAATCTACCATTATTTCAATAAACTTTTTTGGCTTTCCGTAAGCCACAGAATGACCTGAGTCAACATTTATTAAAACATTATTTTTAATAAGGGAATGTGCCTTCTGAGCATCGTCTCCACTCATTGCTGCCAATAGAACTCCATTTTCATCGTAGCTCCATTTTGTATGTATTAAAACGGAAGGACAACTGATTTTTAACAGTGTTTCTTCATGATTAAAATCTTCCATCCAGGAACAATCATAGAAGGTATTTCCAAATTGAGGATCGTATTGATCCATGAAATAAAAAATTTGGTTTATTGATGGCGGAAGATAAGATATCACTAATCTTTGATCAGGATGCTTTTCTCTATATGATTTAGCACTTTTAATGATGCCTTCTTTGCCTTCTTTGAACAGATTGATCCAATAGCAATTTTCTAAATAATAAAGCGTATAATCATTTGTTTCATTCTGATTTAAAAAATTATGACAAGGTACAAATGAATCAAGCCATGCAAATGTCTTTTCACATCTATCTGCTTCAGATGAAAAAAAGGGGGGATCTTCTAAAACAATGCCTAAGACATTCTTCGGCGAATTGGCTGCAAGCCAAGCTGCTAAAAGTCCACCTGAGGAATTCCCGGACACAACGACAGGTTTTCCGATTACATGCTCGATAAACCAAATAAAATCTTCTCCCATTAATTTTGCGCTGTATTTTTTTGGGCTTCGACTTGATTTTCCATGTCCATGGCAATCAACAGCATAAATATGATAATGATTAGACAATTCTTTTATGACTTTTCCATAGATCTGCCATGCAGTCGTTTGTCCATGAATTAGAAATAGAGCTGGTCCATTTTTTGGTCCTTCTGCATAATTTAATATAGTCCCATCATCCAGTTTAATTTGTTTTTCAATAATTCCGGCTCTCTTTATTTGTCTTAAAAGAGCTTTGTCAAAATTGTAGTTATTATAAACATAAGCAATTACGACAAATAAAACTGCACCAATCAAGATACCTACGATAACTAATATGTTTTTCATGATTTTATTTGTGTTTAAATTTATCCGCAGTCTTGTCCTAAAATACGACTACAGAACACGAAAGCTCGCCTTTTGGGTAGGTGCTGTTGGCGGTTCGGATTTCTGTTTTGTCATTTTAGTTTCAGCATCAATTGAAAAGCCAAATCCGAAGCTACCCATTCTTCAATTATTTTGTCTTTGTCAAAACGAGAAACTACGATTTCTTACCATTTCTTCGCATTAAAACCAATGTTCAATTGAATCATGATAGGGAAAAATCCATGATTCCCTTTCGTGTCAAAATAATATACAGGCCCAGACGACATTATTTAGTCATAACTCCAACCTTTGTTTATATCTAAAATCTTTCCGTTTGTATCAAATGTAATACTTGAACGATACCATGCAAAATCTCCAATCATTAAATGCTTGTTTTTATCTTGCCTACCCAAGTATGCATCATTAGTATAATTACATCTTATTTTTATTTGTCCGTCAATCGTATCCCGAAATTCATGAAGGGGCATACCTATCAGCGAAAATACACTGTCAGAATTAAAATTATAGGTAATCAAATCGAATTTTTGAGGAGTATAATTCTGCGCGAATTCTGTGTCAATATAAGGAGCAAATAAATTTTTCCCTTCCATTAAAGACATTTGTCCGAAAAAAAAGACTAATCCAATGGATGGTATTAGAATTATAGTTGCTAAAGATTTGCTTAATGTCCTCATTTAAAATAATCCTTGAATAGATGCGAAAATGTATCCTGTTATATAAATCAAACTTGAAATCCCAAAAGTGTATTTCAGATTATTTTTAAATCTTTCTTTTCTGTCTTTTTTTGACCATGCTGAAATGAAAAACCCTAATGCAAATCCTCCAATTAATATCGTTATCGCTGAAAGCAAAATAATCAATTCATTGTCGTAAGGCGGCAAAGACAAATAAGTCAAAAACAAGGCTGTTATAAAAAGAATTATTGAAATTACTATTTTACTCATCAGTCAATATGTTATTGAGAATAATATATCTTTTATAACGTCTGCATCATTTTTTTATTATCTAAATCAGATAGTCAGTCAATAATATTGTGTAAAGTTTTGTTGTAACACTTTGCTCTGCTTGCTGCTAAGGCTTGGTGGTATGAAACCCAGGGGAGTACGGGCTGCGTCTGTATCCACCCTTACAAAATTTGATGCGAAGTAGTGCGCTCGAATAACCGATTAAACCCCAATGTTTTATATATGTTTTTGGGCATTGTCATTCATTTTTTTTGTCATCCTAAAATTAATTAATTCTTTGTTCCTGTGTTGGTCAAATCCAAACAATAAAGTCCATTGGCTTTCTGTTTGAACCCATTATTTTCAAGCACTTTTATGGATGATATATTCTCTGCAATTGGATCTGCTACAATGTAATCATACTTGTTTTTTGATTTGATTAACTCAACCAATAAACGAACTATTTTTGAACCGTATCCTTTCCCTAAATAGTCTTTCTCTCCTATAAGATAATCTATTCCGACGGTTCCGATTGGTTCGTCCGACCATTCTCCCTGAGGAGCCTTATCTGTTTCATAATATTGAAGAAAGCCGATTGGTCTGTGACATTCTACAATGAAATAGTTAACCCAATCAGCATTGATGTTTTTAGCTATTTCTTTAATCCAATCTTGCGGGTTTCCAAAAAATTTTTGAATGTAGTCTTGTGCTAACCACATTTCCATAAGATTCAAATCTTCAAGCTTAAATTCTCTGATTTTCATTGATGTCGCTGTGTTTTATGGTTGTGCCCAATGCTTTATGACCACGTGTTTGCTGGCGTTATTTTTTTCTTCCTTGGTCTAAAGGCTTCTATTCTAAAGTTTAATTCAAAAAATATCAAATGGGTATAATGCATTTTGAATCCAGAGTTATCCCAAGCCACAAAAGATGGGTAATAATTCAATCCAAGATTAAAACCATTTGAAATCCTGTAATATGTTGAAAAAGCAAGTCCTATATTGTTTTGAGTCTTGGAATACTTCAATATATCAATGTACTCTGGGAACAATTGAACAGTTTCTCTTTCATAATGCGATGTCCTTGTATATTGCAATCCAAAATCATAATGAAGCCTTTTGTAATCACTTCCAAGTTGAATATCTCCATAAGTTGCGAAAGAACGTTGATAAATACCTAAATGATCTACAGGCGCAGGAAATGGCAACATGAAATCCGTTAAGGCGCCCAAGTCCATATTAATACAATATTTATCAGAAAAGTAATATTCTACCCCACCAGAGATGCCTAAAAATCCAAATGTATTACCATATCCATATCCATTTCCTTTGTTTAGATAAAAATGATTCCCTTCCGGAATTGAAATTTTAAATGCTAAAAGTCCTTTCTCCGGTGTTAGCCATGTTCGGTATTTTTTGCTTGAAAAATTATTGGATTTAAAATCAATTGTAATATTGGGTGGATATGTAAATCTTTTGGGATTAGTCAAATCAATTGCATGTCCAAAAATCCCTGCACCTGAAAAAATATTACCTAACCAGAATGCGGTAGATAATTTACTTTTTACATTTATTTGCTTCTGAATGGTATCTTTTCTTGCAATTATATTTAAATCATTTCGTGAACGCTCAACATTTATCCATGTAGGTGTAGTATACCACCTTGTCGTATCATTACTGATACATATTTCAACAGAATCTGTATCAGAATGCACATTTATATCAACACTTCTTTGATGAATCAATGTAGCACAAGAACTCAATAAAAATCCAATTGCAAATAATGTGTAATGCCTTATCATAGTGTTAGCTTTGTTTTTAAATGCCAGCTAACGGTGGCGTGTATGTTTTATGACCGCGTATTGACTGCTGTTGTATATTAAAAATCAATGTGTTATTAGTTATCATTTTAGCAATTTTTTTTCAAAACTCTTTATCCCGGATTTTATTGCATCTCTCATCAATTGTTCCTCACTTGGTAATCCAACACCAGGTACCACAACATAAGTCTTACCGAAAGTTGTAGAATACTTGCTGTAATATTTCGTATTATTATCATTTGGATCAATTAGTTTATACTCAATTTTATAATCCCTTGTCCTGCCCATCGCTACTAATCTTGTTATTCGTCCGACTAAAATATATTCAGTATTTGAAACATTTTGAATAGTAAGATTTTTATCATAACGAACACTATCAAAATTTAAAATTGAAGCATTCGTTTTTACTAACTCAATATTATGTTCTTTAAGAATTCTTTCAAGTTCATCCAAATAAAACTCAGTACTACTTTCTTCATAAAAGTCAACATTAATCAAATCGGGTTTAATTAAATATATTTTCTCAATTTTTGGTTTATTATCCTTATTGTAATCATTCTGAATTACCCTAGTGCCTAATGAAGCACAGGAGTTTAGTAATGAAATAATTAAAACAGATCCAATCAATTTTTTAAAAGAATTCATAGTTTATCAGTTTAGTTTGTTTTTATCATTTTGATTAATCTTAAAAATCAATAATATATAAGGTTTCATCTTTTTAACCACTAAAAGAACTGAAATACAGTTGTTTCATGGTGTTATACAATTGCGCCTAATGTTGGCGGTATGAAATCGTTGGGGATTGCTGGCTACTTTCCTGTCCTGTTACACAGAACTTGATGCGTGGCAGAATGTTTGAATAACCACTTAAACCCCAATGTTTTATACCGCGTATTGACTGCTGGTATATTACTCCTTTTTATGGTTTTGTATTTTCGGCTGCTCAGTCTGTAGAGTAAACCACATTAGAGTCTGTATGAATACGTCCGCCCACAGAATTATACAAACTTTTTTTTCCGTTCTTGTAGGCAACGTATTTACCATCGGATGTCAGCTCTATTTTGTCAAATTCACAGGGTAGGATAGTTCCACCTAAAGAATTGAATACGCCTTTTAAATCATCTTTGCTTAGCCAGTACCTTCCCTCGAAAAATTTTATTTCATCGTAGTTACACGGTATGATAGTTCCACCTAAAGAATTGAATACGCCTTTTAAATCATCTTTACTTAGCCAGTACTTTCCGTCGAAAAATTTGATGTCATCATAGTTACAGGGTATGATGGTTCCGCCTAAAGAATTGAATACGCCTTTTAAATCATCTTTGCTTAGCCAGTACCTTCCCT
>CAZNQD010000040.1:0-4981 GCA_964575345.1 uncultured Bacteroidales bacterium
TCAAACATCTCGGGTAATAAATCTTTGGCCCGCATTTCGGCGGCAGCTCCCAGGTAGGTGGCAAAGCTGCGTTCTCCGTCGGGGCTGACAAAAGTAAAAGCTGTTCCCGAGGAGGATTGTCCTTTGAGCAGACGGGTTTCGACCCCTGCCTGCTTCATGTCCTTTTCGAAATAGGCTCCGTTGCTGTCGTCGGCAATCTTGCCTATAAAAGCGGCAGGCAAGCCCAGAGTAGCAGCGCCAATTATGGTATTGGCGGCAGATCCCCCCGAGGCATATTGTTTTTTATAAGAGTTGAGTGATTGTTGAATATGATCGAAACGCTCTTTGTTGATTAATTGCATGCTGCCTTTGGCTATGCCGAGTTCTGTAAGGATTTCTTCCGAATCCAGGCGGATTAACACATCCACCAGAGCGTTGCCAAGGGCTAATAAATTCTTCATTCTGTAATTATTTTTGGCAAAGATATTGCATTATTCGACAATATGCTGTATTTTTGTCGCGCTTTTTTAAAGGCAAACCAAACATTCTTCAGTAGCTCAGTCGGTTAGAGCATCTGACTGTTAATCAGAGGGTCGTAGGTTCAAGTCCTACCTGAAGAGCCAGAAAGTCCGAATCGTTTATACCGTTCGGACTTTTTTTCTAAGCAGCCAGCAGTTATGAAACAACACCCCCTCAGCCCTTTTTTGTTTTGTCCCGCTTGCGGTTCCGCTCGTTTTGTCGAAAATGATTTTAAATCAAAACGTTGTATCGATTGTGGTTTTGTGTATTATTCCAATGTCGCAGCCTCGGCAGCTGCATTCATCCTGAATTCTGCTGGAGAACTGTTGCTTTGTCGCAGGGCCAGACAACCGGCTTTGGGCAGCCTTGATCTACCGGGAGGTTTTGTGGATATGGGCGAAAACATAGAAGAAGCACTGAGGCGCGAAATCTACGAAGAATTGTCGCTCAAAGTGAATACTATGCAATACTTGTTTTCGTTGCCCAATGTCTATCGGTATTCCGGCCTGGAGATTCATACCCTGGATTTTTTCTTTCTTTGCCGCGTCCGCGAGTTCGATTCTATTCAAGCTAATGACGACGTGAAAGAGGCCTTTTTCTGCCCGCTTAACAAAATTTATCCGGCTGATTTCGGGCTGGATTCAATTAAAAAAGGTATTATTGCATTTTTAAATGAAACCCCACAAATTCGATGATATGCTCAGTTACATAAAACGGATTGGCCTGATCTTTTTGATATTAATATTTTTTTCTGCCGGCAATTTTGCCACTGCACAGGAGAACAGTCAAAAAAAAGGCCCCACCTGGTTATATCGCCTGGCGAGCGAACAATTCAATGCCGGGGAGTATGCATATTGTTTCCGGACGCTCGACACATGGTTTGAACAAGAGCAGGCTTTACCCGAAAATCTCAGGGAAAATGCCCGGTTCATGTATGCTGCCAGTTCTTATGAATTGAATCGCATGGAAAGCAGCTTGCTGCTCAAGGAATTTATCAGGGAATTTCCTTTGTCCGTTCAGGCCTCCAGAGCCTATTATATGCTGGGTACCAATGCCATGAACGCCCGCCAGTATCAGGATGCCCTGGCTTTTTTCCTCTCTTGCCGCAACAAGGATTTTTCCAAAAAAGAAGAGGCCGATTATCATTTTCACTTAGCCTTTACTTATTTACAACTCGACGAATTGGACAAAGCCCGGGCCATGTTCGAAAACTTGTTGCTGGCCGATCAGCGCTATGTATCTGCTTCAACCTATTACCTGGCTTTTATAGATTATCGTCAGGGCCGCACGGAGCAAGCCCTCGAAGGATTCGGCAAAATTGCCTCTCATCCCGAATACGAACGGGTAGTGCCTTACTACATCATGCAGCTCTATTTTGATCAGGGCAAAAACAAAGAAATGCTCGAGATTGCCGAGAAACTCCTGCAGGAAGATCCCAACGAATCGGAGCGGATTGAGCTGTACCGTCTTTCGGCTGCCGGTTATTATGAACTCGACGATCATGCCCTTTCGCAGGAATACTACGGCAAGTACCTCAGATACAATCCGGAACTTTTGCGTTCGGATGCTTACCGCATTGCCATAAACCATTATATTGCCAAAGAATACGAACAGGCGGTGCAGTATTTCCTGCAAGTAAGCCAGGGAGGCGATGCACTGGCACAAAATGCTGAATACCACCTGGGTTTGTGTTATCTGCAACAGCAAAAGTTTGACCAGGCCCGCATGAGTTTTGAACAGGCTTCGCTCAGCGATCAGGATAAAGAGATAAAAGAGAGTGCCCTTTATAATTACGCTCTGCTCTGCTATCAAACTTCCTTTTCGCCTTTTAATGAACAGGTAAGGGCTTTTGAACGCATCCTGACAGAATTCCCCGATTCCCGTTACGCTGATCGTGTTTACGGGCATTTGGCCGATGCTTTTTTAAGCACCAAAAATTATCAGGCCTCTTTGGATGTGTTGGACAAAATTGTCAATCCCGGCAAAGATTTGCTGGAAACCAAAAGCAAGTTGCTCTTTTTGATGGGTATGGATAAATTCAACAATGCAGCCTATAACGAAGCCTTGACTTATTTTAATTCTTCGATTCAATTGACCACCCAGCTCAAGTCAGAGTCTCCGGAAGCTTATTTCTGGAGAGGAGAAAGCCATTATCGCCTCGAAAACCTTAAGGCTGCCTCCAACGATTATCTGCGTTTTCTTAATTCTCCCAATGCTTCCTCTTATAAAGCCTGGCAACTGGCTCATTACAACCTGGGTTATTCCTACTATAATCTTAAACAATATTCCGAGGCTCTGAATTGGTTTCTAAAATACAGTCAGTTTAAGGATATTCGCAATGACAATACCTATCCTGATGTTTTGAACCGCATCGGCGATTGTTACTTCCATGCCCGTAGCTATAATCAGGCCGAAGAATACTACAACATGAGCGACAAGCTTTCGGAAACCGGCAACGATTACGCCGTATTTCAACGGGGATTCAGTATGGGCCTGCAGAAGCAACACGAAGAAAAAGCCCGTCTTTTTACCACTTTCGAAGAACGTTTTCCCCTGTCGGATTACCTGGATGATGCCCTCTACGAACAAGGCCGGGCTTATATTGCCCTGCACCGTCCCGCCGAGGCTTTACCCGTTTTTGAAAAACTGATGCAAAAATTCCCCAACAATATTCTGGCCCGCAAAGCAGGCATTCAGATAGGTTTGCTGGAATATAACCGCAACAATACGGAGGCAGCCATTGCTGCCTACAAAAAGGTAATTAGCGAATATCCGGGCAGTCAGGAAGCTCAAACCGCCCTTAACGACCTGAAGATGATCTATGTGGCTGTCAACCGGGTGCCTGAATATCTGAACTACGTCGACAATCTGGGCAGCGGTGTGCACATAGAGCGCAGCGAAAAAGATTCCTTGTCATACCTGGCCGCCGAACGATTGATGGTTGATGCCAAGAATCAGGAAGCCATAAAAGGTTTTCAGGACTATATTAATGCCTATCCTCAGGGAATGTTTCGTACCGAAGCTTATTTCCATGCCGGTAATTTGTTGTTGCTCGACAACAAAACACCCGAAGCCCTGCCTTATTTCCAGGAAGTGATTAAACAAACGGGCCATCGCTTTATACCCGAAGCTCTGGTTGTTTTAGCCGAAAATGCGTACAAGCAAAAAGAATATACCAATGCGCTGGATTATTATCAGCGTCTGGATGTGCTGGCCGAAGACCGCAGTACCCGCATTGGAACCAGGAGCGGGATCTTGCGTTGCCTGTATGAGCTTAAGCGTAACGAAAGCATTCCGGCTGCAGCCGACAAATTACTGGCCGAAGAAAATTTATCGCCCAGTTTGCAGCGCGAAGCCTTATTCCGCAAAACCATTGCATTGATGGAGTTGAACAGAGCCGATGAAGCTCTCTCCGATCTGGAGCGACTAGCCGAAGAATCGCAGACTGCTTTCGGAGCCGAGGCCCGTTTCCGCCTGGCCGAATATTGGTTTAACAAAAACGATCTGAAAAAGGCCGAAGAAATTGCCCAGTCTTTCCTTAGGGACGGAACTTCGCAATCTTATTGGCTGGCCCGTTGTTTTGTGCTCTTATCCGATATTTATATTCAACGTAAAGATTACTTCCAGGCCAGGCAGTATCTGATGAGTCTGAAAGAAAACTATCGGGCCGACGACGAAATAGCCGGTATGATTCAAACACGTTTGGACGATATAGCCCAACTCAGTAAGGAATAATTATGAAAAAGAAAGCTCTCTGTTTTTTGCTGGTCTTATCCAACCTGTTCACGATGTCCGCGGTGGCTCAGTCAGCCCCGGACAGCCTGATCCGAAGAGATCTCCTGCTCGAAAAAGAATACAATCCCATGCTCGAAACCGCCGGTAAGATCTACCGTGTGCCTGATACCGAAGAACTCAAAACCAAGGGGACCGAAGTGCGTTTCTCTTTGTCGGAGGCACCAACCATGACCCCCGGGGAATACGTTCCTTTGCGCGCCGCCGAGGCCCGCACTTATTTCCCTGCCCGTGAACAAAAGGCTTACGTCAGGCTGGGAGGGGGCTATCATTGGGCAGCATTGGGCGACGCTCAGTGGAATATTTTGCGAGGTCCCAGACATCTCCTGGATTTGACTGCCTGGCATCGTTCTTCTTTTGGGAAGCTTATTTTGCAACCGGATTTGGCAAGCAGGGCTAAGCACGTGGACAGTCGGCTGGGGCTCAACTACCAATGGCACTTGAATTCGGCCGAGTTCAGAGCCGGCCTTTCGGAACGTTTTTATGCCTGGAATTATTACGGCCGCTCCTGGAGTAATTTGCCTTTTCAAAACAGAGACAGCCTGGTGGTGCCGGGTATGCAATGGTTTTCGGATACTAAACTCAGCCTGGGAATAGAATCAAAACCCTGGGATAAAGCTTTTGATTACGCTTTCAATGTAGATGCTCATTATTTTCGTCTGGGCAAAGCCCTGGCCAAAGACAGCCTGGC
>CAZNQD010000040.1:5081-20530 GCA_964575345.1 uncultured Bacteroidales bacterium
TATGTGGGTCTGGGCTTTAATTTTGCTTACAGAAAAACCCTGAACCTGAGTGGCAAGGCCAGCTATAATCATTACATAGCTTCGTCAAGCGATCTAAAAATGGATATGCTGCTGAGCAGTAATGCGCGCAGACCCTGGCATAAGCCCGCATTCGAAGCTGAGGCCCTGCTCAATTTTACCCCTACAGAGCAAACAGCTTTCTTTGTTTCTTACCATTGGGAAGGGACCCGCTATGCTCCTGATTATTTTACTGCTTACCGCAGACTGCCCGATATTCATTATCTTTCGTTGGGAGGTTCTTACGACATCACCCGCCGCCTGGGCGTCTTTTTGCATCTGAACAATGTTCTGAATCAATTCTACGAGGTTTGGAATGCTTATCCCTCTCAGGGCTTTACAGCAGTAGTCGGGGCTTCCTATTCTTTCTAAACCGACATGTTGGTTCGTAGTCAGGCTTTAGTGTTGCACCAGATTCCCTACAGCGATGCCTTTTCTGTTGTGCATCTCTATACCAGGGAGTTCGGGAGGCAAGCTTACCTGCTGACGCGCAATCACAAAAACAGCAGGCTTAGGCAGTCGCTGTTTCAGCCTTTGTCCCTGATTGAATACGAAGCCGACCACAAGGGCAGCCGGGAGTTACAGCGCATCAAAGAGGCCCGCTGCCTGTATGCTTTTACGGGAATACCGATGGATCCGGTCAAAAACGCCATCGCTCTGTTTTTGTCGGAGGTTTTATATCGGGCTTTGGAGGAAAGTGATTCCAATCCTGCCTTGTTTGGGTATTTAGTTAAGTCGGTGCAAATATTGGATCTTTGCCGTCAGGGGACGGCCAATTTTCATTTGGTGTTTTTGATTAAACTGACGCGCTATCTGGGTTTTTATCCAAATCTGGACGAGAATGCCCCGGGTAAATATTTCGACTTGCAGGCCGGGACTTTTTGTTCGCTCAGACCTTTTCATAACGCCTGGTTGTCGCCCGAAGATGCTCAGGGTTTTGCCGTTTTGCTGCGGATAAATTTCGAAAATATGCCCGCTTTTCGTTACGACCGTCATCAACGTCAACGAATATTACGTCAGACTTTAGATTATTACCGTTTGCATTTGAGCGATTTTCCCCGCATTAAATCTTTGGAAGTGTTGCAGGAGTTGTTTTAGTTTTTAATACAGGAGCTGTATAAAGCATTTGTAGCAGGAAGGTGGAGTTTCTCAATAAACAAACTTAGATAGGCATGAAGGCTGAGTAAGATAAGGCTTGTTCAATCCGAAATTTAGCCTTATTTTTGCATCCGAATTATCAAGAATTATGGTCCTGTAGTTCAATGGATAGAATGGAAGTTTCCTAAACTTTAGATTCGAGTTCGATTCTCGGCGGGACTACAAAGAAAAAAGCTAACAGATTGAAATCCAGTTGTTAGCTTTTTTTGTTTGTGGTTTTTTGTCCACCAATTGTCCACTAAATTCTTTTTTACACATTCTCGCCCTATCAGCAAATCTTATTTAAATGAAAATGTCGATGAAATCGGAAGTTCTTATTTTTGATTTCAAAAACGAATGGTCTTTATATTATGAAATAAGCGAAACTTTTTACACATAACCGTCTGATATACAAGACCAAGTAGCGAAACTTTTTGGTGCTTATTAAAATTTAACAAAAACACAATGCACTTTTGTATCAGGTTTTGATGCCTCAGGAATAATGGCTTTACTCATAGCTTGAAGTATTCAGGAATCTTAGATCGGGACAAAAAGTTTTTTATTGTTTAAATTAGCGATGATGAGTTTGAGTAGTATGTTCGATTTTGTGGTATCCTTAGTGATTGATTCTTTGTTTTCTGCATCTTCCGAAAAAAAGCAGAAGTTACAGCTAAGTCAGGAATGCAAGAAAGAAAAAGAAAAGAGACATTTGCAGCGCAATTACCGTAAGCAAAAACGCGAATTAGTATCTAAATACGGAATTCCTGAATTTGACCTGGTGCTCAAAGAACAGAGCCTGGCGGATGAAATAATTGTATTTGGCCGGACAAGACGGGTAATGATACTCGGAAAAATGTACTCCTTTTCAGATTTTTCATCCTGCACGTATACCGATAATCAAAGAATTCTCAAAGGAGATGCCGCATTTGTGGGCAAGTTGAACAATTCAGAGTCACCTTCGTTCAGTGGGCTGGAATTCGACTCTTATAATACGACTAAGTTTGAAAGAAGCAGCATTTCTAACAAAGAAATAATTACACACAATTACAACTTAATCATAAAACTTAGTGATTCCTCAGCATCGGTTATTAAAATTCCCCTGGGATCGAATATGGATAAAGTAAATGAATTATTGGAAGTCATTAATTCAATTATTAGTTTTAATAGCCAGCCAGATTTTTCACAGATAAAGGAAGTTGTTTCCTGGTCGTCCTGATGAATAGTAAAACCGATCTTCTTTTTACATATTACAATTGAATCTCACTAACAGGTTTAAAATAGTTGGTTAAAAAGCGTCTTGAAAGCTTGAAAAATGTAAATAATATTTACATTTGCCAATATTCTAATTCCTGTTATCATGAAAAACTATTTTAATTTTGTACTCGACGGGAAAAAACTTTTTGTCGTCTGGTTCTTCTTTTTGGTCTTTTTTGTACTTCCTTATGTGCTTATCACATTAAATATAAAAGACATAAGATTAGATGTGGGACCTTCATTGCTTATTATCTTAGCCTTCTTTTTGTTGATTCTGGTTTCTTTTGTTATTGCTTTTTACATTACAAAACTTGTAATTGAAGGCCTGCAATACAAAGACAAAACGCTGGTTTTTAATGGCACTTTTAGTAAATATCTGGGAATAATATTGTTAGGTTACTTTCTGAGTATAATTACGCTGGGCATTTATATGGCCTGGTTTATCAAAGACATCTATCGTTTTTTTATCGACAATACTTCCTACAATTCACAAAATCTGCAATTTAAAGCTAAGGGCGGAAAACTTTTCCTCCTGATTTTATTGCTGTTATTTTTACCGGTATTGATACTTTCCCTAATAACGTATTCTGGTTTTATGATCAACCCGACAGATAATTTCGCAGGTCTACCCCTGTTCTATACGTTTGTAAATCAAATCATTGTCCTAATCATAATGATTCCATTTTTCTATTTGTTTTATAAATGGTTTGTGAATATTGATTATAAGGATATGAATATTAGTTGGAGAACCGAGTTTTGGCCTTCCTGCGGAAAAATCGCCATAGAATTATTACTTAGCCTTATTACTGTAGGAATTTATTATCCCCTGGCAATAATTCGTTTGTACAAATATTTTACAGAAAAGACTAGGGCCATTGGAAATAGCAGAGAATTAAAATTTAATTATGATATTGACCAGGGAGGGGATTTTCTGTTTATCTGGGGGCAAATACTATTGACAATTATTACGGCAGGCCTCTATTATCCCTGGGCTTTTTGCAAAATCACCAAACGGATTGTAAGAAAAACCTATACAGAGGAAGACCTGCCTAAAAAAGAATTTGTCCAACTTTAAATTGTTAAATGAAATTTGTCCTACTTGGGGAGAGCTCATATTAGGGCTTAAGTTTTGCGAATGTTGATTATGAAAAACAGATTATTTCCCTTATTGGGACTGGTAGTTTTGCTGTTGTGTTTTTCCTGCGATACCCGGGCTGAAAAAAAGAAACTGACGCAATTAATGGCTGTTACCAAAGTGGTTGACGGCGACACTTTTTGGGTAGACGACGGCAGCGAAAAGGGGAGAAAAGTGCGATTAATTGGTGTGGACACCCCCGAAACGGTGCATCCCCAAAAAGGTCCGGAGCCCTACGGCCGGGAAGCCTCCGATTATACTAAATCCCTGCTCGAAGGCAAAAGAGTAAGACTGGAATTTGATCTGGACAGCCTGGATCGTTACGGCCGTCTGCTGGCCTATGTCTATTTGGAAAACGGATTATTTGTGAATGCCGAGCTGCTACGCAAAGGTTACGCCCAGGTGGCCACTTTTCCGCCCAATGTTAAATACGCCGAACATTTTCTTAAACTTCAGCGCAAAGCCCGCAATCGCGGGCTGGGCTTGTGGGAGGAATAAGCTCTAGTCATAAATCATTTTTTTAGTCATCCCGCCATCAATCACAAAGTTTTGCCCTGTGGTGAAGCCTGATTTTTCGCTCAGCAGAAAATAGGCGGCTTCGGCGATGTCTTCCACTTTTCCAACCCGGCCCGCAGGGTGTTGGTTATGGTCGGTTTCGGACAGACTTTGGTAGTCTTCGACTTCTATCCAGCCGGGGCTGATGCAATTTACTCTTGTTTTAGGGCCAAGGCTCATGGCCAGAGCGTGGGTAAGGGCTACTATGCCGCCTTTGCTTGCTCCGTAGGCTTCTCCGTCGGGTTCGGACATCAGGGCTCTGGTGGAGGCAATGTTCAGGATGGCGGAATTCTCGCTGAAAAGGGGCAAACAGGCTTTGCTCAGGTAAAACACACTGCTCAGGTTGACTGCCAGAATGCGATTCCAGCTTTCGATGCTCAAGCTTTCGATGGGCTCGAAACTACTGATGCCGGCATTATTGACCAGGTAATCCACTTTGCCGTACAAGGCTTCGATTTTGACCATAACTTCGTTTACTTCGTCAGGATGACTCACATCACAACGGAAAAAAAGCAAACCGTTTTTTTCTGCTTCCAAAGACTGCAGGTAATCCGGATTGGAATCGAGCACAACAACTGCGCAGCCTTTTTTTAAAAGTTTCAGGGCAATGGCTTTGCCTATGCCGTGAGCTCCTCCGCTAACGATGGCCGTTTTCATAGTAGCAATTTTAAAGATAAAGCAACAAACATACTGAAAAAGCAGCGAAAGAACTATTTGTCCAGCCGATTTTCTATACCAAAACGGAACATGCTTTTGGTTCTTACTACTCCAAAAGGAGCATCGTTCAGGTTATTACTACTCCAATTTGAATTATTTTTCGGCCCGGGGCCGGTGATTTAAGTTTTATTTTTGACCTCTGCCGGAGGATGACTAGCGGGAGACATTAAGCGTTGATGTTTTGATAAAAATAAAAAACTATGATACGGACCTTTATTTTATGGCTAATTATGACAAGTACTACTATTGCTATGTCTGCTCAGGATGCCGGCGCTGAAAATATGCATCAAGGGCAGAAAACTCATTTTTTATGGAAAGATCAGGGTAATCTCCTGATTATCCATAAATAAACGGCTGATGCAGCAGCCATGGTACATGAGGATACTTTGTGGCTTTTCACGGGCGAAGATGCTGCGGGAGGGCAAAACCGCTATATCATGCACAATTGGTGCGTGTTCTCCACTACAGATATGAAACACTTTACAGAACATCCCATCCCTCTGTACGGGGCCGATTTCGGGTGGAGTTCCCGTCAGGCTTTTGCGGGCCATGTAACGGAGCGCAAGGGGAAGTTCTACTTTTACGTGAGCACCAATGCAACAGGTATAGGCGTGGCGGTAGCAGATTGTCCGCAAGGGCCTTACAAGGATGCTTTGGGTAAGCCATTGCTGACCAATGCCGATTGTTTTGCCAGTACGCACAGCTGGGCCTGCATTGATCCGGCCGTGTTTATCGACGACGATGGTCAGGCCTGGATCTTCTGGGGCAATCGCGAATGTTATTACGCAAAGCTTAAGGGAAACATGATAGAGCTCGATGGACCGGTAAAACAAGTGATGTTCAGGGATTTCAGTTTTACCGAAGCTCCCTGGATACACAAAAAAGACGGGAAATATTATCTGACTTATGCTTCGGGTTTCCCCGAAAAGATACATTATGCCATGTCCGAAAGTATCGAAGGCCCCTGGGAATTCAAAGGCATCCTGAACGAAATAGCCGGCAACTCAAATACCAACCATCAGTCTATTGTTGAATACAAGGGACAGTGGTATTTTTTCTACCACAACGGCGGGATGCAGACACAGGGTACCAGCTACAGCCGTTCGGTTTGCGTCGATTATCTTAATTACAACGAAGATGGCAGTTTAAAGCGAGTCCAAATGACCAGCGAAGGAGTAGACCCCATAATGAGCGAACTGGAGACAGCTTTTGATACGCTGGCCGTCAACGGTGCCTGGTGTTGGTTTGCCGATCCCCGGGCTATTTATCACAAGGGAGAAAAAGAACAAACCTACTTTTCCTGGGTTACGACCTCTGGAGATATTGTTGTGGCGTCCTACAACCATCAAAACGGGGAATTTATTCAACACGTAGTCCGGGAGAAATTCCAGTCGGACGATCACGCCAATCCCACTTTGTTTATCAGGGCCGACGGGCGCATCATTGTTTTTATGGCGGCTCATTTCGGGAATACTATAAAGCGGTATATTACCACCAACCCCGAAGATATCAGCTCCTGGGGTGAGGTATACGAATTTGGACATACCGTCACCTATCCTTATCCTTTTCAGCTGGGCAAGGATTCCATCTTGCTGTTTTTCAGAGGCGGCAGCTCCTGGAAGCCTCATATGGTCTTATCGACCGACAATGGAGAAACATTCGGCAATCAGCAGGAATTCATAGTAAGTACCGGCAAACGTCCCTATATGCGTTATTGCCAGGGGGCAGACGGCAGCATTCACATGGCGGCTACCACCGGGCATCCCAGGGATGTGTTGGACAATAAAATCTTTTATTGCCGCTTTAAAGACAATCGCTTTTACCGGGCAGACGGCTCCCTGATCAAGGATTTTGAAGAGGGCCCGCTTGATGTTCTGGAAATGGACGAAGTCTACAATGGAAGCTCTTACGGCAAAGGATGGATTTGGGATATTGCCCTTGAGCAGGGAACCGGTTTCCCGGTGATGGTCTATGCCTCTTTTCCAACAGATACCGATCACCGCTATCATTATGCCCGCTGGAATGGGGATACATGGACGAGTACCCAGATTACCGAAGCAGGCAGATGGTTCCCTCAAACACCTAAGGGAAAAATCGAACCCGAACCCAATTATTCCGGAGGGATTATTCTGGATTACGACGATCCCTCCATTGTGTATTTATCAAAGCAAGTGAAGGGCGTATTCGAAATATTCAGATATACGACAGCCGATCATGGCCAGTCCTGGGAGGCTAAGGCGCTTACACAAAACACCCCCAAAGGTCTACTGAATGTGCGACCCATAGTGCCGCGTCATCACAAAAAAGGTTTTTTTGATGTTGTTTGGATGCGTGGCCGTTACGAGTTTTATGCCGACGAGCGTTACAACACTTCTTTGGCTTTTCCAAAAATGGAAAAAACCGATGATTTAAAGGGAATCAATATTAAGCCAGATGTTCTCAGTTTATATCCTGCAGAAAGCCGGGAAGTTAAGGTAAACTTCCTGCCTTTTTACACCAGGAACAAAAGCCTGAACTGGAGTTCCTCCAACGAAAAAGTGCTGAGCGTAAATAACGGCATACTCACAACTTTAGCCCCGGGCAGAGCCACAATTACGGCGACAGGTTTCAACGGGATTACAGGCAAATGCCGGGTGGTGGTCAAAAAGCCCCGTTTGCTAAAAAAAGCCTTTTTCGATTTTGGAACAGAGGAATCACCACTGTTTGCCTCAGCTATTAAAGTAACCGGCAACAGCTTGTTGAATGGCTCTTACGGCTGGTTAAGCCCTGTTATCTCCAGAGACAGAGGAGAAGCCATGAACGAGGAGGAAAGAGATTTCAATATGTCAGGTTCCCCGTCAGTGTTTCGGGTACATATCAAAAACGGTTCTTACAAAGTGACCGTGAAACAGGGTGATTTGTCGTATATGCACGACCAGATGTGTGTCAAAGTGAACGGCCGGATCGTGATTTCAAACTTTACCACGGCTACCGGACAGGTTTTGAGCAATACCTTTGAGGTTAAAGCAGACAACGAAAGGCTGGACTTTGAGTTCTCCCGCTCGGGGACCGATCCCAATTGGGTGGTAAATTCCATCAGGATAGAACCAATCTGAAAAAATTATCTATATTTGTCGCGCTCAGGCAAAGAGGTGCTGTCTGAGAAAGAGGAAATTAAACTTTAAACTACCCCCTATGCAAAGAACCTTCAAATCAGGCATCTTCGACCGCTATGACGGCTGGAGAGTGCGCAACGTGGATGCTGTGTTTAACATCATTCCCTATATTCTACGTACCAGAGTCGATGCCCAAAATTTTGTAACCGAAGATTTTGAAACAGACCATCTGAAAGATTTTATTGCCGAACACCAAAAAGACATCCCCGGCCTGAGCCGTATGCATGTAGTGCTGGCAGCCCTGGTCAGGATGTTTTCGCAGCGGCCTTATCTGAATCGCTTCGTCATCTGGAACAAGCTGTATGCCCGCAACAACATTACCATTGCCATAGCCGTTAAGCGCTCTCTTACCGACAAAGGCGAAGAGACCTTGATCAAACCTGAATTTGAACCAACCGACACCCTGGCAGATGTAGCTCGCAAATTGAATGAGGAGTATGAACTTAAAGTAAAAAGCGAAGATAAAAACGGTTCAGATAAAGTATCCCGCTTTTTTGGCTATTTTCCCGATTCACTTATCCGCTTCTTTGTGTTTTTGATGCGCAGGAGCGACAACATCGGCTGGTTGCCCAGAGCCATCGAACGCATCAGCCCCTGGCATTGCAGCTTGTTCTTTACCAATGTGGGCTCGATAGGAACCCCGGCCATTTATCACCACCTGTACGAATTTGGTACTTGTACTATTTTTATCGCAATGGGTCGTGTAAAAACGATTAATCACATAGAAACAGATGGCGGTGTGGGGACCAAAAAAATAATGAGCCTTAAGTTTGTCTTGGACGAGAGGGTGTGTGACGGCCATTATTACGCCACAGGCTTACGCCTTTTGCATCAATACATCCTGAATCCGGAAAAATTATTGGTTCCGCCCGAAAAAGTAGAAATTGACGACGGCGTAGGCAAACCGGTCTGGATTCATCCGGGCGATCTGCTCAAAAACGAAGGAGAATAAAGAATAGGCTCGTGACAGGTATATCCCTGCCGCCAAATAAAGATGTTGGCTCTCAAAAATAAAGCCACAGCGCTAAAAATACAGGACAGTACAGTTTTTTAGCTCATATGGCCTTCGGAAAGAAGCATCCTCAGGTGTTTCGGTAATATAAGCTAGAGCAGTTTTCCGGCCGGAAAACTTTTTCGGCCATAGCGCGGAGGTCTTCGCCGCTAACAGCTTTTAATTTATTGGTTTCTTGCAGGTAATTGTCTGCCGAACCAAGGATTTCGTACCAGCAGGCCTGAGTGGCCAGGTTCTGGGCGTTGGTATTGCGAAACAAAAAGGCCGATTCGTGTTTGTTGATTAATTTGTTGAGCTCCTCCTGTCCGGGAGCTTCCGTTGCTATTTGATTCAGGCAGTCTTCCAAAGCTTTTTCGGCTTCTTCGAGGCTGACACCCTGAGCCGGTTTGCCCGAAAATTGTATGCTGCCCGCACCGGCCTCACCTTCACCGCCTACATAGATGTTCACCTGGCTGAAAATTTGGCGCTCTTTGATGAGTTTCTGATAGAGCCTTGAGGAATGGCCTTCTGCCAGGGCATCGGTCAGGAGATCACAAACGGTATAGGCCTCTTCGCTCACCGCGTATGCCCGCCAGAGTTTATACAAAGCCGGGGCAGGAACGGGGCGTTCTACTTCCAGAAAACGGGGGCCTTCTTGTTGGGGCCAGGCCGGCAATTCAGGTCTGCTTAATTTAGAAGCTTCAATTGCTCCAAAGTATTTTTGTGTAAGCCCGACGAGGTAATCAAAATCAAACTCGCCGGTAATGGCCAGTACGGCATTGTCGGGGCTGTAATATTGCCGGTAAAACGAGTGCACATCCTCCAACCCGAAAGCTTCAATATGTTCCAGAGATTTCCCTATAGTCGGCCAGGAATAAGGATGGCCCTGGTAAGCCAGGGAACGCAGAAGCAGGGAGACATCTCCGTAGGGCTGATTCAGGTGACGTTGCTTGAATTCTTCCAGTACTACCTGTTTTTGAATGTCCAGACTACGTTGGTTGATGTTGAGCGAATTCATTCGATCGCTTTCCAGGAACAAGGCCGTTTCCAGCTTGTGAGCCGGCAGGGTAATGTAATAGTTGGTTACGTCAGGGCTGGTCCAGGCATTGTTTTCGCCGTAGGCTTCCTGCACCGCTTTATCAAAATTTTCCACCCGGGCAGATCCTGCAAACATCAGGTGTTCAAAAAGATGAGCAAAGCCCGTATGCTCGGGATGTTCATCTTTGGAACCCACGTTGTACATGAGATTTACGGTGGTCATTCTTGTACTGCTTAAGGGGCAATACAAGAGACGCAAACCATTGCTCAGCCGGTGGGAGAAGAAACGCATAATCAGTTCCTGACCACCTGCATGCTGAGAATCACCACATCAGTTTTGGGCCGGTCGGCAGTGCCGGTTTCGACTGATTGTATCTTTCCGACTACATCAAGACCTTCGACCACTTCGCCAAAGACGGTGTATTCGTTGTCCAGGTGGGGGGTACCGCCCAGGCTGGTATAGGCCTTGATTTGTTCCGGGCTGAGTCCCTGGGGTGGATTCGCCTGAAAATGGGCTTCCATCAGGGCTATCAGTTCGTCCTGAAGCTTTTGCAGTCCGGCCTGATCGTTGGCCTGATACAGCTGCTGAATTTTAGTTTGCTGTTTTCCGGCCAATTGTTGAAAATAGGCGTTTTTGAGCTGGTTAATTTTTTGAGCTTCCAGCTGGCTGATATCTGAGGCCTTGTAAACCTGCCCCCAGACAATATAAAATTGGGAGCCGGAGGAGGCTTTTTGGGGATTCATCTGATCTCCGGTGCGTGCAGCCGACAAAGCGCCGCGCTTGTGGAAGTATTTGGGGTAAACAAATTCAGCGGGAATCGTATAGCCCGGGCCGCCGGAACCCAATTGTTTACCGGCAGGCGCATTGCGCGATTCGGGATCTCCGCCCTGAATCATAAAGTCTTTGATAACACGGTGAAAGAGCAGGTTGTTGAAATAACCCTCGTTTACTAACTTGACAAAATTGTCCCGGTGTTTGGGGGTTTCGTTGTAGAGTTTGATTTTGACTTTGCCCATGGAAGTTTCCATCAGGACATAAGTTACTTTTTCTTCGGAGTGAATCATATAAGTTTGGCTGGTAAGGAGCAGTACAGAGATGAAAAAAAACAGCCTTTTCATGTTTAAATTTTTTTTAAGCTCCGCAAAGATACGAATATTCTGCCTACCTTTGTGTTCCTTAACACAAAAAAGAACTATGACCAAACCCACACTATTTGTTTTAGCGGCAGGAATGGGCAGTCGTTACGGAGGACTCAAACAATTGGACGGAGTGGGCCCTCAGGGAGAAACCATTATGGATTATTCCATTTTTGACGCAGCCAGAGCCGGATTCGGTAAAGTTGTCTTTGTTATTCGCAAGAGTTTCGAAGAAGATTTCAAGACAAAGATTGTCAGTAAATACAAAGGTTTTATACCCGTGGAGATTGTTTTTCAGGACCTGAACAGCTTACCTGCTGGTTTCGTTTGTCCTCCCGAAAGACAAAAACCCTGGGGAACCAATCACGCCGTTTTGATGGGCAAAGACGTCATCAAAGAAGCCTTTGCGGTGATTAATGCCGATGATTTTTACGGAAGGGAAAGCTATATGGTCCTGGCAAAGGCCTTGAGCGGGCTGGAAGGGAAAACGAACCAATATTGCATGGTCGGCTACAGGGTGGGCAACACCTTGTCCGAGAGTGGCTCGGTGGCCAGAGGAATTTGTCAGACCGACGAAAACGACTGTCTGACCACCGTAGTGGAACGTACCTGGATCATTCGCGACCAGGACGGATTGGTTAAATACAAAGACGAAAACGAGCAATTGGTGACGGTGGACGAAAACGCCCCCGTATCGATGAATATGTGGGGTTTCACTCCCGATTATTTCGATTATTCCGAAACTAATTTTATCGGGTTTCTCAAAGAAAACATCAACAATCCCAAGGCTGAATTTTATATTCCCTGGGTGGTAAACAACCTGATTAATCAGGGCAAGGCTGTCTGTAAGGTCCTGGATACTCCTTCCAAGTGGTTTGGGGTGACTTATGCCGAAGACCGTCCTACAGTGGTTAGCAAAATAAAAGACCTGGTTGAGGCGGGAGAATACCCTTCAAAACTTTGGTAAGTCATGAAGTGCATCAGTACAAAGAGATCAGTAACTAAAAATCAGCATTTAAAAATACAATGGATTACTCAGCAATAACAACACAATTCAACAAGCGCTACGGCTCTGAATACAGTCTCTATGCCTCTCCCGGCCGAGTGAATCTCATAGGCGAACACACCGATTACAATGGTGGATTTGTGTTTCCCGGAGCTATTGATAAGCTTATTGTAGCAGCGATCAAACCCAACGACACCGATATAGTTCGGGTATATTCCTACGACATGAAGGAAACAGCCGAATTTGCTCTGGATGAAAAGCCAACGACGTCCTGGGCTTTGTATATCTACGGTGTGATCAGTGAAATCAGCAAACGCGGCTTGAAAGTTGGAGGTTTCGACTGCGTGTTTGGGGGAGACATTCCCATAGGCTCGGGCTTATCGACTTCGGCCGCTTTGGAATCGACTTTTGCTTTTGCGCTGAACGACTTATATAAGCTGGGACTGGCCAGGTTGGATCTGGCCCTGATCGGGCAGGCTGCCGAACACAACGCCGTGGGAGTTCGTTGCGGTATCATGGATCAGTTCGCCTCTGTTTTTGGCGAGACAGATCACCTTATCCGACTTGACTGCCGTTCGCTGGAATATGAACTGGTGCCTTTTCATCCCAAAAATTGCCGCCTGGTTTTGCTCGATACTCAGGTCAAGCACAATCTGGCTGCTTCGGAATACAACATTCGACGCGCAGAATGCGAAGAAGGCGTTTCTATCATTCAAAAGAGGCATCCTCAGGTGAAATTGCTGCGCGATGTCAGCCTGGATTTGCTGAACGATTTCAAAAAGGAACTCAAAGAGAGCACCTATCGCCGCTGTCGGTATGTGATCGAAGAAAACCAGCGTCTGCTCGATGCCTGCGAAGCGCTCAAACACGACAATTACACAGAATTCGGGAAAAAAATGTACGGTTCGCACGAAGGCTTGAGCAAAGAATACAACGTTAGCTGCAAGGAATTGGATTTTTTGGTAAGTATAGCCATCAAAAACGGAGCCCTGGGTGCCCGCATGATGGGCGGTGGCTTTGGCGGCTGCACTATAAATCTCCTGGAAGAAAGTCACTACGCTGCTTTTGTCGAAGAGGCCATTGCAGCCTACAAAATTGAATTCAACAAGGCCCCCAAGATTTACGACGTCAAAATCGGCAAGGGTTCTCATAAAATTGCCTGATCATGTATTTGCTGGGTTACGATATTGGAAGTTCTTCGGTGAAAGCTTCTTTGGTAGACGCACAGAGTGGTGAATGTATTTACTCGGCCTTTTCACCGGCCACAGAAATGTCAATAAAAGCGTTGCAGACAGGCTGGGCAGAGCAAGATCCCGAAGATTGGTGGCAGAACCTCAAAATTGTCACCAAGGAAATACTCCAACATACGGCGATTGATGCGGCTTCGATCAAAGCCATCGGTATTTCCTATCAGATGCACGGCCTGGTATTGGTCGGCAAACAGCAGAAAGTATTGCGTCCGGCCATCATCTGGTGCGATTCCAGAGCTGTGCCCTACGGCGAAAAAGCCTTTCACGAACTGGGGCAGGAGCATTGCCTCTCGCATTTGCTCAATTCCCCCGGAAATTTTACCGCTGCCAAGCTGGCCTGGGTCAAAGAAAACGAGCCCGTGCTTTTTGAGCAGATCGACAAGATTTTGTTGCCGGGAGATTATATTGCCTTGCGCCTGAGCGGAGAAGCCCTTACCACAGCTTCGGGTTTGTCCGAAGGTATTTTCTGGGACTTCAAACAGCAGCAACCGGCAGATTTTATTTTGGATTATTGGGGCATACCCCGGGAGTGGATTCCCGGGATTCTGCCCTCCTTTTCGGAACAAGGTCGTTTATTGGCTTCGGCAGCCAACGAATTAGGCCTGTCCAAAGGTACTCCCATTTGTTACCGTGCCGGCGATCAACCAAACAATGCCTTATCGCTGAATGTGTTGAATCCGGGTGAGATTGCAGCCACCGCAGGCACCTCGGGCGTGGTTTATGGTGTGAACGACAGTCTGGCTTATGATCCACAATCGAGGGTTAATAGTTTTGCTCATGTCAATCACAGCGCAGAGTCCACTCGCATAGGCGTTTTGCTTTGCATTAACGGCACCGGTATATTGAACGCCTGGCTCAAACGCAACTCTGCCTCAAACAACCTGAGCTACGCTCAATTGAACGAGTTGGCTGCCAGGGCGCCTATCGGAGCTGACGGCCTGTCGATCCTGCCTTTTGGCAACGGCTCGGAACGTATGCTCGAAAACAAAGCCTCCTCGTGCAGTATACACGGCCTGCAATTCAACAGGCATTCCCAGGCGCATCTGCTCAGGGCGGCCCAGGAAGGGATTGTGTTTGCTTTTGCCTATGGTATGGAAATCATGCAGGCGATGGGAATCAATACTGCGCTTATCAGGGCCGGCCATGCTAATATGTTTCTGAGTCCTTTATTCCGCGAAAGTCTTTCTACCCTCACAGGCGCAGGCATTGAGCTGTACGATACCGATGGTTCTGTGGGAGCAGCCAGAGGCGCGGGAATTGGTGCCGGTATTTATTCCACACCACAGGAAGCTTTCGGCAAACTCAAAAGAATAGCCCGAATCAATCCCAGGCCTTCTGAGCAACCTGCTTACCTGGAAGCCTATAATCGCTGGAAACAATATATTTAGTCATATCAACACAAAATAAATAACTATGTCAACAAAAGAATTCTTTCCCGGTATCGGGAAAATCAAGTACGAAGGACCCCAGTCCAAAAATCCCCTGGCATTTCGTTATTACGATGCCAACAAAGTAGTAATGGGCAAAACCATGGCAGAATGGACCCGATTTTCGATGGCTTACTGGCATACTCTCTGTGCCGAAGGCGGTGACCAGTTTGGCGGAGGCACCAAAACCTTCGCCTGGAACAAGGGTTCAATCCTGGAAAGAGCCAAGGCAAAAATGGATGCCGGCTTTGAATTTATGAGCAAAACAGGCATACAGTATTATTGCTTCCACGACATTGATTTGGTCGACGAGGCGGAAACGATAGAAGAATACGAAAGCAATCTCAAAGCCATTGTTGAATATGCCAAACAGAAGCAAGCCGAAACCGGGATTAAACTTTTGTGGGGAACGGCCAATGTGTTCAGTCACAAACGTTACATGAACGGTGCTGCCACCAATCCGGAATTTGCCTCAGTGGCCTATGCTGCTACTCAGATTAAAAATGCCCTTGACGCCACCATTGCCCTGGGTGGTGAAAACTATGTGTTCTGGGGTGGTCGCGAAGGCTATATGAGCCTGCTCAATACCG
>CAZNQD010000041.1:0-20243 GCA_964575345.1 uncultured Bacteroidales bacterium
CACCCTCAAGGGGAAGGGTGTTCCCTATATGGAAGGCGATAATTCCTGGCATAAACGGGTGCCTACCGACGAAGAACATCAATTGGCTTTATCAATTTTAGGAGGACAAGACCTTGAATAATACATCGAGTACCCGGGTGGGTTTTATGCAGGGCCTGGAAGCCCTGGCCGAAAAAGACGACAGAATAATGCTGGTTTGCGCCGACAGCCTCAAGGCTATGCGTGCAGACCCTTTTCTGGAGAAATTTCCCGACAGGGTAGTGGAACTGGGTATAGCCGAACAAAATGCGGCCGGAGTATCGGCCGGCCTGGCCCTGAGCGGATTGATTCCTTACTTTGCTACTTATGCGGGCTTCATTACCATGCGGGCCTGTGAGCAGATCCGTACTTTTATTGCCTATCCCAACCTGGATGTCAAGCTGGTGGGAATCAACGGCGGCCTGGCTGCCGGCGAGCGCGAAGGGGTAAGCCATCAATTTTTTGAAGATCTGGCTATTTTGCGCAGCATTCCCAATATCACCATTTTGGTGCCGGCCGATGCCGGTCAGGCCCGACAGGCGGCATTGGCGGCAGCCGAAATTCCCGGGCCGGTGTACATCCGCCTGGGCAGCGGCCGCGATCCGGTGATCTTTGACGATAAACAGCCCTTTGTGCCCGGCAAGATCCACCTCCTCGAACAAAGGGGCAATGATCTGGTGTTTTTTTGCAACGGCCTGATGATCCCCCGCGTGCTGGTGGCTTCGGCTATGCTGGCCGCCAAAGGGATAGCTTGTACCGTGGCCGAAGTGCATACGCTCAAACCCCTGGATACCGAAGGGGTAACCGAGCTTTTGAAAGATTGCGGAGCAGCCGTGACAGCCGAAGATCACAACATAATTGGCGGCCTGGGCTCGGCTATCATGGAATGTGCCGGCGAGCATTGCCCGGTGCCTGTGGCCCGCATTGGTTTGCGCGATGTTTTTCCGGGTTCGGGCCACCCCGAAGCCCTGCTCGACTATTACGGCATGAGTGTGAACGATATAGTGGAGGCCGCCATCAATACCATCAACAGAAAACCCAATCCTTTTCCGAACGAAGAATAGTATGCAAACCGGTTATTTTAAGAAAATAAATAAACAAACAGCTACCCGGCTGTGGATCAACAATCCTACTGCTGAGGATGTCCGTCAGGGCATCGAAGCCGGAGCCATTCATTGTACAACCAATCCCACTTATGCGGCCAAGATGCTGAGTCGTCCCGAAAGTCATGATATGGCCCTGTCGGTGGTGGACGAAGTCTTGGTTTCCTGTGCAGACGACGATAAGGCGGCTGCCCTGATTCAGCGTCGTTTGGTGGCCGAAATGGCCAGGGGATTTATGCCGTTGTACCAGAGCAGCCAGGGCCGGGAAGGCTTGGTCTCCATACAAATGGATCCTCGTCTGGAAAAGGATTCAGCTGCCATTGTGGCCGAAGCTCTGGCCGATTTCGAAGCTTTTCCCAATTGCATTGCCAAAATTCCGGTGATCCCTTCGGGTTTGCTGGCCATCGATTGCCTGGTCAGGCTTAACAAGCCGGTCATTGCCACCGAAATTATGGGCATAGCTCAGGCCCTGGAAGCCTGCGCGGTCTATCGACGTGCATCGGAAGAATCGGGTTTCAGTCCGGCCTTTTTTGTTACCCACATCTCGGGCATACTAGACGATGAACTCAAAGCCGAGGCTCAGGCCCGGGGAGTGGAAGTCAGCCCCGAAGCCATGTACATTGCCGGATGTGCGGTGGCCAAAAAACAATACCGCATTATGCAGGAACGCGGCTTGCCCGGCATTTTGCTGGGCGGTGGTGCCCGCGGGCCTCAACATTTTACCGAAATGCTGGGCGGGCCGGTACATGTTACCCTCAACTGGGCAGGAACAGCCCTGGAACTGGAGCAAAATCCCCCGGCCCTGGAACCGCAATTTGACCGCCCGGCCGCTCAGGAGCTCATTGATGAACTCAAGGCTAAATTGCCGACTTTTGCCCGGGCTTACGACGAAAAAGGATTGAAACCCGAAGAATTTCACCATTTTCCGCCGGTAGTGCGTTTCCGTAATCAATTTTTAAAGGGTTGGGAAGAACTGCTGGCTACTATTCGTGAACGCAGGGCTCTTTTGACAGCCCCCTCCCGACAGAAGCTGAACACATCGGGCGAAAGCGGGCAGGAAACTTCAGGGAAGCTTTCGCAACAAGTTCCCGAAGCGGCCTGCATCAGCAGCTTGCTGCAAAATCCTCCCGACGGCTCGCCTTTGGTTGGCGTGCAACGCTCTTATTGCAAGCTGGCTGAACATCAGCCCGTGGAGATACGGCCGGGCATTTATCGCTCTACCCTGGTGTACAACGCCGAAAACATGCTTTGTCATTTTTTCGAGAAAGCCGGTGCCCGGGTGGATCTGCATACACATTATGCTGTTCAGAGCGGCTACGTGCTGAGGGGTAAGCTGATGTTTTTTGATGCTGAGGGGAACGAACATATTTTGCTGCCCGGACAGGGCTATTTGTTCGGTTCCAACGAAGCCCACGGTTCGGTGGCGCTGGAGGAATCGGAAATCATCGAGACCTTCACGCCGGGACGGCCGGAATATTTGGACAAAGAATAATCAGACTGATTTGTCACAAACTTGAATACTATAACCATTTAAAAATAAAGCACATATGACCAGAGTTTTTGCCGTCCACACGGCCACCGCCTTGATCGAGCCTATTACGGCTTTGTTTAAAGAACACCTGCCCCAGGTAAAGTTAAACCATATTGCCGACGACAGCCTGATTCAGGAAGTCATTGCCGAAGGCAGGGTGACGTCCGCTGTCAAACGTCGCATGCTGGCTAGTTATTACGCGGCTGTGGATGCCGGAGCCGACTATATTTTCAATACCTGTTCTTCGGTGGGTGATGTGGCCGATACGGCTAAGTTTTTTATGCCGGTGCCCCTGATCCGCATAGACGAACAAATGGCGCTCAAGGCCATCAGTCTCTCTGCCCGCATAGGTGTGCTGGCTACCCTGCCTACCACCTTAAAGCCTACGGCCGATTTGCTCAGACGTTTGGCAGCCGAACAGGGCAAAAAGATAGAACTGGTGGACGGTTTGGCCGAGGGAGCTTTTCAGGCTGCCATGAGCGGTAATCCCCAAAAACACGATGAATTAATTATGCAGGCTTCCAAAAGTGTTGCCCCACAGGTCGATGTTATAGTGCTGGCCCAGGGCTCTATGGCCCGCATGGAAGCCAAACTGGCCGCCGAGACCGGTAAAATCGTTTTATCCAGCCCCCTCCTTGGAGTGTTGGGCCTTAAAAAACGGATAGGATAGAGCTATGAAAAAAAGGAATATTCTGCTGATTTTTTTGGTCTTTATCGGGATAGTTACTTTCCTTGACCGTATCAATATTTCGGTGGCGGGCACCAGTATTATGGCTGACCTGGGCCTGAGCCGCAAGCAATGGGGCTGGGTGTTGAGCGCCTTTATTATTTCCTACGGGCTGTTGCAGGTTCCACTGGGTTTGTTGGGCGACCGTAAGGGACAGCGCAGAGTGCTGGCGATTATCGTGCTCTGGTGGTCGGTATTTACCGGCCTGACAGGGATGGCCGGTGGCTTTATTTCGCTGCTGTTCATTCGTTTTGCCTTTGGTATTGGAGAGGCCGGAGCATATCCCTGCATGACCGGCGCCATAGGGCGTTGGTTCCCCAAATCCGAGAATGCCAAAGCTCAGGGTTACATCTGGGCGGCCAGCCGGGTGGGCGGAGCCTTGACTCCCTTTATCGTAATTCCCGTTATAATGTACCTGGGCTGGCGTCAGGCATTCTACATTCTGGGTTCTGTAGGTTTGATCTGGGTGCTTGTTTGGTACTGGTGGTTCCGCGATAATCCCGCCGACAAAAAAGGCATCAGCTCTGCCGAACTTGCCGAGCTCGACGATAAACCCAAAGTGGAAACAGCTAAGCAAAAAGTTCCCTGGAAGGCCATATTGCACAGCAAACAGTTCTGGCTGATCCTCTCCATGTATTTCTTTTACGCCTGGGGCAGCTGGTTTTTCTTTTCGTGGTTTCCCACCTTTATGGAAGAAGGCCGGGGCTTTTCCAAAGCCGCTCTGACCTATGCCGTGGCCGTACCTTTCTTGATGAGTGTGGGCGGTAACATTGCCGGCGGCTACCTGAGCGATCGTTTTTCGAAAAAGTACGGGCTCAAAAAAGGCCGTCGCCTGCTGGGAGTGGGTGGTTTGGCAGCTTCGGCGGTGTTTATGTTTCTGGCGGCCTTTATTCCGGGCAAAATGCAGGTCTTTGTTTTCCTTTCGCTCTGTTTCGGTGTGATCGACCTGATGTTGCCCAGTGCCTGGGCTATTTGTCTGGACATCGGTAAGCAATACGCCGGAGCAGTGTCGGGTGCCATGAACACAGCCGGCAACATTGGCGGTTTTGTTTGTGCTTCCGTTTTTGGCTATTTGGTAGAGGGCACGGGTAATTACAATTTTCCCTTGTTTGTGATTGCCGGTATGTTGGTAATCAGTGCCTTGATCTTTACCCGCATCGACGCTTCCAAATCCTTGCTGCCCGAAGAGCAGCCGGAGCCTTTGCTGCCCGAAGATCAGATAGGGCTTTCGCTGCAAAAGAGTTGACGGGCAGCCAGGCTCATGTTCGAAGCGGAGCCTCTGTCTTGTCTTGTCTTGTCTTGTCTTGTCTTGTCAGGCTTGTTTATAAACATGCTCAAAAAAAAGCTGTAAGAAATTGCTGTATCTTTACAATTAAGCTAAATTTGCAGAACGCAAGGATTTTTATTGAAATCTTACAATCTTAAAGTTTTAACACCATGTCAAAAATAGCTTTGATTACCGGTATCACGGGACAGGACGGTTCATTCCTGGCCGAATTTTTGCTCGAAAAGAATTACGAAGTGCACGGCATCATTCGCCGCAGTTCCTCCTTCAATACCGGACGTATAGAGCATCTTTATCTGGATGAATGGGTACGCGACATGAAACAAAAGCGGCTTATCAACCTGCATTATGCCGACATGACCGATTCCAGTTCGCTGATTCGGGTGATTCAGACCGTCAAACCCGATGAAATCTACAACCTGGCGGCCCAGTCGCACGTCAAGGTCAGTTTTGACGTACCTGAATATACAGCCGAGTCGGATGCCGTAGGTACTCTGCGCCTACTGGAGGCTGTCCGCATCCTGGGCCTGGAAAAAAGCACCCGCATTTATCAGGCTTCTACTTCGGAGCTTTATGGCCTGGTGCAGGAAGTGCCGCAAAGAGAGACAACTCCCTTTTATCCCCGCAGCCCCTACGGAGTGGCCAAACAATACGGTTTCTGGATCACCAAAAATTACCGCGAAGCCTACGGTATGTTTGCCGTGAACGGCATTTTGTTCAACCACGAGAGCGAAAGGCGGGGAGAGACTTTTGTCACCCGCAAGATTACCCTGGCTGCCTCCCGTATTGCCCAGGGACATCAGGACAAGCTCTACCTGGGCAATTTATCGGCCCGCAGGGATTGGGGTTATGCCAAAGATTACGTGGAATGTATGTGGCTGATGCTGCAGCACCACACGCCCGAGGATTTTGTTATTGCTACCGGGCAGATGCATACCGTAAGGGAATTTTGCACGCTGGCCTTCAAAGAAGCGGGAATAACCTTGCGCTGGGAAGGCGGGGGTGTGCAGGAAAAAGGCATTGAGCTTAGATCCGGCAAAGTGCTGGTCGAAGTCGATCCCAAGTATTTCCGTCCGGCCGAAGTGGAACAGTTAATGGGCGATCCTTCCAAAGCGAGAAATCTTTTGGGCTGGAATCCCACCCAAACATCTTTCGAAGACCTGGTGAGCCTGATGGTAAAGCATGATATGCGCTTTGTAAAAAAGCTCTACCTGAAATCACAGCCTGATTGATTTTTAACTTGTATGGAAAAACACAGTAAGATTTACGTTGCCGGCCACCGGGGATTGGTGGGCTCGGCCATCTGGAATAATTTATCGGCCAAAGGCTACACCCGGTTATTGGGTCGGAGTCAGGCTGAGCTGGACCTGATGGAAGGCCCTGCTGTGGAAGGTTTTTTCGCAGCCGAACAGCCGGAATATGTGGTGCTGGCGGCCGCTCAGGTGGGCGGCATTCAGGCCAACAATGTGTACAGGGCCGACTTTATTTACCGCAACCTGCAAATCCAGCAAAACATTCTGGGGGCGGCGTATCGTTACAGGGTCAAAAAACTCTTGTTTTTGGGCAGTACCTGCATCTATCCCCGTGATGCGGCTCAGCCTATCAACGAAGATGCTCTCTTGACCGGCCCGCTGGAATATACCAACGAGCCCTATGCCATCGCCAAGATTGCCGGCCTCAAGCTTTGCGAAAGTTTCAACCTGCAATACGGTACCAATTTTATTGCAGTGATGCCGACTAACCTGTACGGCCCTAAAGACAATTTTGATCTGGAACGCAGCCATGTGTTGCCGGCCATGATCCGCAAGATATTCCTGGCCGACTGCCTGTTCAGGGGAGATGAGTTCAACCTGCGCCGTGACCTGGACAGCCGTCCGGTGGAAGGCCTCGATGGAAGGGCCTCCTTGTCCGACATCAGGGTTTTGCTGCAAAAGTACGGCATTTACCCTGATAGCCTGGAACTTTGGGGTACAGGAAGACCTTTGAGGGAATTCCTCTGGAGCGAAGATATGGCCGATGCCTGTGTCTTTATTATGGAAAGGGTCGGTTTTGAAGACCTCCGGCCAAAAGATCCCTCAGCCGAAGTGCGCAATTGCCACATCAACATCGGCACGGGCAAAGAAATCAGCATAGCCGCTTTGGCCGCCATGATTGCAGAAAAAACAGGCTATAGCGGCAAGATCAGTTTTGATGCTTCCAAACCCGACGGCACCATGCGCAAGCTCTGCGACGTGAGCAAGTTGCATAAACTCGGCTGGCAACATCGGGTGGATATTTCCGAAGGTTTGGACAGGTTGATTGACTGGTATCGCCGTAGCTTGTAGATTTTATTCATAAAAAAGGCTCGCTTTTCGGTTTTGGAGTTGTACCTTTGATACGCTAATTGCCTGTTATGTTATTTAATCCTCAACGATATGCCATTCCGGATCAAAGGATGCAGCCTTTTATCGATCCGGACGAAATCCGTGCCTGCCTTCAGCAAGCCAGGCCCGATGCCCGGGCGGTGCGAGATGTGATTGCCCGCTCGCTTTCCCGCGAACGCCTCAATATGCGGGAAACCGCTTTGTTATTAAACGCGGAAGATCCCGAATTGATCGAAGAAATCAAAGAAGGTGCCCGGCAACTCAAACGTGAGATTTACGGTAATCGGATTGTATTGTTTGCTCCTCTGTACATCGGCAACAAATGCATAAACGACTGCGTGTATTGCGGTTTCAGAGCTTCCAATCGCGAGGCTGTGCGAAAAACCCTGAGCGACGAAGAAATCGTTCACGAAATCGAAAGCCTCGAAGATCAGGGACAAAAGCGCCTGATATTGGTTTATGGTGAGCACCCCGATTACGATGCGCAATACATAGCCCATACCGTGAAGTTGGCTTACGGCGTTAAAAAAGGCAGGGGCGAGATCAGGCGGGTCAACATAAACGCTGCCCCTTTGGACATTGAGGGTTTTCGTGTGGTAAAAGCTGCCGGTATAGGTACGTATCAGATTTTTCAGGAAACCTACGATCCTCAGGCCTATACTTTGTATCACCCCAGAGGCCGCAAGGCGGATTATGCTTATCGTCTGACGGCCCTGGACCGCGCGCAGGAAGCCGGTATTGACGACGTGGGTATAGGCGCGCTTTTTGGGCTTTACGACTGGAAGTTCGAAGTGTTGGGACTGCTCAGGCATACCAATCACCTGGAAGCCTGTTACAAGGTGGGGCCGCATACCATTTCTTTTCCCAGAATAAAAGATGCTTCTGCACGTCAGGTAGACGGCCGTTATTTTGTCTCCGACAAGGACTTTGCCCGCCTGGTGGCCATACTTCGTTTGGCGGTGCCTTATACCGGTATGATTCTGACTGCCCGCGAACCGGCTGCTCTGCGTGATGAACTGATTCAATTCGGTGTGTCGCAGATAGACGGAGGCACCAAAATCGAAATTGGAGCTTACGCCGAAGTGCAGGACAAACACAAAGACCTGCGCCGGGGCCAGTTCCTTATAAACGACGACCGCTCACTCAATGAAATTATAGATGAATTGATAGCTCAGGACATGATTCCTTCGTTTTGCACCTCGTGTTATCGTCTGGGCAGAACGGGGGAACATTTTATGGAGTTTTCGGTGCCGGGCTTTATCAAGCGCTATTGCACCCCCAACGCCATGCTCACCCTGGCTGAGTACCTTTTGGATTACGCGCCCGAACACACTGCCCGCAAAGGCTGGGAGCTGATAGGGCGTGAACTGAGGCAGATGGAAGAAGGTCCGGTCAAAAAGGCGCTGGAACAAAAACTGGAGCAGTTGAAATCGGGACAACGCGATTGTTATTTTTAAATTCAAAGCTCAGGTATATGGCTGCTACTCCCGGAAACGACCTGAAACCTCATATCGGAATTTTTGGCCGGATGAACGTGGGCAAAAGCTCCGTCATCAATGCCCTGACCGGCCGCAGGCAGGCCATAGTATCATCCACACCCGGAACCACCACCGATCCGGTGAGCAAAGCCATGGAACTGGGCGGGCTGGGCCCCTGTGTACTTATTGATACTGCCGGTATAGACGATTTGACCGAGCTGGGGCAACAAAGAGTGGACAAAAGCCTGGAGGTCTTGTCGGAAATTGATCTGGCTTTGATTCTTTTTAGCGATAACAAGCTGGAAGAAGCCGAACTCCTGTTGTTGGAGCGTTGTCGCAATCTGGGAATTCCCTGCCTGCTGCTGCACAACAAGTCTGATTTGCATGCCCTGAATGCGGCTGTGTTGCCCGCGGTCGGGGCTGATATTCCGGTGCTGGAATTCAGTGCCGTGTCTCCGGACAACTACCTGCCGGCACTATTGAAGACGATCAGGCAACTACTCCCCGAAACCGTAATGCAACCGGCTTCGCTGTTCAAAGGTATAGTGGGCAGGGGCGATTTGGTAGTGCTGGTAACACCCATCGATCAGGGAGCGCCCAAGGGCAGAATGATTCTGCCCCAGGTGATGGCCATACGCGATTTGTTGGACAACGACGCCTTTTGTGTGGTGCTCAAAGAAACACAGCTCGAAGATTACCTCAACAGCGGAGGCCTAAGGCCTGCTCTGGTCATTACCGACAGCCAGGCTTTCGATAAGGTAAACAAAATAGTGCCGCCCGCGATTCCCCTGAGTAGTTTCAGTATAGCCTTTGCCCGTTTGCGGGGCCCCTTTGAGGCTTATATTAAGGGAACCCCCTGCCTGGATAAACTCCGGGACGGTGACCGGGTGCTCATTCAGGAGGCCTGCACCCATTTGCCCAGTTGCGAAGATATAGGCCGGGTTAAACTGCCGGCCTGGATACGCCGTTACACGGGCAAACAACTCGAAATCGAATTGCGTCCGGCCAATGACAAAGCCCTTTACCCCATTGCTTCCTATGCCATGGTGATTCAATGCGGAGCTTGTATGATTACTCCCCGGCAACTCAGGGCCCGATTGGCCGAAGCAACAGCTGCGGGTGTTCCGCTGAGCAATTACGGACTGGCCATTGCCTGGATGAACGGCATTTTTGACAGAGTGGTCAGCCCTTTTGTTAAGCTCTGACTCTGAAACCTATGGATGCTCCGGTTCCTTTTTTTACCAACAATCCTCCTTCGAAAGAAGAATTGGCCGGCTTGCTGGCACCGGGCTCTGACGAAAAGGATCAGCTGCTGTTCAGCCGGGCATACGCTACCAAAATCAAGAACCTGGGCCCTCGCCTGCATCTGCGTTTCTTGCTGGAATTGTCGAATGTTTGCAGCAGAGATTGCCTTTATTGCGGTATTCGACGCAGCAACAACGAAATTGAACGCTACAGTCTGCAGCCCGAAGTGGCGCTCGAGGCTTTGCACTGGGCCAAAAGCAGGGGCTATCGCAACATGGCGCTGCAAGCCGGAGAGCGCAGCGACAAAACTTTTACCCGCGCTGTTACCCGCCTGGTGGAGCAATTGCGACGTGAGGGCGGGGATGATTTTCGAATTGTGCTCTCGCTGGGCGAGCAATCGGCGGCCACTTACCGCGACTGGAAACAGGCAGGGGCCGACCGCTACCTGCTACGCATTGAAACCAGCAATCCTGAACTATACCGCAAAATACACCCTCCTGGCAGCACTTATACGCTGGCAGCAAGGCTTCGTAGTCTGGCTGCCATACGTGAGGCCGGTTTCCAGACAGGTACCGGGGTGATGATAGGCCTGCCTTTTCAAACCCTCCGGGATTTGGCCGACGACCTCTTGTTTTTTAAAGCCTGGGAGGTGGATATGGTGGGTATGGGTCCTTACCTGGAACATCACGCCACTCCTTTGTTTGCTTACCGGCATCAATTGTTGCCTGTAAAGGAGCGTTATTTGCTCAGTCTGCGGATGATTGCCCTGCTGCGTTGTCTGATGCCGGATATTAATATGGTGGCGTCGACGGCTTTGCAGTCGGTGGGCCTGCCGGGCACAGAACCTTTGCGTGATGCCCTGATGGCGGGGGCTAACGTAATGATGCCCAATATTACACCCGTAAACTGCCAGGAAGCATATTTATTGTATGAAAATAAATTTACTCCGGGACTTGATTTAGAGAAATATTTATTTAATTTTGCCCGTCAACTGAATGTCTGGGGCGAAGAAATAGCCCTGGAGGACCCCGGCGATCCGCCGCACTATATTAGAACGAGAAACACATAATCCCAGCCTTAATACCCTGGAAAAATGATGACTAATGAGATTCTCTGTGATGTCGGCAATATGACGGAACAGGAAAAGTTTGCTTTGCTTACCGAGGTTATGAACGACTACGAGTATCGCGAAAGCAATTTGATTCAGGTTTTGCATATGGCTCAGGCCATATTCGGTTATCTTCCTGCCGAGGTTCAAAAATTCATTGCGCAGGAAATGAAACTCTCCCTATCCAAAGTGAATAGCGTTTTATCGTTTTATTCCTTTTTCTCGACTCAACCCAAAGGTAAGTACACGGTGTCGGTATGCCTGGGTACCGCTTGTTATGTGCGAGGGGGCAAGGAAGTGCTTAATAAACTAAAAGAGGTTTTGGGCATCGAAGTGGCCGAAACCACCGAAGACAAGATGTTTTCGCTGTCGGTAATGCGTTGCATAGGCGCCTGCGGCCTGGCTCCGGCAATGAGCATCAATGGCAGGGTTTACAAACAGGTAAGCCCTAACAAGATTCAAGGCATTCTCGGAATGTTGAAATAAACAGAAAAAATCTTCCTGCCATGAAAATAAACACTGTTGCCGATCTCGAGGCAATTAAAAACGATTTTCTGACCAAAGAGAAAGAATTTCAGTACACGGCTCACATTTGTTATGCCGCCGGCTGTCTGTCGTCTGCTTGCAAAGAGTTTAAGGAGGCATTTATTGCCGCTCTCGAAAACGAAAACCTCCTGCGCAAAGTCAAAATCAACCTGACCGGTTGCATGGGTGCCTGTTCCATGGGGCCCACCCTGATAATTAATCCGGGCAACACTCTCTATTGTAAGCTGGATGCTTCGAGCGCGGGGCCCATTGTGAACGAACATATCCGAAAAGGGCGTATTGCCGAACGCTATTGTTATCAGGATCCCGAAACAGGCAAAGCGATTCCCAATCTTAAGAAAATTCCCTTTTTCAAACATCAAAAAAAGATAGTGCTGCATAATTGCGGACTGATCGATTACGCTTCGGTGGAAGAATACATTGCCCGCAAAGGCTATTTTGCCCTGGCCAAAGCTTTGTCCGAAATGACTCCCGCCGAAGTGATCGAAGAGGTCAAGAAGTCGGGTTTGCGGGGCCGGGGAGGAGGCGGTTTCCCCACCGCTTTTAAATGGGCCATGGCAGCCAAAGAAAAGGCCGCTCAAAAATACATCATCTGCAATGCCGACGAGGGCGACCCCGGGGCTTTTATGGACCGCAGCGTGCTCGAAGGCGATGCTCATTCGGTGCTGGAAGGAATGTTGCTGGGGGCTTATGCCATAGGGGCTTCCAGAGGGGTTTTTTACATTCGCGCCGAATACCCCATAGCCATCGAGCGTTTGACTATGGCTATCAAAGCAGCCCGCAATCTGGGCCTCTTAGGAAAAAATATTCTAAGCAGCGGTTTTGATTTTGATGTGGAAATTCGCATTGGAGCGGGAGCCTTTGTTTGCGGCGAAGAAACCGCCCTGATGGATTCGGTCGAAGGCAAACGGGGCGAGCCGCGTCAAAAACCGCCTTTCCCAACTCAAAAAGGTCTTTTTGGCAATCCAACGGTAATCAACAACGTGGAAACACTGGCCAACATAGCTCAGATCGTTCTCAAAGGGGCCGACTGGTTTGCCTCGGTGGGTACCGAAAAGAGCAAAGGAACCAAGGTTTTTGCCCTGGCCGGCGACATAAATGTGAAAGGATTGATAGAAGTGCCCATGGGAGTAACTCTGGGCGAAATCATATACGATATAGGAGGGGGTGTACCCAAGGGCAAAGCGTTCAAGATGGCCCAGACCGGCGGCCCTTCGGGCGGTTGCCTGACTTCTGCTCATCTGAATACCCCCATCGATTACGACTCTCTGGTGCAGCACGGGGCCATAATGGGCTCCGGTGGTTTGATCTGTGCCGACGAAGACACTTGCATGGTAGACATGGCCCGCTTTTTTATGGAATTCGTGCAGGACGAATCCTGTGGCAAATGTGTGCCTTGCCGCATAGGTACAAAGCGGATGCTGGAGATTCTGGAGCGCATTACCCGGGGCGAAGGCCGCGAAGGCGATGTGGAACTGCTCGAAGAACTGGGGCATTCCATCAAGGAATCGGCCATCTGCGGGCTGGGGCAGACAGCACCCAATCCCGTGTTGAGCACAATAAAGAATTTCCGTCACGAGTACGAAGAACACATTCATCAGCATTATTGCAGGGCCGGGGTTTGCAGCGAAATGTTCCTCTCGCCTTGTCAGAATGCCTGTCCGGCCGGAGTAAACGTGCCCGGCTACATTGCTCTGATTGCAGCCGGCCGGGTGAGGGATGCCTATAACCTGATACGTCAGGAAAATCCTTTTCCTTCGATATGCGGCAGGGTGTGCACGCATCCCTGCGAAAGCAAATGCCGCAGGGCCCAGTTGGACGAACCCATTGCCATCCAGGATTTAAAACGCTACGCGGCCGATTATGTGCTGAATTCGGATGAACCCTTTATGAGCCTGAATTTTCACAAAAACGGCAAATCGGTGGGCATCATCGGCGCCGGGCCCTCGGGCCTGACCTGCGGCTACTACTTATCGAGGCTGGGTTATACCGTGGATATTTTCGAAGAAAAAAAGCTGGCCGGAGGTATTCTGGCCTATGGTATTCCCGAATACCGCCTGCCAAAGAAAGAATTGCAAAAAGAGATCGACTCCATTACGCAATCGGGTATTAATATCATTTACAACACCAAAGTGGGTAAAGACATCGATTTCAGAGAAATCAAAGAGAAATACCATGCGGTTTACATTTCGACAGGTACGCAGCTTTCGCGTAAGATTGGTATTCAGGGCGAAGAAATGCCCGGCGTGTACCACGGCCTCGATTTTTTGCGCGATGTCAACCTGAACAGGGAGGTGGAGGTGAATGGCACCGTGGCTGTGATAGGAGGCGGCAGTACCGCTATTGATGCTGCGCGGACCGCTCTGCGCCTGGGTGCTTCCAAAGTGATACTGCTCTATCGGCGCACCCGCGAAGAGATGCCGGCCGACAAACGCGAGATTGCCGAGGCGCTCGAAGAAGGGGTCATTCTCGAAGAATTGGTGTCGCCTTTGCGTTTTATCGGCCGGGGCAGGGTGTCGCGCATTGAGTGCGTGCGCATGATGTCTGGCCGCTTTGGTAAAGATGGCCGCAGAGTGCCTCAGGAGGTGCCTGATTCCAATTTTATGATTGACATAGACCTGGCCATTCCGGCCGTCAGCCAATATTCCGACCTGCCTTTTATCAGCAAGGCCGAAGTGGGCATTACCGACTGGGGAACCTTTATAGTAGATCCTTATACCCTGATGACTACGCAAAAAGGGGTGTTTGCCGGCGGTGACATTGCCCGTGGTTCGGATGTGGTGATAACGGCTATAGCCGATGGCAAAAAGGCTGCCAAGTCGATTGACAAATACCTGGGAGGTTCGGGAAAACTCAATATCGGAGAACCCATCGATATTCCTTCCAAAGACATTGAAGAAGGCAATGTGCTGGAGCACGAACGTTTTCAGATGCAATACCTTCCCCCCGACCATCGCAAGGCCAACTTCAGAGAGGTGGCCCTGGGTTTCCACAAGCTGAATGCCATAGCTGAGGCTATGCGTTGTTTGCAATGCTCAAGACGTTAACGCAGTAAGTAGATTTAAATGGCTGAAATTATGAACAAAATCAATCTTACCATAAACAACAAAACCGTTCAGGTAATGGAGGGTACAACCATTTTTGAAGCTGCCCGCCAACACAATATCCTGATACCTCACCTCTGTTATCTTGAAAACGTCCATCAGTTTGGCTCCTGCCGGATTTGTGTGGTCGAGGTGGAGGGTTTGAAAAATTTGATGGCTTCTTGTGTGACCGAAGCCAAAGAGGGTATGGTGGTGCATACCAATTCCGAACGGGTGCGCAAAGTGCGCAAAGTGCTCTATGAGCTTATTTTGTCGGATCATCCCAAAGAATGTCTTAGTTGTTGGCGTAATCAGAATTGCGAGCTGCAGGAGCTGGGTAATACCATTCAGGTGAGCGACCATCGTTTCGAAGGTGAACGCTCCAAGGAATTCATCGACATATCAAGCCCTTCGATAGTACGCGACAGCTCCAAATGCATACTTTGCCGCCGCTGCGTTACCGTGTGCAACCAGGTGCAGGGCATCAGTCTGATGAATCCTCACAAAAGAGGCTTTCAAACCTTTATCGGGCCCTCGGACGATGAGCTTCTCGGGGAATCGGTTTGCACCAATTGCGGACAATGTGTGCTGGTCTGTCCTGTGGGCGCTCTTAAAGAAAAGAATTCCACCGATTTGGTCTGGGAGGCTCTGAACGACAAATCCAAAACAGTGATAGTGCAAACGGCGCCGGCAGTGCGTGCCGCCCTGGGGGAATTGTTCGGCTACGAGCCAGGAACCCTGGTAACGGGCAAGATGGCCGCGGCTTTGCACGAAATGGGCTTCGATTATGTCTTCGATACGAATTTTGCAGCCGACCTCACCATCATGGAAGAAGGCACGGAATTTCTGGAAAGGGTCAAAGCCCTTTTCGGCCCCGAAACAATAAAAGCCCGGCAAAAAGGCAAAATTGAGCGTCTGTCGGCAAAGGAGGGAGCAGAAAAATTTTCAACTAAGGGAAAACACGAAGCAGTGTTTCCGATGATTACCAGTTGCAGCCCGGGCTGGATAAAGTATATTGAGCATCAGTACGCCGATTTGCTGCCGCATCTTTCGAGCTGCAAGTCTCCGCATATGATGTTGGGGGCTCTGGCCAAAAGTTTTTTTGCCGACAGGAAGGGCCTGGATCCCAAAGATATCTTCGTGGTATCGGTTATGCCCTGCACGGCCAAGAAATTTGAGATTCAGCGTCCCGAAATGTACAACAACGATTGTCCCAATGTGGATGCTGTACTTACAACCAGAGAGCTGGGCAGGATGATCAAGGATGCCGGCATTGTTTTTGAAGAATTGCCTGATGGGAAATTTGACAGTCCCCTGGGCTTATCATCGGGTGCGGCCGATATCTTCGGTACTACGGGCGGTGTGATGGAAGCTGCCCTGCGTACGGTGTACGAACTGGTGACCGGCAGGGAGCTGCCCACCGAAAAGTTACATGTACAGCCTTTGGTCGGACTTGACAAAATTAAAACAGCCGAGCTTAAAATTGAACGTCCTCTGCCCGAGTATGCCTATTTGGATAATGTGGTGCTCAAGGTGGCAGTGACCAGCGGACTGAGCGGAGCCGGGATTTTGATGGAAGAACTGGCAGCTGGGCGCAGTCCTTATCACTTTATCGAGGTGATGGGTTGCCCGGGAGGTTGTATCAGCGGAGGCGGACAACCCAGGCCGGTGAACGATGCTGTGCGCAGGGCCCGTTTGCAGGCGATTTATCGTGAGGACGAAGGCAAAATTTTGCGCAAGTCACACGAGAATCCGGATATTTTGAATTTATACAAAGTCTTTTTGGGTGCTCCCCTGGGACATCTTTCGCATGAATTGTTGCATACCAGCTATACTGTGCGCTCAAAATATTGAAAAAATTCGCTAAAATGCCTATCTTGCGGGCCGATTAGTTTATTACCGATGAACAAGAAAGTTTTTGTTTCGGGCTGCTACGATATGTTGCACAGCGGCCACGTGGCTTTTTTCAAAGAAGCTGCCCAGTATGGAGATCTTTATGTAGGGATAGGTTCCGATGCCACCATTTTTGAGCTCAAGGGACGTCATACCATCAATTCCGATCTGGAGCGCCTGTATATGGTGAAGGCCGTACGTTACGTAAAAGATGCCTGGATCAACAAGGGCAGCGGTCTGATGGATTTTGAAGAGGATCTCAGGCAATTCGTGCCCGATATGTTTTTGGTGAACGAAGACGGCCATTCGCCTGCCAAAGCGGCTTTGTGTCGCGAACTGGGCATAGAATACAAAATTTTGCAGCGTATTCCCGAATCGGGTTTACCTCCCCGCTCCACTACTTCGCTGCGCAGTGGAAACCACTGCAATCTACCCTACAGACTCGATCTGGCCGGCACCTGGATAGATCAGCCCTATGTATCAAAATTCGCTCCGGGCTGGGCTGTCACCATTTCGCTGGAACCCACGGTAGACTTTATGGAGCGTTGCGGTATGTCCACTTCGACCCGCAACGCTGCACGTAAAATCTGGCCCTATGATTTACCCAACGAGCATCCCGAGAAACTGGCCGAAATGTTGTTTCGTTACGAAAACGAACCCGGACGTCAGGAAATCTCGGGTGCTCAGGATTCCATAGGCATCTGTATGCCAGGCCTGAACCGGCATTATTACAACAAGGGCTATTGGCCCGAAAAAATTGAATCCTGCCACGATGAGGCTATTTTGAACTGGCTCGAGGAGCATATTTTTATGGTGCTGCTTTGGCCGCGCAAGCAGGGTCTGGATGTGCTGAAAGGGGCTCAGATTGAAAAGACGGGCGTAGAAGCACTGGCCGCGGCCGCCGATGCCTGTTGGTCTGCCATTATGCAGCGCGATCTGCAGGCTTTTGCCTCGGCCTACAGGGCTTCGTTCGAGGCTCAGACGGCCATGTTCCCTGCCATGATGGCTCCGGGTGTTTCCGAAGTCATCGATCAGTATCGGGATCAGGCCCTGGCCTGGAAAATGGCCGGAGCCGGCGGCGGGGGTTATCTGGCTCTGGTCTGTGAAAAACCTCTGCCCAATGCCATTCGTATAAAAATACGGCGCAAAGGCTGGTCTTGATTTTTGTTTTCGTAACAAGGGCCAAAGACTGCTCTTGATTTGTTGTATAAGAAACTTGTTGCATGGTTGATATTAAGTATAAAGCGAATTTGTGCCGGAGTAAAGACAGACTGCTGCTGAGTTGTCTATTCTTGTCTTTTTTGTTGTTGACGGCTTGCGGCAGCAGCAGGCAGTCAGCACTTTCACCGGCGCAATCGCAGGCTGCTGTTGACTTACCGGCCTACCAGCCCCGGATAAAAATGGGGGATCAACTGCACGTTGTACTGAGCCATCCCCTGATTTCGTACAGCTACACAGCTGAGATAGAAAACGATGGCAGTATACTGTTGCCCGGCTTTGAACGGTTTCAGGTGCTGGGTATGACTACCCGGGCTCTCGAAGAGTTGCTGGCTGCCAAATCCCGAAAAGTGAATTTGTCTTCTGTCTGGCTCAAAACGATGCATGAATCTTCGGGGAATCTGGTTGCTGCTTCTTCGGAAAGCTACCGGGCAGATACGACTGCCGGTTCAAACCTGTTCAGCGCCAAAGTGAAGATTGCCAATTATCAGATCAGCGTTTTGGGCCTGGTGGAACGTCCTGGTCAATATCCGGTGTCTGAGCAACACATCACTGTCTTTGAAGCCCTGGCCCTGGCAGGTTATAAAACCATGAATACCAAACACGGTACCATCAAAGTATTGCGCGAAGCCAGCGACGGCCAGTTGACTTTTTACACGCTGCATCTGGACGATAAAAGTATTGTCAATTCCCCCGCCTATTATCTGGAACAGAACGATGTGCTCTACGTACATCCCACCCGCACGGGCAAATGGGCTTCGGGTCTGAGCTCACCGGCTGCGCTGGGTGTTACTTCGCTGGTTTCTTTGTTGATTTCGGTGGCTACTTTGGTGGTGCATATTGCGAAACCCTGATTATTTGCTCTGCCCGGGACTTTTGCAAAAAGCACAGCCTTTTTTGCGACGGAATAGGATCAGGGCAAGCATGATGACAATCAACACAATGACGATAGTGTTGTTGCCTGAACGATCCATCAGACTGCTTTTATCGGCAAGGCTGTCCTTGTTGTTGGCAGGATTGGTCCAATCGACTTTTTTGCGGGTATCGATGCCGTTGATGTATTTCTCGATGTTGGTGTAGCCGTCACCGTTGCAATCAAGCAGGGCATCCGAAGCATCGTTGGGATTGAGCTTATTGGCTTTTTCCCAGGCGTCGGGCATACCATCCGTGTCGCTGTCAAGGTATGGTTCTCCTTTGTATTCGGGTAATCCGCCCACTTGCTGGATGTTGGTAATGATGCCGCTTTTGTAGGAATCTATGGGCAGACGACGTTTTACATAGGGTGTTTCAAAATCTTTGGCGTCGGGTGCCAGTATGGCCTGACCGCTGATAACTGTTTTGATGATGCGTTCGTCCACGGCATCGCGTTTGGGCAGAGTAGCTCCCACTTTTTCCATGACAAAGGTAAAGGCAGCCTCGGCAGTCATAATATCCTTTTCGGAAAAATTGGGCAGAGGAGCGGGTTCTGTCGCCCTCAGCATGGTGGTGTAGGGGCCGGTAGCCGAGCTGTCGCCCAACTGTACGCCCCCTTTCCAGTTGTCCTGACTGACGATGGGGTTGCCGTCGACGTAATTGCCTTCAACATAGATATGTCCGCGTCTGGGAGCGCGCTGGTTTTGCGAGGGTGCAGCGTTTTGTCCGTCCTGGTTAATAACCAGCATGCGTTTTAGATTTTCGGTGCTGGTTTCGAGTTTGACTACCCTGTGCTCTATGGGCTGTCCCTTGGGGGTGATGGGGCCGGGTTTGTAGTAGTTGTTGATGATATTGAGCCTGCCGTAAGCGCCTATGCCGTCGGAAGTACGGTTCCAGTAATTGAAAATGACGTTGTTGATGTAGTTGAAGGCTCCGCTGCTGATGGAAGGATTACGTCCGACGTTAGATGCAAAGAGGTTACGAACCACCAGGCTTTCGTTGCCGCCCAAAGTGCCGCCAAAAGCGTGGTTGTAGGTGTCGAGTCCTTCGGCAAACATGGAGTTTTGGATGGTCATGTTGACGGTGGGCATTTTGGTGCCTTTGCCGGTGGAATCGCGATCGTAGACGTGGCGGTAAATGGAAATGACTTCGTCCAGTCCCCAGGAACCTGAGCAATGGTCCAGAATGATGTTGCCTACGGGATTGCCTCCCAGGGCGTCGTTGCGGTAATATACGTCGGTAGATCCTCTGCGGAAGCGCATGTGTCGAATGATGACGTCGTGGGTGTCGATTTCGAAGGTTTCACCGGCAATACAGACGCCGTCGCCCGGGGCTGTTTGTCCTGCTATAGTCAGGTAGGGTGCTCTGACGTGTATGGGTGATTTGAGCTGAATGACACCGGCTACATTGAATACGATAACACGGGCTCCGCCTTGTTCACAGGCCCAGCGAAAGGATCCTTCGCCTGAGTCGTTGAGGTTGGTTACGGTGATTACCCGGCCGCCGCGGCCACCGGCGGTATAGGCTCCGGGACCTGTTGCTCCCGGAAAGGCGGGGATCTCTGCTTTGTTCAGGTGTTCGGGACGTGAAGCCCAGGGCACAAAGGGCTTACCGGCTTCGGCTTCGGCCATTACGATGGGTAAGGCTTGTTCCCAAGCCAGATCGGAAAGGCGTTTGATTTCGGCGTCCTGGGCCTGGCCTCTGGCGATGGTGGTATCTGGTACTTCGGGGTA
>CAZNQD010000042.1:0-16463 GCA_964575345.1 uncultured Bacteroidales bacterium
TAATTTTTAACCTCCCCGGGTACATTATATCCGAGTATGTAATTAATTTTGTCCGCACTCAACTCTGCGGAATTTTGTTTATCCGTTTGAGCAAGCGCAAGTAGTACATTGACTTTTTCCCTGGAACTATCTTCCAGTCTGGAAACTTTGGGATGGGCAAAGGCTAACATAGCCACGCAAGCCACGGGAAGTACATAAAAATACTTCAGGCGCGCCCAGGGTTTGGATTTTTCTTTTAACATCATAGTGATCCGATTTTTAAGTGAACTGTGATTAAAGCTGTTGGCCATAGAGTAGAGCCTTGTGCCAACAGCTTTTTTAATAATTAATAATTGGTATTGTTTTGCATCGATGCCTTGTTTTAAAACACTGTCGTCTGCCTCAAACTCGTGGATGTTTTGCATTTCCTGCCTGAACAGCCAGGCTGCCGGATTGAACCACTGAAAAGTTATACAGAGATCAGCCAGTACCAAATCCCAGGAGTGTTTTTTGTGAATATGCGCCAATTCATGGCCGAGAATGGCTGCGGCATTTTCCTGATAATCCTTTTCTGAAAGCAGAATATATCGCATCCAGCTGAAAGGTGCCAAATCTTCAGTGTGAATCAGGACGGCAACATTCTCTATTTTCTGAACCCGCTTACTTTTTCTAATCAGACGAAAGAGGCTTAAATACGAAATAAACTGTCGCAGCATGCTCCCTGTTAATCCGGCCAGATAAAGAAATACGACAGCCAACACCCAGTATAGAGAAAAATGATTGGACTCATCTTCTTGCAATACTTTGGCGCTTAAAGCTTCCACGCCTGCAAAAGCATTCACAATTTCCGTAGAAGACTGCAGGCTCAATTTAGCCACAGGCAGCAACAAGGAGAGGATAAAAATGCCCAACAGCGCCATTCTGTTGAAGCGGTGAAAAGTATCTTTGCTCAATAAAAGTTTATAAAACAAATAAAAAAGAGCAAGACACAAAGCTGATTTAATAATATATACGATAAAGCTGCCCATGACTGTTGTTATTTATAAGCCTTTTCTACCTCATCAATCAGCTTTTTAAGCTCTTCGAGCGAAATCTTTTCTTCTTTAACCAGGCTTGAAACGGCTCCCAGGTATGAATTATTGAAATACTTTTTGATGACCTGTTTCAGATTTGCTTCGCGATACTCCTTTTCACTTATCAACGCAAAATATTGATAGGTATTGCCAAAGCTGCTGTGCGAAAGAAAAGCTTTTTCTTCCAGTCCGCGTACTATGGTTGATAAAGTATTGAAATGGGGCTTAGGTTCTTCGTAAAAATCGAGTAACTGCTTCACAAACAAAGGGCCCTTTTCCCAAAAAAAAGCCATTACTTCTTCTTCTTTTGCTGTCAGTATTTTCATAGCTGTTAAAATTACTGAGCAAATAAACTAAATAATATAGTTGATCAACTAATTTTTATAGTTAATAAACTATAATTGTTCGTTATTTAATATTTGAAGATTACAATATGCTGATTATGAGCATATATCATATGTCGATTCAGAGAACTTCATGTGCTAACTTCGAGTAAGTCTTGTGCCGCTTCAGAGTACATCAGCCATATAGGAAGATCGAACCAAAGGTGCGCTGGCTACTTTTTTGAAACCTTTTTCAAGAGCAATTTCCCGAAAACGGTCGAAATCATCAGGATGTATGTAGGCTTTGACGGGATAATGCCGGGAGGTGGGTTGTAAATATTGCCCTAAAGTGAGTATGCGGCAATTCACCGACAAAAGATCGTCCATAGTCTCCAACAATTCCTCTTCGGTTTCGCCCAATCCCAACATCAGGCCTGATTTGGTGGAGATTCCCTCTGTGGCCAGTTGTTCCAGCACATCCAGGCTACGCCGGTATTTGGCAGCCGAGCGTATTTGGGGAGTCAGGCGAGCAACAGTTTCCAGATTATGCGAAACTACTTCAGGAGCCAGCCGGGCTATTTCAGCAATCAGCTCCCTCCTGCCCTGAAAATCGGGAATCAGTGTTTCAACAACAATACCGGGATTGTATTCTCTCACTTTTTTTACAACTGCTATCCATTGGGCACAACCCAAATCGGGGAGATCGTCGCGGTCTACCGAGGTGAGTACGGCGTACCTTAATTTCATCAGGCGTATGGAGGAAGCTACTTTTTCGGGTTCGTTTAAATCGGGAGGCAGAGGTTTGCCTGTCAGAGTATTACAAAATTTGCAGGAACGGGTACATATTTCCCCCAGTATCATAAAAGTGGCCGTTCCCCGGCTCCAGCATTCTCCCTGGTTGGGGCAGCGACCGCTGGTACATATGGTGTGCAAATGATGTCCTTCGACAATCTGCTTGGTGGTGCGGTATTGATCGTTGTCGCCCAGACGAATCTTGAGCCATTCGGGTTTGCGCAAATAGCCTTCCTTCATTAGTCAGCGTTCAAAGTTTGTATAAAGAAGTCGGACATTCTGGTATACAGGTGCTTGCGGTTGGATAAACCCAGGATGCTGTGATTGCGGTTGGGGTAGAGTTGCATCTGAAACTGTTTGCCTTCCTGTACCAGGGCATCAATCAGTTCCATTGTCTGATTGGCATGCACATTGTCGTCGGCCAGGCCGTGAACCAGCAACAACTCTCCCTTAAGAGAAGAAGCACGCAGCAAGACCGAAGTCTTTTCGTAATTTTCTTTGTTTTGCTGCGGGCTGCGCATAAAACGTTCGGTATATACCGTATTGTAGTAGCGATAATCGGTGACAGGAGCAACCGCGATGCCGGCCTTGAAATACTGTGTATCTTCGGTCATAGCCAGCAAGCTGATGTAAGCACCGTAGCTCCAGCCCCAAATACCAATGCGGGCAGCGTCCACAAAGGCTAAAGTTCCCAGTGCCCTTGCAGCGGCAATCTGATCCTGTACTTCGTACTGGCCGAGTTTGAGCCAGGTCTGTTTTCTGAATTGTTCTCCCCTGCCCCCTGTTCCACGGCCATCTACACCGACCACTATCATTCCCCGGGCTGCCAGGTAATATTCCCAGTCTATTCCGAAGGCATCCAGCACATCCTGGCTATCGGGGCCGCTGTATTGCAACATTACCAAAGGATATTGCCGGGAAGGATCAAAACTGGCAGGTTTCAACATCCATCCGTACAGCTTTTGACCGTCGGCGGCAGGTGTTTCAAAAAATTCTTTTTGAGGCAGCGAAAGGGCACTCATTTTTTGTCTGAGGGCAGCATTGTCTTTTAGTATTCTGATTTCCTTACCATTGTCAGACTGACACAAAACCGACACAGGAGGGGTATTTCTGTCGGACCAGGTCCGGATGTAATAGTTGAACTGTTTATTAAACACGGCTTGGTTGATGCCTTCCCTTTCGCCGAGTCTGGTTGTTTTGCCCCTGAGGTCCACCCTGTAGAGCGAACGCCTGTAGGGAAGGTCGTCCACCGCCTGGTAATAAAAAAAATCCCTCTGAGGATCACGGCCATAATAATTGATCAAGTCGTGTGGGCCTGACGTCAATTGCCGGATGAGTGTGCCATTGAGAGTGTATAAATACAAGTGCCTGTATCCGTCCCTTTCACTTATATATGTAAAATCCTTATCCGTAAACAGGATGTCATCCAAATACGAGGGATCGTAATAGGTATCGTTGCTTTCCGAAAGTATCAGACGGCTGAGCAACGATTTGGGATTGACAGTAAACATTCTGAACAGATTCTGCTCCCTGTTGAGTGTCATAACAGCCAAAGCTTCGGGGTTTTCCGTACGGCGTAAGCGAGGTAAATAGGTTTCTTCATCCACCGGCAGCTCTATCTTTTGCATAGTACGGTATTGCACATTGTAGCAATGCAGGCTCACTTTGCTGTTGTTCTCTCCGCTGCGGGGATATCTGAATCGTTTTTCTCCCGGATGGTATTTATATTCAGAATATTCGGGCTTTGAGGCTGCGTACATACTAAAGAAATGCTCCGGCACTGCCCTTTCGTCAAAACGGACAAAACACAGGAATTTACTGTCGGCTGTCCATTCGTACATACGAGTGATTGTGAATTCTTCTTCGTACACCCAATCGGCAACTCCGTTGATAATCTCGTTGGTTTTTCCGTCAGTACTCACTGCCACTTCGGTTTTGAAATCCAGCTTTTTAATAAAGAGGTTATTGTTTCTGGCAAAAGCCACCATTCTGCCGTCCGGCGAAAAAGTAGCGTCTCTGACCGGAACTTCGGCCGTAAGGGAATCCAATATGTTATGCAAAAGATCATAAACAAAGTACTCTGCCGTAAACGAACGCCGCCAGATGGGTTTTTTGTTTTTCCACACCAGAATCATACTTTCCTGAGGGTTGAACATAAAACCTTCTATTCTTTCCATCCGTACATTTCGGGTTTTTTCCACATTCAACAAAGTATCAAGTAGTTTTCCACTTTTGTAGTCGTAACGAAGTACTAATTTACCCTCTTGCGCCAGGCAGGCGTAAGAGCTGCCGTCGTTCATGGATTGCCAGCCGGAGGGAATTTCCGGCCGATAAGCTCCCATTATTATGGAATCCAGCTCAATGCCGGCTGCTTTTACAGTACAAAGCTGGAATATCAGGCATAGCAATATCGGTAGTACACGAAAAGTTTTCATAAGAAAAGGGTCTGAAACATTGAAAGATGGACAAAGGTAAAAAATTGTTCCGACTTGCCGAAGGCTTTCATTAAGTTTGTACTTTTGCCGGACTATGCACAAGCTCTATTACGGTTTCCCCGAATTTATAGGCCAACATTTTAAAGGAAAGGTTCAAAAAATCTCTTTGGATGCAGGTTTCAGTTGTCCCAATCGAGACGGCAGCCTGGGACGGGGAGGCTGCAGCTATTGCAACAACCTGAGCTTTAATCCTTCTTATTGCAGCACCAAACGCAGTATAAGTGAACAACTCGCTGAGGGAAAAGAATTTTTTGCCCATAAATACCCAAAGATGGATTATCTGGCTTATTTTCAATCGTATACTAATACTTACGATAAGCTGGACAGACTAATAGACTTATTCGAAGAAGCCTTGCGTTTTCCGGGGGTGAAAGGATTGGTGATAGCTACCCGGCCCGATTGTCTGCCGGAGGACTTGCTCGACTACCTTGAACAACTGGCTAAGCGCTGCTTTCTGCTCGTGGAACTCGGGCTGGAGTCCACCCTGGACAGAACGCTGAAAGAAATTGGACGGGGACACGATTACGCCTGTTCGGTAGAAGCCATTCAAAAATTGGCAACCCGAAAAATTATGAGCGGAGCTCACCTTATATTAGGCCTGCCGGGAGAAAGCAAAGAGGATATGCTCTCGCATGCCGGACGCCTGAATTCTTTACCATTAAACACCCTTAAACTGCATCAGTTGCAGTTGATTCGGGGGACAAGGCTGGAAAAACAAGTCAATGAAAATCCCGACTATGTACGCCTTTTCGATGCCGATTCCTATGCGCGCCTGCTCATCGGTTTCATCGAGCGCCTCCGGACCGGACTGGTCCTGGATCGTTTTGTTTCACAGGCTCCTGCCGAATGGTTGATTGGCCCGGACTGGGGAATGAAGAATTACGAATTCAGCCACAAACTTGAAAAAATGATGCGCGCCGGAGGGCATTACCAGGGCAGGCTCTACCCCGATTCGAATGATTGATAAAGGATTAATGGCCTTGAATGGCAGTTATTGTCCAATCCCAAAGCTCTTTACGTATTTTTTTATTCCTGATTTTTACTGAAAGACTCATTGCTTTGCGGTTTTTAAAACAGAGGCCACTCAGACTGGCGTATTCCGATGAGGGCTTTTGTGCCTCCAATGTCAGAAAAACAGCTGTGTCTGCTCCCTGCTTCGTTGTTTTAATCAGGGGGCGGAACAAAGCATCGGTCAGAGGGTCGAACCAGCGCTTCATCGCAATCATTTTGGTGCTGACTATCCCCGGATCTGTTGCCAGCACCCGAATGCCCTGTCCGGCAAGCCGTTCGGCCAATTCCAGAGTGTACACCAGAATAGCCCTCTTGGAACGGGTATAGTTGAATATGCGCATAAAACAAACTCCGGGTTTGGGGATGAACATGTCTTTGTGCAAACGACTGATAATATATGAGCAGGAAATAGTATTTATGATAAGCGAACCGGGGCGCATCAAGGGCAAAAGCAGCTCATTGAGCAAAAACAAGCCCAGGTAATTTACTCCCAGGGCTGTCTCAAAACCATCCCGGGTAAGGCTGAAACGTTCCGGCAACACGCCCGCATTATTGATCAGGGTATTGATGTTATACTTTTTCTGAGCCAGGGTTGAAGCGAATTGCCGGATGGAGGCAAATGAGGCCAGATCCAGTGTAATAAGTTCAATTTCGGCTCCGGGACAGCTTTGTTCAAGAGCAGCTTTAACAACAGCTGACTTTTCCGGGTTACGACAAGCCATAATGAGGTGAATGCCACAGCCGGCCAATTTCTGAACTATGGCCTTGCCTATTCCTGCAGAGGCTCCGGTGACTACTATGACTTCTTTCGGTTCGGACATTTTTAATTTTTTTAAAATTTCAAAGATACTCAAAAAGCAAAAAGCAAGGCTGTCTGCTATATTTTTATTTTCTTTGCACTTAGATTTAGCCAAAATGAGAAAGCGGTTTCAACTCCTGACTATACCCTTACTACTGCACAGCAGCCTTCTGCTGGTTTTCTGTACAAGCCACGTTCAAGCCCGGGCCGGGCAAGCCGATGTCAGCTTTCTGCAAAGCCTGATCAACGACAGCCAGACTCTGCTGTTGCAGGCTGTAGAAGGACAGGAGGAAGGAAATTATTTCCCGGGAGCCAAACAAAATTTTCAGACTGCCCTCGGACCGGCCCTCGCTTTATTGAACGATAGTACGGCCACTCAGGCAGAAATCGATCAACAAACAGACCAACTTCATCAGGCCTATCTCGATTTTCTGGATAAACGCCTGGGTATCAGTGACTACTGGCAGGCCGACAATTACATGCATCTGGCTGCGTCCACCGTCCACTGGGCTCATTACAACGTCCACGATCCCACGGTAATCCGCAGCAGAGGTTATTTCTACGAATACGGCACCGACGCAGCCTGGGGTTTCAGTATAAAAGGCATACCCTATCGACGCAGCCGTGATCTGGTAAACTGGGAATACCGGGGCACTGTCTTCGATGCCTATCCTCAGGAAGTGCTCAACTGGAAAAACAGCGTCGATCCCAACAGCAGCAGGACCATGACCGGCATCTGGGCTCCTTATATCCTGAAAGTGGGCAGCGAATACCGGATCTATTATTCTGCCGTTTTTAGCGATACCGGCAGAGCCATGATCGTTCTGGCCACTTCCGGCGGCCCCGAAGGACCCTGGACCAACCGTGGATGGATTGTTCATTCCACTAATTCGACGGTTTTCAACGCCATCGACCCTACTGTGGCCATAGGAAAGGACAACAGCCACTGGATGTTGTGGGGTTCCTGGACTCAGGGTATTTACGCTATTGAACTCGATCCCGAAACAGGTTTGCGCAAAGGCGATCTCAACAGCTATAAACGCATTACCCGGAACGGGCCAAAAAACACCTGGGGCTGGACCTCTTCTTACGAAGGACCCGAGGTGATTTATCGTCCTGAACTGGATTATTATTACCTCTTTGTGGCTCAGGGGGCTTTGGGCAACGTCTATCACACCCGGGTGGCACGGTCAAAAAATCCCGACGGCCCCTACTACGACTACAACGGGAACAATGTGGATTACACTGTAAACAAAGATATTTATCCTCTGATCTGCTATCCTTACCAATTTCAGAATCACAGCGGATGGCAGGGAATCTCGCATGTCAGTGCCTTTGCATCGGGCGGAGATTACTATTTGATGAACCAGGGTCGTCCCTCCTTTTTGCCCACCATGATGATTATGCATACCCGCAAAATCTTTTGGACTCCCGACGGCTGGCCGACCCTCAGTCCGCAGCGTTATACAAGGCCAGGCATCATGCCCGCTATTACACGAGATTCCATCCCCGGCAAATGGGAAGAAATACGACTGTATGAACTTATGATGTCCAACGGCCTGGCCGAACCCCTGGGAGAGGACGACGCCCCAGATAAGTTCCTGTGCAAAAGCAACACCTTGACTTTCAACACCGAAGGACGCTTTAGCTCGGGCTTCGGTTCCGGCAGCTGGAACTTTGAGAACGATACACTATACATCAAGAGAGACAAAGACAGTAAACAAATTTCCCTGATGCCCTCCTACGAACTGGATTGGGAAAACCACCGTCCCACTATCGTATTAACCGGTATTGACCCTAATAGCGGACGTTCGCTCTGGGCCAAAAAAGTGCCTGATAACATCAGCACCTGCAATTGGGTAACAAACGGCAGTTTCAACGAAGGCCTCAAAGACTGGGTGCTCAACACCTATGGCGGCAATTTCGAAGAAAGCGTGGTGTCCACGGCCTACAGCAGCGGAAATTCATTTTATGTCAAAGTCAACAGCCCGGCTGCCAATTACTGGGACAGGGAACTCAAATGGAGAGTCCCGGTCAGAAGGGGGATGCGCTACAAAATCAGCTTCCTGGCCAAATCCAATTCCCAGGAGCCCTTTCATATTGAAATGCAACGCCCGGACGGCAGCGCCTACAACCTGAGAACCACTTTCATCTGCAACACAGCCATGCGGACTTCCACCTTTATTACCGGAGATGCCGGTGAATCCAGCGGAATCTACGTACTGAACTTTCAGTACGGCACTCATCCGGCAGGCACTGAATTGTGGATAGACGAAGTTAAAATAGAAGAACTCTCGGGCCGGGACTACGGCAACTACGTCACCAACGGCGATTTCGAGACCGGGACAGAGGGATGGACCATGAACTATTCGGGAAACGTGGCTGTCAGTCTTGACAAGGGCAATCCCCTGGCAGGACGGACTACGCTCTACGGGAAAGTAGGCAGTACTTCGAGCCTGGTTAGAAATATGGCCGGCTGGAAAGTATTTTTATTCAAAGGCAGGCAATACCGGCTGGAATTTGACGCCCGTGGCAGCCAGGCCAGTGTACTAAGCGTTTTCTTCGACACACAAACTACCAAAAGGATTGAAAGCACGCTCAATCCCGAAATCCTGCATTACAGCCTGCTGTTGGACAGTCTGAACGAATCTAAAGAATACACCCTCAACTTTTCGTTCAGTAAAAACCTACAAGGCAGTGAATGTTGGATAGACAACATCCTACTTTGTGATTACAAAGAACCGGCAGCTCTCATAGGCCTCAGTGAACAAATTGAAAACAATACCTTGTTGTATCCCAATCCCTGTAGTGGCCTGCTTTACCTGGACGAAGCAGCAAGGCTGACAGGCAGCCACATTTATATATACAATAGTGCAGGTATTCTGCTAAAAGAACTCACTCTCAGAGGCAGAGAACTTGACCTGACTGACTTGCAGGCTGGTTTATACTACATTAAATGGCAGGGCCGGCAGCAGCTACAAAAAATTATTATTAAATAAATCAGCTGGAAAAAATGGACAAATTAAATATCGTAAAAGTCGGAGGCAAAGTAGTGGAAGACCCTGCAACCCTGGAACAATTTCTGCAAGACTTTGCCAAAATATCCGGACACAAACTGCTGGTTCACGGCGGAGGCACTCTGGCTACAGAACTGGCAGAACAGCTGGGTATAGAAAACAAAATGAGCGAAGGCCGGCGTATTACCGATGCCGAAACACTCAAAATTGTCACCATGGTATACGGAGGCCTGATTAACAAAAACATTGTTGCCTGTTTGCAGGCTAAAAACATAAACGCCCTGGGACTGACCGGCGCCGACCTAAACCTGATCCGATCGGTCAAAAGGCCGGTAAAGGAAATCGATTACGGTTACGTAGGCGATGTAAAGGAGGTACAGGGCGACGTTATAGCCGAGTTGTTGAAACTGGGCATTGTCCCGGTACTGGCTCCCCTCACCCACGACAAAAAGGGGCAATTGCTCAATACCAATGCCGACACTATTGCCGCCGAGACGGCCAAAGCCCTGGCGGGATACTTTGAGGTTCACCTTATTTACTGCTTCGAAAAAAAGGGAGTTCTGATGAATACCGAGGACGAAAACAGCGTGATTTCCGAAATCGATGCAAGCTTGTTCAAAGAATATGCCGGACAGGGCATCATCCAGGGAGGTATGATTCCAAAATTGCAAAATGCTTTCGAGGCCATCCATTGCGGAGTAAAGGACGTCACTATTACTAAAGCTCAGGACATTCTGCTGGGTAGAGGAACCCGAATAATACTATAAATAATAATCAAGTACTCTGCAATGCCGAGCTACAAAGACGACAAGAGGCGTTTTACCGCTTCAGAGATCTGCCTACCTTCGGCTTTGCCCGACAAAGATTTGGAGGCCACACCCATCACCTTGCCCATATCTGCAGGGCCTTTGGCAGCTGTTTGTTTGATGATCTCTTTCAGCACTGCCTCCAATTCTTCGGGACTCAGGGCTTTTGGCATATAAGATTGAATAATGGCTGCTTCGGCCAGCTCATTGGCCGCCAGCTCAGGCCTTTTTTGTTCTTCGTATATAACGGCCGAATCCTTGCGTTGCTTGAGCATTTTGCTCAGGATTTTCATCATGGCCTGATCATCGAGTTCTCCACTGAAACCCGGAGCAGTGCGTGCTTCCAGGATTTCTTTTTTTATTCCGCGCAAAGTCAGTTTGCGCACTTCGTCTCTGGCCAGCATGGCGGCCTTGAGATCTTCGTTTATTTGATCTGTTAATGCCATAGCTATTTAATTTGTGATCAGGCAAAGGGGCGCTGATTGGCCGGTTGCTGATCGAGCTGATCTATCAATTCCTCGTTATCCATTTCCTGATTGCTCAATACTCTGGGTTTGTAAATAAGCCTGCGGGGAGGAATACCAAAATTGTCAGGATAATAGGTACTTTTACGATTTTCACGTTTACGTCGCTTCTCTTCGAAATCTTCTTCAAGCTCCTGGTTTTTGATTTGTCTGTGCACCTTAACCTGAGGCACATCATCTATACCAAAGCCGCTGGCCAGCATAGTTACTTTTATTTGATCTTCCAGATCGTTGTCGGCAGCGATTCCCCAGATTACTTCTTCTACCTGGTTGACAAACTGATCCATAAAGACCCGGATTTGTTCCATTTCGTGAGTCATGATCTCTGACTTATCGCTGCAGGTAATGTTGAACAATATCTTGCGGGCACGAAATACATCGTTGTTGTTGAGTAAAGGCGATTTCAATGCTGAATTCAAAGCCTCGGTCAAACGATGCTGTCCCTTGCCGTAACCGGCACTCATTACTGCCACTCCACCCTCTCTCAAAACGGTATTTACGTCGGCAAAATCGAGGTTGATGTAGCCTGGTACCGTGATGATTTCGGCAATACTTTTGGCGGCTGTCGTCAAGGTTTCGTCTGCCTTGAGAAAGGCATTTTTAACCGTCAGGTCGGGATAGATACGAAAAAGTTGCTCATTGTTGATCACCAGTAAGGCGTCCACATTTTTGCTCATTTCCTCTACGCCGTCCAGAGCCTGGTTTATTTTGGATTCCCCTTCCCAGCGAAAAGGAATGGTGACAATGCCTACCGTAAGTATGCTCATTTCGCGGGCTACACCGGCGATGACAGGCGCAGCTCCTGTTCCCGTGCCTCCACCCATTCCGGCAGTTACAAATACCATGCGTGTGTGTTCGCCAAAAGCTGTCTTAATATCCTCTATACTTTCTTCGGCAGCCGCTTTGGCGATTTCGGGATGATTACCGGCACCCAGGCCTTTGGTGGTTTTTGGGCCCAACTGGAGTTTATCGGGTATGGCAGAATTCAGCATAGCTTGTCTGTCAGTATTACAGATCAGATAGCTTACATCGCGAATTCCTTCACGAAACATATTGGTGACGGCATTACCTCCTCCTCCGCCCACACCTATCACTTTGATAATGGCCGGTTCTATGGAGGGTAAATCAAAGGGCATTAATTCGTCTATCATATTCTATTTCAATAATCTCCTTGTTGCATTAGGGTGTCAAAAAGGCCGCCTATTTTGTCTATAAGTTTACCTTTATTCTTTTTATCCGGCTTTGCCTGTTCGGTTTTGGGCTTTTTGTCGGATGTTTTTTGTGTGATTTCTTCCAACTCTTCCATAGGTAAAGTTGCCTGCTCGGGTTGTTCTTTGCTCCATTCCGGATATACGGGGCCACGGCAGCCACCTTTCTCTCCGAGCATAATCAAGCCTATGGTTTGTGCATATACCGGATCCTGAAATTCCACAGGGCAGGACGGCGATAAATGACAGGATAAATCTGCTTTACGTACGGGCATTTGTGTCTTCATCCGTAGCAATTCCTCCAGTCCGCTCATTTTTGATGCTCCTCCGCATAAAATAATCCCGGATCCGATTTTACCGGTTTCTACTCCTGAATAAATAATTTGAGCCCAAAGGTTCTCAACAATTTCTTCGCTGCGGGCTACCACAATTTCGTTGATTTCTTTATCGTCGTGTAAAGGTTCGCTGAAAAAATGTATTTCTCCTTCCTTTTTGTTGAGAGCCTGCTTTTTCATAAGCTCGGTATAATGCAGAGCCGTTCCCTTTTCCAATTTCAGTGACTCGGCCTCGGAAAAACTCAGGTTGAGTTGTTTCAAATCGCGGCTGATATTTTTACCTCCATAAGGAATAACACAGACAAAACGGAGCACATTATCTTTATAAATACACATCGAAGTAGTTCCACCTCCAAAATCAATCACGACAGCGCCCCTGTTTTTGTCTTCCTCGCTAAGGACTGCTTCGGCGTCAGCCTGTATGCCCAGAATATTGCGGCAATCTTTCAAACCCGCGTTACTCAGGCTATTTTCAAGGTTTCTCATATACTGAGACCTGGCTGCAATTAATTTATACCTGCCTTCGAGCAAAACCGGTCGCTCACCTTTAGGATTGAGGCTGGGAAATCCATCCACCAGATATTCTTGTTCAAAATGGGCAATCATTTCCTTATTTTCGGGCAGTGATTTGGCTATGGCATCATCGAAAAGCTCCGAAAGTATTTCTTCGGTAATCAGTTCCTGTGTATTCAGGTTGAGCTTTTCACAGCTATCAATACATTGTGTACTGTAAGGATTCAATCCCACATACACCCGGTCTATGGTACAAGCCTTATCCAGATCCCTGAGTAACTCCTGCATTAATTCTTCTACCATCAGGCCTACCTGATCCACATTATGCACTACACCACGGCGGATCTCCGTATCAACAGCCCTGGACTTCGAAGACAGGATGTTCACTTTCCCCATATCGTCTTTATACCCCAGGGTTAATATCAAATTTGAGCTCCCGGGATCCAGTACTGCTATGTATGATTGCACTGTATTCATATATTTTTATTTTTTTGTACAAACTATCTGATTCTCGAATTCAATACTTATGCAGCGGTATCTGTCCCAACCCAACCTTGGTAAGGCTTCTTCGTAAAAGCTCTGCAGCACCCGTAACTTAAATTCCATATTTTCTGCTTTTCCCAACTTAATTTCAAGTTCCCCCAATCTGGGAATAAGACTAAGTTTTCCGGAGGATTCCTGTACAATCTGAGCAATCATGGCATCCCAAAAATCATCCTTGTTTATCAGGCAAGCCAATTCAAACAAATTGGCCATGCTCAAAGAATCTGTTCTCTGTACCAGTGCTACCGGTACATCCACCGGCACCCTTCTGTTGATCCTCATCTTTTTGCCCTCTTCGTCCAGAAAAAATGCTTCTCCACCTCCAACATACACCCTAAGGACAGGAATACGTTGATCTATCTCAATACACAAACAGCCGGAAGGCGAAAGGGAGCATTCGGCTTTTTTCACCATAGAATGCTTATTTATAATCCTTTCTATGCGGCTCAGGTCTACCTCTCTTACCTTCTTGTCAATTACCTGCAGTTGATTTTCTTTCAACAGGCGGCCAATTTCTTTTGATGTAACATAGGGATGGTCCACGCTGTCTTTTACCTGAATACAGACTTTTTGAACCTGCAGCTCATTTTGTTGCCTGCTATAGAGCATCACGGCAAACAGGATATAACCTGCCATCAAAACGGAGCCTATCCATATGAACACCTTTCTGGCCATCAGGAATACTTTTCTTTTAATAAAGGCACCAGACGGTCAATATTTCCGGCCCCCAAAGTTACAAGAACTTCCGGTTTTTTCCTATCAAGCAGACTCAAGATTTCATCCATAGAACAAAGGGTTTTTCCGCCTATTGTCAATTTATCAAAAATAAGCCTGGAATCCACTCCCGGAATGGGCTCCTCCCTGGCCGGGTAAATATCCAGCAGGTACACATAATCCAGACCCGACAGGGCCTTGGCAAATTCACCCGCAAAGTCACGCGTCCGGCTGTAAAGATGAGGCTGAAAAATACCTGTCAGCTCTTTACCCGGATACAAGGCTTTGAGCGAGCGGATACAGGCTTTGAGTTCATCGGGATGATGAGCATAATCGTCAATATACACCAAATCATCCCGGCGAATCTGAAAATCAAAACGACGTTGATTGCCCTTGAACGAAGCCAAAGCCGATCGTAATTCTTCGGCACTCACTCCGCAGAGAAAGGCAAGGCCCATAGCTGCCAGAGCATTCTCCACATGTATCATTATCGGCAGGCCCAATTCCATTTTTCTCAACACACCCCCCGGATAACTGAAATCAAAATAAAGACGACCTTCTTCTATCACAATGTTTTCCGCATAAAAATCGGCCTTGCCACTGTAAGGCATTTGCTCCGTAGCGTAAGTATACAGGCTTACGCCTTCGGCCAGACGGGGCTGTAAAACCAGAGCCTGCTTCATGAGCAAATTCCCGCCGGGACGAATTAAAGCGGTAAAATGGGCAAAAGCCTCCAGATAAGCTTCGTGGCTGTGGTAAATATCCAGATGATCGGGATCCACCGAAGTGATAGCGGCCATCCATGGTTTGAGCTGATGAAAAGACCTGTCGAATTCATCGGCTTCGGCCACCATAAGTCGACTTTTGTCGGATAGCAGAAGGTTGGTGCCGTAATTCAGGGCTATTCCTCCCAAAAAGGCATTGCAGTCCAGCGAAGATTGTCTGAGCAAATGGGCCAGCAACGTACTGGTGGTGGTTTTACCGTGAGTTCCGGCCACACACAGGGCGTCGAGTTCACGGGAAATCTCGCCCAGGACTTCGGCACGCTTCACAATTCTAAAGCCGGCTGAACGGAAATACTGTAATTCGGAATGCGTCTCGGGAACGGCCGGTGTTCTCACCACCAGAGTGGTATTCACCTCTTTGAAATCTTCGGGAATGGCCTCCACTGCATCGCAGTAGTGTATTTCCATACCCTCTTTTGCCAGCTGCCTGGTCAATTCGGTTTCCGTTCTGTCGTATCCGGCCACACGACAGGAACGAGAGCAGTAATAACGGGCAAGATTGCTCATGCCTATGCCGCCAATCCCGATAAAATATACCTGTTTGATTGTCATATCTTTGCTAATTTTATAATTTCATCTGCTATACGTTCAGCGGCATGGGGCAAAGCCAATCCCGCAATGGCACTTTTCAGTGCTTGCAGGCGTTCGGGCTGCTCCAATAAGGCTAAAGCCTCGGGTATAAGTTTTTCGCCGGCTTCATCATCCCTAATCATAACGGCAGCTCCCTTGCGCAGCAAGGCCAGGGCATTTTGCGTCTGATGGTCCTCGGCCACGTTGGGCGAAGGAACCAATAAAACGGCTTTGCCCAACAAGGCAAACTCCGAAATGGAACCGGCACCGGCCCTCGATACGATCAGATCGGCCAGGGCATAAGCATAATCCATCCTCGAAATAAAGTCCGTAATCTGAATGGCCTTATTACCAAGTTCAGCATTGGCGGCCATAATGTCCTTGTAATAATACTTGCCGGTTTGCCAGATCAACTGTACTCCCGATTTTTCTATTAATTCAAGTTGTTGTTGCACTGCCCGGTTGATACTGCGAGCGCCCAGGCTGCCTCCCAGGACGAGCAGGACAGGCCGGTCCGGCTTTAGCCCGAAATGATTCAGGGCCGCTTTCTTTTGGTTAAGTGAGCGGAGTAAATCCTGACGCACGGGATTGCCGGTGAGTAAAATCTTTTCTTTCGGGAAAAATCGCTCCATGCCTTCGTAAGCCACACAAATGCGGGCAGCTCCGGCTGCCAGTAGTTTATTGGTAACTCCGGCATAAGAATTTTGTTCCTGTATGAGGCATGGTATTTTTTTGGCAGCTGCCGCCCTGAGCAAAGGACCACTGGCATAACCGCCCACACCGACTGCCACATCGGGCCTGAAGTCGCGTATTAATTTGCGGGCTTTGCCCATACTTTTTAGCAACTGAAACAGGGTTCTGATATTACTCAGCAAGTGTTGACGATCAAAGCCTCTCACAGGGAGCCCGATTATGGGATAGCCCGCTGCCGGCACTCTTTCCATTTCCATACGCTTTTCGGCTCCGACAAAGAGTA
>CAZNQD010000043.1:0-12761 GCA_964575345.1 uncultured Bacteroidales bacterium
TTTTTGGTTTTTCTCGTTTTACATTTTTTGTCATTTGCAAAACTAACTCCAAAAAAACTATGTTATTTTATTTCAGACACACTTTTTGTATCACTATCAAATCTGACAATCAAGAAGCTATGGGAAAATTCCGAGAATGCAGTCAAGACACATTCATGGGATGTGATCTGCTCTTGTCTGGTAGTGGTAAACCGCCAAAACTGAGGATCCACTCAGCCTAAATCAAAATGTCAAAGAATTAAGGTATTTTTTAAATTGTCAAGATTTGTTGTATCAGTAAAAGTGTTCAAGAATATACTTAATGGTTTCTGCAGTGTGATGGTATTTCATAAAACAATTTAGGCTAAGTGGCTTAGGTTTCACAATTATGCGCTACAAAAGTTCCAATTTGCTACCATCAAGTTTTTCTATGCGTATGTAACCATATTTTTTGGCAAAATAGATAGATTTAATATTAGTCCAAGAATCAAATTTAGTTTGTGGATAAAACTTATAAACGTCCTGATATTGTTTGCCAAGTACGATGGCAGTATCAAGAGAAAAAGTGTCAACCTGAGGAGAATCGTACTGTCTGGTAAAAGCAGTTTTGCCATTAGCACCTACATAAAAGGTTATTTTACTTTTCCCGATGTCTGAAGTTCTGTAAACACTAATTTCAGCATATTTAAATCCCGTATTTTTATCAAATTCTAACTTGGAACTTCCATAAATGTCTTCAACATTCATAATTGCCCAATAATTCAAAGATGTATGAATTTCTGTTTTTGCCAACACCACTATAGTATCTAAATCATTTAGCAGAAATTTTATTGAATCCTGATAGTTTATACTTTCTCCTATATAAAGTAGTGTATCTTTATCAAAATACAAATGACTCAAATCATCGCTGGTGAATTGCCTGTATCTGAGGGTGTCGTCAATCTCCAATCCAACACATCCAATTAGGGCAAGAATAATTAATAATAAAACGCATTTCTTCATAGTTATGGTTCTTTAGTGACTATCTTTTTATCAACTTACGGCATAATGGTTGATTATTTTCCAACAAAACTTTTATTAGATATATTCCCTGAGGCTGATTGCTTAGATCTATTTGTTTAGGTAAACCAACCTCAATCACATCGGAATAAATTGCATATATTATTTATAATCACTATCTTAGAAGTGAAATGTTTCACAGTATTACCAGTAGTATTTTTAAGGGTGTTGCACAAAGGTAATGTTTTATCAATAATACAATACATATATTGTGAAAAAATACAATTTGTTGTTGAAATATTTTTTGAATGTATGTGGATGAAGAAGAAGTCCGGCCCAAAGTCAAGCCGGAGTAAGAAGGTTGAGAAGCTTGATACGATATTCAGTAAGTTCATTAGGAGAAGGGATTGCGGATGACTCGTCTTTCTCTTTGAGCTTAAAAGTAAGAGTATTAGTGTTGTCGGTTTTGTTATTTTTGGCCTTTTTGCCCTTCGGCAGTAAAGTCTGTCAACGCACAAGCAATATTAATAAGGAGTAGCTTACAATCCCAAAGACAATATTTCGGTTTAGTTTCTGATTTCACTTCTTAACTGAAGCGAGCCTTCAAGTAACAATGAATTGTAGTACTAAACGAACGATACCTGATTCAGCTCTTCCTTAAACTTTTTAAGGCCTTCTGATATTTTCTTTACGGTTGCTTTTGATGGGCGGCGATGTCCGGTAACGTAGTGATTCAATTGCTTTCTGTTAATTCCGGTAATCGTTTGCAAACCGGTAAGGCTTAGTTTTTTGCTAAACAACTGGAGAAAGCTTGCTACGTCGTATTTATGTTCAAAAATAAACTTAGGCAGTTCAGGAAGCAACTCTTTTGCTTCATTATACGAAAGCTTTAAATCTTCCAAGGCTTCTTCGGTAGTTTCACCGGATCCAAAAAAACCTACCCCATAGTTGTGCTGCGGGACAGCGGTATAAATTCCGTCACTTCCACGTTCAATTATTACTGTTATTCTTTTCATCGTTGTTGGTTTTATGATGGATTAAAGATTGACCCCTGATTGTTTTTTTATGTCGTTTTTAAGACAATGTCCTATATCTTGATTTGCATGCGGGGGACTTGAAAATTTCTATTTGTGATTGGGCTGTACCACCAATCATGATTTGTTCCGTTTTTTAGAAAAAAACATCCGGTTTTTTTAAGCTTCTTGATTAATTCTGTTGTTTTCATTGGTTTTATTCAACAGGTCAAAGATAGACGTTTTTCTATCATTCCTATAAAAGTACACACACGAATCGCAGAGATTAACCTTATTTAAAATATTAGAGAATCGTTACAAGCGTACCGAGTGAAATCCGGGCCCCGAAGCCGAGATATAGACACGGCGCCCGAAGCGCGCAGGGGCCGGCGAGGTTTTTTGTGACGGCTCGTCAGAGACTAACAAAAAACGCCGGCGTCCAGCGCTGACCAGCCGTGGATATCGGGAGGCTGAGCGGGTTCGGATTGAACGGAGGGAAGCGACGAGCAGCAACTAAACGACCGGAAAAGTTGAGCAACTGTAAACGGTAACTAACAATGGTTCTTCGTCAAATTTGGTGATGCTATCCGGCACTAGATAATATAACTTTGCGTTTTAGTAGTTCAAAACTGGCTCTGCCATACATTTGGCGCTTAATATTTTTCAAACGATTTACACATCCTTCTACCATGCCACTGTTATAATCCATTGTGATTGCATTAAGTACAGCTTGTAAATCCATTCTAATGCCTTTTATCAAAGACTTTAATTTCTTATATCCTAAGTTGAAAACCGACTCAATCCAATCATCGAATCTTTGAGCGTCTTTTGATTTTAGTATTTCACGAAACGAGATAATGGTTTTTCTTAGATCTTGGAGCGTTTTTGATTTCTCAAGGAGTGTTTTTTGACTTGATTACGATGACTGGGTATAGGGATTGATTCCACATCGGTATATGCGAGATAAATGGAAAGTCTTTTGGCTGATAAAACAGAGAATTCGGACTTTAGTACTTCCACTTCAGCCTTACTTATGTTCTTTTCGCATTTTACGGTCCTTTCATAATGGACGAATCTGCTCCAAAAAGTTTTAAAACAACATTGAAGCCCTTTATCAATCAGTTTCTTATAGATTTGCATCAATGGTTTTCCATTTGATATTTCCTTGTCAATATACGGTAGGTATTCTTGAAAGTCGATTTTTGTCATTTTCTTGATTTCAGGGAGTTTTTCCAAGTTTATGTATTTGTCCACAGTCCTAAAATTCAGCCCAACAATTCTGGCAATGGCGTTCTTACCTATGCCTTTGCCATTAAGCTCCTTGACTTTTTTAAATTGTTCAACTTTCTGATGGTTCGTGGCTGACTCTGTGGTAAGTCGATGTGTTTGTATCCGGCAATGGAAGTGAGTAAATAAGTCGTAAGGCAGAAGATGAACTTATAGGGGTCAGTATAGACCTGGATATTAGCGAAGCTTTCTGGGCCGAAGTTTCTTTTATTATGTCAAGGATTCGTAACTTTGCCCTTTGAGTCATTCTTGAGTATTTTGATAACCCGGTGCTGGGTTGTTCGGAGAATATAACTTTCTTGCCTTTGAAATAAAACTCGGTACCCATCAGGTAGACGAGGCAGCCGAAAACATAGTTCGGATCATGAAAAAACCAGAAATAAAACCAAGCTTTGTGTGTGTGATATGCGGAATGTCGAATGCTTCCTACAAAAGGCCCGATGGTGTCTATGTCGTGCCCATTACAGCCTTAAAACACTAACAGACATTGCACCGTTCCGCCGGAAATGTGTTGGTATACATGGTGGTGTCAGTAATCATCATTCCGCATAAACCCATGTCGTCTTCCGGGAAGTTTCGAAATATTTAACAAGAATTAGATAGCAACTCCATATCTTCAATAGCATTATTCCATCCGATGATTTTTCCATTTTTCCGAATGCTGTTTGTGTTGCCTCCGTAAATTAGAAATGGCTCAGCCTCCGGATTTAACTTGCGATAATAATCAAGTCCTTTAAAAAAATCAGAAGAAAGGGTAGTGGCCGATTTTATTTCTACACATTTAATTTTGTTGTCGGTATCTATCAGGCAATCTATTTCATTTCCGCCGGAGTCGCGCCAAAAATAGATTGGGGGTGTTATACATCGGTTCAGAAACCCTTTCATTACATCGGCAATCATCATATTTTCAAATAATGCACCTTTAGCCCAATGACCGGCCAGCTCTTCCTTTTTGCGTATTCCAAGCAGACTGCATGCCAATCCTGTATCATAAAAATAAAGTTTTGGGGTTTTTAAAATACGTTTTGAGAAATTTTGATGATGCGGATGCAGGATAAACACAATAAAGCTACTTTCCAAAATAGAAAACCACGATTTTACCGTTTTCAAATCAACGCCTATCTCGTTTGCTATATTATTGTAATTGAGCAATTGACCTACGCGGCCTGCGGCAATTCGCAGAAATTTCTGAAAAACAAAGAGATTCGACACATTCACTATTTGCCGTACGTCACGCTCGACATAGGTTTGAATATACGAAGGAAAAAACATTTCAGGCTCCATATCCATTTGATGAATACGCGGATAAAACCCCCGGAATATATAGGCGTCCATATCTTCAGTTTTCGCTGTATCAGCGCCTTGCAACTCCGAGATGCTCAGCGGCAGCAGATGCGACACAAAGACACGGCCGGCCAGACTTTGGGATACCTTTTCGGACAACAGGAAATTTTGTGAACCTGTCAGTATAAACTCACCCGGTCTGTTACGTTCATCACTTATTGTTTGAATGTATGAGAACAAGGCAGGTATGCGCTGAACTTCATCAATAATGATTCCCTTTGTAAACTGTGACAAAAACAAACGCGGATCGGAAATAGCTGCTTCGTACACATCCGGATTTTCGAGGTTAACATAATTGTATTCCGGAAAACACATCCTGGCTAAGGTCGTTTTACCGGATTGGCGCGGACCCGTTATGGATATAACAGGCATTTTTGCCGCCATTTTTATCAGTGTATTGCCAATTTCACGTTGAATCATGCACAAAGATAATTATAAATCGTCAAATTGTTTGGAAATATGGAATTGAATTCCATATTTCCAAACAATTTGACGTATCCTTAAGTTTGATATTGTTCGATACTATAACATGCGCATTTGTTTTAATGGCTGCAGCCACGACATAACGATCATTATCATCAGGAAGAATGATCCGATCAATTAATCCGGATAAATCACATTCGTATCCAGTACAGCAATAAATTTGACGCTATGAATCATAAAGCCCTGATTCTTCGTCTGAATTCATAATATCAATTAGCAGATTCTTTTGTTCTTCTTTTGCGCGTTGCTTATACTTAACAACATCCTCGTACTTAATTCGTCGGTGTTTTCCTATTTTGGTATAATCAATCTTTCCCTCCTCAAGCAATTTCACGATATAAGGCCTTGAACAACCGAGTATTTCCGAAGCCATTTGAGTGGTTACTTCAGTAGCCTGTGGTACTATTGTTATGGGATTACCTTTACTCATTGCTTTTAGAATTTCTCCCAACATCTTCAATGCTTTAATTGGAACAACAATTTTGGCTCTGGTTTCTTCAATCTCAATTTCCGCATAGTCATTCTTAATTTTTTCCATAGCCGAAAACAGAGAAGTGAAAGACTGTTTTGCCATCTGTTGTTCATACTTAGTAGGCTTTCTAAGTTCAGTGTCTAATGCTTCCATTGTAAAAATATATTTTCAGCTCAAAAGTAAACGTAATAAACGTAATAATCGAAATCTTTAACAACATTTAGGGGTTTGCCTGCGACTCGAACGATTAGTTAATTCGGAGCATCCCCACCCAAAAAACAGCTGATTTTTTTCGGAGCATTACCACCCAAAAGGAGAGAAAAAGGCATAGAAAAGCTATTTAAATTGGCAATCACTTTTTTAAGAAAACTATACGATAATTGCTGCTCTGCAATAGCAAGATGACAGGCTCTTTCAAAGAGTCCTTTTTCCGTTTTCCTGTGTAAGTGGAGCATTCCCTCACAACTCTTATATAATTGCTCAGGAAGCCTGCTGCTGTCCGTCTGCATAAATCCAAACCATCGTATGTGTGTAGGCGACTTTCACATTCAAGCCAATCCATTGATAAGGTACGCTGTAATAGTGCTTGTCACGACCAAGATAGATGTGATTATTTGTGGCCACTTTCATCTTTACGTAATACTTTATCTCGAAGTCCGTTTCTGGCAGCGGCTTCAGGCACGGTTCCTCTACAGATAGAAATCGTTCCTCCCGCGTGTGAGGATACTGTTGCATACGAGTCTGGTTGTGTGCTATCACATGTTTTTTTATGGCCGAGTTAAACTCAGACAAGCTATGAAAAGTTTGCTTACGAATACGGGCATAAACACGATGATAGATGAGCTTTACCTGATCCTCAACAAGGGCTTTGTCACGTGGCTTCCTGACCCTGGTTGGGGTAACTGCAAACCCGTAATGGTTGGCCATATCCAATAGGACCTGATTGATGGTGGGTTCATAAGGACTGGCCCGGGTGATGGCTGCTTTGAGATTGTCAGAAACAACCTGTACGGGCACTCCGCCCAAAGCATGCAAACAACGGGTAAGAGCATAAACAAAGTCATCGATGGTTTGCGAGTGAACTGCCATTGCAAAGGCATAATCTGTATGTTGCAGACAGGCAACGAATACCTGGCAGGTTATTATCTCTCCCGTCTGTATATCAACATAAGACAACGTATCACCGGCAAAATCGACCAAAAGTTTGTCTCCCGGGGTGGAACAAAGAACCATCGTAGGATGACTGGCACTTTGATGCTGTTCCAGATAGAAACAGAACTGGCTATAACCAAAACCATCGGGATGTTCCGAGCGGTACTCCTGCCACAATGTATAGCGGGTTAAATGATTCCTGGGGTACGCTGAACTTCGTCCAAAATGGCTCCCTCAGGAAAACCGGCCAGGAAACCGCGTGGATCTTCAATTGCGAAGCTTCTTGTATCCGGGTTTTCGAGGCTTACATAGGCTTTGTCGGGGAAAGTGGTACGTACCAACGTGGTTTTGCCCGATTGGCGGGGACCCACAACAGCCACCGTTTTAAATTGCGTGGCCAATGACCTTAATTCGTTTTGAGCTTTTCGTGCGATTTGCATACTTCTTTTATTTACCTGATTGAACAGGCATATATACAATTTCGGAATTAAATTCCAAAATTGTATATTTAAGCCAAGAGCCTGTTCAGGAGCCACCTGCGCCGCAACATTTCTTGTATTTCTTACCGCTGCCACAAGGACACAGTTCATTACGGCCCACTTTGGGGGCAGTCTCCGCTTTGACGGAATCTTCGGCATCCACCATCGACCAAAGATCTTTGGGATCGGCATCGGGATAGCGCTGTAAAAATTGTTCTTCGATGTTCTTTCTAAAGGAAGCATCGTGTAGATCAAGTGGATGCGCCGCATACAATTCTTCGGGCGTATGTCCCTTGAGCAACCAATGAGGCGTATGGTTCGAAAACTCTGTCACCAGGCTTATTATTTCGTTGATTTCTTCCATAGAATCAAATTCAAGCGAGGCCGACAATATCGAAATCAGGCTGCCGTGGTTTTCGCCCAATTGAATCGATTCCCAAAGTTGTCCCATCTGAAAAGCCGTAAGCGCCTCGTCTCCATCGTTTTTTTTGCTCAGGCAATCAATCAGGCGCGCTACTGTACCGATGCTTGTAGCATTTAAGGCTGAATAAGAAAAAGACTGTATTAGCTCTTTGGAAAAAGTGGCGTATTCCAGATCGCTCCGCTTCCTGATTTCCTCGTAAAAAGTAGCCGGATCATCCACAACCTCAGAAGCAAACAAAAGAGTATTGCCCGAAAAGCAAAGTTTAAACTCACTTTTAAGATCAATTCTGTACAAGAACAGCTCCATCAACTCGTCGTGTCCGGGGCAAGAGCCCAACATCGCTTCCCACAGCTCCCTGAGTTTATTCTCGGACACTACCCCGTAAAGACGCAAAAAGCCAATCAACAGCCGTTCATTTTGACTTTTTCTGTTTAGAACAGCATCGATGAACCATCCATCCATAACAGGTTTCAACACTTTCTGCAAATTAGCTGCAATCGCATAACTATACTCCTGATCTTGCCGATCGCCCCATATAGTAGATCGCTCCTGGTAAACAACGACCAGCTGCTGCATTTCTAGTGTAAACACATCCAATGGTTCAGCAGACCGAAGCATTCCGCCCGCCCGCACAATTTTTTGCAACTGCTTCAGCTCATGCCTGGGCAAACACTCAGCCAATCGCCTGGGTTCAACAGTAAGAAGATCTTCCACAGCCCCGGCCAACTGCTTTTTGTTCATCGAGCGGCGATAGGGAATCACGTAATCACGACATAATTCGAGTAAGTCTTCTTTGGTGCATGTATTGAGTAAAATATGACTCAGCGGCAACTCCGAAACAAGCTCAGGAGGGAAAGAAGGGTGTTTCATACTATATTAATTGATAAGGCTGTTCAAAAAACGATTCAAATATAAAACATAGTTTCGTATTTGTTTTCAAAATAGCCTCAGTAATCATCACTTCGCATAAACCGGGCCATAAAATCCAGGTTCTCCTGAACAAGAGCCAGCCCCCGTTCAGAGCCCAAAAAATGGTTCATATGGGCATCGGGGAGCATTTTGTTGTCCACCATATGGTGGAGTAATTCTTTGGGAGTCACTGTTTCGCTGACAAGAAAAGCCAGGGCGTTTTCTTGTGCAAAGGTTTTATCGTAATAGGGATTATCCTTGTCGTAAATAACTCTGGAGCCGTTGGAGAGGAATAAGATCCCTTCGTCCCGGCACAGATATACAGCAGGGAATTCAACACCTATCACATCATCGGGCATGGTCATGCTCTCATTAAACAAAGTATGCGCCTTTATCCAATTATCAAAGTCAAGACCCGTTCTAAAATAAAGCATAGGATTACCAGAACCGGGCTTTCGCAAGCAAAGGAGTGGTCCCTCTTCTTTCTCCTTTTTTGCCTTTTCGCCGGCAATAACATCAAACACTTCTGTGGATGTATACCAGACACTAAGTCCATTAGGCATCCACAGCCCGTCGTATTGCACCAGCGAAGTCATCAATACCTTGTTCAGTTGCAATTGTACATCCGGGCAGCCTCCCTCAAAGGCCTCCCTCAGCACCTGGTAGGTTTTGCCGGATAACTCTTTTAAAAAAATGTACTCAGTGTCGTAGTTCTCAAGCAAGAAAAAAGAATAGGGCAGTGCCTCAATGGCCGCAATCTTGTCAGCCTCGCTTTCCAGGCCCCATTGAGTGTGCATCATCGAAAGCCAGTCTTTGATGTAAAGCGAAAGAGGACCGGTCTTTTTATTAAAGGATAGTATCGTTTGAAAAGCATAGTTCCTTGGGCCCGATGCCAGATCTTCGCCCAAAAAGGCATCAATTACTCTGTCAACCCCCTCACGACGCCCCTCTACAAAAGGCTTAAAAAGGTACGACAGTGTTGCCAGCCGAATAAAAAGATCTTTGATCTGGTAAAAGTCATTCGATGTGGCGACTGCTTTAAGCGTTTCCGGCAACTCCTCATTGATGGGAGCCCTTTCAAACTCAGCCTCCAACACTTCGTACAAGGCAGCGGACAAGGCTATAAGAAAGGGATTTTCCGGATTAATAACAGAATTACTATTGGCCTTCTGAATGTACATCCGTTTCAAACGCACAGTCAGCCAGACGACCTTCGCGCAAGGCACGTAACGAAAGCCCGGAGTAATTTCGATTTGACATTTTATTCATCTGAATCCTTTTATGTTAATTAAAAAATTTCGCCCTTCCACATCATACGTAAAAAATCTGTGGCCGGTAATACCTCGATGCCATTTAACATCCTGGGATTGCGATCAAGAGAGACAATAATACGCCGAGCTTCAGGGAAATCTTCACTGAAAGCTTTCAAGCCTTTCGTATGTTTCAATTGCACCTCATCGCAAGTCTTAAATTCAATAGCGACACGACCATTACCAATTACTGCATCCACCTCATAACCACTTGAAGTACGCCAATAACTCAGTCTCTCATCGCTCTCCGAGTAGCTTAACCGGGCGATGATCTCCTGTATCATCAGATGTTCAAAAGCATGCCCAAAATCAGCAGAACCCGGTAGCAGATTTGAACGGTTAAGCAGATGATTTACTACTCCTACATCGAAATAGTAAAATTTTGAAGTGCTTATTGCTCTACGCTTTTTTGACATAGTAAATGCAGGTACCATATAGCCAATAAGCGTCTGTTCCAAAATAGTAAAATACTCTTTAACAGTGGTTGCACTCACACCACAATCCTGAGACACATTGGTATAGTTAACCATTTCACCATCACATTGAGCAGCCACATCCAGGAAACGATTAAATGATGCCAACTGTCTGATTACAGCCTCGTCTTGTATCTCCTCCTTTAGATATACTCCAATATATGCCTGCAAACGTTTATTGGCATTTGCAGCCATATAATGTCGTGGTATCATTCCTTGATTGATCGCACGAAGCAAATCAAAACCGGGGATCTCCGCACTTACCAAAGGGTACAAATGAACAGACATTGCACGACCACCCAATAGATTGGTGCCCATACGCTTCAGTTTTCGGGCACTTGAACCGCAAAGAATGAATCTGATGCCTCGGTTTACAATCAACCAATGCACCTCGTCAAGCAACTGAGGAATCTTTTGTATCTCATCTATAATTACCAGGGTTTCTTTACCCAAATACTCCAATTCTTCGCGTAGCAATTGCGGGCGACGTACTAATCGGGAGTATTCATCACTCATCAGTAAGTCATATACTTTGGCTTGTGGGTACAATGTCTTTACCAATGTGCTCTTACCAACCTGGCGAGCGCCCCATAGAAACACACTATCTTCTTGTGCATCAATTATTTTCTGAATTCTTATATATTCTGCCATACTTTATACTATTGATGATAATCCAAAGTAGTGGTTGCAAATATAATGATAATCCAAAGTACAATCAATATGTTTCACCGTTTTTTATCAAAAAGCACCTTGAGGTTGAGCTTTGAGGATGATCAGGGAAAGCAAAAATCCATTTTTAATCATTGGCACATTTCACCCAAAACCCATAACACAGTTATGTTTGTTTTAATGGCAGTGTACCGGGTGAAATCCGGGCCCCGAAGCCGATATACAGACACGGCGCCCGAAGCGCGCAGAGGCCGGCAACATCAGGCAGTCACCGTATCCACCACAAACTGCACCGCCTTTTGTAAGCCGGCAACATCCTTGCCCCCGGCCATCGCAAAATGAGCCTGACCTCCGCCATTGCCCTGAATATACTGAGCAGCCTCGCGAATCAGTTTACCCGCATTCAGGCCTTTTTCCACCAGCTCCCTGCCCAGCATAATGCTCAAAGTCGGCTTGCTGTCAAAACTACTGCCCGCCACAAACAGCACATTCTCAGCACATTCTCCTCTTAACTGCAAAGCAATATTTTTAACCTGATCCGCAGGAATCTCCATCATCAGGCGAATCACCAGATACCCGTTAATCTCAACAGCCTGCTGCTTGATTTTAGCCTTGATTTGCTGCGCCTTTTCGGCCGCAAAAGCCTCCAGCTCTTTGCGCAGTTGATGATTCTCTTCCAGGGTTTTGCGAATGGAATCGATGTAACCGGGAGCCTGATTAAACATTTCCCTGATTTGCGAGAGTTTGTCTTTGAGCGCATCGGTATACTCTTCGGCTTTCTCGCCCGTCAAAGCCTCAATGCGCCTGACACCGGCAGCAATGGAGCTTTCGTTGATTATGCAGAAATAACCTATCCTGCCGGTAGAAGAAATGTGGGTTCCCCCGCACAACTCGATGGAACTGCCAAAACGGACCACTCTGACCTCCTCGCCGTATTTTTCGCCAAACAAAGCCATGGCACCCATTTGGCGGGCTTCCTGAATAGGCGTGTGGCGATGCTCGTCCAACACAATGCAGGAACGGATTTTGCTGTTGACCAGGTGCTCCACCCGGCGGATTTCGTCTTCGCTCAGTTTTTGAAAATGCGAAAAGTCGAAACGCAAGAGTTCGTCCGAAACATAAGAACCTTTTTGCTCCACGTGAGTACCCAGGACTTCACGCAGGGCTTCGTGCAAAAGATGAGTGGCCGTGTGGTTGGCCGAAATGCGGTTACGTCTTTCCAGGTCTACCACCGCCCGAAAAACCAGGCTTGGATCGGCAGGAAGCTTGGTGCAAATATGTACGCTCAGGTCGTTTTCTTTTTTTACCTCACGCACAGGCAAACGTTCACCCCCGGCTTCCAGATAACCGGAATCACCTACCTGCCCGCCCATTTCGGCATAAAAAGGCGTTTGGTCCAGAACCAGCTGATAAAAGCTTTTCCCTTTTTGCCGGACTTCGCGGTAACGAATAATTTCGACATCGTATTCGGTATAATCATAGCCCACAAAAGCAGAGCTGCTCTCTTTGAGAATCACCCAGTCGCCGGCTTTTACCGCAGCGGCATTGCGGGCTCTGGCTTTTTGTTGCTGCATTTCGGCTTCGAAACCTTCGATGTCGGCCTCGAGTTGATTCTCGCGAAGAATCAGTTCGGTCAGATCCAGTGGAAATCCAAAAGTATCGTACAAGCTGAAGACCTCTTTGCCTTCCATTTTTTTCAAACCCGAGGCTTTGAGGTTTTCCATGCTTTTGTCCAGCATTTTGATACCCGATTCCAGGGTGCGGATAA
>CAZNQD010000043.1:12861-16388 GCA_964575345.1 uncultured Bacteroidales bacterium
AGGTTTTCCATGCTTTTGTCCAGCATTTTGATACCCGATTCCAGGGTGCGGATAAAGGCTTCTTCTTCTTCTTTGATCACTTTCTCTACCAGGCTTTGCTGGGCCGGCAATTCGGGATAGGCAGAGCCCATTACTTCGGTCAAAACGGGAATCAGTTTATACAAAAAAGCCCGGCGCCTGCCCAGGAAAGTGTAAGCATAACGCACCGCACGGCGCAGAATCCGGCGGATTACATAGCCGGCTTTGGCGTTGGAAGGCAGCTGGCCGTCGGTGATCGAAAAAGCAATAGTGCGAATATGATCGGCCACCACCCGCATAGCAATGTCTGTTTGTTGGTCGCGCCCATATTCCACATCGCAGAGATTGCCGATTTCTTTGAGCAAAGGCTGAAACAAATCGGTATCGTAATTGGAAGTTTTTCCCTGCACTGCCATACACAGACGCTCGAAGCCCATTCCGGTGTCGATGTGTCTGGCCGGCAACATTTCCAGGGAACCATCTGCTTTACGGTTGAATTGCATAAACACCAGGTTCCATATTTCCACCACCTGAGGATGACTTTTGTTAACTAAATGTACTCCGTCCAATTGTACCCGTTCCGATTCGGGACGTAAATCTATATGAATTTCGGAACAAGGACCGCAGGGGCCGGTTTCGCCCATTTCCCAGAAATTATCGTGTTTGTTGCCATCTATGATGTGTTCTTTGGGCAGTAGTTCTGCCCAGTAGCCGGCGGCTTCTTCGTCTCTTTGCAAACGGTCTTCGGGGCTGCCTTCAAACACCGTCGCGTAGAGCCTCGAAGGATCGAGTTTGAGCACTTCGGTCAGGTATTCCCAGGCCCAGGCAATGGCTTCTTTTTTGAAATAATCGCCAAAAGACCAGTTGCCCAACATTTCGAACATGGTATGGTGGTAGGTGTCGTGCCCCACCTCTTCCAGGTCGTTGTGTTTGCCGCTTACCCGCAGGCATTTTTGCGAATCGGCCACCCGGGGATATTTGGCAGGGGCCTGTCCCAGAAAAATGTTTTTGAACTGGTTCATTCCGGCATTGGTAAACATCAGGCTGGGATCGTCCTTGATCACCATAGGTGCGGAAGGCACTATATGATGCCCTTTGGAGGCAAAGAAGCTTTTGAAAGACTCACGAATTTCTTTTGCGCCAAGCATAATTAATTTAATATAAAAACGAGTGCAAAAATACGGTTTTATTCTTACTTTTGCGTCTGATTTCGAATTAAAAGCAAGAAATTCGTGGCAAAGAAAAGCATCAAATACAGATTCAATGAAGAAACGCTGAGTTTCGAACCCATTGAATCCAAAGCCAAAGACAAACTCAAAACATTCACACTGCACACCATTCTGGGGCTGGTTTTTGGATTTATCGCTTTCATCATTTATTCGAATTTTTTCGATTCGCCCGAAGCTAAACGTCTCAAAGAGCAGAACATGGAACTTAAGGCTCAATACGAGATTTTGCTTAGGCAAACTCAGGAAATCGGAAGCTTGTTGGCTGATCTGGAACAGCGGGACGAGAATATGTACCGGGCTATTTTACAAGCCGAACCCATTCCTTCTCAATTGAGACAGGGTAACTTTGAGAGAACCAACCGCTACGCCACTCTGGCTCAAATGAATCACAATGCCCTGGTTATGATGACCACCCGCGAGGTAGACCGACTTTCGAGACGGGTGTATATTCAATCGAAATCCTACGATGAACTGGTAGAATTGATGCGTAACAACGAAGAAAGACTGTTGTGCATGCCCTCTATACAACCGGTATTGAACAAGGATCTCAAAAGAGAGGCCTCCGGTTACGGCTGGCGTATAGATCCGGTTTACGGCACCCGTAAATTTCATGAAGGAATGGATTTTTCTGCTCCAACAGGATCGGACATTTACGCAACCGGTAATGGCGTTGTCACTTATACCGGCTATGAACGTGGTGGATATGGCAATTTGATCAAAATTGATCACGGTTTTAATTATGTAACCTATTACGCCCACCTTAGCCGGATTTTGGTAAAAAAAGGACAAAGAGTGGTACGGGGAGAAGTCATTGCCAAATCGGGAAATACCGGCAAATCCGTGGGGCCACACCTACATTACGAAGTGCGTTTACGAGGACAGCCTCAGAACCCGGTGCATTACTACTTTATGGATCTTTCGCCCGAAGAATACGACGATATGTTGCAAATCCTCGCCAATACCGGCAAGGCTATGGACTAATATTTTGCCGGTCTGCCTAATTGTGATTCTTTTTAATACCTTTCAAGCATGTCCGATTCAAAAAACACAAACACCTCCGATTCAAAAATCTTCTTTTCCATCGGCGAAGTGGCCCAAATGTTTGATTTGAATGAATCCACCCTGCGTTTTTGGGAAAAGGAATTCGACAGCATACAGCCCAAAAAAACCACCAAAGGCTTCCGCCAATACACCAAAGCAGACATCGAAAACATTCGCATGGTGTATCATTTGGTAAAAGAAAAAGGCATGACCCTGGTGGGAGCCAAAAAAGTGATTCACGACAGCAAGCGCAAACTCTCCACCAAACTGGAACTGCTCGACAGGTTGAATGCCATCAAGGAAGAATTGGTGGCTATTAAGGCTGAAATAGCAGAATAAGATTTTTTAACCGCCTTAAAAAAAGAGCCTGTCTGATCCCTTTGGACCGCATCCCCTACTTATAAGCCGAGAGCTGTCTTTTTGCATTTATTAAAGACAATGAATCAATCCTAAGGCTGCCTAAACTTAGTTAATTTCCGGGAGGCCGGTGGACTAAAACGGTTTAAGTAATATATTTGCGTAAATTAATATGCAAATACAAGCACTTAGCACCTAAACTTTTTAATACCTGAACCCTTATGAAAAAAACGATTACCCGATTTGCATTAATGCTCTTTCTTGTTTCGCTGGCGGTTCCCAAGGCTGCCGCCATCATTACCGATCCCGAAGACTACGTCTGGTACGATTCCGGAAAATTGGGTGTTGCCGATCCCTCGACAACCTTTCCCGACTACTTCGTATTTGGAAACTGTTTTTTTGGCATTTCCAATCACGATGATGTAGATGTTACTCCTAACAAACTCACAACCAGAGGTGAAGTCTTGTTGAATGCTTGCGGTTTTTACGACAGAACAGATGAAACTTCCAAAGTTTACGGCATTACGATGCCTACCAGTACTTCGACCAATGTGACAGTCTTGACGCTAAAATTGCCCTTTTGCGACTCCATCTATATTGAAGGCTGGCGTACCAGTGGCAGCAGGGGTATTCGCGTACAAAGCGACCTGAGCGACGATTACGGTTTCACGGGTAAATCCAGCGGCTACCTGATTCAGACGGGACTTCGCCCCCGCTCCAAAGATTCCGTTACCATATACATATATAATACTGGTAAAGATTCTCCCACTTCGTACGGAGGTTCATTATTTATTAACCGCATCAAGATTTACAAAGACATCGAAGATGGCGAAGTGCCTGTCTTTGACGGCCTGGTTGCCGGCTGGGACTTTCTGTATCGTC
>CAZNQD010000044.1:0-16054 GCA_964575345.1 uncultured Bacteroidales bacterium
ACAAGGAAAGCGCCCTGCGTCTTGAAGTGAAGAGGGCCAAAGCCGAAACCAGGGAGTTGGAGAAAAAGCTCGAAATGCTCATCGAAAACTACAGGGCAATGCATGCCCTGTGGACAGAATTCAATGCTGAGCTCATCAAGATAAAAGATGTTGAACTGGATGTGCGAAAAGTAGCCGGTGTGAGGATTCCGGTATTGAAAGAGGTGGTGTTTGAAATCGCTCCTTACAGTATGTTTCACGCCCCCAAATGGTATGCCGGGGGACTGGATTTGCTCAAAAAACTGGCCACAGCCGGTATAGAACAGGACTTTTGCGTTCGCAAACTGCAACTGTTGGAATACGCCCGTAAAAAAACCACTCAAAAAGTGAATTTATTCGAAAAAGTGCAGATCCCCGGTTATCAGGATGCCATATTAAAAATTAAGCGCTATATGGAAGACGAAGAGAACTTATCCAAGTCTTCGCAAAAGATAGTAAAAACGCGGCAAAGTGCCCAAAAGCAGGAGGAAAGTCTATGATTATTCCGATGAAGAAATACAGCTTTTTGGTCTATCATGCCATTTACGGAGACTTTCTCGAAAACCTTAGGGAAATAGGCGTGGTCGATGTGGTCGAAAAGCAATTGGGCCATGTGGAAGAGCACAGCGAGCTGTATGAAAAGCTCGAAGAGCGTAAGCGCATCAACGACCTGCTAAAATTGCTCAGGCATCACCTTCCCGAAGCACTTGAGCCGGCTCCTGCCGATACCGGGGCCCGGCGCGAAGACTTACTCCGTGGCCTTGAAAATATACTGGATGAGCAGACTCAGCTGGAAACCAAAATGCAGGCCTTAAAACGTGAAATTAACAACCTGTCGGTTTGGGGCGATTTTGATCCCCAACGCCTGGAGCAACTCCGGGAGGCCGGTTGTCGCCTGGATTTCTTTTTTTGCCCCCGAAGCAGTTTTAAAGTGGAATGGGAGAACCGGTACCACGCTCTGAAAATAGCCGACAGCGGGAATGCCGTTTATTTTATCACACTGAGCTTCGACGGGCAACAACCCCAAATTGAAGCAGAACATCTCCGCTGGCCGCAAAAATCGCTCTCTGAGCTCCGGGCCGAAGCGGCCGCTTTAAAAGTACGCAGCCAGGAGCTGGAAAGCCTGCTCAGGAATGAAGCCCTGAATAAATACCAAACACTCTTGTTTCAGGATAAGCTGCTCAGCGATCAGTTCAACTTTTCCAAGGTATTGATTGGTACAGAAAAGGCAGCGGGTGATAAAATAATGATACTCGAAGGCTTTGTGCCCCGCGACAGGGAAGACAAGCTCAAAGACTTACTCAATCGGAATGGAATTTATTACCTTGCCGAACAACCCAAACAAGAGGACAAAATACCTGTTTTGCTCAAAAACAACCGTTTTGCCCGCCTTTATGAGCCCATAACCAAAATGTATTCCCTGCCCAACTACTCAGAATTGGATCTGACTCCATTGATGGCTCCTTTTTTTATGTTGTTTTTCGGGCTCTGCCTGGGCGACGGAGGTTATGGTTTATTGATTCTGCTGGCTGCCACTCTGATCAAACCCAAACTGGGCAAAGACAAAAAGCTGTTTGCCACTTTGGCACAAACCCTGGGCCTTTCGACCGTGGTGGTTGGTATACTGACCGGATCTTTCTTCGGAGTAGCTCTGGAAACGCTTGAATGGCCATGGCTTAAGGGAGTGAAACAGTACTTTCTGACCGAAAACAATTTCGGAGCTATGGTTGGCGGCTACCATCCGCTGATGATTTTGTCGCTTGTGATAGGGATAGTGCAAATTTTGTATGCCATGTGCATCCGTGTGGTCAAGATAAGCATACAATTGGGATTTAAATATGCTATGTCCACACTTGCCTGGGTGGTGCTGCTTGTTGCCGCCATCATCACTTTTGGTTTGCCCGCCCTGGGAGTGGCATTGGCGGTACCTCTTACTTATGGCTTATATGGCCTTCTGGGCCTGGCTGCCCTGATTATTGTGTTTTACAATTCACCCGGCAAAAATATTTTCATCAACGTCGGGTCTGCAGTATGGAATACTTACAACATGGCTTCGGGCTTGCTGGGCGATACACTTTCTTACGTACGTTTGTTTGCTCTGGGCCTGACAGGCAGCATTCTGGGATCTGTATTCAATTCCATGGCCTTTGGAATGACAGAAGGTATGCCTGCCTGGATACGCTGGCTGGTCGTACTGCTGATTTTACTGCTGGGGCACGGCCTTAACATCACCCTGAACGTCATTGGAGCTTTGGTACACCCCTTACGTCTCACTTTTGTGGAATTTTACAAGAATGCCGGTTTCGAAGGTGGAGGCAAAGCCTATAATCCTTTCAGGAAATCCGCCCAAACCAATTAAAATGACTGTCAATGGAATTATTAAAACAATAAATATTATCATCAAAATTTAAAACTCAAACTATGGAACCTATTGTATTTGCTTATGTCGGAATTGGATTAATGGTCGGACTGACTTGTGTGGGAAGCGCCTTTGGTGTGACCATATGCGGTAACGCTGCCATCGGAGCCTTAAAAAAGAATCCGGACGCGTCCGGCTCCTACATCGGTTTATCTGCTTTGCCTTCTACTCAGGGCCTTTACGGTTTTGTCGGCTATTTCTTTATGAGTTCCTATTTGTTGCCGGGAATGAACTGGTACGCTGCTGCAGCTATCTTTGGCGGTTGCCTGGGACTGGGATTATCGGGTTTGTTTTCGGCCATTCGTCAGGCCGAAGTTTGCGCCAACGGCATCACAGCCATAGGTTCGGGGCACAATGTTTTTGGTATGACCATGGTATTGGCCGTATTTCCGGAACTTTACGCCATCCTGGCGCTGTTGGTATTGATTCTTATCCGTGGTCTTATTCCGGTTATTCCGGTTTAATCGGGCTTTAAAAGCGGGCAAAACACCTTGTATTGAAAGAAAAAATTGTCCTTGGTTTATCTGGCGGCGTTGATTCAAGTGTTGCCGCTTTTCTGCTCAAAGAGCAGGGTTACGAAGTTATTGCCGTCTACATGATTAACTGGAAGGATACCACCGGCACTTTGTCGGGAGTTTGTCCTTACGAAGAGGATGTGTTGATAGCCGAACTGGTAGCCCGCAAGCTGGGGATAGCCTTCCATGTGGTTGATCTTAGTGACACATATCGTCACCAGGTGGTCGATTATATGTTCGGAGAATACGCAAGGGGCAGGACACCCAACCCCGACGTGCTTTGCAACAGGGAAATAAAGTTTGATGCTTTTTTGAAGGCTGCGCAGAAGTATGGAGCCGACAAGATTGCTACCGGGCATTATTGCCGCTGCGACAGTGTCAGTGGCAGCGACGGCAAAGTGTATTATCGTTTGTTGGCCGGCCGCGACAAGAACAAAGATCAATCCTATTTTTTATGCCAATTGAGCCAGGAACAACTCTCGCATGCTGTTTTCCCCATCGGAGAGCTCGATAAAGGCAGAGTGCGCGGGCTGGCCGAAGAACTGGGTTTGGCTTCGGCACAAAAAAAAGACTCGCAGGGCATTTGTTTTGTCGGCAAGGTAGATCTTCCTGTTTTTCTGCAACAAAAACTCAGCAGCAAAAAAGGCCAAATACTGGAGGTACCTGCCGATTTCAAAGCTTACAGCCGCTCTTATCCCGAAAACCTGGAAGAAAGAATAAAAAAACAAGCCCGTCCGTATTTTTACCGTACTTCCGATGCCGTACGTGTGGGCGAACACCAGGGAGCTCATTTTTATACTGTAGGACAGCGCAAAGGCCTGCAGGTGGGTGGAACCGAAAAACCGCTTTATGTTCTGGCTACGGACGTCGATAATAACCTGGTCTTTGTAGGCAGGGGAGAGGATCATCCGGGTTTATACCGGAAGGCCCTCAGAATTAATCATCAGGAAGTGCATTGGCTCCGGCCTGACCTGGCGCTGAAAGAAGGAGAGTCGGCCGATTATACGGTACGTATCCGCTATCGTCAGGCTTTACAGCCGGCCCGTTTGTATTGTTGCGAAGAGGCCTTGTATATTGCTTTCGACGAAAAACAGCGCAGCATCGTGGCCGGACAGTTTGCCGTTTGGTACCGGGGCGACGAACTGGTGGGTTCGGGAGTGATTTCTGCTTAATGTTTATTGAAAGTATGCTAATGAAATACACCGGCAAAGCGCTCTGTCTTATTCTTTTAATGATGCTCTGCTGCTATCCTGCCAAGTCTCAGATTGAGCTGGATTATTCGCTTGATCTCGGACAGAGCAATGTGTCGCAGGGACTGTATCTTTCGACGGCCTTAGTAGCCGCTTACAGCTTTGATAAATATACGCTGGATGCAGGCGCACAGTTTCAGCTGATCCATCCTGCCCACCGGGTGTTTTCGGCAGCTGAATTTGTTGCGAATCGCCGCTTTTATATCGGAAAACAAATCCTGTCAGTGGAAGCATTTTATTTATATCGGAATTTTTCGAGCCTGATGTTCATTAGCGACTGGGGCTTGGCTGTTGGTATGAGGCTGAAACATTGGCAGTTTGATTTAGGCCAGGATTTTAAGTCGTATCGTGTCAGAGAGAAGGCTTTATCTTATGAGACAGAGGGCAATGTGCTGCGCGAAAACTTCAATTTGATCTACCACATTGCCTATTTCGTAAACAGCCCCGAAAAGCCCTGGAACATCAGTCTGAGCCTGACCAACCGGGATCAGTTTCTGATTAATCAGGAAACCAATCCCATGTTGAGCCTGAGGGCTGAGTCTTTTGTCAGTTCCAGCATGAAGCTTTATCTCGAAAACTGGTATAAACCGGCAGGATCACTCAATATGAGTGCCCATTATTTTGGCTATTTTTTAAGAACAGGATTGATATGGACTCCCGCATTTGGAAATTGAGTTTAGGCTGTTTAGGCCTTTGCCTGTCTGCCTGTCAGCTGATTGACCCCAGAGGTTTCATCGTTTCATATGAATCGGCAGATCAGCGTTTTGAGCAATCTGTGAGCTGGAATGATCAGCATCCTCTTTCGGCATTGACCAGCGCAGAAGAAGAGTACGAATTCTATGCTGTTTCCGATATTCATGTAGGCGAAACCACCAATCTTGGCTTGTTTTTAGAACAAGCTTTGCTTAATCAGCCCAAGGCTGTTTTTATGGCCGGCGACCTGACTACAGGACATTCCGAAGATTATCAAAGGCTTTATGCCGCCTTGCCTCCGCAGGATTCACTGTCGCTTTTTCCAATGCCGGGCAACCATGACCTCTATTTCGGGGGATGGAAAGATTTTCAACTTTTATTCGGATCATCGGTTTACAGTTTTAGTATCAATACACCACAGGCCAGTGACTTGTATATCTGTTTGGATAACGCGGGCGGTACCCTGGGAGCCCTGCAGCTCGATTGGTTAAAGAAACTGTTGCTTTACGAGCGTCCTCAGTATCGTTACTGTATATTGGTTAATCACAACAATTGGATCAGGCTGCGCAGAATGGCGGCTACCAACCCCTATGTGGAGGAATTGGAAGCCTTGTTGGATTTATGTCTTAAATATCAGGTGGATCTGGTCATAAGCGGGCACGATCATGTAAGGCATACAGCTGTATTCGGTAATACCCGCTTTATCACCCTGGATGCTCTGAGCGACTCACATCCCTCTCCTTCGTATGTGATTGTAAGTGTCAGCCCTGATTCAATAAATTATTCCTATCGTAATTTATAAGCCGGGAGACTCCTTGATAGTTAACAGTGCCTTACATCCCGGAAAATTTTCGCGTATAAGCTTGTTCAGGCGTTCGACAGTGCAGTTCTCGGGACTTCTTGTTCCGCAATCCCAAAGTTCTGTCAGGGGGGAGTTGTCTATAATCTTTTTGAACAGTTCCTCTTTGCCGGGGACTTTTTTCAGGCCGGCGTATTGTTCGTACGTATACTCTAAAAAGGCTACATTGGCTGCGATTCCTCTGTTGTCGAGCAGGTAGCCTTGTTCCAGAACAACCGGGCAGGCTGCTTTTCCCTCAGGCCCCAGATCCGAAGGAGCAGGGTAGCTGATAATGGCTGTTTTTTCGGCGTTGAGCAACACAGGGACCTTGTTGGCATAATCTTTCCGGGTTTTGTACACCAGGCAAGAGGGCAGGGCAGTCGTACCGCTTTCTGTGGATGTCTTTTTCATACTTTTTACTTCGGTCCGATTGACAGTGTGGCCGGATTTGCAGGCGGCAAAAATGAACGCGAGCAGCAGGCAGCAGGCGAACAAAGGCTGTATTTTAATCATGGTTCTCATAATTTGATAAATCTGAATAGGGTGGTTTTGTTTCCGGAAAATACTTTAAGCAGATAGAGGCCCGAAGATAAGTTCTCCACAGGAATGTCGGCCGTATTGAATACACCCAGAGAGTTGCCGTTTAGATTCATGATTTCAGCCCGTAAGCCGGGGCCGGTGTTGAGCAAGAGCAAGCTGCTTTTTACCAGGTTGGAAGACAGTTGTAATTCTTCTGTGCAGGCAGGTTCCGGGATCCGGGCGGGAGCTTCCAGTTGAAAGTTAATTAACGAAGAATCCGTCGGTTGCATTCTGGTCCAGCCATCCTGATAATAGAAAATCACCAGACGGTAATTGCCGGGTTCCAGATCAATGCTGCCCTCGAGTTCAAAGGATTTGGATTCGTTCCGGTCAATAGTAATTTCTTTTGCATTCAGTCCGCCAACAGCAGAATTGTCGTTTGCAGGGTAAATAAAACCGTTTATTATTTCATCGAAAAAGCCTCCTGTGTTGGTGATTTCGAGCAGAAGTTTTTGATTGGCCCGGGCGTACAACACGCTGTTCCCGAAGACGGGCATCTTGTTCAGTATCAGTACCGCCGGGTCAGGTTCAGGCATAATGGTAAGTTGCAGAGTATCTATCCCGGTTTGCGACAACCAGCCGTAATCTTCCTGAAGTTGATCGTTGGTGGTGTTGTAAACGGCCAAAACCATATAACTGCCCGGTTCCAACCCAATCAGGCCTTTGAGCTGAAGGCTGTGGCTGCTTCCTTTCGGAATGAGGCAAAGGGCTTTGTCCAGGTACTGATAATTGTCCTGATTGCCCGGATCGTAAATATATAAGCTTACATAGGAATAAAATTCCCGGCCGGTATTTTGCAAACTTAAATTGAAGCGTCCGATTCGATTTTGGTAGATGTTTGATTCTGTAGTTATTGCTGTTTGCAAGCTAAGGCGGGGCGACAGGTCGGGTAGGCTTAAAGTGGCTGTAGTACCCGTTATGCTGAGGTTTAAATAGTTGTTTAATTTTGAACTGCCGGCGACTTTCTGCCAAAGCGAACTCTGTTGAGCCTGATAAACCAAAACAAGTTGATAATCACCTTCTGCCAGCCCGCTCAGCGATAAACCTTCGAAGGTATAGGATTGGTACCCCCAATAAGTGATCAGGCTTGTAATGTCCAGATTGCCTAATGTTTTTTGCAAAACATCATCCTTATATACACCGATGGCCACTTTGCCCACGAAAGTACTCAGGCCATCGTTGCAGAATCCGAAACTCAGCCTGAATGTTTTGGTGTTGATGTTTTGTAATGAAGATACATCTGCGGTAAGCCCGTTTGTATACATATTGAGTTGATAATTGCCGGTATAGGTGTCATCGGGTTTTTGTATACCTGCCAGCATCATTTGTTCGTAGCAATAGCCCAGCGCAGAATAGCCGGCTCCCTGGTAGTTAGGGTCGAGTGTACTCAGAGAAAAATAGCCGTTACCGTAACCGCCCCAACCCCAATTGATGTGATAAAAGTCGTCGCTGTCGTAACCGTCACAAACAAAAGCATGGCCACTGCCGTCGACACCTCCTCCGCGGTATAGTACCGGCCTGCCGGCATCCAGTTCCGAACGTATCAGGCCCGACCAGGATTCGTAGTCGAAGAAATCCCGGGTGTACATCTGTAAATCGGTGTCGTAACGGAAATACTTTGTCAGGGCTGCTCCGGCATCAGAAAGATAGGCCCAGCTGCCTCCCTGTGACGCTACGTTGTATTCCATATTGACAGCCACTCCGCAATGATACATCAGTAGGGCAACCGCTTGTTTCTGAGCTTCGGTAGCTTCCGAAGTATAAACATCCAGCATAGCGTTCCAGGCGTAGTAAGCCTGATTGAAGTCTGCCGACAAGCTGACAGTTCCCGAGTCGATATTCAAATTGTAGCTGTTAGATCCCAGTCCATTGGCCGGCCATTGATGGTAATACATCAGTTGGGCCATGGCCGTAGCCAGGCAGCCGGTAACGGTCTGTTCAGAATACATCTGACTGTAAGGGCATTGCAAATTATAAGGATAGAGCTGGTCCCATTGAATTTGGCCAAGTAAAGCTTCTACCTGCTTGCCTGTACTTGAATACGGTTTTGGAGCATCATTGGCAGGGGGCCCTGCAGGATAGTTATGACTAAGATATAGAATTTCTGATTCGTAGAAATCCAGCCAGGCTTGCAGGTTAAGGGGAATTTGTTCCGAAGGAAAGGATCCGGCATCGGCATAAGCCAGCACCGGCCTGAACCTGTCGTCGGCGGAAGCCAAAATAAAACCCCTGTTTTCACCCACATCGAAAATGTAAAAAGGCTCCTTTATATCTTTGTTTTCGGCAGCCTCTTTGTTTAATTCGACCGGGCTCAGTTCGGGTGCAGTTCTCAATAAGCTGCGATGTTTGTCCATATAAAAAATTTTAGCCTTGTCCATGGCCTGCTCCCGGCTTAAGCGTGCTCCAAAAAGACTTGATGTACCGGCGGCCAACAGAAGGATAAGCAGGTAAAATTTTATGGTATTCATAAATTAAATCTTAGATAAAAACCGATTTGTTTCACAAAGATAAAGATGAAATTCATTTATTGAGTTAAAATAAATATCTTCGAAAAAAATTTCTACCATGAAGTGTCGGGCTACAATTTCAATTATACTGCTGTTAATGGTGGCCAATTTTGGGAACGCTCAAAACAAAAGTATTGCCAGAGTCCCTTTTAAAATGCTGGGCAGTTATATGGTGGTCAAAGCCAACATCAATGAATCTTCCGACCTGAATTTTATTTTTGATACAGGCATACGCAGCACCATCATTACCGAGTTACAGGCTGATGACAGTTTGTCGCTGCAATTCAATGAAGAACGTTATGTGCAGGGACTTGGAGGGAGCGATCCCATATTTGCCTATGTCAGCGAAAACAACACCATTCATTTAGGGAAAAAACTGGCTTTCGAAAACAAAACGATCGCCCTTTTGCAAAATGACGTACTGGAATTGAGCCGGCAGATCGGCAGCCCGATCAACGGTTTGCTGGGTGCCGATTTATTAGAGGATTATGTGGTGCAGGTTGATTTTGTTGCGCAACGCTTAAGTTTTTATTCCAAAGAAGATTTCAGCTTGCCCAAAAAATACAACAGTCTGCCCCTGACCATTGAACAACAGAAGCTCTATGTGCCGTTGAAAGTCAAAGACAATGACAAAGAATATCAACTGAAAATGCTTCTGGATACGGGAGCCGGCCTTTGTGCCTGGCTCAGAACCATTGGAACCGATGTGGTACCTATACCCGAAAAGAAGATTTACGGGCGTATAGGCGAAGGCATCAGTGGCGAAGTCACAGGATACCTGGCCAGAATTCCCGCTGTATGCCTGGGCAATTTTTGCCTTTCAGATCCGGTTGTGGTTTTTCCCGATTCAGTTTGTATTTCCGATTTAGTTATCAATACGGGCAGAGATGGCACTATCGGAAATCAATTATTGAGCCGCTTCACCCTTTTTGTCGATGTTGAGGGCAAACAACTGCATTTACGCCCCAACAGCCATTTTAAAAAGAAATTCAGCTACAATGTGGCCGGACTGGAGCTTATTCAGAGCATCAGCGGTTTGCCCAGGTATGAGGTTGTCGAAGTATGGGCTGATTCTCCTGCAACACAGGCAGGTATCCGGCCCGGTGATATTATTCGCGAAGTAGATGGCGACAATGCCTATTCCATGAGTTTGTCCGAGTTGAGAGGTTATTTTGAACAAAGCAAAAAAAGAACGCTGCGAATCGTGGTGGAACGCGATGGCAATGTGCTTACACTAAACTTGAATTTGAAATCGAAAATTTAAAATTCAGAATTCATTTATTTTTCCTGTAAGAAGCCTGTTATCAGGTATTCATCGATACTGAAAGGGGAATAACCGAACAAATTACACCGATTCTGCAAAAAAATCACTACTTTTGCAGTTATTGTTACAGTTTTGAGTACGGCAATCCTCTTTTTTGCCTTACATAATCATTCGAAGGTAATTCATCCGCCAGCTCTGTCGAAAAGGATAACGTCATTGGTTTTTCGGAATAAAATAGCCAACAAAACCAATAATTCCATTAGGGATTATATTTTATAGTACAAAGATCGATTAGTCTTATTTAATAATAAACAGGACTACAGCTAATAAGTACTGATTATCTTATGGGAATAAGGTCATCAGCACAAAAAATAAATCCATTCATATGAAAGAAATGATATTTACCAAACATCAACAGGAAATGGCATTAAAAATTGATAGGGAAGCCGGCAAAGAACAGTGGACAGACTGGAAGTGGCAAACCAGGCATTCAATCAAAACCGTTGAAGAATTTGAATATTTGACCGGCATTTCCTTTGGTGAAGAAGAAAAAGGACTGTTGAACAAAACCCGCGATCGTTTCCCTTTATCTATCACACCCTATTATCTCTCCTTAATCAATAAAGAAAATTTCAAGAACGATCCGGTCTATAAACAAGCTTTTCTGGATAACCGGGAATTAATAGTAACGACCAGCGAGATGCGCGATCCGTTATCGGAAGATCACGACAGCCCCGTTCCGGGTATCACCCACCGTTATCCCGACCGTGTTTTGTTTTTGGTAAGCAATGTCTGTGCCATGTATTGCCGTCATTGTACCCGCAAACGCAAGGTAGGCGATGTGGATTCCATTCCCGGCCGCAAACAGATAAAAGCAGGAATTGAATATATCCGCAATATGCCTCAGATAAGAGATGTGCTTTTGTCCGGAGGAGATCCCTTTTTGTTGTCCGACGATTACCTCGACTGGATTTTGACAGAACTGGGAGCCATACCTCATGTGCAGGTTGTTCGCATTGGCACCAGAACGCCTGTGGTCCTGCCTTACCGCATTACGCAAAATCTGGTGGAAATGCTTAAAAAGCACCAGCCTCTTTGGATTAATACCCATTTCAATCATCCCCGGGAGATTACCTCCTCTGCCCGTAAAGCCTTGGCCAGAATGGCCGATGCCGGCATCCCTCTTGGTAATCAGTCAGTTTTGCTGGCCGATGTAAACGATTGCCCCAGGATAATGAAAGAATTGGTCCATCGTTTGGTGGCCAATCGGGTCAGGCCCTATTACCTGTATCAATGTGATCTTTCGGAAGGTCTTTCGCATTTTAGAACCCCCGTGGGCAAAGGGATCGAAATAATGGAGAGCTTAATAGGCCATACCAGCGGTTTTGCCGTACCCACCTATGTGGTTGATGCTCCGGGTGGAGGTGGTAAAATTCCGCTTATGCCTTATTATATTATTTCGTGGAGTGTTAATAAAGTGATACTGAGGAATTACGAAGGAGTCATTACTTCGTATCAGGGGCCTGATGATTATAAACCTACTTTTTGTGATCGAAAATGCGATGACTGCAGGCTTGAATTAAATTTAAAAGACGGCGAGGAAATCAATGCCATTGGCATTGAAAAATTGCTCTCGGATTACGACGATACGATTTCATTAGTTCCGGCAGATAATAAACGCTTAAAAAGGCGTATTAATGCCAAAAATGCCCGGGAATCCGAAGAGTCAAAAAATGCAAGAACCTTGATAAAGCCCAAAACAACAAATTAAACGAAACGAAACGAAACGAAACGAAACGAAACATTATGAGACTAATGTCCAGACTGGCTCCCGACCAGGCAAGCAGCCGGATTTATCTGAAGGAATTCCATTCCGAAGATTTTCCTCACATTTTACCCTATTTGGATCGGGAAGCTCTTAAAAATAACTTTACCAAGATTTTTGCCAAAGTGCCTTCTACTTATTTGCCTTCGTTTATTAATGCCGGTTACGAAACAGAAGCATGGGTCCCCGGTTTTTACAACGATACAAGGGATGCGTTCTTTATGGCCAAATATTTTTCTGCCGATCGCAGATTGCCCGAAAAAGAGGCTATGGAATCATTTCAACAATTATTATTACAGCAGAGTTCCTCCTTTAAAACACATTCTGCAAAGGGATATTATCTAAAGACACTGGGAGAGGAGGATGTCTTTGAAATGACAAAACTTTTCAAAAAAGTATTTATCAGTTATCCTTTTCCTATATTTGACTCGGATTATTTAGTGAAAAGCATGCGGGAAGAAAGCCGTTATTTTGGCGTCTTTTTTGCCGGAGAACTGGTGGCGCTGAGTTCAGCTGAATACAGTTGTCGTTATCAGTATGCAGAGATGACCGATTTTGCGGTCAGTACAGAACACAGAGGCAGGAAACTGGCCCTGAGGCTGCTGGACTTTATGGAGCAGGAGCTTGGTCAGGCCGGCTGTCAAACTTTTTATACTATTGCCCGACTGCACTCCTTGCCTATGAATAAAACTTTCATGAATCTGGGCTACAGCTATAGCGGTACTTTGGTTAACAATACTCAGATAGCGGGTAATATTGAGAGCATGAACGTATGGTACAAGAAACCTGGACATAAAAACGAATGAAAATAGGATTAATAGGATTCGGTAAAACCGGTAAAGCGGTAGCCTCTGTTTTGATTAACGAAGAGGCTTTTGCCCTTGAATGGGTATTGCGCAGAAATCCCGCCGGCAACAGTGAGTCCCGTTTTCAATTTATGGAAACCGGGTTGACAAAACCACAATTGATCTTTTCCAAAGACAATATAACAATCGGGGACCTCCTGGATAAGTACCCTGTAGACTGTATAGTGGATTTTTCTTCTTCCGAAGGCATTTATTATTACGGAGAATTGGCAGCTCAAAGGGGTATAAAAATAGTATCTGCTATTTCACATTACGGACCTCACGAACTGGCTTTGCTCAAAAGCCTGTCCGAAAAAACGGCAGTATTCTGGTCTCCGAATATTACCGTGGGGGTGAATTTCTTGTTGCTGGCTTCAAAATGTTTAAAACGGATTGCTCCCTACGCCGATATAGAGATAGTAGAAGAACACTTCAAGAAAAAATCCGGTGTTTCGGGCACTGCTTTAAAAATTGCCGATGCACTCGATTTGGACAAAGATTCCATCAACTCCATCAGGGCCGGAAATATTGTGGGTAAACACGAGGTTATCTTTGGTTTTCCTTACCAGACAGTCAGACTTACACACGAATCGATCTCCAGGGAGGCTTTTGGCAAGGGGATAGTCTTTGTGCTGGAACATTTACGGCAATACGACCGGGGCTTTTACAATTTCGAAGATGTATTACTGCCCTATTTTTTGTTCGAGCGCTGAAAAAAGTAAAAATTCCAGCAAAAGGGCCAATGCGCGAAATGAAAGGTTTAAAATGGTATATTTGTACAAATAAAAAATACAGAATATGAATATTCTCAGCTTTGGAGCTTCTTACAGCTCTACTTCCATTAATCGCCGTTTTGCAACCTATGCCACGCATTTTTTTGAGCAGAATAATTCTGTTGAAATTCTTGATCTCAGAGAGTATGACCTGCCCCTGTTTACCGTGGATGTGGAAGCATCACTCGGCCATCCTGCAACTATCAGGCGTTTCCTGGATAAACTTGATTGGGCCGGGTTCATCCTTATTTCCATGTCGGAACACAACGGCAGCTTCAATGCTGCTTATAAAAATTTGATGGACTGGACTTCAAGAGTGAAACGGGATATGTTTAACAATAAACCGGTTCTACTTTTGTCCACCTCTCCGGGTCCCCGTGGCGGAGCGGGTTCTCTCAAAGCCGGAGAAGATCTGATCGGCCGCTTTGGAGCCAGAGTTATCAACCGCTTTTCTCTGCCACAGTTTGCCAGAAACTTCAACGAAACGGACGGCATTACCGACCCCGGCCTCAACAAGGCCTTTTTGGAAGTTATACAGGCTGTGAAACGAGAATTAAACCTGCTCTGACAGCATCGGCTGGCTCAATGCAGGCTTAGTGCACGAAGCCGTCTGTCCGGATTAACTTATACCTGAGTTGACCGGACTTGGTTTTTATTCTGATTTCTTAAAGGTTGCGGTCCTGATTCACCCAAATCAGTTTGGAAACATCGTAGCCTCTTTGCGTGGCTTTTTCCAACAGGCTGTTTTTGATGTCATCGGGCAGGACAGGTGTTCTGCTTAAGATCCAGAGATACTTATCCGAACTGCCTCCGATTAACACATAGCTGTAGTTTTCCTGATCCAGCTCCAGCACATTATAGTCGCCGTAGAACCACAGGAAAAACGATACCTGTAATTTGCCGGGCTCTGTTGCAGGATTCAGAAGTTTGGCTTTGCCTTCGGAGACTTGTTTTTTGGTGTTGCCCTTTTTGTAGCCGCTGTTTATTACGCGGATTTTGTTGTCGGGCCTCAGGCTGTATTCGGCGGTGCAGGCTTCCAGGCCGCGTTCAAAAGAATGATCGAAACGGGCAATTTCATACCATTTGCCCAGATACCTGTTCAGGTCGAGCTGATCAACCGTACGGAGATCAAGACCGGTTTTGTCTGCTGCCTCTGCGCAGGAAGCAAACAGAAAAAGAGCACATAAGGTAGAAAAAGAAACAAGGATGGTTTTCATGACAGATTGTTCTTAGAGTTAATAATACTTGATTCGTGCTGAGGCTGTATCGCTGCAGCGGTGAATTAAGGTGTAAAAATATCAAAAACTTCTTAGACAGATAGCGGAAAAGCTTATTTTTGTAAAAATATATTTTTTACCCTCTGTGGTAAGTAAAGAGGAATATCATGAAAAAAACAGCTATTTGCTTAGTGGCCGTAATGCTAATGTGCGTTAAGATTTCGGGTGAAACCAGCACCCTGCAGGCAGCCCCGGCTACTCAGTCTGCCAAATCTACTCAGATCGTGCCGGCTGCTCCGGTCGCTCCCGCCGCAGCGGCCACGGAATGGCCCGGAATTCGTACAGAACACAAACCCGGCACTCGTTGGTGGTGGTTGGGCAGTGCCGTTGACAGGGAGAATCTGAACTGGAATCTGCAAAGCTTGCATCAGGCAGGTATAGGCAGTGTGGAAATTACCCCGATTTATGGTGTACAGGGCGAAGAAGCCCGTGATATTCCCTATTTATCGCCTCTCTGGATGGAAATGCTCAAGCATGTGCAAGACGAAGCCGCCCGGTTGGAGATGATAGTGGATATGAACGGAGGTACCGGCTGGCCTTTCGGAGGCCCCGAAATAGAACCTGCCCACGCAGCCAGCCGTCAACTGGTACAGCGTTACAGGCTCGAAGGAAGCAGCGCTGCTACTGCTACTGCTACTATTTCTTCTTCTTCTTCTTCTTCTTCTAATACTACTACTACTACTACTTCTACTACTTCTACTACTTCTAATTCCAATTCTAAGTCAGCAGCAAAACAAAGGATAAATCTCGAAGTACAGGACAAACGACAGCAGCCGCATGCACAGCTGCAGGCATTGTTGTTTGTTGCTTCCGACGGCAGCCGTGAAATCTTGCCATTGGAAGCCGTAAAAGACAATATATTGGAATTGCCTGCCGACAGCAAAGGCGAACTCATTGCCCTATACTGCGGCAAAACCCTGCAACAGGTCAAGCGTTCGGCCCCCGGGGGAGAAGGCCTGGTCATGAATCATCTGTCGAAAGAGGCTCTCAGCCGTTATCTGCAAAAGTTTGACCGGGCTTTTGAACAATCCGATGCCGCCTGGCCCAATGCTTTCTTCAACGATTCCTACGAAGTATACGGAGCCGATTGGTCGGAGCAATTGCTCGAAGAATTCATGAAGCGAAGATCGTACGATTTACGCTTGTATCTGCCCGAATTACTGGGCGAGGGCGATCCTGAACTTATTGCCAGGGTCGTCTGCGACTACAGAGAGACGATCGCGGATATGTTGCTCGAAAATTTTACTATTC
>CAZNQD010000045.1:0-15995 GCA_964575345.1 uncultured Bacteroidales bacterium
TTTTGCTTTTTCCTCTCTCTTAACGCTATTTTTCGGACTGCGTCCGGGAAGATAGCTGCGCTCGGCAAAAGCAAAAATAAATTTTGCTTTTGCTCTCACTTAACGCTATCTTTGTTCCCGGAAATGTGCGATCCCGTAGTTCAATGGATAGAATAATGGATTCCGGTTCCATCGATTGGGGTTCGACTCCCCACGGGATTACAAAGAAAGAAGCCAACAATCTGTTTTACAGTTGTTGGCTTCTTTTATTGGCGGATTTTTGTCCGCTAACTATCCGCAAAAGGTGTTTCAACAATAGTCGGTGCTTTTTGGTGCAGATTTCAGTTTGCCAAAGGGAAGCAGTTTTTGTGCATTTCTGCAGCTAAACCAGACATTAGCGCTTGTATTCGCTGAACTCCCGGTTTATTTCAAAACCGCCCCCTCCCAATTCCCGGGCTTCTCCGGACTGCATTTTTCGAAGCGGATGTTGCGGCTGAGTTCGCCTTCGACATTGCAGGCTATTTTGCCTTCGGGGTTAGTGAAGCTGACTTTTTCAAAGAGGATGTTGCGGCCGTCCAATACGTTGATGTTGCTGTCTTTGGAGCTAACCTGCACGTTCTTTAAGTGAATTTGGTCCACGTCACGGAATTGGATCAGGCGATCGCAGTTTTCGGCCACAACGTTCTCCAGGTAGAGCTTGGTCAGAGGGGTTTCGGGTATGCCGGTAACTTTGATAAACTGTGAGGCTCTTTCGATGATGATGTCTTTGGCCGTAATGTTTTTGTAGGAGGGGGTCAGGGGAGTGAGTTCCCTCACCGGCAGGCGGTCGGCCAGCAGGCCCACGTAGGTACGGGAGCCCAGCATATCCCATACAAAGGCGTTGCCCGAAAGGTTCATGCGGAGGCGTTCATAGGTGATGTTTTCGCCTCCGCCGCCCCGGTTGCGACGGGTTTTGAAGCGAATACCCGCACCGGTTTCGTCAAAGACGCAGTCGTGTACATACAAATTGCGAATCATACCGGCAGTTTCGCTGCCGCAGGTAATGCCCCCATGGCCTTTTTGGGCCAGGCAATAACGGACCACCACATTTTCGGTGGGTTTGTTTACCCGCATACCATCCTCGCAGCGGCCGGCTTTCATGGTAAAGCAGTCGTCACCGCAATTCAGGGTAGAGTATTCTATTAACACATTGCGGCTGGATTCCACGTCAATGCCGTCGCCCCGGGGAATACCCACGGAATTTACCGTGATGCCCCGAATAATCACGCCGTCGCAATAAACGGGCACTACGTTCCAAAAAGCGGTTCTTTCGAGCGTCACTCCTTCGATGTATACATTGGTACACAAAGTGGGCGAAATAAACATAGGCAGCAGCACGGGAGTTCCGCCCAAACCGGTATAAACTCTGTCTTCGACAGGGGTGTCAGCGGAAATCACGTTTTCGATCACGCCCGATTTGAGTACCTGCTTACGAATGGCACAATCCATGGGCGGGCCCGTGAGTTTGCCTTTGCCGGTAACGGCGATGTTGTCTTGTTTACAGGCATAAATCAGGGCACCCAGCGACATCATTTCCACACCTTCGTTGCGGGTAAATACGGCGGGTTGATAGTCCTCGACTTCGCCGCTGAAGAAGACTTCGGCCCCTTCGGCAAAATGCAGGTTGACATTGCTTTTGAGGATAATGCGTCCGCTCTGCCAGCTTCCTTGCGGAACTATGACTTTGCCGCCGCCCCGGGCACTGAGTTCATCAATAGCCGCCTGGACTATGCCGGTGATTTTTTCGTCGGCCCGGGCTCCCCTGTCGGCAATGTTGATTTCGGCATCGGGGAAGACGGGTTTTTTGAATTGAGGCATCGCAAAGGGTGCTTTTACCGGTTTAATTTCTTCGGGAAGCATGGAGGCTCCCACCTGATCTCTGGTAGGGATGCTTACAGCCTGGGTACAGGACAGAATGAGGCTGCAAAGCGCAAGACTGAGTACAAACTTAAGGTTCATATGTGTTGAGTAAGGGTTACAAGAATTCCTGCAAATGTATTTAATTAAGCGAAAGCTGCAAGAGGGCTTAACCTAATTTATTGAATAGTAGGCTTTGTTTTTGCAGAAGCCTTGCCGGTGAGGAAAGCCGGCGGCTTTCCGTTTTTATAAATGCTGACATCCGGCCGTAGGAGCAGGAAAAATTTTCCGGGAGGGGTAGTGGTTTTCAGGGAGCGGTTTGTCCCGTTGCCTGAGCCCAGGCGGTTTGGAAATAGGCCTGGTTGAGGTTGATTATTTGATTGTAAGGCAGGTCGTAGCGGGGAATATAGGCGCTCAGCCCCGAATAGCTGCTGACATCGAACCAGTGTGAAAGATTGTAAGCTGAATAGATTTGATCGGTGCAATCTTTGTAGAGTACAGTCCTGTTGAGTTGATCCTTAAATGCGTTGTAAAAAAGAGGATAGCGCGAAATGGCTGCCAGGTAGTTGTCCAGGTCGTAAAACAAATGCGGATTCATCAGTTCGTAATACTGCACAGCCTCTAAACCGATGTTGGACACAGGTATGGGATCGGCTTCGAAAATAGCCCGGGCGCAGGCTGCCAGCGAGTCCATTTCGCTGAGTTTGACCAATACGGTGCTGGCAGAAGGATAGCCTGTATTGGCTCTGTAGGCCGTCATGAAGGCCTGGCAAAGTTGTCTGCAGAGGGCTTCGGTGCTCAGATCCTCACTAAAAACCAGCCTGACAAAATCTTTGTAGGGATAGCCTGATCCCATCACTTCAGCCGGCGAGCCGATCAGGTAGTCGGCGGAATGCCTTAAATCGTAGAGCATCTCGACCGAGGCGGTAAAACAGGCATCAAAGAGCAGAAATTCCAGCCCCTGGCCTTCGAGGGCTGAGGCAAGTGCAGGTATCTCCATATGATAGTAACCGTCCTGGCCAAACCAGCCGATCAACTCATCGTCTTTGATTTTTTCTTCTGCAGATCGCAAGGCCGGCGGATTGATACTGCCCGGATCCAGTGCCGAAGTAGATGGATGCCAGCCCATGGCATGCGACCACAACACCAGGCTGTAGACATTGGCCGGAGCCAGCCTTTTGACATCGCGGATGACCTGTTGCATGGCGTTTTTTTCGAGCGTGTTATCGAAATTGTATTCATGTAACAACAGGGTGTCGCCCTGGCCGGTGGAGGTATTGATTTTGATTTCGAGCAATTGCTGGGTTTCGGCGTAGGGAGGCACATAAAAAACCAGCAACCGGCCTGTTTCCATGGCATCGGCATCGAGGTTTTGCTTCATCGAGTTTATGTTCTGAACAGCAAAGGAGTTCAAATTGTTGTCTGCCACCATATAAACCAACACGGTTCTGTGCGTTTCTTTTGCGGGAGCAGCCGGCTCACAGCAACTCAATATAAAGGGCAGGAGCAGCCACAGGCAAAGGGAGATTTTCAGCTTTGTGTTCATGTCGGCAACTATTGGCAGAGCTTTTTAAAGTTTTCGGCAGCTTTGCCCGGGCAGGAAAATTTGCCGACAGCATTGCATCAGTTCGGGCCAGGCCCGGGTCAGTTCGTCCAGGCTGTGAAAAATCAGGTCAGCCTTGTCCAGGTAAGTGTCGCTCAGGGGGCCGGTGTTGACCGCAATGGTAAAAAGCCCGGCGGCCCTGGCGGCTTCTACTCCCAAAGGAGCATTTTCGATCACCAGAGCCTGATGTGCCTGTACACCGGCTTTTTGCAGCCCTTTCAGATAAGGTTCGGGATGAGGCTTGCCCTGGGTGACATCGAAGGCGGTTACCATAAGGTCCGGGCCGAAATGTCCCGGGAAATGGTGGTTGATGCGGTTCAGGAGCAGTTTTTGTCCCGAACCGGTAACAAGGATGCGGACCAGGCCTTGGGCGGCAATAGTATCAAGCAGAGCGGGAGCTCCCTCCATCACCGGAGCTTCGGGCAGAGAGTCAAAGAGGGCTGCTTTTTTGCCGTAGATGCGTGTCACTTCCTCGTCGGTGGGCTCTCGCTTTAAAAGTTCTCTGAAAACGATTTCTATGGTCGAACGTCCCGTGCGCCCCTCGTGCAGGTAGGCCTCTTCTTCGCTCATGTGCAGTCCTTCTTCGGCGATGGTTTTATTCCAGGTATAAGCGTGAATGGGCATGGAATCAAACAAAACTCCATCCATGTCGATTAACACAGCTTTGAGGTTCAATGCCGTCAGCCCCTGTTTGGCCAGATAGCCTTCAACAGCCTTTTGTATAGTCGTTTTAATCATAAGCGGGAACGTATAGCAGCCGATTCGGCTTCGAAGCCCGGTTTTTGCAATAAGGCAAACATGTTTTTTTTGTAGGCTTCTACTCCCGGCTGGTCAAAAGGATTGATACCCAGCATGTAGCCGCTTATTCCGCAGGCTTTTTCAAAGAAGTAGAGCAATTCACCCAGGTGATATTCGTTCAATTCGGGCAGTACAATTTTGATGTTGGGCACTTCTCCGTCCACGTGGGCGAACTGAGTGCCCAGTTCTGCCATCTTGTTCACCTGATCCACCCTTTTACCGGCCAGGTAATTCAGGCCGTCCAGATTGTCTTTATCTGCGGGGATCACTACCTCCTGATTGGGAGAGGCAATGGAAATGACCGTCTCAAAAATACTGCGTTCACCTTCCTGTATCCACTGGCCCATGGAGTGCAGGTCGGTGGTCAGGTCGACGGCTGCCGGGAACAGCCCCTTGTGCTCCTTGCCTTCGCTTTCGCCGTAGAGTTGCTTCCACCATTCAGCGACAAAATGCAGTTTGGGGTGGTAATTGGCCAGGATCTCGATTTTTTTGCCTTTGTTGTATAAAGCCTGTCGGGCAGCGGCGTAGAGAGCAGCGGGATTTTGCTCAAAAGCGGTCTCGCTGCGCTTTTCCATAGCAAAAGCCCCGGCCAGCAATTGACGAATGTCGTAACCGGCCACTGCAATGGGTAGCAAGCCTACCGGAGTAAGTACGGAATAGCGTCCGCCCACGCTGTCGGGAATAACAAAAGTCTTGTAGCCTTCCTGTCGGGCCAGTTCGCGCAAGGCCCCCCTGGAGGCATCGGTCACGGCCACAATGCGCTCGCGGGCTGCTTCTCTGCCCAGCTGTTTTTCGAGCTGAGTTTTGAGCAGGCGAAAAGCCAGGGCTGTTTCGGTGGTCGTGCCCGATTTGGAAATATTGATGATGCCAAAGCGTTTACCTTCGAGGAAACGGCTTAATTCAAAGAGATAATCTTCGCTGATGTTATGGCCGGCGTAAACTACCACCGGATTTTGCCGTTTGGTATTGAATTGGTCAAAACTGTTGTTCAATGCGTCGATAACGGCTTTGGCTCCCAGGTAACTGCCTCCGATGCCGGCCACTATTACCACTTCGCATTTTTCGCGCAGGCGGGATGCGGTTTCCTGAATGTCCAACAATAATTCTTCGTTCATCCGGGAGGGCAGATGCAGCCAGCCCAAAAAGTCGCTGCCTTTGCCCCGGCCAGAGTTTAGTAAATCCATGGCCTGCTTGCAGGAAGGGCTTAAAGCTTCAATTTCGCTTTGGGGAACAAAGTCGTATACTTTGGTCAAATGTATTTCAAGTTGCTTCATATGTTTGTTTTAATCGTAGTTAACGTTATATAGAGTAGCCTGCATAAACTGCATTCCACATCAACGGAGGGCTTCGCTCAGCAATTTAATTTCGATGCTGGGAGAAATACGTTCGTACAGTATGTTATACACGGCATCCAGAATGGGCATGTTGACGTGGTACAATTCTTCGTTGATTTCTTTGATACACTTAGTGGCGTAATAGCCTTCGGCTATCATTTCCATTTCCATGTGCGCCGTTTTGACGGAATAACCCTTGCCGATCATGGTGCCAAACGTGCGGTTGCGGCTGAATTTGGAGTAAGCCGTCACCAGCAGGTCGCCCAGGTAGACCGATTCGCAGATTTTACGGTTTTGCGGAAAGGCCGCCTGAGTGAAGCGGTTCATTTCCTGAATGGCATTCGAAAGCAGCACCGCCTGGAAGTTGTCTCCGTATTTAAGTCCGTGGCAGATGCCGGCGGCTATGGCGTAGACATTCTTGAGCGTCGAGGCGTATTCAATTCCGAACACATCATCGGTAATGGTGGTGCGAACAAATTTGCATTCAAAGCTATGGGCCACTTCCCTGGCTTTTTCCTTGTCGCTGCAGGCAATGGTCAGGTAAGAGAGGTGCTCCAACGCCACTTCCTCGGCATGGCAAGGCCCGGCAATGGTGGCAATATTTTCGTGGGGAACATTGTACACCTTGTTGAAATACTGCGATACCAGCATATTCTCTTCCGGTACTATACCCTTGATACCCGAAAGAATAAATTTATCGCTGATGTCCTGCTGCAATTTCTTTAAATGCAATTTAAGGTAAGGCGAGGGGGTGGCCAGAATCAAAGTATCGGAGTTTTTGACGGCCACGTTGATGTCGCTGTAAAAACGGATACGGTTGATGTCAAAGGGAATAGTCGTCAGATAGGAATTGTTGTGTCCGAATCGTTTGAAATCCCTGATCTGCGAAGGCCTGCGCATGTACCAGTTGATTCTGGCCTGGGGATTCATCAGCAGCATCTTGGCAATAGCTGTCGCCCAGCTGCCTCCGCCCAGTACACACATTTTATCGGGAAAGTCCATAAGTTTCTGTATTTTTTGTTAAACCTGAGCCTCCGACTCCGTTTTAGGAGCCGATTTTTCGGGCCGCATTTGGGGGAAAAGCAGTACTTCCTGAATAGAGCTCTGCCCGGTAAGCATCATCACCAGTCGATCCATGCCGATACCCATCCCCGAGGTGGGTGGCATGCCGTATTCCAGGGCACGGATAAAGTCCTGATCAATAAACATGGCCTCGTCGTCGCCCTTCTCGCTCAAGTGCAATTGTTCTTCGAAACGTACGCGCTGGTCTATGGGATCGTTCAGCTCAGAATAGGCGTTGGCCAGTTCCTTACCGTTCACTATCAGCTCGAAACGTTCCGTCAATTGTGGATTGTTGCGGTGTTTTTTGGTGAGCGGCGACATTTCGATCGGATAGTCGGTAATAAAAGTCGGCTGAATCAGCTTATCTTCGCAGGTAGCCCCAAAGATTTCGTCGATCAGTTTGCCCTTACCCATGGTTTTGTCTTCGGCAATATGGAGTTTTTTGCAGACCTGCCTCAGTTGCTCTTCGTCCATGCCGCTGATATCCACGCCGGCATACTTATGAATGGCTGCGGTCATGGTGATGCGTTGGTAGGGAGCTTTGAACGATAAGGTATTATCTCCCACCTTAACCTCGGTAGTGCCCAACACCTCCAGGCAAATGCGTTCCAGCATCTGTTCGGTAAACTCCATCATCCAATGGTAATCTTTGTACGACACATAGATTTCCATGGCCGTAAACTCCGGATTATGGCTGCGGTCCATGCCCTCGTTGCGGAAATTGCGCGAGAATTCGTAAACGCCTTCGAAACCGCCCACGATCAGGCGTTTCAGGTAGAGTTCGTTGGCAATTCTCAGGTAGAGCGGAATGTCCAGCGCGTTGTGATGCGTCACGAATGGCCGGGCGGCTGCTCCGCCCGGAATGGCCTGCAACACGGGAGTATCCACTTCCAGGTAACCTCTTTCGTTGAAGAAGTTGCGCATAGAGTTGAAAATGCGGGTGCGTTTGACGAAAATATCCTTGACCCCTTCGTTTACCACCAGATCCACATAGCGCTGACGGAAACGAAGTTCCGGATCGCTGAAAGCATCGTAAACCACCCCGTCTTTGGTTTTGACTATAGGCAGGGGACGCAGGGTTTTGGCCAGTACCTTCAGTTCACGGGCATGCACCGAAATTTCTCCCGTCTGGGTGCGAAATACGTAACCTTTGATGCCCACAAAATCGCCGATATCCAGCAGTTTTTTAAACACGGTGTTGTAAAGCTCCTTGTCTTCGTCCGGGCAGATCTCGTCGCGGTTCACATACACCTGGATGCGTCCCTGTGAATCCTTGAGCTCCATAAACGAAGCTTTGCCCATAATACGGCGCGACATAATGCGCCCGGCAATACAGACTTCGCGTTTGGGCTCCTCCTCGTCCCTGAAGCCGGCTTTGATTTCGTCCGAAAAGGCGGAGGTTGGATACATCTCAGCCGGATAGGGATCAATACCCATATCGCGCAAAGCCTGCAAGCTCTGGCGGCGAAAAAGTTCCTGTTCGCTGAATTCTGTTGCTGTCATAGGGCCGTGGTCTTTAAAAACCGGAGCAAATCTTGCAGGGACATCAAATCCTGTTGCCCGGTATGCATATTTTTTAGTGTAATCTTGTTTTGTTTCATCTCGTCGGTTCCGGCTATCAACACAAAAGGAATTTTTTTGCTGTCGGCGTAACTGAGCTGTTTCTTTATTTTGTCTGTATCGGGATAAACCTCAACCCGGAAACCATTTTCGCGCAGCTCGGCCGCCATAGGCAGACACCAGGCCGTTTCTTCCTCTCCGAAATTGGTAATGAGCAACTGAGTGCTCAATACAGAAGTTGCGGGGAAAAGAGCCAGTTGAGTCAGTACATCGTAAATGCGATCGGCTCCGAAGGAAACACCCACACCCGAAACCCCGGGCAAGCCAAAGACACCGGTCAGGTTGTCGTAACGGCCGCCTCCGGCAATGCTTCCCATTTCGGCATCGCGGGCTTTCACTTCGATGATGCAGCCGGTATAGTAATTCAAGCCTCTGGCCAGCGAAAGGTCCAGTTCCAGCTTTGCATTTTTCAGGAGCTTTTCGGCCTGCTTCAGTACATAGTCGAGTTCTTCGATGCCTTGCAATCCTTGCTTGCTCGCAGCCAGATATTGACGGAGTACAGTCGTTTTTTCGCTGTTGCTGCCCTGTAGTAAGAGCACCGGTTCCAAATCTCTGGCAGCTTGTTCGGGAATGCCTTTGTCGATCAGTTCCCGGCGAACATTGTCCAGGCCGATTTTGTCGAGTTTGTCTATGGCAACGGTGATGTCTGTGAGTCGCTCTTCCATGCCCAGCATTTCTGCCAGGCCGGCCAGAATCCTGCGGTTGTTGATTTTAATGCAAACCCTGATGCCCAGCCTGCCGAACACCGTATCGAGCAATTGCAGCAGTTCCACCTCGTTGAGCAGGGAATCGCTGCCCACAATGTCGGCATCGCATTGAAAAAACTCCCTGTAACGGCCTTTTTGAGGACGGTCGGCCCTCCAAACCGGCTGAATCTGGTAACGCTTAAAAGGAAAAACAATTTCGTTCCGATGCATCACCACGTAGCGGGCAAAAGGTACTGTCAGGTCGTAACGAAGCCCTTTTTCCGAAATAAGCCGGGTCAGCCTGCCGGCTTCTCTGTCGAGCAATTCATCGTCACTGAGTTTGCCGGCAAAGTCGCCGGAATTCAGAATCTTGAACAAGAGCTTATCGCCTTCGTCCCCGTATTTGCCCATCAGCGTGGACAACTGCTCCAGGGCAGGAGTTTCGATGGCCTGAAAGCCATAACTTTCGAAGGCGGAACGTATGCTGTTGAAAATATAATTGCGTTTGGCTGTCTCCTCGGGAGTAAAATCGCGTGTACCCTTGGGGATGGACGGTTTTTGAATAGCCATAAATCTTTAGTTTCGATTTCTCCCTCCAAGAAAAATCAGGATATAATAAATGAGTGTTGCCAGGGAACTCAGGGCGGCAATTACATAGGTATAGGCAGCCCATTTGAGCGCATCCACCGCCATGGGATGAGTAGACACATTGGTTATGCCCGTTTTGTTGAGCCAGGCCACAGCTCTGGCGCTGGCATTGATCTCCACCGGCAGGGTAATAAAGCTAAACAAAGTGGTCAGCCCAAAGAGCACTATCCCGAAAAGCAGCAGATAGGGAAAGCTTTGTACCAGTAATATGCCGGCCAGCAGCACCCAATGCATCCAGCCGGAAGTAAAACTCACCACCGGCACCAGTTTAGAGCGCATGGTCAAAAAAGAATAGGCGGTGGCGTGCTGTACGGCGTGTCCGCATTCGTGAGCAGCCACCGAAGCGGCGGCAATGCTGTTGCCGTTATAAACGGCCTCGCTCAGGTTGATGGTCTTGGTTAGCGGATTGTAATGGTCGGTAAGCTGACCACGCACATGAGACACTTTGACGTCGTAAATACCGTGTTCCTGCAGCATCCTCTCGGCTACCTCCCTGCCGCTCAGGCCCGAGGGAAGGGGTATTTTGCTGTATTTGTCGAATTTGCTTTTCAATACGCTTTGCACTACCCAGCTAAGGAGGGCAAAGCCTATAAAAATCACATATATTATCATATACCAATCAATAACGTTCTATGGTTTGAGCCCTGTCCGGGCCTACCGAAACATATTTAATGCGAACACCCAGCTCTTCTTCGAGAAAATTCAGGTATTGGTTGAATTCTTCGGGAAATTCGTCTTCGGATTGCATTTTGGTCATGTCTGTTTTCCATCCGGGGAGTTCAGTCAGTATCGGCTCCATTTCGCCCTGAATATCGAAAGGCAGGTCCTCGGTTTCTTTGCCGTCAATCTTGTAGGCTACGCAGGCCCTGATGGTGTCGAAGCTGTCGAGCACGTCGCTTTTCATCATAATCAGGTCGGTGACTCCGTCTATCATTACGGCATAGCGCAAAGCCACCAGGTCTATCCAGCCGCAACGGCGCGGACGGCCCGTTACCGAGCCGTATTCGTTGCCCCGGTCGCGCATCAGTTTGCCGTCTTCGTCAAAGAGCTCGGTGGGGAAAGGGCCGCTGCCCACCCGGGTGCAATAAGCCTTGAAAATACCGAACACCCGGCCGATGTGGCGGGGAGCCACGCCCAGGCCGGTGCAGGCCCCGGCGCAAACCGTGTTGGACGAAGTGACAAAAGGATAGGATCCAAAATCAATGTCGAGCATAGTGCCTTGCGCGCCTTCGCATAAAATCTTTTTGCCTTCGCTTATTTTTTTATTCAGGAAATGCTCACTATCAATCAATTTGAATTTTTTCAAACACTCAAGGCCCTCGAACCATTCTTTTTCAATCCCGGCCAGTTCTTCGGTGTTAACCGGAAAATTCATTTGTTTCAGTGTGGTCAGGTGCCTGGCGGTAGCTTCCTTGTATTTGCTTTCGAAGTCATGAAGGATGTCGCCCACCCTGAGCCCGTTGCGGCTCACCTTGTCGGTATAGGCAGGACCTATGCCCTTGCCCGTGGTGCCGATTTTACCCTGGCCTTTGGAGGCTTCGTTGGCTGCGTCCAGCAGACGGTGGGTAGGCAAAATCAGGTGAGCTTTTTTGGAAATCAGCAATCGCTTTGTCAATGTGTGTCCGCTCCTGGCGAGTTGATCGATTTCGCACTTGAACAAAGCAGGATCTATCACTACTCCATTGCCGACCACATTGATCTTGTCCCCCTGGAAAATACCCGAAGGAATGGAACGGAGTACGTATTTATGCCCTTCGAATTCCAGCGTGTGCCCGGCGTTGGGGCCTCCCTGAAAACGGCATACCAGTTCATAATGAGGTGTCAGTACGTCTACCACCTTGCCTTTTCCTTCGTCGCCCCATTGGAGGCCTAATAATACATCCATGATAAAATAATGATTGCCAGTAGTGTACACATAAAAGGGCACGAACATAGCTATGTCCGTGCTTTTCTTTCGAAAAAACCAGCTACAAAGATAAAAAATATTTTAGAATATCAGTTTATCCATAGCCTCAACTATTTCACGACGGAGTTTTTCGGAGGCTTCCAATCTGGGGTTTTTCCGTACTTTCAGCCAGAAACGGCGGCTGCGGTTGTAAAGCTTAATAATCAACACCTTAGATCGGAAAAAGACGAGCAGGCTCAAGGGCAATACGGCCAGATAGGCCGCAGCTATCCAGAAAGTGCCGCTTATTATCCAGACTGCTGCGAACAGAATTAAATACCAGAGCGGGAAAGTGACCAGGGTGCCCAGGCCAAAATGAAAAGAAGAATGCAGCATTTTGTCCTTGATTTTACGGGTAATCAGGTTGCCGGCATGAAAGGGCAAAACATTGTTGAGGTAACCAAACAGCCAGAAGGGAGAAAACAGCAATAAAGCAATGGTCCTGAGCCAGAAGCCTGCCAGAAAGCGTTTGCGGAAAATCCAGTCTCTGAGTTTGAGATGATCCAGGTTCTTTTTGTATTGCCCGGCTTTGGTGATAAGTTGCTCAAAAGCCGCCTGATCTTTTTCTTTAAATTCGTCCAGGGAAGCCACTATGTGCTGATCGGCTTGCAGCTCGTTGGGGAAATAACCCGGGTTGTTGTGACGGCCCCGGCAAAATACCGAAGCCGGCTTGTTCCTGCGGGCAGCCTCAGCCGGGCGGCGACGAATGTAAATGTCCCGGTAAATGGTGCAGAGCATGGCATACTCGTCGTAATGCTCCAGGTCTTTGATGTCGAGCATCAGTTTTTGCACCCTTTCGCGGGCCTTTTGGGCCAGCAGGTATTGCGCCCGGTTGGGATCGCTTTTGTGCAGTTCGTAGAGCTCGGTAAACTCAAAAGGTTCCCCGATGTTGATCATCAGTTTGCCCTGCATCCTGAAATAATTCGAATAATGATTGCCCAGAGGCAGAATCTTGAGTTTTAGTTTATAATCCGACAATTCCACCGCCCTGAAGGCAATACGAGCAAAACCTTTTTTGAAGGTACCCAGGTGATGACAATCTTCGTGGCCGGCTTCGGGAAACAGAGCAATTACATCGCCCTCGTTAATTATCCTGGCCGAATGGGCAAAGATCACTTCATTGTTGTCGAGTCCTGCAATTCCGACATCCCTTTTGCGAAAAGCAGGCATAATTTTCAAAAAACGCAGCAATTTGCCCACAAACTCTTTTTTGAAAATATCCGCCCGGGCAATGAAGATCAGGAAGCGTCCACCCATCGAAAACAAAATCCCCAGGGCGTCGTTCAGGCCGTTCTGGTGATTGCATATTACCATAAAGCCTTCGCCCCGGGGCGGAATATTCTGTCTGTTTACAACATTATAACGTCTGTAATAGATGTGATTGTGAACAAGTTGCACATAGCGATACAACAAGGAATACCTGAAATCCGGTTTGTTGATCCGTTTAAAATCCAACATGACGCTAAAGTTTTGAATTCGGGTCCAAAGATAGGACTTTTTTTAAAATCCCCAGTTATCAGACACTTTGTTCAATGTTCCAGACAAAAGCCCGGACACCAATTACTTCGTTGCGTTTGTCCAGCTTTTTGATACAGGAAAGCAATTCTTCCACTTGATCGTCTTCGACCATGGTCAGGGTGGCCGAGTTCATTTCGGGCCAGGTGTGGGTGCCCATTCTGGGCTCCCCGCTCACCGAACCTCTGCCGTTCACCTGTTCCCAGGAGGTAAAACCTCTTATTCCCAGGCGGTCAAACATATAATCCACCCTTTCGGTGTTGGCCTGGTTGTATACTATAAATACCGCTTTCATACTTATTTATTCATAAAAACAAATTGTTTACGGGTCTTTTCCTGCTTGTCGCGGTCACCGTGACGAGCCATCAGGCCGTACATAACCGGAATCAGTATCATGGTAATTGCTGTCGACACAACCATACCTCCGATGATGGTGATACCCATGGGCGACCAGATTTCGGAACCTTCACCAATACCCAGGGCCATAGGGAACATACCCAAAATTGTAGTGGCAGCTGTCATTAATACAGGCCTGAGCCTCGATTTGCCCGAGACTGCAATAGCCTCGTTCACTTCCAGGCCACGGTCGCGCATCAGGTTGATAAAGTCCACCAGCACAATACCGTTCTTGACCACGATACCCACCAGCAAAACCAAGCCCAGGGCGGCAATCATGCTCAGATCAGTACCCGTAATCCAAAGGGCCAAAGCAGCACCGGTAACGGCAAAAGGAATGGAAAACATGATGACAAAAGGCCTGGAATAAGATTCAAACTGCGAAGCCATCACCAGGTAAACCAGCACAATCACCAGGAGGAAAAGCAATATAAGATCGCCAAAAGATTCCTGTTGTTCCTCGTAGTCACCACCAATATTGATGATGACATCCTGGGGAATTTCCAGACCGTTCATAACAGTTTGTATGGAAGCAGCCATTTCACCCAGCGACACTCCCACCGGAGTGACCGAAACCTTCACAATACGCTCCCGGCGCTGGCGGTCGATCGAAGGAGGCGACCAGAATTCCTTGATTTCTCCAATTTCGCTGAGTTTGATCATTGTACCCGTGGCCGTGGAAATACTTAGTTGTTCCAGGTCGGTGATGGAATTGCGGTACTGTTCTTCCAGTCGGACAACGATATCGTATTCTTCGCCGCCTTCTCTGAAATAACCTGCGGTAGCACCATACACCCTGCTGCGGATGAAATTGGAAACTGTGGCTGAATTCAGGCCGTGCAAGGCTAGTTTTTCTTTGTCAAGCACCACCTGCAGCTCTGCTTTGTCGTCCTTGCGGCTGATGGTTATATCGCGGGCACCTTCCAAATTCTGGCACAGGATCTTGACATCCTGAGCCAGTGCATTGGTTTTGTCAATATCGTAGCCCAGAATTTCTACATCCACGGTGCTGGTGCCTCCCATGCCTCCCATGCCCGATCCTCCGGCTGATACGGTATAGTTGATCACTTCGGGCAAGGTAGTCAGGTAGGTTCGAATCTGTTCAGCAATTTCAATATCGCTGCGATCGCGTTGGTCAATATCCTTTAAACGAATGTTAAGATTGATCAAATGACTACCCGAATTCGACATCATGGCAGCGAAACCTGCCTCGTCTATAGATCCGGTGGAACTCGAAAGCAAAGTTACTTCGGGGCAATTATTCATTATATATTGCTCTATAGCCGAAGTGGTTTCAAGCGTTTGTTCCACCCGGGTACCCGTCTGTAATTCAATAGAAGCTGATAACCTGCTCTGGTCGGCAGAAGGCATAAACTCCGTGCCGATAAAGCGGAATAAACCCAAAGAAAGTATAAAAATAACTATCGAAACCAGCAGTATCAAGACTTTGTGTTTTAGGGCCTTGCGCAGCAATCTTTCGTAAGCATCGTCCATACTGTCGAGCATTTTACCTATCGTACGGTCGTACAGACGTGGTTTTTCGTCTTTGTCGCGGCTCTTGAGCAAACGCGACGAAAGCATAGGTGTCAGACTGATGGCCGCAGCCGTAGAGGTACATACCGTTATGGTGACAATCCAGCCCAGTTCTTTGAACATGATACCAGTCATTCCACCCAGCATAGTCAGAGGCATAAACACAGCCACAATAACCAGGGTGGTAACAATTACCGATACCCAGACTTCGTTGGTGGCATAAATGGCCGCTTCGCGGGGATTGCTGCCCCGGCGGATATGTTTGGTAATATTTTCCAGCACCACTATGGCATCGTCCACCACCATACCGATGGCAATCGAGAGCGAAGACATAGATATGATGTTGAGCGAACTACCCGTGGCAAAGAGATATATGGCGGCTACCACCAGCGAAATGGGAATGGTCAGCGCAATGATAAGCGTAGCCCTGAAGCGCCCCACAAAAAAGAGCACCACTACCACCACAAAAAGCAAAGCAAAAAATAAGGCTGACGACAAATTACTTATGGAGCTGCTTATGAACTTCGAAGTATCAAAAACCAGATGAGTCTCAATATCTGTAGGCAGATTGGTTTCGAGTTGTTCGAGTTCTTTTTTGACCTTTTTACAAACCGCAACCGAATTGGCTCCCGATTGACGGGTAATGGTCAGACGGGCAGCCTGAGCACCATTGGAGCGTTCTTCTAGACTCAGGTCTTTTACGGTATCGTTCACCTGGGCAATGTCGCGAATAAACACCGGTGCATCATTCGACACACCCACCACCAGATTGCGAATTTCTTCGCTCACTTCAAACTGACCTTCAACTCTCAGCTGATAGGTTTCCCGTCCCATTTTGACGTTACCGGCGGGCAAGTTCATGTTGTTGACGGCAATGGCGTTGGTCACCTGTTCCAGGTTCAAACCGGCCGCATCCATTTTTTTGGCGTCCACATTAACGTATACATAGCGTTTGGGAGCTCCGGTTACGCTGATGGAGC
>CAZNQD010000046.1:0-15741 GCA_964575345.1 uncultured Bacteroidales bacterium
ATGTTGCTGTCTCTGACAAAACCAAGTTCACGCATGCCCTGCCAAAAACCATCCAGGGTAATGTCCAGCACAGGATCGGGCGCAAAAGTGGAAATACCTATTTTGTATTGCCTGCCCTCTACAGCAAATAAGCCCCCGCCAGGAGCGGATTTGTCCTCTTTTTGTGGTTTTCTGTTGCTCAAATCCGAAAGCAAAAGTATGCCGCCGGTTGCCAACAAGGCAAAGGCAATATTGAGCAATTTTTTAAATTTCATGTACGTACTAGATTAATGGTCTGAGACAAAGCTTAATACTCTTCTGCGAACTGCAAATGTAAAAAAAACACAGCAGAGTCCCGATGGATTAAAAAATATTGATAAAAATAATTTTTTACAGGAGAACTCAGTTTGCGCCCTTTGCGCCTGTGCAATTAAGGTACTAACTGACTTAATCCGATATATTAAATCATCGTTGTTTGGAAAACATTTAATGACTAATTTTGACCGGAATACATAAAAGAATAGACCATTTGAAAAACCAACCATGAAAAGACCTGTTCCAAATCCCATAAAATGTCTGCTTCTCTTGTTGCTGCTGCCTTTGGTTTGTCAGGCTCAAAAAGAAACACTGGTGTTCTCGCCGCACTGGATTCCCCAGGCTCAGTTTGCCGCTTATTACGTGGCTCAGGATCAGGGTTTTTATCGTGATGCGGGACTGGAGGTACAAATTGTGCATTCCTCGGCCGATGTCTCCTCCTTTGAATTGCTCAAAAACGGCAGGGCCGATGTGGTGTCTTCTTTCCTGATGGATGCCATCAAAGCCAGGGCTAAGGGCCTGCCTTTGGTAAACATCGCCCAGCTTTCGCAACACTCGGCCCTGATGTTGGTGGCCATGAAAAAAAACGGGATCAATCGTCCCGAAGATCTGCAGGGGAAAAAGATCGGAATCTGGACCAGTGGTTTTGACGACATTCCTTTTGCTTTTATGCGCGAGAAACAGATAGATATGCAGGTCGTGCGCATTCTGAACACAGTCAATCTGTTTTTGGCCGGCGGCATAGATGTAATGACTGTTATGAATTACAACGAATACGATCAGATCATCAACAGCGGTGTGAACGAAGAAGAGCTGAGCCGTTTTCATTTCGCCGATTACGGTTACGACATTCCCGAAGATGGCTTGTATTGTCTGGAATCCACTTTGCAAAACAAAAGGGAAGCCTTGGGCAAATTTGTACAGGCCACTTTAAAAGGCTGGGAATATGCCGCCGGTAATAAGGAATATACGCTTGATTTGGTTATAGCCGAAATGAACAAGGCGCATCTTCCCAACAACAGGGCACACCAGCGCTGGATGCTCGACAGAATGCTGGAATTGATCACTCCGGGCGACAAAGCCACAGCACCTGGTCAATTACTGGAATCCGATTTTAATAAGGCGTTAAAAATCATCAGGCTCAATTCGGAGACTGAATCGTATGATCTGAAATATGAGAATTTTTACCGGGCCCCGACCAACTAAGGTTTTGCTTTTATCTAGCTTCGGACAAGTAAATCAGACATAAAACAAACATGAAAACCAACAGCCTCTCATTCAAAATAATTTTCCGCATCCTGTTTTTTACCGGCTTGCTCGGTGTAGCTATTTTTTCGGTCTATTATGTGTTTACACGCTCGCAAATTGAAAAAGCTGCCCGCGACAACGCAGTATTGCTGGCCGAAAACACGGTAAAAAAGATCGAAGATGTCATTAAGCCTGCCGAACTCATCCCGCAAAACCTGGCCTGGATGATGGAGAGCAGTACCATTCCCAAAGATTCCATACAAACTTTTCTGGCCCGCCTGGTAGAGCACAATCCCCTGATTTACGCCAGCGCCATTGCTTTTGAACCGGGGGTGTTTGCTCCCGAAACCAACGCTTTTGCTCCTTACGCCTACAGAACCGCAGAGGGTATCAAAACCACCGATCTTTGGGCTCCGGGGTACAATTATTTTATTATGGACTGGTATCAGATTCCGGCGCTGCTTGGCGAGGCTTATTGGTCGGAACCCTATTATGACGAGGGTGGTGCCGATGCTTTGTTATCGACCTATTCGGTGCCTTTTTACTTCCGCAGCGGGGGAAAACGAATTTTTGGAGGCATCATTACCATTGATATTTCATTGGAATGGCTTACCGACGTAATGAGCTCGGTAAAGATTTTTGAAACGGGCTATGCTTTTTTGATTTCCCGCAACGGGGTTTATGTGACACATCCCAATCATTCCTTAATAATGAACGAAACCGTCTTTACCCGGGCCAAAGAATTGGGCGAACCGGGATTGCGGGAGATTGGCCGTAGTATGATTCAGGGGCAGAATGCCTTGACTTCCACTACCCTGAAAGACATGGGGCAGGTGCAAATCTATCACAGTCAGTTGCCCTCAACCCATTGGTCTATCGGGGTGGTCTATCCGCACGACGAAATGTACGCAGGCTTATATAAACTGAATTTGTTTATTCTTTTGTTGTCCGTTGCTGGCCTGGGTTTATTGCTCTTTTTTACCATTCGGATTATCAGACGCATACTGAGCCCGCTCAGTTTGTTCTCAGGCTCTGCCCGGGCCATAGCTGCGGGAGATTTCAAAGCAGCATTGCCAAGTGTTCAGGGCAGTCTGGAAATGGAAGAATTGCACGATTCTTTTGCCTTTATGCAAAAGGAATTGTCCGATTACATAGTTCATCTCAAAGAAACGACTTCGGCCAAAGAAAAGATCGAAAGCGAATTGCGCATTGCCAAGGAGATTCAGATGGGCATGATTCCTCATATTTTCCCGCCCTTCCCCAATTTGCCCGAGATCGATCTATATGCCAGCTTGTTGTCGGCCAAAGAAGTGGGAGGAGACCTCTACGATTTTTTCCTTTTGGACGATAAAACCCTCTGTTTTGCCATAGGCGACGTTTCCGGCAAAGGGGTTCCGGCTTCTTTGTTTATGGCAGTCACCAGAACACTGTTGCGTTCGGTGGGAGACAAAAAACTGTCGGCGGCCGAAATGGTAAGTTCCATAAATAAAACCTTGGCTTTCAACAATGAATCGAATATGTTTGTGACTTTCTTCCTGGGCGTTATAGATCTTCGCAACGGAATGTTGAATTATTGCAATGCAGGTCACAATCCTCCTGTGTTGATAAGAGAAAACGGTGATTGTCGCTTTTTCAATTTAACCAAAGCGATTCCGCTGGGTTTGTTCGACAACTATGCCTATACAGACGAAAACCTCCGGCTCGAAAAGGGCGATCAGGTATTTTTGTACACCGACGGCCTGACCGAAGCCGAAGATGCCGACAACAAGTTGTATGGTGATAATCGCCTCTTGTCGTTTGTAGCTAAACAAATTAAATTAGGGCCCCGCGATCTGATCAAAGAGGTCAGCAAGGATGTGGCCAACCACGTCAACGGACATAGTCAGTCGGACGATTTAACCATGATGAGTATCTATTATTATGGAAGCAAGTCTAAGTAAACAATTGATCATTCGTAACGATGTGTCGGAACTGGAAAGAGTTCAGGCCTTTGTGGAAGAACTCGAAGCCCTGGGGATGTTTCCGGCCTCTTTTTCGATGCAACTCAACCTGGTGCTGGAGGAAGCCCTGAGCAATATCGTCTTTTATGCCTACGAACAGGGCAGCACTCAAAGCATTCAGCTCGATTTTGTCGCCGGGGACAAGAGCCTGGAAATCACCATTACAGACAGTGGCAAGGCCTTTGATCCCACAGCCAAAGAAGACCCCGATATCAATTTGCCGGCCGAAGAGCGCCCCATTGGCGGCCTGGGTATCTTTTTAATTAAAAAAATTATGGATGAGCTGAATTACACTCGCAAGGATGAATACAATATATTGAAAATGAAAAAGAAATTTGACTAGCAGATACCAGCCAGTCGGACATTTACAAATATTCAAACATAAACTACAACCATAATCACAATATAATGAACATTACAACAAGCATTCTCGGAGCAGGCATAAAAGTGGCAATAGACGGCCGGATTGACACTACTAATTACAATGAATTTGAGCAGCTTGCCGAAAAGTTATTCAGGGAAGGAGTTAAAATAATTTACCTCGATTGCAGCAAACTTAGTTATATCAGCAGTTCAGGCTTAAGAATATTTTTGAGCATACAGAAAAAAATGATGGCCACCGCAGGAAAATTCCTGCTCTACGGCATGCAAGCGGGCATCAAAGAAATCTTCGATATTTCCGGCTTCTCTTCGGTGTTTTCGATTTTTGACAGCGAAGAGCAGGCTTGCAGTCAATGACAGACTGCCCTCGTTTTTAGATATTGATATTTTTAATTTTCAACTATTTTATGGAAGAACTCAGCCTCATCACCCCGACTTTTTTGTTTTCGGCCATTTCTTTGTTGTTGCTGGCTTATACCAATCGTTTTCTTTCTTATGCTCAGGTGGTCAGAACACTCAAGGATAAGTATCTGGAAGATCCCGACAAGGTGAAAGCAGCCCAAATTGCCAATCTCCGCAAGCGCCTGTATATGACCAGGGCCATGCAGTTGCTGGGCATCAGCAGCCTTTTTCTTTGTGTGGTCACCATGTTTCTGATTTATGTGGGTTTGCAGCTGCCGGCTGTGTATGTTTTCGGATTGGCTATTTTGCTGCTGATTGCTTCGCTGGGTGTTTCTGTCTTCGAAATTCAGATTTCGGTCAAGGCATTGGAACTGCATTTGAGCGATATGGAGATAGACCGGGAACATAGGAATTAATCCACCTGGAACCTAAAAAGCAGAAAACGAATTAAAGCTCATTGCTCCAGAATGGATAGGAGAGAAGTATCAGATTGTCAGAGTTTTTTAATCATTTTCAAGGCATTCTCTCCCTTGCCGTAGTAATCTTCCAAAATTTCAACGGCCTCGAAACCATTGCGGGCATACAGGCTGATAGCCGGGCTGTTTTCGGTATTCACTTCGAGGCTTAGGGCCGGTAAACCAAGCTCCCAGGCGTAAGCTATCGCTTTCTCGATAAGGGCCTGACCCAGTTTCATCCCCCGCCGGGCGGGATCCACGGCAATGGAATATATGCGCAGGCTGTGATGCTTTTTGTGTGTTAAAACGGAGAGATAACCGGCTATCTCCCCCTCGAGCTCCAGCACCAGAAACAAGCCCCGGGCTTTGGTCATAAGATAAAGCAATTGAGAGCGTGTAAAACGTTCTGCCTCGAAAGAGCTGTTTTCAATATGGAGAATAGCTTTAAGGTCGGCTCTTGTTGCCTGGCGAATTAGCATAGTTAGAATCGCTCGTTGTTGTTCAGTGATCGCTCAAAGTAATCCAGAATGCGGTAATACAGCTCGTTGCCCAGCACGATGTCTTCGCAACCGTGGTCAATACTGGGATTATCGTTGATTTCTATTACCATGGCTTTGTCTTTGACCATCTTGAGATCTACACCATACAAACCTTTGCCAATCAATGAGGCGGCTTTTACGCCGGTTTCGATGACAGTACGGGGTACCTGATAAATGGGGATGGTTTCCACTATGCCACTGTAACTGCGTCCCGACTGGAAATGGTGATAAATCTGCCAATGGCCTTTGGCCATGTAATACTTGCAGGCATAGAGGGGTTCTCCGTTGAGCACGCCGACACGCCAGTCAAATTCGGTAGGAGTAAAGGCCTGGGCCAGCAGAATGGCCGATTTTTCAAAGAGTTTGTCCAGAGCTTCGTTCAGCGCTGCCTCTGTTTCGATTTTGACCATGCCGATCGAAAAAGAGCCGTCGGGTATTTTTAAGATAAAAGGTGTCCCGATGTTTTCTGCAATTTCATCGAACGAAGGGCGCCTGGATTTGAACATCAGCATGGAGGGAGGAACCGGAATTTTTTCTTTTTCGAACAATTCGTTCAGATAGACTTTGTTGGTGCAGCGAATAATGGACAAGGGGTCGTCAATCACCGCCAGCCCGTGTTGTGCCGCCAGTTGCGACAAATGAAATGTATAATGGTTGAGCGAAGTGGTGGTGCGGATGAACAGCGCATCGAATTCCATCAGGCGATTGGCGTCTTCTTCGGTGATGAATTCCGTATGAATGCGCATTTTTTTGGCGACTTCGCTAAATTTCTTCAGTGCCTGCTTATTGCTGGGCGGAAACTTTTCTTCCGGATCGTACAATATGGCCAGGCTAAAGCGGTTGGCCTTGGTGGAACGGGGTTGTTGCCAGATCCGCTGGCTAAAACGATCGAGAGCCTCGGCAAAGGCGGTTTGCTGTTCGTCGCTGAGTTCTCTCAGAGGCATAGCCTGTACGCTTTCAATTTGATTTCTGGAGCGTTTATTGAAAACAACTTTCAGAATAGGGCAGGGATAATGCTCAAAAATAAAACGGGCTATTTTTTCGAGGCCTTTTTCTTTGCAGGAGCCAAAGTAGATAACCATACTCCAGGTGTCTTCGTCCATCTCGTGTGTCTGTATCCACTGATGGCAGATCCGTTGCAGGTTCAGATCCATCCGGATGCCTGTGCCGCTTTCGAGCTTATTGATGATGTCGATGCCGGGAATCACCTGATGCCCCCGGGTTTGGGCCAGCAGGGAGCAGTAATAACCTTCGGAATTGTAGCTGTAATCGTTGCTCAGATTGATCACCAGCTTGCGGCTCTTTTCGCTGCTTTTGTATTGCAGGTAATCCGAAACGGTATGCAGGCTGCTGGTTTCGTAGTAAGGAGCCCAGTCGCGGAGGGAATCGAGCAGTATCAATACGTTATTATTCATACAAATCTTTGACAAGCAGCGCATTATGAATGCTGAAAAAGGGCTGCCTTTCCATTGTTTCAGCGCCTCAAAGTTAGAGAATTTCCTGAATAGTTGAGCTCTGAGTAAAAAATATCCCTAATACTTAATTTCCGGTACGAATTCTTACTCCACACTGATCTTAATGGTTTGACCATCAGCCACAACGATGTAGGTGCCCGGGATTAAACAGGAGGCGGGGTCTACGCGCAGGCCATATATGGTGTAGATGCGCAGGTTGTTGACTCCGGGAACAACAATCTTGCGATCCATCACGTAGGTATTCACTAACTGAGTTTTGGTTTGATTCAAACCATTGATGCTCTTGACTCGCAGGAGGCCCTTGGTGGCCAGATCGGTGGTATCCCAGTACAGGCCCTTTTCTGCATCGATTACATCGTTTTCCAGGACGGGGGTTCCGGCGAAGGTCTTCACATTTTGAAACAACTGAATGCTGTCACCAGGGGCGGGTGTCCAGGCGCTCCAATGGAGGCGGATGCTGCCGTTCATGGTGAGTTTGTTGATGTTCTGCAAGGATGTGTAAATCAGTTTTGAGAAAATGCCCAGTTCTATAACGGCATCTGCTGCTACAGTCACGTTCTTGCCGCCAAAGTCAATTTTTCCGGTCGTGGCAGTGGCTGAGGCCCCCACCTGGAGGGTGGAGCCGGCTTCGAAGGAGTAGGCGCTGTTGGACAGGGCGCCTGAGCCAGTCACGCCACAAAGTGTGGCGCCACTCTTAACGGTAAGCGTGCCCGTTCCGAGTTTCACAACGTTTCCACTGATGAAGAGTTGACCAGTCTGAACGATGGTGTAGCCGGTGTGGTTGTGTGCACCGGTAAGGCTCACCTTGCCGCTGCCTATTTTGACGAAGTTGGAGTTGGCGGTGACGATGCCTGCCCAGCTCCAGTTGGCATCATTACCTAGCCTCCAGGTGTTGGTGCCTGAAGCGCCATCATTGGCAAACGAAGCCCAACCGCCCAGGTTGCCGCTCCCTGCTACTTTACCAATCGTAAAGGTCTTGCCGGTATTTTGTACCGTGGTGTTTGCCGCAATGTTCAGCGTGCCCTTGGGCAGGCCTGTGCCGGCATCGAGGGTGAAACGTGGACCAGTGTCATTGGTTCCGTAACTGCCCACAGCGTTGATGGTACCCTCAAACTGGCTCCAGTCGCCTTGAATGCGGGTTCTGGTGGCAAACCAACCGGAACCGGCAATGACAGGGCAGTTGATGGTCAGCGTGCCTTGGCCAGTCAATTTATTGGTGTAGCTGGCGTTGTTCACGAGGGTCTGTGTGCCTGTCTTGCCTGCTGGTACGTGAATGGTATAGCCGGTGCTGGTGTTTTCCAGCAATGTGCCATTTTGAAATTCGACGGTTCTGCCCGGCAGCGAGCTCGCAATACACTGTACGTTGCCGCCCGTGATGACGAGGCGGTCCAGGTTGTTGTTGACGTTGAGTTTCATCCATCCCGATCCTTTTTTTGTCAGAATGGTGCCGCTGATGGCTCTGTTTACAATGAAATCACCGAGATTATTGATGACGCCGCCATTTTCTCCCACCATTTGCATGGCTGAACCTTGTGTGACAGTGCCTGATGTTTGAAGGGTGGCGCCGTTCTCCACGATGAAGTTTGAGGCCACAGTCGAGACAGCACCGAGTTGGCCGAGTGCCAGGTTGGCATGACTGAGCGAGGTGACGGCGACCGTCCCACCACTGATGCGGGTGCCCCCTGTGTAGGCGTTGTCGGTTGATACGGTGAGTGTGCCGCTACCGCGTTTGATCAGCTTGGAGGCGCCAACGATGGAGCCGGTGCCGCTGAAGCTATAGGCTGCCGTGCCGTCAACAATGATGCTGTCTGCCTCCAGGTTGCCTTTGAGGGTGATGGCTCTTTTGCTGGCTGTCGCGTCAAAAAGGACCTTGTCACCTGTGACGAAAAACTCAGTGGTGGCAGCCGTATCTGTGGCCGAGGTGAAGTTTTTCGCTTGAGCGAAGTCCCACACGGCGCTTTCGTTGCCGTTCCAAATGATGGCGGAAGCATCGCGGATACCGGAAATGATGAGGTACAGGTGCTTGTTTGAGTAGGAAAGGGATGACTTAAAGCTGGTGCCAATTCCCTCGATGACGAGATTGGAAAGTGAACCAACGATGGTGTCAACTTCGCCTAGGTCATAGGTGCCGATGACGATGGACGGGAGTACAAATTCAATGACGGGTGCCTGGTATTTGGGACCGTATTTCCAGGATTTTGTCTCGATGGTGAGAAGTTTGGCGTTGATTTTGTCGGTCGTGAGGGTGTCTGTCAGATCGAGCTGTAGCCGTGCACCAAAGCCAAGTTGGAGGGTGTCGGTCGTGATGGTTCCAAGGGAGTCTTTGCCGCCCGGGCGTATGGTGGCATTGTAAGAAGCCTTGATGCAGCGGAACTGGCCACCGTTGGAGTTAAGGGTGGTGTGGCGATTGAGCCAAAGCGTGGAGCCCAGGAGTTTACCATTAAAGGTAAGCGTGCCGTTCCATACATCGGTGTTTCCGGTGTAAAGCTGCTCAACGGCGGGCAGGATGAGTTCACCTTCGCCTTGTTTGACCAGACGCATGGAGCCGGCAAAAGCGCCTCCTGTCAACGTCGAGGTATAGTATTGAGTGACTGGTGCTGTTTTCGTGCTGGTTTCGGATGCGTTTTGCCCTTGGGTCCAGGAAGGCACATTGGCGATGACGTTCCACGGACGGACGCCGTTTTCCACAGCGATGGTGCTGTTTTGGTTTTCAAACAGCAGTATTTGCTGGTCGGCATGGGTGGATTCGATGGTGCCGCCGTTTGTGACGTGTTGACGGTCGGTGGCAACGAGGGCAGGGGGTGCCAAGGTGATGCCTTCCATCTCTCCAAGGAAATAGGAAGGATGAGGTGGTTGGTTGTAGGCGTTGGTTTCCCATACCATGGCCTGGCGGTAACCATGATCGTGCCAGAGGGTAGGAATACGATACGATGTGGTGTAGTTCGATGTGTAGATGCGCAAACCTGTCCCGTTACGGATGATGATTTCTTCGCGCCAGTCGCCGAGGATATCACCGCTCATACCGGGGTTGTTTTTGGAATCGTTGTTCATGTTGCCGGCGTTGGACAGGAAAATACGCCCAACACCGGGCTTCTCGATCTTGGGTGACCTGGCTGTACCCGGGCTGTTTAGTACTTCAGACAGGAGGTCGCCATCCCAGAAGATGCGGAAATTGAGGTCGCCCCAGGCGATAAAGCCATTGGCATCTAGTTCGCTGATGGTTTTGTCGGCCACGGAACTGATAAAGCCGGTGTTCACGGAACGACCTTCGCAGCCGGGGTAGGTGTTGGTGAAGTTGGCCATGAGTGCACGTCCATCATCAGCTGTTCCCTGCGAGCGGTAATAGATTTCGGAGGTCGTGGCATTGCGGTAGTTCATGTTTGGGGAAGACTCGTTGCAGGTAAATTGTTCCAGACCAAAGCGGTAGGGGTCAAGGTCTCCGCAGTGTTGGGCGTCTCCATGACCCAGACCAACTGTGGATAGGCCTTTGCCGTTGTCGTCGATGGTCATGGAACCGAACATGATTTCATCGCGACCGTCCATGTCGACGTCCTGAATGGCAAAGTTGTGGTAACCTTGACCAAACCAGGGGCTACCACCTCTGTTGTTGGTCCAGTTCCAACGCTGGGTTAGTTTGTGAGTGGCTGGATCCACGTCATAGGCAGCAAATTTGTGGCGGGTGTAGGCACCACGACCGAGGAAAATGGAGGGCTTCTGTCCATCCAGATAGGGTGCGCCGAAGAAGTGTTTGCAAGCACGGTGACCGCCATCACCGTCTTTCCCCCAAACGGCCAACGAACTCTCGCCTGCTTCGTAGCGCTTGAGTGGATAGGTCATCCAGCGTTTGTTGTTGTCGCCAATGGGGTAAGGTTCCCCGGTTGTTCCGTTTAGGTAGAGGAGGTATTCGTTGCCCACGCTGGTGTATTGGGTATTGCTCACTGTGCGGGAATCGTATTTTGGGTTGTCTCCTATGGTGTCTTTGGTGCCGTCTGCCTTGTGAATAATCATGTTGTCGGCTCCACGTAACAAGACCTCAGCTTTGCCGTCCATGTCCCAGTCAAAGGCGATGGCGTCCCACTGTTCATCGGGTCCGGCCTGCATGTTGGGACCCAGGTCAATCCACCAAAGACGTACGCCCGTGAGGGTGAGTATTTCGATGCGGTTGAAGCGGGTGGTGTTGCTGGTGAGGTAACGGTCGCCTGTGTAATTGCGTTTGCAGATGAGTTCCACCTTTCCGTCTCCGTTTACGTCGGCAGCCACGATATCGTTGAACTCATAGGCCGATGTCGCATCGAGCCCGGCACGGTCGGTGGCTGTTTGGCCGGCGATATCCAGATAACCGGTGGTGAAGCCTGTCAGGGAATAGGTATCGGCACCACTCCACCGGGTTACCTCTGCGCTTTTAGCGCCTTCTACACCGCGTACCACGGGACTGACCTGATACGTGGTGGCAATCGTACCGGCGGTATGTACATAGTTGGAAACCTTTAGGTTGGAGGCAATTTTGGTGCCGTTTGCATACAGGTTGTAGGTGACATCATACTGTTCTTCACCCAGTACGCGCCAGCTGATAAAGTTACCACTGCCGCTTTGAGCGACGGTGGTCACCAGGCCACGGTCAAGTTTGTCAACGTGACGCTGAGCGTTCATTTGGGTTGCGATTCCAATCAAAAGCAGCGAAAGAAGGATACTTTGACGGAGGAAGTGCATGATATCAGTTATTACGGTTTGTATGGTGGGGCTCCATCGTCCTGCCGATTCCTGGCATACGGGTGTTATCCCCTTCTCTTTTAAAGTACAAAACTATGAATATCCTGTTTGATGGAGGTTGGGATTCTGATATTTTATCAATTAAAAATGATACTGTAATTCGTGCAAAGGTATAAAAAAAGCAGTCACAAATTCATGTAACTGCTTGATTTTGATAAGTGGGCCCAACTGGGCTTGAACCAGTGACCCCCTGATTATGAGTCAGGTGCTGCTAACCAACTGAGCTATGGGCCCGCTTTGGAGTTGTTTCCGGAAAGCGGCTGCAATATTACTGCTTTTTAATGAAATTGCCAAGGCCAAAACGTAATTTTTCTTTTGGATTTTGCTAAGTCATCTCTTATCTTTGTACACCTTTCCGAGAAACATTCCGGTAAGGCCCGGGGCGATGGCAAAGCTGAACCCTCTATATTAAAAGAATTGTACTATGTCGGAAAAAGAGAACTCACCTATTTTAATGACCATCTGGGGCCTCTCCTACAGTAGAATGAAATCCGGGGCTTACATCCTGATTTTGGCTGAGGCTGCCGGTGACCGGCGATTACCCATAATCATCGGTTCCGGCGAAGCTCAGGCCATCTCGTTTTCCCTGGAGAAAAAAACGCCCCCCAGGCCTCTTACCCACGATTTGATGGCTTCCATGTGTCAGGCCTTCGGGTTGGAACTCAAGGAAGTATTTATTTCGGATTGCGTAGAAGATGTGTTTTACGCGGAGCTCTATTTTGATCACAAGGGAGAGCAGATCACCCTGGGTTCCAGAACCTCCGATGCCGTGGCCCTGGCGCTGCGGGTAGGTGCTCCCATTTATACTACCGAAAACGTGTTGCGCAAGCGGGGTATGGTTTTCGAAGAAACCGAACAGGGCAGCGGGCAGCGTATGATTGTCAGGAAGATTCGCGACGAAGAAACCTGGGAAGATGCCACCGACGAAGAATTGCAGGAAGCACTCCAAAAAGCTGTTGAGCAGGAAGAATATGAGCAGGCATCCATGATACGGGACGAATTAAAAAAACGCAAAGAAGCCAAGTCCTGATTTTATGCCCGTATTCTATACCCCCGATATTGCAAGCCGGGCTTGCCTTCCCCCCGGGGAATCTGCCCATTGTGTCAAAGTCCTGCGGCTCAAAGAAGGCGACGAAATTCGCCTGGCCGACGGCAAAGGCAATTTTTACGATGCTCGTATCAGCAGGGCAGATTTCAGGCAATGCGATGTGGAAATTTTGGAAGTCCTGCCTCAGGCTTCCGATTCCATAGGCCTGCATTTAGCCATAGCTCCTACCAAGAACGCCGACCGTATGGAATGGCTGGCCGAGAAGCTGACAGAACTTGGCATTGACAGTCTGAGCTTCGTATGCAGTTCCCATTCGGAGCGTAAGCAGCTTAAGACCGACCGTATCTCAAAGATTGCCGTGGCTGCCATGAAACAGTCCGAGCGATCTCTCCTGCCCGAAATCCGGGACATGGTAGATTTTAAACAATTGGTGAATCAGGGTTTTGAAGGACAGAAATTTATTGCCCATTGCTGGCCCGAAGAAGAAAAACCTTTTTTCAAAGAAGCTTATCGGCCCGGCAGGCCGGTTATGGTACTGATAGGGCCCGAAGGAGATTTTAGCCGCGAGGAGGTGGCGATGGCCAAATCTCTGGGTTTCAAACCCATTTCTCTGGGTGCTATTCGCCTGCGCACCGAAACGGCCGCCTTTTTTGTAGCAACCGCCATCCGTTTGGCCAATATGTGAAATGAAAGTTGCATAAATAGTCGGAATCTGTTCACCTTATAAACCTGTAAAATAACTAATAATCAGTATACTATGAACCACATTGAACGTTTCTACGCCACCATAAGACATCAAAAAACAGATTACCCCGCCTCCTGGCTGGGTATACCTGACAAAGCGGCACTACCTGCCCTGTACCACTATTTTGGAGTGGACAACATGGTTGCTCTCAAAGCCAAAATCAACGACGATATTTATCCCGTGGAGATGCCTTATAATTCGCCCACCAGTAACGCCATCTATGCTGCTTTTGATTTTGCCAAGAAAAAGCACGGCCTGCCCGACGAACGTACCCTGACGGCTCCGGGTTTTTTCGAAGATTACAGCGATCCGGCCGATGTGGACAAGTTTGACTGGCCCGATCCCGAAAAATACATCGATCCCGCCCTTTGCCGCAAAGTAGTGGACGAGGTGCCCGAGGGTTATGCTGTAATGGGTGTGGTGTGGTCGGCACATTTTCAGGATGCCTGTGCCGCTTTCGGCATGGAAACGGCCCTGATGAATATGATGATGGCTCCGGAGTTATTTATGGCTGTGACCAACAAGATTGTAGATTTTTACCTCCGGGCCAACGAAATTTTTTACCAGGCCACCCGGGGCAAACTGCATGCTGTTTTGATTGGTAACGACCTGGGGAGCCAAAACGGCCTGATGATCTCGCCCGAAGCTGTCAGGGAGTTCGTTTTGCCCGGTACCCGGAAGCTGGTGCAGCAGGCCAAACGTTTCGGTCTGGAAGTGATGCATCATTCCTGTGGTTCCATACACGACGTGATTCCCGATCTGATAGAAGCCGGAGCCGATATTATACATCCCATTCAGGCTTTGGCTGCTCGCATGGAACCGGACAGGCTCAAAACAGATTTTCCCTCAGCCTGCTTTTGCGGAGGCGTTGATGCCCAGTATTTGTTGGTGCACGGCAGTCCCGACGAGGTGAGAGCCAAAGTACGAGAACTCAAGTTGCTTTTTCCTTCCGGCCTGGTTTTCTCTCCCAGTCACGAAGCCATATTAAAAGATATTCCCCCGGCCAACATTGAAGCCTTATTCGACGAAGTATGCAAACCAACTCCCTAAACACCGCTGCCGGGGTCAAAGCGGCCCTTTTGAGTTATGCCCGAAACGAAAAAGCCGTCGGCTTGAGCCGCTTTTTCAAAACCGGCCCCGGTCAATACGGCGAGGGCGATCTTTTTTGCGGAGTGATGGTGCCTCAGGTTCGTTCAGTAGCCCGGCAGGCTTTGGATCTGAATAGGGACGAAATTGAATTTCTGATCCAGGACGAGTTGCATGAAGTACGCCTGTGCGGTTTCCTCATCCTGGTGGAGCAATACCGCAGGCAGCCCGAAAAGCGTGCCGATATTGTTGATTATTATTTAAGCCGTTTGTATCGGGCTAATAATTGGGATCTGGTAGACCTGACTGCTCCCAAGATACTCGGGCATTGGCTGCTCGATCACGACCGCTCCGTGCTGTACCTTCTCAGTGAAAGCCAATCCCTTTGGGAACAAAGAGTGGCCATTGTATGCACCATAACCCTGATTGCTCAGCATCAGTTTGAAGACAGCCTGGCTTTGGTAAAAAAACAGATACAACATCCTCACGACCTTATGCACAAGGCAAACGGCTGGATGCTTCGGGAAATAGGCAAACGTGACCGCAGTGTTTTGACGGCTTTTTTAGAGGAATATACCACCCAACTGCCCAGAACCACCCTGCGTTACGCCATAGAACATTGTTCAGCCGAAGAAAGGCAATATTATTTAAAAAAGAAATGAGTTCAGGCCCGGGCAGTACGCTGAATAAACACGAGCAAGAGGAGATAATCAGGAGCAATGCCGGCCTGGAGCTGGCCTATGATTATATATGTAGTACCGGCGAACCTATTTTTTTGACCGGTAAAGCCGGAACAGGGAAAACCACTTTTTTGCAGCGGCTCAAAAAAGAGCTTAACAAACGCGCGGTGGTGTTGGCTCCCACCGGAGTTGCAGCCATCAATGCCGGCGGAATGACCATCCATTCCTTTTTTCAATTGCCTTTTGGCCCTTACGTCCCCGGCCCTAAACGCGAAAAAACGACCGGTGGCAGACAGCAAAGCCATAAATTGCGCAAAGAAAAAATCAATCTTATCCGTAGTCTTGATCTCTTGATCATCGACGAAATAAGTATGGTACGTGCCGACCTGCTGGACGCCGTCAGCGACAATCTCTGCCGTTACCGCAGAGACAGCCGGCCTTTTGGCGGTTTGCAATTGTTGATGATAGGCGATGTTCAGCAGTTGGCTCCGGTGGCCAAAGAAGACGAATGGACGCTCTTGCGTACGGTGTACGATTCCCCTTACTTTTTCAGCAGTCAGGCCTTGTCGAAAATGCATTACACCACCATTGCCCTCACCGAGGTATTCAGGCAGTCGG
>CAZNQD010000047.1:0-12545 GCA_964575345.1 uncultured Bacteroidales bacterium
GAAACGATATGCAAAAGCCAACTGGAAAGGCAACGGAAAAGAAGGTAAAGGACTGCTGAGCACCCAGAGTACTGTTCTTGACAATAATCAATACAATTTTAGCGGACGCTTTGCCGACGGCAGCGGCACCAATCCCGAAGAACTGATAGCAGCTGCCCACGCAGGCTGTTTTACTATGAAGCTCAGTTTTTTGTTGGGTGATGCCGGTTTTGTGCCCGAAAATCTGGATACCCGTTGTGATATTAATTTTGATACTGCCAAGGGGCGTATCGCGGGCTCACACCTCATACTGGAAGCCTCTGTTCCGGGCATTGATCCGGCCAAATTCGAAGCCTTGGTAAAAGAAGCCAAAGACACATGTCCTGTTTCTTTGTTACTCAATACAGATATTACTTACGAAGCACGCCTGGTTTAGCTGAACAGGCATCTGGCGCTGTAAAAATCGACAAGTATTGGTGAAACCTTTAATTTGATTAATTCAATAAAAAACCGAATAAATAGACCAACATGTTACAAGCAGGCGACAAAGCTCCCGACTTTAAGGGAGTAAATCAAGAAGGCGAAAACATTGCCCTAAGCGCTTACAGGGGAAAACGGGTGATTCTGTACTTTTATCCCAAAGACAACACGCCCGGTTGCACTGCCGAGGCCTGCAGCCTGAACGACAGCAACTCGTATTTTCTGGACAAAGGCTTTGTCGTCATCGGAGTCAGTCCCGATTCCGTGGAATCGCATCAGCGTTTCGCCGCCAAATACGGCTTGTCCTTCAACCTGATTGCCGATCCCGAAAAAGTCATTATTCAGGCTTACGGTGCCTGGGGCGAAAAAAAGAACTACGGCAAAACCTATATGGGGCTCTTACGTACCACTTTTGTCATTTCGGCCCAGGGCATAATCGAACAGGTTTTTCCCAAAGTCGACACCAAAAACCACGCCGATCAGCTCATTGAGGCATTGGGGATTTAGCTCTTATTGTTTCATCCAAACCATCGACTCGGGACTGCGCTGTCCTTCTTGTCTGGGTTGAATCCTATTCATCCTCAGGTAATTAGGTATGGCCAGCAGGTCTGAGCCGTCGGCCCATTTGCCTTCGATACTGACAATACCCTTGAACATATCATTGCGCCAGACTGCTTTAAAGGGATCGCTGCCCACGGCCAGGTTGATGTCTTTGTTGTCGGCTTTTTCTACGTTGTAAATCATCGGTCCGTAGCGAACTGCAGTCAGCCCCCTGAGTGCTTCAACTTTTTCGTCGGCCGTGATTTGCTGCACCTCCAGAGGAATCTCCAACTCTATACGATCGCCCTTTTTCCAATCGCGGGTGATGGCAATGTAGCCTCTGTCGGCCTTCATTTCCAGGGCTTCACCATTTACACTGAGAGATTTCAGCGTATTCAGTTCAGGCACCGAAGTGTAAAGCTCACTGGTTTTGCGGTTGGGTACTCTCACATAGACGGTAAAACGCTTGTCTTCTTTGGGATTGACTGTAATAGACACCTCACCTTTCCAGGGATAATCGGTTTCCTGAACCATTTCAATATCAGTGCCGGCCACCCGTTCTACCTTGATGGTACTGCCCACATACATGTTAACGTAGATGCCATCTTTGCCCGTAACGTAAGTCCAGGTGGGGATCATTAGCAGAGTGCGGGGGATATTGCCCACGCAACAGGGGCAGACATGCCAGGCATCGCGTTTGTTGTAAGCCGTGAGCGGGTTGGTGTAATAGAAATGTTCGCCTTCGAAATCGAGAGCCCCAAGCAGAGCGTTGTACATGGTTTCTTCGTAGAGGTCGGCGTATTTGGCGTCGTGATAAGCGATGTTCATTTTGTGCTGGAAGAAGATCAGCCCACAGCTGGAGCAGGATTCACAATAGGCGTTGTTGCGCAGCGAATAGTTGGGGCCGAAGCCTTCGGAAGTCTCGCCGCTGCCCACACCGCCAGTGACGTAATATTTCTTGTTAATCATGTTATTCCATAAGGACATGACAGCACTTTGATAATCAATGTCTCCGGTTTCGGCGGCCACATCCGACATAGCCGAGTAATTATAGACTGCGCGTACGGCATGACCCACGGCCTCGTATTGTTGCTGTACGGGTACATGGCTTTGGTCGTATTCGCTGCCATTGTCACGCATGTCAAGCAGAAATTTGGCTAAGGCAATATAACTGTCGCCTTTGCCATTGCCTTCCATGTCGTTTACAAAGCGGCCGAAACGTACCAGAGCTTGTTCCATTTCCTGATGTCCGTCGTACCAGGCAATTTGGTCCGGTCCCGGGCCTATGTTTTTTACCCAGCAATCGGATAATTTCTTGGCGGCATCGTACAGACGGGTGTCGCTGCCCTCGGTCAGGGTGTAATGGTTGATGGCTGATTCTATAAAATAGCCGGCCACATAGCCTTCGTGGTCACCCCGGTTGCGTGGAGACCAGCGGCTGGTCCAGCGTGTAGTGTCGCGCAGGGTGTAGGCGGTGTGCAAGTAGCCGTCGGGTTCCTGGGCTGACAAAATAATGGGTATCCAATTTTCCAGGGTTTTCTTCATCTTGTTTTGAGCGGCAATGATCTCCTTGTCGCCCTGTGGATCAACCATCAGAGCAATGCACATAGATTCCACCGTCTGATGTACCCAGGCATTGGAGAATACATAGCCCAGGTGACGGCCGTGAGGCTGACCGCGCAGCGCTTTGGCCGCCTCTGCAAAGTTGTCCAGCCCGCCTTGTCCCTGAGTGAGATCGGTGCGTTCGCATTGGGCAATACACCAGGGAATCCAGCTGGTGATTAATACTTTGGCCCTTTCGTTCCACAAAGGGCTGTTGATTTTATAGCGTTTGGTATAGACAACGTCCAGGCGTTCTTCCTTAGGGGGATAATGAGCAATGAGTTCCAGGGAAGATTCCGATTTCATCTTGCCCGATTTAGCCGAGAGTGTCAGAATGTATTTGCCGGGTTCACTTACCTTGGCTGTGGTTTCCAAAGCTTCCGGGTTGGCAAAATTCACTTTGCCTGGCCCTTTGGCGCTCCAACGTAGTTTTTTGACGGGGTCAACCGCCTTGATTTCGGCACTAAGGTAAGTATTACCGCCCACCATTACGTCGCGGTCTATGCCGGCAGTGAGCAGGGGTGCAACGGCCGGAGAATTGAACGATTTCATTACTTTCCATTCCAGCAGAGTGGCCGGGTAGCGAGGCAGGGAATCCAATTCCAGCCGCAGCCTGGTAGTAGTCACTTCGTTAAAAGTAGTCACATTGAACTGATCGTTTTCCAGGCCGTAACCTTCTGCATTGGCAAGGGCTACAAATTGTTCTCCGTCCCAGTAACTGAGTCTCTGAGCCTGGGGGAATTTTGCCAGACCTTCGTAATTGAACCAATACAGCTGTACTTCGTCTATGCTGACCGGACTGGCCCAATGATATTCAATTGTCTGGCTCTGTAGTCGGGTGTAACTCCTGTTCTGACTTTGGTTGCCTTGTTCGGCAGCCTGCATCATCCAGTTTCGTTGTTGTTCGCTGACTTCGTTGGGAATTTCTCCGTCGTTCAGGGGATTTACCTGCGTTCCGCCCCTGCCGTAACCTTGAACAGTGGCCAGTACGGCCAGATTGGCTTTTTCTTTGGGCGTATCCTTACAGGAGCTGATACCAAAACCTAGCATTGTTACCAGCAAAGCCGGCAGCCAAATGGTGTTTGTGAAGTGTTTTTTCATAGTTGTGAATTTTTTGGAGAGATTTGTTTAAGACAGAAGAGCGCTTGTCACTTTTGAGGCACTGTTAATCATCGTACAATTTTACGCGCTTTTATCGAGAAAGTTTTGTGTTTTATGCACAGAAATCCCTAAAATCTTCTCAAAGTATAGCACTAAAGTCCGGTAACATAAGAATCCGGTTGATGTATGGTCATACCTGTCCCGGAAAAACAAGAAGCGTCTACGAAAAATGTATACTTTCAGGGTTCAATTACAATCGTTCTGAACGCGCTGCCTCCGCTGTGATTGACCTGTAGAAAATAAATGCCCGCTGCCAGACTGCTAAGATCCAGTTCAGCCTTGCGGCTCTTTAAAGCGTAAGTAGCTACTTTGTTGCCGTCGAGACTGTAGAGGCTAATCTGCCCAGTCTCGCGTATATCCTGACCGCAGTCGAGGTAAAGGACGTCACGGGCGGGCAGAGGCCAGATTTTTAAATCGTTCAGTTCGCTGCCGGAAATCCCCGGTAAGGCGGCATCAGGTCCGTTAGCTGCCAGGGCGGCTACCTGTTCGGACGACAGAGGATAGTTGTATACTCTGAAATCGTCCAGTTGCCCTTTGAACAAGACACTCACATATTGGCCCCGGCCAAGGTAATTGATCACAGGCCGGATGTCTAAAGGATTCAGGCTGAATTCGGCCGATTGATCTGCTATTTGTCCGTTTACATAGAGACAGGCCAGGCTGTCGCTCAGGGTAACGGCCACGTGGCACCATTGATTCTGTGGCAGCGCCGCAGCTTCCAGTCTTTCTTCGCCGCCTCCCTGGCGGATGGCAAAACGCATTTTATTGTAAACGCCTATCTTGGGGGTCAGGTAAAAATAGCTGGTTTGGTTGTAAAGAAAATCGAAGATACGTTGCCAGCTGTCGCCTCCTTGCCAGTACACCCAAACGGCCAGGCTAAGTTCAGCATGATTGCCCAGGGTGGCGGGCAGTTGCACAAAGCCCCTGCTTCCGTCCAGCGCCAGGGCCTGCGAAGCATTGATGCCCTCCACATAACTCAGGCCTTCGAGCCCTTCGCCGTGATTCAGATGCGGAGTATTGTCCAGGGTGTTGCCTTCGAAACTGAGCCATGCAAGCCTGTCCTTGCCACCGCTTGCCGCTGCTGCCACCGTATCGGAAAAGGCAGAATGATTCAACGAACGGTCCACTGCCTTAACAGCGTAATAATAGGTCTTACCTGCTTCTATGGAATGATCTACGAAGGAAGTGCTGTTGATATTTCTGCCCAAAGTCTGGAACGATCCCATTAGCGAATCGGAGCGATAAATAGTGTAACCGGCCAGATCAGCATCCCCGACGGCAGCCCAGTCCAGGCGCAACGAATAAGAATTTACGGTGGCGCTCAATTCTGCAGGGGCGGCAGGCGGATTAAATTCGACGGCTGCGCCTGCCGGCAGGAAGCGCCATTGTTGGTTGGCCGAGCCGTTTTTTGTGCCCTGTTGAATATTGGCGGCATTGACAGTGGAGGCGTTTTGTATTTGCAAACAATGCGAGCTGTGCCGGCTGCGAATGTAAAACCAGCCATCGCCGGCGTATTCCAGGTACCATTGCTGGTTGGCGCCTTTGGCGTCGTCCCAGACAATGATATTGCCTCCGTTGCTGAGAGACCAGTTGTAAATGTCCAGCGATTTTCCACTGTGATTGGCAATAATGCTGTAATAGCTAAAATCGCCCACAATGCGGGGATCTACCGGAGTAACATTCCACTGTTGGTAGGCGGCCCCGTTCCAGGCATTTTGACGTACGTTACTGCCGGCACTTGTGGAGCCGTTTTCCACCTCCATTACCTTGCTGCTGTTTCGGTTTACCAATACATAACGTCCGTTGACGGGCTGAGGCACATCTTCTCCCCAGTTTATGTTGATTACTCTTTCGGCATTGGTTTGACCTTGCTGATAACCTGTGCCTCCCGGAATTTCTATTGTAAAGGCTCGTTGGGGGCCTTTTCCGTCGTAAAAAACGTCGCGTTCGTGAGAAACGAAACTATAAGAAGTAGTTGCGGCCTGACGTTCGGAGCTGCCTACAAAGGCCTGTACTTTGCCTTCGGGAGAGCGATAAACCGATGCGGCTGTCCAGTTGGGCCTGTGCTCTGCATAGGCCAGGCGGCGGCCAAAGCTGGCTTTAACGAATTCTCCCCGGGCCAGTTCGGCGGTGCCCCACCAAATGCCCGTTTGCATACCGTATTCCACACCGACCATAGCTTCCATCACATTATGCAATTCGTCGTTGGTGGCGTGATGTCCGTTGGCGCGCACCGTTTTGAAGAACAGGGCGTAATTGTCGAAACTTCCGGCCAGTTGATGAGTGTTGCCCTCGTCCAGGCGGCTTTTCAAGGCATTATACCAGTTCAGGGCTTCGTCGGTGTTCAGGGTATTGCCTCCGCTGATGCGAATACTATCGAAGCGAGGATTGTTGCGTAATTCGCCGGCGATGTTGAAAAAGTCGGTCATGCTGCCCTGCCCCCAACCGTAATCGGGTTCGTTAAAAGGTGCAATCGAGACCACCTGACGACCTTTTTCCTGTACGCGGCGGGTGGTGGCATCCATCAGTTGCGCCCAGTTTTGGGCATTGCCGGCATACCAGGAATCAACACTGGGAGGATCGCAGTTCAATGCCACTTTGGTATGGCTGCCCGTCAGATTAATAAGATTGAGGCGATTGTTGAGATCAATTACCTGCTGTGACTGCAAATCTCCGTTCACCAGAGGCAGGGTGGGTTGAAAGGAAGCCCTGACCAAATAAATGTTTTCACTGCCCATAAAAGCGATTCCCCGTACGATATTTTCCTGGCTGGGCCAGGCAGTATCGAGCCCCCAGAGTATAGGCGTGTGTGTGCCGGTGTCCGACAGATTGAATACAACACTTCTGTCGGCATAAGGCTGCGGATTAATGGAGTTGGTCGCGGGTAAGATTTCTATGTCGGCCCGGGTATTACTGGCAGAGACTGCAGCCGTCGGCTTATCTCCCCCATACATCCACAGGCTGGACAAGCCTGTTACTATTATTACATTTATCAGGTAAAAAAATACAGCTCGTTTTTTCATAGTAAATCTACATTCAGGCAAAAAACAAAGGATCCAAAGTTAAAAGATTTTGCTTAAAGTAAAAAATGCGCTTAATTTGTGAACTGCACTATGCTTGTTGTTAATACTATGAAAACAAAATCACCCTTGGTCCGCTTTGCCCTGATTGGGGGAGCAACTTTATTATTCTTATTCGCCGGTTTGTCAGAGGCGAGGGCTTTGGACCCCAGAGAAAGAAATTATTATTACGAAATTTTGGAACCCAGTCATGCTCCAAAACCCCAGGTGGATGGTTTTGCCCCTGAGCGGGTGTGCGAGGCGCTGAATCGGGGACTGACAGCAGCACGTGCTCAGGACGGAGAGTCACTCTACCTGAGTTGGAGGCTTTTGGCGGAGGATTCTCAGGATATTACCTTTGATGTGATATGCGTAGAAGGTCAAAAAAATCGGCAGCTTAACAAGCGGCCTATTACAACCACCTGTGATTTTGTTGTTGAGAATCCGCCGGCTGAGGCTGTTTACAAAGTTGTACCGCGAAACAATCGGCGGGCAGTGACTTCTGCAGGAGCAAAGGCTGCGGACAGTCAGGATACAGCTGCCGGCAACTTAAACAAAGGCGAAGGCAGCATTAGTGTCCGGATGAATGATTTACCGGCTTTGCCTTATCAGAGTATTCAATTGCGAGAGGCTGTCAGACCGGGCAAAATGGCTATTGCCGACCTCAATGGTGATGGCGTTTACGACTACATTATCCGTACTCCCGATTCCAACGTCGATCCCGGCATGCCCGGCGATTTAACGGGAAGAACCTATCAAATCGAAGCCTACCTGAGCGATGGTACTTTCCTTTGGAGCAAAGATCTTGGCCCCGGCATAGAACCCGGCGTCTGGTATTCGCCCTTTGTTTGTTACGACTTCAACGGCGACGGCAAAGCCGAAGTGGCCTTGAAGACTGCTCCCGATGATATTGTGCGTAACGAAAAAGGCCGGGTGGACTACGGAGAAGAATACCTCTCGGTGTTCGATGGTATGACGGGACGCGAAATTGACCGCGTCAACTGGCCGGTAAGGAATTTCCGTTACGGCGATCTCAACCGACAGAGCAGGCATCAGATAGGCATGGCCTTTTTGGACGGCAAAACACCTTATATACTGGCTGCCAGAGGCACCTACAAACTGATGACCGTAGAGGCCTGGATGCTCAGGGAGGATAAACTGGAATTGGCCTGGAGCTGGGACGGCGACGAAGAAAATCCGGTGGTCCGCAGCATGGGCGCCCACAATATGATTTGCACCGACATTGACGGCGACGGCCGCGACGAAGTAGTGTTAGGCTCCTGTGCCCTGGACGACAACGGAACGCTACTCTGGTCGACAGGCCTGGGCCATCCCGACAAAATCTACATCAGCGACATCGATCCCAATCGCCCCGGCATGGAAATGCTGCTCTGTCTGGAACCCGGGCACGACAACGGCAGGGGTGTTTGCCTGATCGATCCCAAAGACGGCTCTCCCATTTGGAATATTGGGCATAAGACCTATCACGTGGGCGATGGTATGATTGCCGATTTCGATCCGGCATCTCCCGGTTTGGAATGTTTTGCCTCGGAAGACAAAAAAGGAGGCAGCAGCGACAAATATTTGCTGAGTGCCGATGGCCGAAAAATTGGAACAAACGACGATGTTCCTCCTTGCCGCAACTGGGCCTGGTGGGATGCCGATTTGTTGCGCGAAAACATCAGCGGTCGTTTTTTTCGCAGTTCCGAGACTGAATTTGGCTGGAAATCGATTATTGGTAAATGGAAAGGCGAAACTTTGCTTGAGGGATTAGAGGGCAGCATACTGATGATTGCCGATGTCTGCGGAGATTGGCGCGAAGAAATTATTACCGCATTGCCGGGGGAATTGCGTGTGTACACGAGCAATATTCCGGCCCGTGACCGCCGTGTAACGCTGATGCAGGATGCACTGTACCGCAATTACGTGGCGCATCGCTCCATGGGCTACGAACAGGCCCCGGTGCCTTCGTTTTACATGGGAGAATAATGAATTACAAAAGCGCAGCTTTAGTAAACCAATCTGCCGGGATTGTTGAAAAGTCAATTTAGTTTTACGTCAAATGAATAATACTATACAAGCGTTTTCTTTGAACATAAAAATAGTTGTATTACTGATTTTTATAGGACAGACTATAAGCGGGAATGCGCAGGTGCTTGAGCCTGAAGCCGAAAAAGATTATTACCTGATTCATTCCGGTTCTTGCCTGCTGTCCAGAGCTGATGACGCACGCGCTGTGGTGCAGACTGCCGGAGCGACCGGCACTCAGGTGCTGAACTTCCTGGCCGACGGCAGAGGCTATTATTCTGTCAAGCTCAAGGATCGCGAAGAATATATGGCGCTCTCGGGCAGCTGGAACACTTATTTTGTAGCCGATTCAGCCAGCGATGTTGCCAAGTATGCCATAGAAGAAGTGCGAAAGGGCATCGTACGCCTGCGTTGCAAGGCCAATCAAAAATACCTGGGCACAGATAACAGTAGCTCGGGTTCAAATGTCTATTCCGACAAAGACGGTCAGGACGAAAGACATTACTGGCTGATCTCCGAAGAAACAAAGGAATTCCCTGTTGACACCGACAGCCTGTATTACCTGATCAATCCTGCCGACGCTTTTAGCAAGAGCTTCGAAGGCTGGGGCGTATCGCTCTGCTGGTGGGCCAACATGTGCGGCCGTTGGGAGGACGACAAAATTGACGAGATCATCGATTGGCTGGTCAGCCCCGAGGGCCTGAATTATCGGATATTCCGTTATAATATTGGCGGAGGCGACGATCCGCTCAACCGTAATTGCGATCCCCACCACATGGCGCTGGGCAAGGGCCTGCGTGCCGAGATGGAAGGTTTCAGGGATTCTGCCGACGCCCCTTACAACTGGAGCCGTGACGCAGCCCAGCGCAAAATAATGCTCAAAATCCGGGAGAAACGTCCGGATGCAGTGTTCGAAGCTTTCAGCAATTCGCCGCCCTGGTATATGACCTACAGCGGATGCGTGGCGGGTAATGAACCGGCCAGCCTCGATAATCTCAAACCCGAGTATTACGAAGCTTTTGCAGAGTATTTGGTGGATGTCTGCCGCTTTTACAAAGACTCTTTCGATTTGGAATTCAAGACTCTGGAGCCTTTTAACGAGCCGGTTACCAATTATTGGGTACGCAACGGCAGTCAGGAAGGCTGCCATTTCAGCACTGCATCGCAGATAGCTTTTTTGCGGGTGCTGGCTCCCATTTTGAAGGCCTCAGGGCTGAATACCGTGATTTCGGCCTCGGACGAGACCAATACCGATCAATCACTGAACAGTTTTCTGGCCTATCAGGCAGAAGATGTGCTTGGACTGACCGGACAGTGGAACACGCATACCTATTCGGCCAACAATCGTTCCCGGGCAGCCTTGCGTGAGCTGGCCTCGGCAGAGGATATTACTCTCTGGATGAGCGAGGTGGGTTCGGGAGGCAGCGGCCTGGCCGGCAACCTGAGCCTGGCACAAAAGCTTATCGACGACATCCGCTACATACGGCCCGAAGCCTGGATAGACTGGCAATACATGGAAGAAAACAACGATCAGTGGTGTACCATCAGGGGAAGTTTTCAGGATCAGAGCTATTGGAAAGTCAAAAACTTTTACGTACGTCAGCAATTTACCCAATTCATACAAACCGGCTGGCACTTTTTGAATGTGCCCAACGACCGCATGCTGGCAGCCCTGAGCCCCGGTGGCGACTCTCTGATTGTAGTAGCCTTGAATACCAATACAACGCGCCCGGCATATCACAGCATCGACTTGAGCCTGTTTGACGAAATCTACAGAGGCATCACCATGAGCAGAACTTCGCAAAGCGAAAACAATCAGGCAGTGAACGATTTTGATTGGCGGGATTCTTGTTTGCAGTTTGTGCTTCCGCCACAGAGCATCAGTACACTGATGATACCTGTTGCCTTTACTCCGGCAGCGAATACTGAACTGCAAAGCGGCCGGCCTTACCTGATTGCTTCGCGATGTTCAGGTCTGATGCTGCAGACTGAGGGCGATGAGGTGCTGATCAATGACTATCGGCCGGCCGACTCCTCTCAGCTCTGGCTTTTACAAAAAGTCGGCGAGGCATACAGTATCAGCAATTTGCAGGGACTCCGCCTCAGCGACGAGGGCAGTTATTACCTAAAGACTACTCCGGTCTTTGATCAGAATAATCAGCTTTTCAGTTTGGATCAGTTCAACGACGGTTTTTACAAAATGGCTTCGCTCTCCACCGGCAATGCTCTCGATTTGCAGGGAGCCAATTACACGGCCGGCACCCCGGTGGGCTTATACGGCTACGACGAAGGGGGTGCAGACAGAGTGGTCACCCGTCAGTGGATGCTTTTGCGGCCTCCGCGCCGGCCCTCTGATTTCAATTCGGCTGTGCTCTCACCTGAACTTCAATCGGCTACGGAGGTTCAATTGAGTGTGGCTGACGGCGCAGTGCACATTTTTCATCCTTCGTTTGGCCGCGAAGGAAGCACATACCGCCTTAGCCTCTTCAATTTGTCGGGGATCAGGGTTCGCGAAATCAGCTTAAATTCGGCCTTTACCCGCCTGAGCCTGCCGGCGGGATTTTATCTGCTGAGCATAGAAGCAGGCGGAGGAGAAAAGGTTTTTGTTCAAAAGATTATAGTACAATAAGTAAAACCAGAGTCTGGAAATATTGATTTTGATACTCAGCTATTGTTCAATTACAGAATGCCCATAAGCAGCTTTGTGATAGACACTATGCAGGGACAATCTATTTTTAGTTTTAGACCTGCCAAACCATAATTAAAGCCCAAAACACGGATAATCATCATCATCATGAAAGCCCAAAACACCCCCGGAAGTACAATCAGTTTGCCTTTAATCCTGCTTTTCCTGGCTGTTTTGTGTGTTAGTTGCCGGCAAAGTTCCACGGAAAGGAGCCGAAGGGAGCTTCTGTTTGAAAGAGGAAAGACGACTACTCTTTGGCTGGACAGCTGCGAAGGAGAGGTGGTGCATACGGCTGCGGACTTACTTCGCAAGGATATTCAAACCGTGTTTAATGCAGAGTTAAAGATTGTTGAGCATAAGCGGGACGCGGACATTGTGCTTGCAGGCTCCCGGCCAAAAAGGCTTGCAAGCTCCGGGTCAAAAAGCCCTGCAAGCTCCGGGTTAAAAAGGCTTGCGTCTTCCGGGCCGAAAAGGCTTGCATTTTTCAAACGAACTTGGTTTTCTTCTTCCAAATCAAACAGCCGGGGAGGGGAAGCCTTTAAAATCCGCTTGCGCAAAGGCGGCCGAAAACAGCAATTGATTGTTAGCGGTAGTGAGGCGCGGGGCCTGGCCTATGGCATTCTGGAACTTTCGAGGATGATTGGGGTGTCGCCCTGGCATTATTTTGCAGATGCTCGTCCGCAAAAACTCGAATCCTTTGAATTTCCACCTAAGGAGATTAAACAGCAAGCCTCCGTGAAGTTCCGGGGCATTTTTATCAACGACGAAGATTGGGGACTGATGCCCTGGGCTTCGCAAACCCTGGCTCCGCAGAGCGGCAAAGGAGTGATTGGCCCGGAGGCCTACGAAAAGATCTTTGAGCTTTTGCTGCGTTTGCGCGCCAACACCATCTGGCCGGCCATGCACGAATGTACCCTGCCCTTTTATCAGGTCGAAGGCAATGCCCAAATGGCCCGCAAATACGGCATTCTGGTTGGTAGTTCCCATTGTGAGCCCCTGGCTCGCAATTC
>CAZNQD010000047.1:12645-15722 GCA_964575345.1 uncultured Bacteroidales bacterium
CCGGGAGCAAAAGCGCAGCGGGGCTTCGGGGATTTATTACCATGTTTCCTACTGGGGCCGTCCTCACGATTATCTCTGGCTGGCAAGCACTTCGCCCGGTCTGATTTATTCCGAAATGCTGCGGGCTTACAAGCACGGCGCCGATCGACTGTGGATACTGAATGTGGGCGACATTAAACCGGCCGAATACCTGACAGAATATTTTCTGGACCTGGCCTGGAACATTCGCGAAACCGGCAATGACTTTGAACATTTGCAGTGTTTCATGCAAAGGGAATTTGGCGCAGAACAGGCAACAGCGCTGAGCGAAGTCTTTAAACACTACTACCACCTGGCCAACATTCGCAAGCCCGAATTCATGGGCTGGAGCCGGGTAGAAGAACCCGGTTACGGCCGGGGAGGGAAAACCCCTGTCCGAGATACGGAATACCATCCGGAATTCAACAATGAATTACAGAATCGACTGGAGGCTTATCGCGAACTGGAACAACAAGTGGCCGATATTCGCCCCCATATTCCTGAGCAACAATTATCCTGCTTCTTTCAATTGGTGGAATACCCGGTTCGCGGGGCAGCTTTGATGAATCAGAAATGGCTTTATGCCCGGCTGGCCCGCCATTACAGCACCAGTCGTCCGGAACTGGCCAAGCTTTGCGCTGCCCTGAGTCTGCAGGCCTACGAGGGCATTGAGCAGCTAACGGCAGCATACAATGCGCTGGAACAGGGCAAATGGCAGCGAATTATGGATTTCAGGCCCCGGGAGCTGCCGGTGTTTGATAAACCGGTGTTTAGTAATCCGGAGCCGGATAGTCCTGAACAGAGTAAGTCGAAGAATGGAAAATCCCTGTTCGAAGGCCCGGAGTACGAAAAGCTATTGACCAATATACCGGGAAACAACAGACAACTATATGATTCCCTGATTTCACGAATAGCCGAAAGTGCTGATTCAGCATTTCCTGTCGATAATTTGCGATCCTTTGTAGCTGCCTGCAACGCCAACCAGGCGATTAGCATCAATGGAAAAGTTCTAATCATTCAGGGCCTGGGACATAGTTTTGCCGCCGTTCAAATGGCACAGGGCAGCAGCCTGAACTATCGTTTTGACCTGCCCGAAAGCGATAAGTACCGGATAAAAATAGCCGCTGTTCCCAATCACGACCTGGACGGGCAGGGAATGAAAATACGAGTCATTGTTGACGACAAGGATCTGGGTGAATTTGATTATAAAACCCGTGGTCGCAGCGAAGCCTGGAAACAACAAGTATTGCGCGGGCAGACAATTATTGAAGTCCCTGCCCAAGAGCTGCAAAAAGGCAGTGTAAATATCAGCATTACTGCCCTAAGCCCATATATTCAGTTGGATCAGCTGATGATCGTGCAAGGAGAGGTGGATTTTTATGAGTTCCCGGTTCGTTGAGCAAAACAGAAAGCTATGTCAGGATCTTATTTTTTAACAAAAGAACCAGCCAGTCTTTTGCTTTCATTCAAAACAATGAAATAATAGTAACCAGAGGCCAATTCAGAAACATTTACTCTGTAGTTATTGTAATTGAGCTCTTTGCGCAATATCATTGAGCCCGTTGTGTTGTAAATTAATAGTGTTAGTGGTAAATCAATAATCTCGTTTTGAGAAAGTTTTAAATCAAGATTCAAGAAATCTAATACAGGATTAGGAAATACTTGAATCATGGATTTTTTTTCATTTATTCTTTTTAATCCTGTTCCTTTTTTTGTTCCCTTGCAAACATAATGTAATGAATCAATAGCCCCTCCTGTATTGTAAATTATTTCAATAGAGTCACTGAAGACCTTACCATATCCGGTTATGAACAGAATTGTGCTGTCGTAATTAATATAATCTTGCATTGGAATCTCAAAAACGCTGTCATTTAACACTTTTGCCCTAATTGTGTCTTGAGAATTTGTTTCTATGACAAACTGAAGATCAAAAGTATCTATACTTGAATAGTTTATTTCAATTTCATAGTTAACTGTGTCTGAATAATTTGGCGTCGTTTCAGATGAATTGATTTCTTCAATCATATAGTACCCTATAAAATTGTTGACAAGTATTTCGTTTATAGTATCAACGGGAATGTGATATTTTACAATCAATTTAGGATGTTTATCTATAGTATCATGATTACTTGATGCAAATATCAAGGATCTGTATGGCAGTTCTGTTGCTAACATACACATTAGTCCATAACTTGTGCTTGGATAGTTTTTAATATCCATTATTAGTGAGGTAACATCTATATCGATGTAATCCTGTGTTGAAATGGTATCTTGAGGAATATAAACTTGATTATGAATGGAATATGTAGGTTGATTATTCCATGTAATTGTCTGTTCACACCAGGAAGAGGTCACTCTTCTTATATAACATTCGTTCGAACCTGATAAATGACTGTGCCCTTCAGAGGCAGCATTTTCGTGAGATTCAAAAAGTGAAAGTTTAGCAGATTCAATTATTGCGTTCTCAGGAACGGAAGACAAATCAAAATCAATGAAAAATCTAAGTTTCGTATCAAAACCAGAAATTGTCCAGTTAAGCGCTTGCAATAAATTGCTTTTCCCATAATTTTCATCGGGATGGAATGAATGAACAAAAGCATCTTTACCTGATACAGAATCAGGCTGAAGAATTAAAATTTCTGTAGCGCCCAAATTAATACAAGAAATAATAAAACAAGAATAAAAAAATAAAATCCTTTTCATATCTATCTAATTTATACTAAGACCAATACGCTATTTTTATTAATTTCACTTAATTCATCAATTAAGTTCGGTGTTTGAGTATTTCATCCTTGTTGATCAACAAATATCGCAAAGATTATTGAATAAACAATAAAACACTCAAAATAATCTGAAATATTCAGCAGTATTATTTTTAATATTAAGTTTGTCTGCTTTTAAAACACAACAAAATCAAAATAGCCACGTTGTAATTTTATTAAGTAATAGTAATACTTAAAAACCATGAAACACAACCTAATCATATTTTTGGTATTTATTCCATTGTCGGTTTTTTCGCAAAAAGAGCTGAAAAAATCAGAAATGCATCAACTCCTATT
>CAZNQD010000048.1:0-15549 GCA_964575345.1 uncultured Bacteroidales bacterium
CAAAAAAAAACAGCCGATTGTTTGTATATACAAAAATTAAGTCTACATTTGCCCCCACAAAACAAAGAAAGATGTTTGCACTTATAGTATCTGTCCTAGTGATTGTCCTAGTCGTGGTGGCTCCGGGATCGGGAAAGGTATGTTTATAAGTATACATAAAAAATACAGTATAGGCCTTTCCCATAAAAACGGAAAGGCTTTTTTTTTGATTAATTAATACAGAAATGAAACACCCACTACGCAGTGCCGTATGCACAGAAGGCAGAAGAATGGCCGGGGCCAGAGCCCTGTGGCTGGCCAACGGAATGAAAAAGGAACAATTCGGCAAACCGATCATTGCCATAGTCAATTCCTTTACCCAGTTTGTGCCCGGGCATGTGCACCTGCACAACATCGGACAGGAAATAAAAGCAGAAATTGAGAAAGCCGGCTGTTTCGCGGCAGAATTCAATACCATAGCCATAGACGACGGCATAGCCATGGGACACGACGGTATGTTGTATTCCCTGCCCAGCCGTGATTTGATTGCCGACAGCGTGGAATACATGGTCAATGCCCATAAGGCCGATGCCATGATTTGCATCAGCAATTGCGACAAAATTACTCCGGGAATGCTTATGGCCGCTCTGAGGATGAATATTCCCTCGGTGTTTGTTTCCGGCGGCCCTATGGAAGCCGGTAAACTGGGAGATACTTATCTGGATCTGATCGATGCTATGGTGCAGGCGGCCGATCCCGGGGTTTCGGACGAAGAACTGGCCGCTGTCGAAGCAGTGGCCTGCCCGGGTTGCGGCAGTTGTTCGGGTATGTTTACGGCCAACTCCATGAATTGCCTCAACGAAGCTTTAGGCCTGGCGCTGCCCGGAAACGGTACCGTTCTTGCCACCCATGCCAACAGAAAAATAATTTTTCAACAGGCCGCCCGGCAAATAGTCCGCAATACCTTTGCCTATTATCGCGACGGTGATCAACGTGTACTGCCCCGTTCCATTGCAAGCAAGGCAGCATTCATGAACGCCATGGCCCTGGATATTGCCATGGGCGGTTCTACCAATACAATTCTGCATTTATTGGCTTTGGCACAAGAGGCCAGGGTCGATTTTACGATGGATGACATCGATGCGCTTTCACGAAAGATTCCCTGCCTGTGCAAAGTGGCTCCCAGCAGTCATTATCACGTTCAGGACGTAAACAGGGCAGGAGGCATACTCTCTATTTTGGCCGAACTGGACAAAGCCTCTTTGATAGACAATTCGGTGTACAGAGCAGACGGTTATACCCTCAAAGAGGCCATCGAAAAGTACTCAATACGTTCTGCTAATGTAATACCCGAAGCTCTGGCCCTGTACAAATCGGCTCCCGGCGGCAAATTCAATAACAGCCTGGCTTCACAGCAAGCTGTTTACAAAGAACTCGATACCGACCGCAGCCTGGGCTGTATCCGTGATATAAAGCATGCCTATACCCGGGACGGCGGCCTGGCTATACTCAAAGGTAATATTGCGCTGGACGGCTGTGTGGTTAAGACAGCCGGTGTTGATGAATCCATTTGGAAATTCAGCGGCAAAGCCAACGTTTTTCATTCACAGGAAGCTGCCTGTGACGGTATTCTGGAGGGCAAAGTAGAAGCCGGCGATGTGGTGGTGATAGTGTATGAAGGGCCTAAAGGCGGCCCGGGTATGCAGGAAATGTTGTATCCCACGTCGTACATCAAGTCCAAAGGCTTGGGCAAAAGCTGTGCCCTGATTACCGACGGCCGTTTTTCCGGAGGAACATCGGGTCTGTCTATCGGGCATATTTCGCCCGAAGCTGCTTCGGGTGGTGCCGTGGGCCTTATTTGCGACAACGATATCATTGACATTGATATTCCCCGTCGCAGCATAAATCTTAGAATCAGCGACGAGGAGTTAAATCAAAGACGGCTGGAGGAAGAAAAGAAAGCCGCCGGAGCCTTCAAGCCCCGGCGCGACCGCAAGATTTCCAAAGCTCTGAAAGCCTATGCCGGTATGGTCAGTTCGGCCGACAAAGGAGCTGTTCGAATCATTGAGGAGGATTAAAAAATGGAAAAGAAAAAAATCACAGGGGCTGAAGCCCTCTTGTTTGCCTTTAAAGAAGAAAAGGTAGACACCATCTTCGGCTATCCCGGAGGAGCCATTATACCGGTATTCGATGCCTTATATACCCACAAGGAAAAACTGGCATTCAATCACATACTTACCCGCCATGAACAAGGAGCTGCCCACGCTGCCCAGGGTTATGCCAGGGTATCGGGCAAAGTCGGTGTGGTTATTGTTACTTCGGGACCGGCCGCGGCGAATATAGTTACCGGTGTGGCCGACGCTATGCTCGACAGTACTCCGATGGTGGTCGTTACCGGACAAACTACGGTAGCAGCACTGGGCTCGGACGCTTTTCAGGAAACCGACGTACTGGGTATCACACAGGCTGTAACCAAATGGAGCTATCAGATCCGCAGGGCCGAAGACATTCCCTGGGCTGTTGCCAGGGCCTTTTATATTGCCCGCGAAGGACGTCCCGGGCCTGTAGTGCTCGATCTTCCCAAAGACGCCCAAAATCAGCTGATGGAATTCAGCTACGAGAAATGTCGTTACATCCGCAGTTACCAGCCTGAGCCCGTGCTCAGGCACGACAAAATAGCCCAGGCTGCCCAACTCATCAATCAGGCGAAAAAACCTTTTGCCGTGATAGGGCAGGGCGTCCTGCTCGGTCGGGCGGAACAGGAATTGTTTGACTTTTTGAACAAAGCCGATATTCCGGCTGCTTCTACTTTGCTGGGACTTGCCGTTATGCCCGTGGATTACAGGCTGAATATGGGTATGGTGGGTATGCACGGCAACGTGGCCCCCAACAAGAAGACCAACGAATGCGACGTGCTTATCGCCATCGGGATGCGCTTTTCCGACAGGGTTACCGGGAAATTGAGCGAATACGCTCCCCAGGCTAAGGTCATTCATTTTGATATAGATCCATCCGAGATCAATAAAAACGTCAAAGTCGAAGTGGGCGTGTTGGGCAATGTCAAAAAGAGCCTGCCCGCCGTTACGGAGCTCCTTAATAAGGCCGGTCACAAGGAATGGATAGAGAGTTTCGAAGAACACAAACGTTGCGAATACCGGGAAGTCGTAAGCAAAGATTTGCATCCGGACAATGGTATTCTGACGATGGCCGAAGTAGTCAAATGTCTTTCGGACAACACAGGCGAAAATACCATAGTGGTGACCGACGTGGGGCAGAATCAGATTACCACTGCCCGTTATTTCAGCGCCTGCAATACGCGGAAAATAGTTACTTCCGGGGGTTTGGGAACCATGGGCTTCGGCCTGCCGGCCGGCGTTGGTGCGGCATTGGGCTCACCCGAATCCAGGGTGTTTGTGGTCAGCGGCGATGGAGGCATTCAAATGACCATCCAGGAACTGGGCACCATTATGGAATATAAAATACCCGTCAAAGTGATCATACTGAACAATAATTACCTGGGTATGGTGCGCCAATGGCAGGAATTGTTCTACGAGGAGCGCTATTCGTCCACTTCGATACAAAATCCCGATTTTGTTGCCCTGGCTGCTGCTTACGGCATCAAAGGACGCAAAGTGGAACAGCGTCAGGATCTCGGGGAGGCTGTCAGGGAAATGATAGCCGCCGATTCGGCTTATGTGCTCGAAGTAATGGTCGAAAAGAAAGGCATCGTCTATCCAATGGTGCCCGCCGGAAAATGTATTACAGAAATTATGTTAAAGAGCTGATATTATGGAAAATACTTTATATACCGTTACCGTTTATTCAGAGAATCAGGTGGGTTTGCTCAACCAGGTGACCATTGTGTTTACCAGACGGCAGGTGAACATCGAAAGCCTGACGGTTTCGCGTTCGGCCATACCGGGCATACACAAATTCACTATTACTGCTTACACCGACCGGGAAACCATACGCAAGATAGTCTTGCAGATCGAAAAGCGCATTGATGTACTCAAGGCTTATTATTATACCGACGACGACATCATCTTTCAGGAAATTGCGCTCTATAAAGTCCCTACCGAAAGTCTGATGTCCAACAACGAAACCGAAACACTGGTACGAAAATTCAATGCGCGCATACTGGAAGTAACCAAAGAGTACACCGTTATTGAGCAGGCAGGGCATAAAGCCGAAATTGACGCTATGTTTGATGACCTGAACAAAAATAAAATTCTGCAATTTGTCCGTTCGGGAAGGGTTGCCATCACCAGATCGCCGGTGGAACGACTGAGTAACTTTCTGGAAGAAATGGAAGCCCGCAGAAAAGAAGTATTTAATGAAAACAATTAATCCCTTATCAATAATTTTAAATTTATGGCAAAAATGAATTTTGGTGGTGTAACAGAGAATGTCATCACCAGGGAAGAATTCCCCTTGAAAAAAGCAAAGGAAACATTGAAAAACGAAACCATTGCAGTAATTGGTTATGGCGTGCAGGGCCCCGGGCAATCGAAGAATCTTCGGGACAATGGCTTCAATGTAATTGTAGGACAACGCAAAGGCGGCTCTACCTGGGATAAGGCTGTGGCTGACGGTTGGGTGCCCGGCGAAAGCCTGTTCGAGATCGAAGAGGCCTGCCGCAGGGGAACCATCATTCAGTTCCTGCTTTCCGATGCCGCCCAGATCGAAGTCTGGCCCAAAATCAAACCCTACCTGACAGCTGGTAAAGCCTTGTATTTTTCGCATGGTTTTGCCATCACTTATAAGGAACGTACCAACATTGTTCCTCCCAAGGATGTCGATGTTATTCTGGTGGCTCCCAAAGGTTCGGGCACCTCGTTGCGTAGCATGTTTCTCGAAGGCCGTGGCCTGAATTCGTCCTATGCTATTTTTCAGGATGCCACGGGCAAAGCTTTTGACCGGGTGGTGGCACTGGGCATTGGAGTCGGATCGGGTTATTTGTTCGAAACTACTTTCCAGCGCGAAGTATATTCTGATCTCACCGGAGAACGCGGTACCCTGATGGGCGCCATTCAGGGTATATTGCTGGCGCAATACGAAGTGCTCAGAGCCAACGGCCATACTCCCTCGGAAGCCTTCAACGAAACCGTGGAAGAATTGACTCAATCATTGATGCCGCTCTTTGCTCAAAAGGGAATGGACTGGATGTATGCCAATTGTTCCACCACCGCCCAACGCGGAGCCCTCGATTGGATGGGACCTTTCCACGATGCAGTCAAGCCGGTCTTCGAAAAACTGTATAAAGAAGTGGCCAACGGCAACGAAGCTCAACGCTCCATCGATTCCAATTCTAAAGCCGATTATAGGGTAAAACTCGAAGAAGAACTCCGTCAGTTGCGCGAAAGTGAAATGTGGCAGACCGGGGCCGTGGTACGCAAATTGCGTCCCGAGAACGCTTGATTGCCCCAACATGTGGTAGATAAAAAATGGTTCCGGCTTAGGCGGGAACCATTTTTTTATTATTGTAAGGGTGAAAGAAATTTCCTTACAGTTTAAAGCAAGCCAGAGTGTTATACTAATTTAGCCAAAGCTGCTTTGATGCGATCTACTGCCTTGACAATATTTTCGTCGGAAGTGGCATAAGAGAATCGCATACATTCTGGTGCTCCGAAAGCTACACCGCCAACGGCTGCCACATGGGCTTCTTCGAGCAGATACATGGACAGGTCGGCGGCGTTTGCCATGGTTTTACCATTGAAGGATTTTCCAAGATAAGCACTGCAATCGGGGAAAACATAGAAAGCCCCCTTGGGTTCCTGTACTTTGAAACCGGGAATTTCGCGCATCAATTTTACGATGAGGTTCTTACGACGTTCAAAAGCTGTGCGCATTTCGGCCACACAAGACTGGTCTCCGGTGTAAGCGGCCCTGGCGGCTTCCTGTGATACAGAGCAGGGGCCGGAGGTATATTGTCCCTGTAATTTGTTGCAGGCAGATGCAATCCACTGTGGAGCGGCAATCCAGCCGATACGCCAGCCGGTCATGGCATAAGCCTTGGACACTCCGTTGATGACGATTACCCGTTCGCGGATAGATTCAAACTGGGCAATACTCTCGTTTTTGCCTACATAAATAATATGTTCATAAATTTCGTCCGAGAGTACATATACCTGGGGATGTCTGGCCAGGACATCGGCCAGAGCTTTTAATTCTTCTTTGCTGTAGACACTGCCGGTAGGATTGGAGGGAGAGCAGAGAATCAAGGCTTTGGTTTTGGGTGTAATGGCTGCTTCGAGCTGGGCGGCTGTTATTTTGAAATCCTGCTCTATGCCGGCAGATACTATAACATTCTTGCCTTCGGCCAGTTTGACCATTTCCACGTAGCTAACCCAGTAGGGGGCAGGGACGATAACTTCGTCACCCGGGCTGATAATGGAAAGCAGGACGTTGCAAACCGATTGCTTGGCCCCGTTGGAACAAACAATCTGATCGATGGCATAATCCAGGTTGTTCTCTTTTTTTAGTTTTTCCACGATGGCCTTGCGCAGAGCCGGAAAACCCGGAACGGGAGAATAAAAAGAAAAGTTATTATCCACGGCTTGTTTGGCTGCCAGTTTGATGTGGTCAGGCGTAAAGAAGTCGGGCTCGCCGACACTCAGGTTAATTACATCAAAACCCCTGGCTTTGAGCTCATTGCTTTTTTGAGACATAGCAAGGGTTTCGGAGGGGGCCAGGCTGGCCAGTCGGAGGGATACAGGGTTCATTTTGATATGGTTAATAATTCAGTGCAAAAATAAAATAATTCAATTTTAATTCTGCAGATTTTCGTTCATTTTAAGCAAATTATTTAAGATGTCTTCCTCCACCTCGAAAGCGGTACCGTGGCGTACACCCGAAGGAAAGCTGATGATTGTCGAAATATCCTCCCAGACGCCTTTTTTAAGGTCTTTGCACCTGGCTGCCCCGTAGCGTTGGTTGCGGTATTTGTCCCAGTAAACATAGGTGTATTTACCTATTTGCAGGGGAGTGGGGCCTTCGGCCCATTCGATGCCGCTGATAGGTTCGGATACTGTTTTGGGGAAAGCTGTTATTTTTTTTGAAGCTACCACGCGTATGTTTTTTTCGGCCGGTTCCGGGGTTTCGTTTTTCAGAAACATATAATAGAGCCCCTTGTGTTTGAGGATAGCGGCATCGATAACATTGAATTCCGGATCGTAAAACAATTCGGTGGGGCTAAAACTGACAAAATCTTTCGTTTTGGTGTAATACAGACGATGATTGTACTCGCTTTCGTTACCGCCAGGTACGGGGAAACGCCCCGGGATGGTACTGGCCCAAACGATGTAATACTGTTTTGATTTTTTGTCGTAAAACAATTCGGGAGCCCAGGTGTTTCTGACTTCGGCTTCGTGAGCCATGACGGGAATTTCCTTTTGTTCCGACCAATGGATCAAATCGGTCGAAGAAGCATAGCCGATGTTGTTTTCGGTCCAGCCCGTAGTCCAGACCATATGAAACACTCCGTCGGGAGCCTGAATTATACTGGGATCCCGCATCAATTTAGCGGTGCCGGCTTCCGGTTTCAGGAAAATGTTACCCTGGTTCAGGTTTTTCCATAAAATGCCGTCGTAGCTGTACAAAAAATGCAGGCCGTCGCCGTTACCCATGAAATAGCTGAACAAGTAAGCTTTTTTAGGCTGCTCAATCAAATTCCATAAACTTATTTTGTCGGTTTTTTCTTTGCTTTTGGCCCGGATATTCCATGCGCCGCACAGGAACACAGTCAGGAGAATAACCAGAATAGTACTTTTTTTCATGCCCGATTCATTTAATGTTTTTCAAAGTATGTCCCATCCGTTCTTTTTTGGTTTTCATATAAAACTCGTTGTAAGGATTGGTGGGTACTTCGAGAGGAATATTTTCTACAATGTTCAGCCCGTAAGCTTCCAGGCCGATGCGTTTTACGGGATTGTTGGTCATCAGTCGCATTTTGCTTATGCCCAACATCGAAAGTATCTGAGCGCCTACGCCATAATCCCTTTCGTCGGCATCAAAACCCAGGTGCAGATTGGCTTCGACGGTGTCCATGCCCTGTTCCTGCAATTTGTAGGCTTCAATTTTATTCATCAGCCCAATGCCCCGGCCTTCCTGATTCATGTAAACGATGACGCCTTTACCTTCTTTTTCGATAATCTGCATGGCTTTGTGCAATTGATCGCCGCATTCGCAGCGCATGGAGCCCAGCACGTCTCCCGTGAGGCAGGAAGAGTGCACCCTGACCAATACGGCTTCGTCTTTGTTCCATTCTCCCTTGATCAAAGCAATATGTTCCTGGCCGGTAGCAATTTGCCTGAAGGGAATCAACCTGAAAAATCCGTATTTGGTCGGCATCTGAACACTCTGGCCCATTTCAACCAGCGATTCCTGTTTGAGCCGGTAGGAAATCAGGTCTTTGATGGCAATGAGTTTCAGCTTGTGTTCCTGTGCCAGTTTGTACAATTCCGGCAGACGGGCCATGCTGCCGTCTTCGTTCATTATTTCTATCAGGGCGGCAGCCGGTCTTAAACCGGCTAAGCGGCACAGGTCGATGGAAGCTTCGGTGTGTCCTGCCCGGCGTAATACTCCCTTGTTTTTGGCATAAAGGGGGCTGATATGTCCCGGGCGACCCAGGTCTTCGGGTTTGGTTTTCGGATCGGCCAGGGCTTTGATGGTTTCGGCACGATCGTGCGAAGAGACCCCTGTAGTACAACCTTTTAGTTTGTCAACAGTCACGGTAAAGGGTGTTCCCAAAATGGAGGTATTATGTGCAACCTGCTTATCCAGCTCCAATTCCACACAACGATCTTCGGTGATGGGTGCACAGAGCACGCCACGCCCCATGGTAATCATAAAGTTTACTTTCGCGGGCGTAATCAATTCGGCCGAGGTGATAAAGTCGCCTTCGTTTTCGCGCTCTTCGTCGTCAACCACGATGATGATTTCTCCCCTGCGTATGGCGTCTACAGCTTCATCTATACTGTTTAATTTTATTTTTTCGTGCATAATACTTCTTTTTTAAAGCAATTCTGAAAACATAACGCAAATAGCGGTAAGTGAATTTTATATTAAATATCCTTTTGAAAAAAGAGATGTAAGAATCCAAATTAAAAATGGCCGAGTCGTTGGCCGATTTATAGGTGAGAAAAATGCCCAGGGGCAACAAAGCAGCAGTACTCAGGAACATACCATAAGGAGCTTCCCAGGAACCGTTGTTGACCAATTTCTGTCCGGCTGCATCAATCATGTAATAAGCAATGAACAAGACCACCGAAACGACGGCAGGCATACCTATGCCACCCTTGCGAATAATGGCTCCCAGAGGGGCGCCGATAAAAAAGAAAACCAGGCAGGCAACAGAGAGGGCGTAACGACGGTAATATTCGATGCCGCTGCGTCGAAATTGATAATGTTCCCTTGATAAGGCAATTTCCTGGTATTCAAATTCCGATTTGACCGTGTTGACTTTTTTCAAGGCTTTATCCAGAATAATATCTGCCTGTGCTTTAGTAAGAGTCAGGAACAAACTGTCGGTGTCGGGATTGAAAAGCGGAGTTTCAGCAGCTCGGACAATGGAGTCTCTGCTGATAAGTTCACGCTTGTTCTCGGTATTCCTGCCCATAAAATGCTTTTCGGTGTACTGTATTTTCTTTTTGATTTTTGTGCTGTCCAGTAAACTGCCCACAGAATCTATTATTTGCCTGAGTTCGTCGTTTTTTTTGCTCAGATGCGAAGATTGAAACTGGGACTCATCAATGCGATTGAAATTATTGTCGAAGGGAATGATAATTTCTTTTTCCCTGAAGCTTTCGCGACGATAGGGAATATCTCTGGTGGCAGCCTGTTGTTTATCAAAATTGCTGAAGCCTTCGCCGTGATATAAGGTCATAACCAGATTTAATTTATCCTCGGTAAGACGTAAAAAACCGGAATCGGCCAGAGTTACTGCCGCATTGTCAAAACCCTGGCTGAAATCGTAAATCATGATGTCTTTGAGCATTTTCTTTTTGGTGTCTTTTTCTTTGACATAGATGGTCATGCCATCAATATCGGAATAAAAGGCTCCCTGAGGAATGGATAAGGCCGGCGATTTTTGTTGCATGGAAACCGTCAGTGATTGCAGTTTGATTTGAACCACCGGCAGGACTTTGTCCTGGAACACAAAAGAAAAGGCCGACAGCAAGACCATCAGCACGATCAGGGGGCGCATGATGTTGTAAAGTGAAATGCCGGCCGATTTCATAGACAAGAGCTCCAGCTTTTCTCCAAAATTGCCAAAGGTCATCAGGGACGCCAGCAAAACGGCCAAAGGAAGCGACAGAGGAACCATCGTGGCCGATGCATAAAGCAAAAATTCCAGATAAGCGGTTAATTCTATGCCTTTGCCAATAATATATTCAGCCACTCTCCACACCAATTGCATCACCAAAATGAAATTGCTGATGAAGAAAGTCATTAAAAAGATTGGGATAAAACTTTGCAGGACAAAGAGATGTAACCTTTTTATTCCAAACATATACCGACTTTGTTTAAGCCTGTAAAGGTAATCTAAAAAAATGAGTCAGGCACAGCATAACAGGAATTATGCAAGAGATTACATGCCGGATCGCCTCATCAGCTTTTCTATTTCGGAATTCCACAAATTTATGGCGTCTTCCTTGTCTTCGGGTTCAGCAAAATCAGTGACCCAAAGGGAAATATTACCCGTCATTTCCGAATGTTGAATACTGAATTCGAAATAACTGTCTTTCGGTTCATCCAGCCAACGGTAACGGATAGATTCTCCCTGTACCATAGAAAGCACTTCGGCCTGCTCGTTGATTTTTCCCCATTGAAAGGTATAGATTGAATCTTCTGACTGTACATTGTCTGCAAACCATTCAGACAGACCATTCGCTGTGCTGATTAGTTTCCAAAGTACGTTGACAGATCCTTTCTTAAGAATGTATTCTATCCTGAAAGCTTCTTTCATTACGAGCTGTATTTTTGAATTTTGCCGAAAGTACATATTTTTTCCGAATAATCAGGTACAATAGGAGGATAAATTCTGAATACTTGTCAAAAAGTTTGGAGATTTTTTTGTTCCCGTATTTGGTTGAATAAACTAAAAGTTCTACCTTTGCCGCGCTTTTGCGCAAGCAGAGGGCGAGATAGCTCAGCTGGTTAGAGCGCATGATTCATAATCATGAGGTCCCCGGTTCAATCCCGGGTCTCGCTACAAAAAAAAGAGGGCAATACACAGGCCCTCTTTTTTTTGTTTTAGATTTTGTGCAATCCAATTTATCGATACACACGGCTTAGGGCCTTATCGTTATTTCTTTGGTCCATGTGGGTTCTTGTGTGTCATTCTCGTAAACGAATACGTTTATCTTATTCAAAGTAGTATCGTTCGAAGAAGTGTTGGTTGTATCACTCGGAGAAGCATCGTTATTTGCCTGATATCGAAATCGTATTTTGAAATCAATCTCCCCGGTTCTGACAGAAGTAAACAGGCGTGATTTCTCTGTTGCGTTCCAGTCCGAACGTTCCCAGCCGGTATTATTCTGCAGTGAAGGGTAGGCCCAGTTATCGCCACAGATCTTCACCTTGAGACTTGTTCCTTCCGGCAATACAGCTTTCATGGAATAATCCCCGGCCATGTATTCGGTTTTTTCTCTATCGAGGATATTCAAACCGTGCTGACCTGCTGCCGGATACTCAATATAACTGGTGAACACAAAGTCGGTGTTTTCGATAAAAGCATTTACATACTTTTCAAAGTCGGCTATGGATACATCCATGTCTAAGGCTTCGTACCGATTTTCCAGATGTTGACGAATCTCCTCCAACTTGAGGAATCTGGCATTATCGATCAGCATTGAGCCCAAAGTCGGGTTGTCCAATAGGCCGTTTTCCCGTAGGTCCGTGCTTATATTCGCCAATAGTTCGGATAATTCAGAAACAGACAGATTTCCCTGAAGAATTACAGAGACCGCCAGCAACATTGCGTTATCGTCTCCCTGTTTCGTGATGTCGAGCAGTTCTGAATTTGTTTCATCCTGTTTATCAATCTCGAAAAGGGACAAAATTTCACGCTGTGACTGGCTTTTGGCTTCAGAAAAACTCAGGCCGTTGGCGATAAGGTGTTTGACTCGATTCCTTTCCAGGTGAGTGAGCACATTAACATTCAGACTGTTTGTATCGGACAAATTAGACAAAGCATACAAGGTCAGTTGAGCAGTGGCATTTTCATCTGTCACCTCATTGTAGTAGAAGCCGTCCGCTTCCAATTCGACGTAAGGAGAAACCAAAGTCAGATCCAACAATTCAAAGGTTCCCTTGTTATCGGTGATTTGGGTAGAAAAATTCCTCCCCGTCGGGACTAATTCTTCAGATAGTTCAGAAACAGTAATGGACGTTCCATTCAGAAAGGGTCCTTTTTGAACATAGCCCCCAATCGTCTGCTTGTTCAATGCCGGCATATCCCTCTCTTGTTCCTGTGAGCAGGAACAAAATGTCAGGATAAGGGCTATAAGCGCAAGCATGTTTAAGTTTTTCATGATGTCTAAATATTTTATATTGAACCATATAATTAGGCCACGAGAAAAGCGCCTCATTCTCTTTCTCACGGCAATAATACTTTACCGGTATAGCATTTGCCGGCATACATTTTATACAAGTACATGCCCGGAGGCAATGCCAGTCTGAACGTTTTTCCCTCGTTCAAGACGTACGAGCCGAGCTTAATTCCTTGAACGGAATACAATTCAAGCAGACGGGCTCCTGCGGGAGGGACTACGATAAGTTCTCCGGTGGAACTGTATAAATTTAGCGGTAATTGTTCCAAGGCTTTAATTTCTAAAAGTGAGTCACCATGTACAATATTTAGGCCTGCCTCAACATATCCAAATAAACCACTCTCATAAAACAAATTGGCCATTTCAAGCGCATCACCGGCCGATTCCTTTGTACATTTAAGGGCATAAAAGTCGTAAAGAAAGTATCCTAAATAGTCAACCCGATTAGCAAGCGCCATAGAATCTAACAAATGGAGATCCATTGAATCAGCGTCCAGTATTTCCACATAAAACATTTCACTAACCAATAGTTCACGACCTTGTGAATCAAGATAACGGTTTTTTGATACATACGATATTTCGGGATACACTGCAAGATCAGTGTTTATCAGCGAACTGTCTTCAAGAAGGGCATAATTGTATTCCTCAATACCTCTGCCATAATTATTCCCATAGTAAGTACGACCGGAAAGAATGATTTGTATTCCGGGTATTCCCAACAGGTTTTTCAGGTCGGTTGTGTCCATCTCAAAATCATACATAACATACTGTACAGAAGCAGGCAATAAAGTCAGCTCCTTTTTCTGATGATTCTCCCAATAATAGTAATCCTGAGCATATATCATTATCCCTATGCAAGACAATAATATGGAAGTTAGAAGAATGCGTGTTTTCATTTCAAATCGTATTTTTTTAATTGTTGATTCCAACACCCACATTTCCATCACTTGTCACAGTGATTTGTGTATGACCAACTGTAGGGCAGCCTATCGAAGCGTTTTCATAACCATATATTACAGGGTAACGGGAATGCACGTTAGGCCCAAGAATTGGACTATAATAAAGAACTTCGATGGAATCATTTCTCGGATTTAATTCAAGATCGGAGAGCAAACTATCCTTGCGAACGATCATAATACCTGTTGAATCGGAGGGATCGAACCTCCTTAATTTTGAAATGCCGGAAGTCGATTTTAACCAAACACTATCAATTGGCGCCCATTCTAAAGCATCTAAATGCTGCAATTCAATTACCCATTCTCCGTTGGTATCAAAATAAAGTTCAGACAGGACAACACCAGGCTCCATAATTTGGGCTTTTAACACGAAAGGGAAAAAGAAAAGGATAAATAAATATTTTTTCATAAGGCACTATATATCTACAGTATACGAATACGTTTGTTAAAATTCAATTATAAAATCGTTACGAGGCATAAAATTTTCTTTATGCCATAAATAAATATTTTTATTATCAACCTGTATTACTTTATCAGGCTCTATTGAAAAGCGTTTTATTGACAAATCTAATCCGGTGACTAATTTATAATCGACTTGTTTAAGAGGCCTCTGCCAATTATTTGTAGTATTTAGTATATATCTTGCCGTATTTGACTTTAATTGCTGACAATAAGATATCCATATCGGCTGAAGCGAATCGGCAACTATTCGAAATACTACCGAAGAAGAATCCTTAGCCAGTTCATAACTTATTACTTTATTTAAATTGAAATAAGCAATTTGGATATCGAATGGCTTACCAAAAATACTATCTTTAGGAAAGGGGTATAAGAGAAGGAATTCATTCTCCGATTGTGAATTAAAATAATAAAGCCCCCTAACAAAAAAAAGACTGTCCCTTAGATCAAAAGTGATATCTTCCTTTTCGAAGAAAAGCTCATTTTGAGCCAAACAAATAAACCCGAACAAGCATATACAAAAAGATACAGCTAATTTATTCATTTAATGATCTGAAATTTGTTCGTTTTAATGGTGTTCTTCCCTGAATTCAGAGAGTATATATACGTACCATGCGGTAAATTACTACAATTCCACTGATGTATATCCGAGTGAAGAGCAAAGGAGTCCATAATTTGACCGATGCTATTATAAACAGTAACGTAAATGGGTGAATTCGAAGTGTTTACATTTGAGGTGATAAAATAAATGATATCAGTTGCAGGATTAGGATAGGTGTACACTATGACAGAATCCTGATGAATTGACTTTATTGATGCTAAAACTCTCCTAAAATTAACATTTATGCTGTCACCTTCTTCCAGATCAAATTGAACGGTTTCAAATTGCATTGTTTCATAATCTGTTGCTGGATCGTAAATTTCAATTTCATTAATTGTATACGTCCTGGAGAGTATCTCTGTACAATAAAATCCGGTTTCGTCAATTTTCAAACCTCTTTCATCCCCTTCATGTAATATTAGCGTACAATAATCAATAGAGAAATGCTTATTTGTCATTGGTTGCCCATCCGTATCGTAAAACCATCCATATATCTTTCCCAATGAGCCATCAAGATCATTGGCAAATCCAATTGTAGGGCTATTATCTTTATAAAAGGGTCCATTTTCATATGACCTTGATACGGATTGTCCGTTTTTTATATTATTTAAATATGAGCCTGCAATATCTCCTATGCAAATGCTGTCAACCTTATGATCCCCAAAGGTAAATGTATGTACTTTGATGCAATCGGAATCTTTGTTAAATGATACAATATCACTTAAATTGATGTTTGAAATAACTGTAAAATCTGCTTTATCAAAGTCAACGATTCTAGCAGAACCAGAATCACTTTCTACGATTATACTATCCGAATAATCGTGATAAATTATCTCCAAGGTCCATTCTCCCGATGCATTGAAATATATTTCAGAGATTGAGGCTCCCAACCAAATCGGATTAGCGTATGCTAAGGTTGGGAAAAAGATAAGGATAAATAAATATTTTTTCATAAGTCGGTGTTTTTAATTTCAAACTTTGCTCCTAATTCCACAGAGAATCC
>CAZNQD010000049.1:0-14168 GCA_964575345.1 uncultured Bacteroidales bacterium
TTCAGAGGAACAAATTCAGTCCGGCCGAATCGGTTTTTTCCAGGTAAGTGGCCACACCGCCTATTTGTACTCCGTCTATAAATTCTTCGGCTTTGACTCCCATGACATCCATCGACATCTGGCAGGCAATGAACTGTGCTCCGTTGTTCAGAGCTGTTTGAATCATATCTTCCAGGGCGTCGATTTGTTTGTTGCGCATAATCATTCGCATCATTTTACTCCCCATGCCTGCCATATTCAGTTTAGAAAGCCCCAACTTGCGGCTGGAACCGGGCAACATCATGCCAAACATTGTACCGAAGAAGTCTTTTTGAACCTTGGGTTTGCGCTGGCGTTTAATAACATTCAGTCCCCAGAAGGTGAAAAAGATGGTGACTTTTTTGCCCGAAGCCAGGGCGCCGTTGGCGATAACAAAAGTAGCCAGGGCTTTGTCCAGGTCGTCGCTGAAGCAAATCAGGGTGGCGTCTTTGCCGCCGGTTGTTGAAATCTGCTCTACAGGCAGAGTCCTTTTGCGAATTACAGCCGATATTTCTGCCCCGCTTTGTTGCAGATCGAGCAATTCATTTCCCGTAATCTTGGCCCAGGCCTGCACATCTTTGTAAAAACCGGGGTCGGAAGCCGTAATTTTAAAGGCTTCTCCTTCGCTGAGCTCGTCCATGGAAGACTTCAATTTAAGTACCGGTCCGGGACATTTCAAGCCGCAGGCATCGATAAGCTTTAGATTGCCGAAGCTGACAGCGGCAGCAACAGTTTCGGTCTTTTTGCCTTGATAAATCTGGTCGTCGTGTCCGATGTAGTCTCCTTCGAATATGTCTTCGTTGCTTTGTTTTTGGCTGGCGGTTTCGTAGGTTTTCAGTCCACCCGACAAATTGTAGACTTCCTCATAACCGTTCTCCATCAGGATACGGCAGGCAACATGAGCTCGCAGGCCTACACCGCAGAATACCACCAATTTTTTGTCTTTAGGAATCTCAACCAGGTGTTCCCTGAATTCGTCCAGTGGAATATTGACAGCACCCTCAATGCTACCCAGTTCAAATTCTTCGGCAGTGCGCACGTCAATCAGCATGCTCCCGTTTTCCCTGCAAGAAGCAATGTCTCTCCAATAGATAATTTTGGTGAGACCTTCCAGGATATTCTCGGCCACCATGCCGGCGATATTCACCGGATCTTTGGCCGAAGAGAAAGGTGGAGCATAGGCGTGTTCAACAAAAGCCAGGTCGTGCACCGTTACCCCTTGCCTGAGGGCTGCCGAAAATAAATCAATTCGTTTATCGACACCGTCGTAACCAACTATTTGTGCTCCCAGCAGTTTGCCGTCTCCGGGAGCGAAAGAGATCTTAACAGACATGGGCAAGGCTCCCGGATAATAACCCGCGTGCGAGGAAACGTGTATCGTTGAATCGAAATGGGGAATATTCATTTTGGCCAGCATTTTGCCCGAGACCCCCGTGGAGGCCACTGTCAGATCGAATACTTTGGCTATGGCCGTATTGACTGATCCGGTGTATTCCTTTTTGTTGCCTATGACCAAATTATCTGCCAGTATGCGGGCTTGCTTGTTGGCCGGCCCGGCCAGGTAGGTAATCATTTTGGTGTGAGTGATCGGATTCTCAAATTCAATGGCATCGCCAAGGGCATAAATATCGGGATCGGAGGTTTGTAAATACTTGTTTACCACGATGCCTCCGCTTTGTCCAATTTCCAGTCCGCAGGCTTTGGCCAGTTTGCTGTCGGGTCTTACGCCTATTGAAAGGACCACCATGTCGGTTTCAATCGACCTTGTGGTATCAAGTTTTGCCAGAATTTTTTCTCCTTTTTTCGAAAAGGATACAACTGCGGTTTTTAGATAGAACTCAACATTTTTTGTTTTGAGGTGCTGATGAACCAGGGCAGCCATGGAATAATCCAGAGGGGTCATCACTTGCTCTGCCATTTCTACTATGGTCACTTTCAGGCCGGCATGATGCAGGTTCTCTGCCATTTCCAACCCAATAAAGCCGGCCCCGACCACCAGAGCATGACGGGCCTGTTTTTGCTCAATGTATTTTTTAATCTTATCGGTGTCAGGTACGTTGCGTAAAGTGAAAATGCCTTCCTGATTAATGCCGGGCAACATGGGCCTTATGGGTTCAGCGCCGGGCGAAAGAACAAGTTTGTCGTAGCTTTCGGTATATTCGTTTCCGTTTCTGTTATCTTTCACCAGAACTTCTTTCTTGTTTCTGTCGATAGTAAGCACTTCGGAGAAGTTCCTGACTTCCAGATTGAATCGTTTTCCAAAAGATTCCGGAGTCTGTACAAACAATTGGTTCCTGTCTTTGATGACACCCCCTATATAGTAGGGCAGGCCGCAATTGGCATACGAAATATGCTCACCGCGCTCAAAAATGATTATTTCGCTTTTTTCGTCCAGCCGTCTTAGTCTTGCTGCTGTGGTGGCTCCGCCTGCCACGCCGCCGATTATCAGATATTTCATAAATTTTAATGTGCTAAAAGTGTATATTGATTGAATATTTTTTAAAAACACAAATATAAAAGAATTCTTCAATGTATAATTTATCCTTTTGAAAATCTTTTTGGCTTATACGCATTGAACAAACGATTTATAGATAATTCGTACTATGAATAAATCCACACGAAGTATTTTGACTAAATTTGGCTTTTTAAAATTTGAGGAATATGCAGGAACTCCTGGTTGACACACTCATGCATGCACTCATGATAACGGGCTTTGTCATGCTGATGATGGTGGTCGTTGAATACATCAATGTGCAAAACAAAAACCGCTGGGCCGAAAAATTACGGCATTCTCCTCTGATGCAAATTTTAATGACAACTATTTTGGGGATAATACCAGGCTGCATGGGTAGTTTTGCGGTAGTGTCCTTGTACACGCACAGAATGATAGGCCTGGCTGCCGTTGTGGCGGCAATGATTGCTACCAGCGGTGACGAGGCCTTTGTGATGTTCGCTCTTTTCCCCGGCAAGGCTTTGTTGCTGCATGGAATACTTTTTATTATAGCCCTCCTGGCCGGCTGGGTAATCTATTTATTCAGCAAAAAGGAAAAAGAACCGACGGGGCCTCAACATGGCTTTGTGATTCATCAGAAGAACTATTGCAAATGCTTTGAAAAGCGTATTATCCTGCCACAACTCAAAAGAATTACTTTCGAACGCAGCCTTTTGCTTTTCGCAACTACTGTTTTTTCGCTGCTTCTTGTTTTAGGTGTCATCGGCCACGAGGGCTGGGGTTGGGAAAAAATTACCCTGCTGGCCGGCAGCCTTTTTCTTCTATTTGTTTTTTTGACCGTTCCGGAACATTTTCTAAAAGAGCATTTGTACAACCACATCGTCAAGAAGCACTTTTTACGCATTTTGCTCTGGTCCTGGGGTGCATTTATCCTTCTTCATTTTGTACAAACAGAGCAGCTTTTAGGCGCTTTGGTCGAAAACAATCCTTACTGGATTTTGTTGGCAGCCGTACTTATCGGCATAATTCCTGAATCAGGGCCGCATTTGGTCTTTGTCACCCTGTTTTCGCAGCAGCTGATTCCTTTTAGTATTCTATTGGCCAGTTCTATAGTGCAGGATGGTCACGGCATGCTGCCGATGTTGGCCGAAAGCCGTAAGGACTTTTTCCTGATCAAGGGCATCAATATACTGATTGGTCTTGTGATCGGAATGTTATTGCTCTTTTTGGGACTATAATAAGTTCTTCTTTTCCGGGAAACAAACAACGGTCTTAAATAATATTAAATCTTAGAGGGTAAATGAACATATGTTCATAATATGATGCATATTTGTATTTGAAAAAACAATAAGTGTCATTTTTAAAAATTTACAATTATGCCAAGAGGTGATAAAACAGGTCCAAGGGGACAAGGTCACATGACCGGAAGAGCATTAGGTTTTTGTGCCGGATACGATAGCCCTGGATTTACCAAAGGATTCGGAGGCGGCATGGGCCGTGGAAGAGGCCGTGGTTTTGGAGGCGGCATGGGCCGCAGAAATAGATTTGGTTATGGTGGCGGATACGGCTGGGACCGTGGAGCATGGTATGAGTATGCAGAAAACCGGCCGTATACAACTCAAAAGCAAGAACTTACAGATCTGAAATCTGAAGCGGAATACTTAAGAAACCGTCAGGAACAAATAGAGCAACGTATTAAAGATTTGGAAACCAATAACACTAAATAAAGAATTATGCCCAGAACGAACGGAACAGGTCCCGAAGGAAAAGGGGCCGGCACAGGCAGAGGCCTCGGCAGATGCGGCAAAGGAAAGCCTGAACAGGGAGATGCAAAAATGGGTCAGGGTATGGGTCTGAGGCGCAAAGCCGGCGGAGGCCAGGGAAAAGGAAAAAAAAGGCAGTACGACCAATAGCCCTCAGGGCCTAAAATTTTGCACGCCATTTGCCAAACATGTGTTTTAGGGCTTCGTTGTTCATCCAGAGCAATGAAGCCCCTATTATTACCACACCTGTAACGGCATAAATGTCGGGTGATTCATCGGGTAATATCAACCAGCTAAGTATTGCTCCGAACACCGGAATTATGAATTTCCAGCTGTTCAGGTAAGATATTTTTACTTCGGGGCGTTTCAGTAAAGTAAACCACAAGGCAAAGGCAGCTGCCGACAAAAAACTCAACCAGCTGAGAGAAATCCAGAATTCAAACGGAAAATTCAGATTCGCCGGCATAGTTTCAAAGGGAATGGAAATCAGAATCAACAAGATTCCTCCAATCAGCAAGGAAGCAGAACTCAGTACCAGCATCGACATATCCCGTTTGCTTTTCTTGACTATAACGTTGTATAATCCGCTCACGAGATTGTTGGCAATCAAGAGCATAACACCGATCATTTCGAGCCCGCCGGCCTTGCCCCCGTTGTGCCTGCCTATGTTGATAATTACAATACCTATGATTCCCAACATGATACTGCCGGCGCTGCGCAGGGTTATTTTATCGTCCTTAATAAACAAATGTGCAACAATGGCCGCAAACAAGGGGCCCGAGCCGTTGATCATGGCACCCATAGAGCCCGGCACCATATCCATGGCGGTATAAAACAAGCCGTACATCAATACAGTTTGTAAGAGTGCTATTAACAGGATGTACCAGAAATGTGTTCTAACAGCCTGAAAATAGGCCCTAAACTTGCCGTAATACAACAAAATCAGAATACCGGATATAGAAAACCGAACTCCGGCAAACAGGAGAGGACTCATGTATTTAAGTCCGATTTTAATACCGGAAAATGCCGTAGACCACAACAAACAGGCCACTATAGCCATGAATGCCGAGCCATGTATAAAACTTCTGGTTTGTTGATTCATTCGAAATTAAAAAGGCCGGATACCCATAATGTGCCGCACTTCGCGCAGGGTGGCAGCAGCACTGGCACGTGCCTTTTCGGCGCCGTTTACAGCTACCCTGTGCAAATATTCCTCGTTATTGCAGATGTCCAGATAACGTTTGCGAATGGGAGTGGTAAAAGCAATGATGTCAGCGGCCAGTTGTTTTTTGAGGTCACCGTATCGAATGCTGCAGTTGTTCCATTGTTCTTCGAAATAGGCCACTGTGTCAGAGCTGGAAACGCTTTTCAGAAGTACGAAGAGATTTTCGATCGATTCAGGTTTGACCGAATGAGCTTCGGTGGGCCCCGCATCAGTAAGGGCTTTCATCACCTTTTTTTGAATAAGTTTGGGTTCTTCGCACAAAAAAATGCAATTGCCTTCGGATTTGCCCATCTTGCCGCTGCCGTCCAGGCCGGGTATTTTTATGAGTTCCTGATCAAAATTATAGGGTTTGGGTTCGGTGAAGAAATTGACCTCGTACAAATTGTTGAATCGCCGGGCAAATCGCCGGGTGAGTTCCAGGTGTTGTTCCTGATCTTTGCCTACGGGCACCTTATCGGCGTTGTGCTGCAGTATATCGGCGGCCATCAGAGTGGGGTAAGTGAGCAGGCCGGCGTTTACGTTTTCGGGTTGTTTCCGGGCTTTCTCCTTGAAAGAGGTGGTTTTGGCCAGCTCGCCCATATAGGCGTGCATATTGAGCAAGAGATAGAGTTCTACAGTTTCAGGGACGTCGCTTTGTACGTAAATGGTGGCAACCTCCGGATCGATGCCGGCAGCCAGGTATTCACACAGGATATCTTTTACGTTAGTGTGCAGGGATTTGGGATCCGGGTGGGTAGTAAGAGAATGATAATCTGCAATAAAAAAGAAGCAACGATTTTCGTGTTGCATCCTGACAAAATTGCGCAGGGCACCAAAATAATTGCCCAAATGCAAATTTCCTGTAGAGCGTATTCCGCTTAGAACTGTATCCATTTCGATTGATTTGAGCCGCAAAGGTACACTTTTCGATGGAATTAATAAAACAGAATTCGTGTTCAGGCCAAACCTTCAAGTATGCGTTTCAACACCGTCTGGGCCGAAAATTCCCTGTTGGCGGCTTCGGGAATTACCACCGACCGGGGGCCTTCGATTACATCATCACTGACAATCATGTTGCGTCTTACCGGCAGGCAATGCATAAAGCGTGCGTTGTTGGTCAGAGACATCTTTTTGCTGTCAATGGTCCAGGAACGATCCTGGCTCAGAATCATACCGTAGTTCGGATCGGCAAAGGCTGCCCAGTTTTTGGCATATACAAAATCCGCTCCTTCGAGAGCTTTGTTTTGATCGTATTCTAATCTGGCTTTGCCGGAAAATTCAGGAGCCAGCTCGTAGCCTTGGGGATGCGTAATGACAAAGTCATAATCGCAGAGATTCATGGTTTCGGCAAAACTATTGGGTACGGCCTGAGGCAGGGCTTTGGGGTGAGGAGCCCAGGTCAGGACTACTTTGGGCCGTGCTGTTTCTTTGAATTCTTCGATGGTGATAAGGTCGGCAAAGCTCTGCAGAGGATGGCGGGTAGCAGCTTCCATGCTGAAAACCGGTTTGCCGGAATACTGTATAAACTGGCTCAGTATCTTTTCGGAATAATCGTCGGCCTTGCTTTCGAAGCGGGCAAAGGAACGTACGCCGATTATGTCACAGTAGGAGCCCATTACCGGAATGGCTTCGAGCAGGTGTTCCGATTTATCCCCGTCCATGACGACGCCGCGTTCGGTTTCGAGCTTCCAGGCTCCCTGATTTACATCGAGCACGATGACATTCATACCCAGGTTTAAAGCGGCTTTTTGGGTACTCAGGCGGGTTCTGAGGCTGGAATTGAAAAAGATCATCAACAAGGTCTTGTTTTTGCCCAGGTCTTGCCAGGCAAAAGGCCGGGCTTTGATTTGCAGGGCTTCGCTGACTGCGGCTTTTAGGTCGCCCAGGTCGCTGATGCTGGTGTAGTGTCTCATTATTTTGAACGTATTTGTCCGTTGCCGGTAATTAAATATTTGTAAGTAGTGATTTCTTTTAAAGCCATGGGACCCCGGGCATGCAGCTTTTGTGTGCTGATGCCGATTTCGGCTCCCAGGCCGAATTGAGCACCGTCGGTAAAGGCGGTCGATACGTTGACGTAAACACAGGCGGCATCAACCCGTTTGCAAAAGAGTTTGGCTTGCTCCGGGTCTTCGCAGACTATGGCCTCACTGTGTCCGGAAGAATAAAGGGCAATGTGCTCGATGGCTTCTTCTGTGGAATTTACCGTTTTGATGGCCATTTTATAATCGAGGAACTCCGTGCCGTAATGTTCTTTGCCGGCCGGTAATAACAAATTATCGGGGTAATGACCCTTGAGGGCTGCCAGCGCGTCCTTATCTGCGTAAATAATCACTTGTTCTTCCTGCAGCTTAAGGCAGATGTCAGGCAGGTCCTGCAAACAGGAGCGGTGCAGCAGCATGCAGTCCAAGGCATTGCAAACACTCACCCGGCGGGTTTTGGCATTATGAACAATGGCAGCCGCTTTTTTGATGTCGGCAGAACTGTCCACATAAGTATGGCATATGCCTGCGCCGGTTTCTATGACCGGCACCAGCGAATGGCTGCGTACGTGGTTGATTAGTGACTGGCTGCCTCTGGGGATGATCAGGTCTACATAACTGGTTGCCTTCATGAGTTCGTCGGTGGCCTGGCGTTCCGGTGGTAACAGTAAGACTGCTTCCCGGGGGAAACCATGCCTGATCAGTTGTTGCTGTATCAGCCCCACGATGGCTGTGTTTGAATATTCAGCATCCGAACCGCCTTTGAGTATACAGGCATTCCCTGTTTTTATGCAAAGTGAAAACACGTCGAAACTGACGTTGGGTCTGGCTTCGTAAATGATACCGATCACTCCGAAAGCTACCCTTGTTTTTTGTATTAACATTCCGTTGGGACGCTGTTCCTGGCTTAGAATTTCGCCCAGTGGTGAAGGCAAAGCGGCCACCTGACGCATATCGGCAGCTATGCCCTGAATGCGTTCGGCGCTGAGTTTGAGTCGGTCGTATTTGGGATCAGAGGGATCCATCCGATCCAGGTCTTTTTGATTTTCGCTCAGAATGTAAGGAATCTGCGCTTCGGTTTCGGCAGCCAGGTCTGTCAGCAATTGTCCGACTTCCTGGTCGCTAAAATCACTCAACAGCCTGGAGGCTTGCCTTGTCGCTTTGAATTTGTCTTCGAGCTTCATTATTCCAGGTATAAATAATCGTAATGAATAAGGGCTTTTTGTCCTTTGGATCCGATGAGGCTACGGGCGGCCTTGCTGTCGCAACGAATCTTGCCCACTCCTATCTGACGACCTTCGTGATCAACGACCCGCACAATATCTCCTTTTTCGAATTCCCCCTCGATGCGTTCTATACCCACGGGCAACAAGCTGGCCTGAGCGTGTGTTAAGGCCTCGGTGCAACCTTGGTTTATATGCACTTCTCCTTTGGCGAAGCCTTCGGAATGGGCAATCCATTTTTTGATGGCAGAAGTCTTTTCGGCCGGCAGGAACAGGCTGTGTTTATTGCGGGGTTTGGGGCTGAGTAAGTCGGGAATGATGTTTTCTTTTTTCCCGTTGGCAATGATTACCCGGATGCCTTCTTCGGCCAGCTTGGAGGCGATGTTGTATTTGGTGCGCATACCTCCTCTGCCGGTGGAAGAACGGTCGGTGCTGATGTATTGTCCCAGTTCTTGTTTGGGCAAAATCTCTCCGATCAATTCTGCTTCGGGATCGTCGGGATGTCCTTTATAGATACCGTCTACGTTGCTGAGTATAAGCAGGACTTCGGCATTCATCATCCCGGCAATCAGGCCCGAAAGTTCATCGTTGTCGGTAAACATCAGTTCGGTGACCGAGACGGTGTCGTTTTCGTTAACGATGGGAATCACCTTGTTTTCGAGCATTACGTCCATGCAGTTTTTTTGATTGAGGTAATGCCGGCGGTCCGAAAAGTTTTCTTTGGTCGTCAGTATCTGTCCGCACACGATATTGTGATCACGGAAAAGGTCGTAGTACTTATTGATCAGAATGGCCTGCCCGATGGCAGAATAAAGCTGCCTTTGCTCCACTTGTCCCAGTTTGCGCGAGGCCTGAATTTCGCTGCGTCCTGCTGCCACAGCTCCGGACGAAACCAGAATCAGCTCCAGGCCGGCTTTGTGAAGTTCGGCCAGCTGATCAACCAGAGCAGACATTCGGGTAACATCCAAAGTCCCGTCTTTGCGGGTGAGGACATTGCTGCCAATTTTAACAACGACACGACGATAAATGTACATAGTTTCAGAGTAAGCTGGCTTTGATGCCTTTGATGACGGAAGCCGTGAAACCCGAGGCTTCCATTTCGTTCAATCCCCTGATGGTGATGCCTCCGGGCGTGGTGACTTTGCGAATTTCCACTTCGGGAGTAGTTTTGTTTATTAACAGCAGCTCGGCGGCTCCCTTGACGGTTTGGGCTATCAGTTCGGTGGCCTGCTCGGGGCTGAAACCCATCTCGATGGCCACCTGAACGTTGGCTTTGATAAACTGCAGAGCAAAGCCTGTGCCGCAGGAGGTCAGCGAAGTGCCGGCTGCCAGCATTTCCTGGGGAATGAGTACAGCTTTGCCCAGTTGTCCGAGCAAATCCATCATCAGTTTGTCTTGTTCGGGACTAGTATTGGCTGCCGAGAGCAAACTCATGCTTTCTCTCAAGGCTATGGCCGTATTAGGGATAAACCGATAACAGGGCAGCGTTGAAAGGCTATCGGGTAATTTGCTGTATATCTGTTCAAAACTAACTCCGGCAGCCACAACGACCAAGGTAGGCCTTGAGGCCTCCAGCAAAGGGGCAATTTCAGCCAGGATTCCGCCTACAAGCCAGGGTTTGACGGCCAAAATGACAATGTTCGCCTGAGCGGCCGCCATGTTCTCTGTAGAGCTCTGAATCTTCGGGAAAGAACTTTTTACCATTTCCAGATTGGATTTTTCGATATCCGAGATCAAAATGTGGCTTTCGGGCACAAAGGCCGATTTGGCCAGGCCTGATATGATGGCTTTGCCGATGTTACCTACTCCTATAATTCCGATTTTCATAGTTGAACTTTTAATGATAGCAATTAAGCTAAAGATTTATTTTTATTCTTTGAAGCGTTGATGAATAGTAGTATCACTCAGTGAGAGGATTGATTTTATAATTATCGTTTCTTGTTTTTTTAACTAGTAGTTTTTTAAGGCCAGCCTGAGTTTCTCCATAAAAAGGGCGGCCTGCCCCATGCTCAGGCTCAAAGGGGGCAATAGGCGGATAACATTACTTCCGCTTACTCCGGTAAACACATGGTGTTCAAAGAGCAGGTTTTTTCTAAGTTCTTTGATGGATTTATCGAATTCCAGGCCTATCATCAGCCCCAGCCCGCGAACCTCTTTTATTTGTGCTAAAGACTGGCATTCTTTTATCAAAAAGTCGCCCACCCTGGCGGCATTGTCAATCAACTTTTCCTGCTCGATAACATCCAGTACGGCCAGAGCGGCGGCACAAGCCAGGTGGTTGCCTCCAAAGGTGGTTCCCAGCATGCCGTGGACAGCTTTGAATTCCGGACTGATGAGGAGTCCGCTCATGGGGAAACCGTTGGCGATGCCTTTGGCTACGGTAATCATATCCGGACGTATACCGGCGTGTTGATGGGCAAAAAATTTACCGCTTCGACCGTAGCCCGATTGTATTTCGTCCAGAATCAAGACCGTTTTTGTTTCGTTACAACTTTTGCGTAAAGCTTTCAGGAAAGCGGGGTCTGGAATATGAATGCCGCCGACACCCATGATCCCTTCAATAATAACAGCACAAACATCTCCCTTAGACAGGCTGTTTTCCATAGCCTGAATATCGTTGAGCGCCAGGAATTCAACTTCCAGACCCTGGTTGACCGGAGCTACTATACCGGGGTTGTCGGTGACGCGAACAGCCGCCGAAGTGCGGCCGTGAAAAGCCTTGCGAAAAGCGACTACTTTGCGGCGTCCGTTATGAAACGACGCCAGTTTGAGTGCGTTTTCGTTGGCCTCTGCCCCGGAATTGACCAGAAAGAGGCTGTAATCTTCGTAGCCCGAAATCTTTCCCAAACGTTCGGCAAAGTTCTTTTGCAGGCTGTTTACTACGGAATTGGAATAAAAACCTATGCGGGCAGCCTGTTCGCAAATGCTTTGCACATAATGGGGGTGTGAATGCCCGATGGAAATTACGGCATGCCCGCCGTAGAGATCGAGGTACTCCCGTCCCTGCTTATCGTAAATGCAGCAATTCTTGCCGCTGACAATTTCGAGGTCGTATAGGGGATAAACATCAAATAAATTCATTTTCTTCAAGTTTTGATATTAGCAAAGCCGATCAGGGCCCGGCGAATTAAATCAAAGATAATCACAGCAAATCAAAAAACCAGCCTAAGAATAAGCCTCAGCAAAGGCCTTCGCGTAAAGGCTTAGAAACCTGTACTCTTAAGATTCAGCCCTGCCTTTTCGTCCAGGCCAAACATCAGATTCATGTTTTGGACTGCCTGACCGGAAGCGCCTTTTAATAAATTATCCACCACAGAGACAATCAAAAGTTGATCTCCGTGCTTATGGAGATGCAACAAGCATTTGTTGGTGTTGACCACTTGCTTGAGGTCGGGATTTTCTTTGCAAACAAAACAGAAAGCGGCCTCGCGGTAGAAGCCGGAATAGGCTTTTTCGGCCTCTTCGAGGCTCCAGGGGCAAGCGGTGTAGGCTGTGGCCAGTATGCCTCTTGGAAAGTCACCGCGCATAGGGATAAAATGCAGGTCGGACTTGAATCCTTTTTGCAAAGCACTCAGCGATTGCCTGATTTCTTTGAGGTGTTGATGTTCAAAAGCTTTGTAAACCGAAATATTGTTGTTTCTCCAGCTGAAATGCGAGGTGGGCGAGGGTTTCACGCCGGCTCCGGTGGAACCGGTAATGGCATTGACGTGTATATCCGAAGTCAGCAAGCCGGCGGCGGCCAGGGGCAGTAGGGCCAGTTCAATGCAAGTGGCAAAACAGCCCGGATTGGCAATTTTGTCGGCCAGGCGTATCTTTTCTTTTTGTAATTCGGGCAAACCGTAGACAAAACCATCGCTTTCGTCGCGATAATCGTTGGACAAGTCAATAATTTTGAGTTTGGGCGGCAGGCTGTGACTTTCAAGGAATATCCTACTGTCGCCGTGAGCAGAGCACATGAACAAGACATCGATTTTATCAAGAGGCAATTCACTTCCGAATATAAGATCACATTCACCGTAAAGCCCTCCGTGTATCGAGGCAACAGGCTTACCGGCGTTGCTGCTGCTGTGTACAAACACAAGTTCAGCCTGTGGATGATGTATCAATATCCGCAGCAATTCTCCGGCGGTATAGCCTGCACCGCCAATAATTCCGACTCTGATCATTTTTTGTTTACTCTGTCTTGTACGTTGTAATAAATTTTCATCTGGTTGCCCAGGATCTTGGTAAAGCCCTTCATGTCGTTGGCGTCCCAGGCTTTGTTCACTTCGCCGTACTCGCCGAAATCGGTTTTCATCAGATCGTAGGGGCTGTCTACTCCTATCAGGCTGAAGCTGTAGGGCCTGAGCCTGATGCTTACTTTGCCGCAGACATTGCCCTGGCTGCTGCAAAGGAAAGCTTCCATGTCGCGCATTACCGGTTCCAGGTATTGTGCTTCGTGCAAAAACATCCCGTACCAGGTGCCGATCTGATCTTTCCAGTATTGTTGCCATTTGGTCAGGGTATGCTTTTCGAGCATTTTGTGCGCCTGAATAATCAGGATGGGTGCAGCGGCTTCGAAACCAACCCGGCCCTTGATGCCAATGATGGTGTCGCCAATGTGCATATCCCGGCCTATGCCGTAGGCGGAGGCAATCTCTTCCACTTTTTGTATGGCTTTCACTTTGTCGGTATATACGGTTCCGTTCACTCCCGAGATTTCTCCTTTGTAAAAATCGATACACAACACTTCGCTGCCTTCTTTGGTGATTTGGCTGGGATAAGCCGACTCGGGTAAGGTCTGCTCCGAATGCAGCGTCTCTTTACCACCTATAGAAGTTCCCCAAAGTCCTTTGTTGATGGAATATTCCATTTTGGTGAAGTCGGCCTGGTAACCGTGTTTTTTGAGGTAATCAATTTCGTATTCACGAGTCAATACCATATCGCGGGTAGGGGTGATAATCTGAATTTCGGGCGCCAATATCTGAAAAGTCAGATCGAAGCGCACCTGGTCGTTGCCGGCTCCCGTACTGCCGTGGGCTACGTATCTGGCGCCGATGGATTTGGCGTATTCAATTATGGCAATGGCCTGAAAGATGCGTTCAGAGCTCACCGAGATAGGATAGGTGCCGTTGCGCAGCACATTGCCAAAGACCATGTACTTGATGCTCTTTTCGTAATATTCCCGGGTGATGTCCAGGCTAACATGTTTTACTGCTCCCAGTCTGAGGGCTTTTTCTTCGATCACTTCGAGGTCTTTCTGCGAAAAACCTCCTGTATTGGCTAGGGCGGTATAGACCTCAAAATTCTTTTCGATGCTGAGGTACTTTACGCAGAAGGAGGTGTCCAGTCCTCCACTGAAGGCTAATACTACTTTTTCTTTCATTATTATTTATTTTTTTGGTGTGGTACACGAAATGGTCGGGATTCACACTCGCTTGTTTTTTTTATGTTCTTTAGGATCGTACAACATAGCTGTGCACATACAGAAACGTCGGTTTTTTTCGGCCAGAATCGGGTAGTTTACGCAACTCTGACAACCTTTCCAAA